>JBGVFB010000032.1:0-28816 GCA_045120675.1 Faecousia sp. | reverse complement strand
GGCTGGCAAAATAGGCCCAACGGGACTATTTTGACTGGGGGAGTTGTATTTTTCTCCCCCCGGCCTCGTTTCCACTCGGCCACCCCCCTCGCAAGCGCGGGGGGCAAGGCTCCTATCCAACTGCACGACAAACTGAAATTTATT
This sequence comes from Faecousia sp., assembly GCA_045120675.1. GTDB lineage: Bacteria > Bacillota > Clostridia > Oscillospirales > Oscillospiraceae > Faecousia. The sequence goes on along the minus strand of JBGVFB010000032.1, from coordinate 28,672 downwards.
CCTCATAAAAGGGTATGAAAAAACGGCATGATCCGAAGATCACGCCGTTTGGTTCAATCAATTATTCTGCGACGTAGGGCAGCAGAGCGATCTGACGAGCGCGCTTGATAGCGGTGGTCAGGTCACGCTGGTGGGCAGCACAGGTACCGGTGGTACGGCGGGGCAGGATCTTGCCACGCTCGGACAGGTAACGGCGCAGCTTGCCGGTGTCCTTGTAGTCGATAGCGGTCACCTTGTCAACGCAGAAAGCACAAACCTTCTTGCGCTTGCGGGGACGCATACGCTGTTCGTTAGCCATGAGAATTCCCTCCTTGTAAGATTCGTAAAAAAGTTCAGTTTGGACTGCTGATGAAAACAGATTTACGGATGAACAGCGAGGAATTTTGCTACAGGGCAATTTTTGAAACCGAAGGAATACTTTGTGTATTTCAAGGCTTCAAAATGAAGCACTGCGGCGAAAGAACCGCTGTTCGCCGGGAAGATGTTTTCGAGTCAGTCCCCGTTAAAAGGGCAGCTGTGCATCGTCATCATCCAGAACAGGAAAATCGGATGCGGGAGCGCCGGCAGGAGCGGAGTAACCGCCGTAATTGCCGGAAGGCGCACTGTATGCGCTGCCATAGGAGTTTCCGCCGTAGGTGTTGCCACCGTAGGAAGAACCGCCCTGGTCGTCACGCTTGCTGTCGCCGAAATAGCAGTTGTCTGCCACGACTTCAGCGGTGCGGCGCTTGTTGCCGTCCTTGTCGGTCCAGCTGCGGATCTGCAGCCGGCCGGAAACCACGATCATACGGCCCTTGGTGAAATACTTGGAGACAAACTCGCCGGTCTGACGCCAAGCCACGCAGTCGATGAAATCGGTTTCCTTTTCGCCGCCGTCTCTGCCGCCGAAGTCACGGTCGACAGCCACGGTAAAGCTGGCAACGGCAACGCCGCTGCCGGTACGGCGAAGTTCGGGGTCACGGGTCAGACGACCCATGATGGTGATGTGGTTGAGCATAAAATTACTCCTCCACGACGGTGGTCAGAACGCGCATAACGCCTTCGGTGATCTTCATCACACGTTCCAGCTCAGCGGGGAACTCGGGCTTGGTTTCCATGTTCATCAGAACGTAGTAGCCTTCGGTCTTGTCGTCGATTTCGTAAGCCAGGCGACGCTTGCCCCACTCATCGATGTTAGACAGAGTACCCTCCGCCTCCACCATTGCCTTGAACTTTTCCACGAGTGCTGCGATGCCCTCCTCGCCCTGTGCGGGGTCGATGATGTAGAGCACCTCATACTTACCGGTGATCTTAGCCATGTTGATTGCACCTCCTTATGGTCTGAATGGCCCCCGGTCTCGCCGGGAGCAAAGAGTTGTCCGCATTCGCAGACCAGTTTATTATATTGAGTTCTATTTGAAAAGTCAAGCATTATTTTGGAAAAAACATGATATTTTACCTGACTTTTTACCTTTTCCGGCAAAAAGTGGTACCCATAACAAAAAATTAAAAATTTAGGGACTGTACCTTCCATGCGCAATGTGTTATAATATTACAAGCTATATGCTTTTATATGTGTATGAGGAGGAGAGTTCCTTTGAAATATTGGACAGGTTTTCTCACCGCCGGCATCATCGCCGCCATTACCTGGGCGCTGCAGCGGCTGGCTGAGAATTTTGGTGAGCTGGTGGACATGGTCTACCCCTATGTGACCCGAACACTGCAGAATGCATTGGCGCAGTGGTCTTCCGGTGTCGATTTCTGCCTGTGGCAGGTGGGCGCGCTGGTGCTGGGCATCGGCCTGATCGCCAGCATCGTGCTGATGATCGTGATGAAATGGAATCCCGTCCGCTGGCTGGGCTGGGTGCTGACGGCTGCGGCAGCAATTTATTTTCTGAACACACTGGTTTTTGGCCTGAACTACCATGCAGGCCCTCTGGCAGATGACATCCGTCTGGAAATGCGCCAGTACGGTGTGGAAGAACTGACGGATGCGGCTATCTACTACCGCAATAAGGCCAATTTCCTGGCCCAGCAGGTCAAGCGCGACGCGAACGGCGACGTGGCTTTTGATGATTTCGACACGCTGGCGGTCAAGGCGGAAAACGGCTTCCATAATCTGGTCTACAAGCACTCCTACCCTGTTTTCGCCGGCTCCACCCTGCCGGTGAAGGAACTGGGCTGGTCGGATATGTACACTTCCATGGGCATCACCGGTGTGACCATGGGCATCACCGGCGAAGCGGCGGTCAACCCCCAGATTCCCGCGGTTTCCATTCCCTTTACCATGTGCCATGAAATGGCCCACCGCATGAGCATCGCCACCGAGCGGGATGCCAATTTTGCAGGATTTCTGGCTTCCACGGCCAATGAAGATGTGCAGTACCAGTATTCCGGCTACTTTATGGCCTACCTCTACTGCTACAATTCTTTGATGGGAGCCAATACCATCGAAGCATCCTCCGCTGCTGCCCGCGTGGCCAGCGAGGTCAATGAAGCACTGAAGCATGATATGGATGCCTATAACCGGCTGTTCTCCTCCCGCAAGAGTGAGGTCGGCACCAAGGTTGCCGATACGGCAAATGACACGTATCTGCGGGCCAGCGGTGACAGTGCCGGTGTCCGCTCCTACGGCGAAGTGACGGATCTTCTGGTCAGCTGGCATTATCAGAAGGAAATCCTGCCCACCATCACCCAGCAGGAGAAGAAGTTCGATCCCTATGATGAGAATCAGGTGGATCTCAGCGGCATTGTCAATGCCAAGGATCCCCAGCCCACCCAGCCTAATGTGGGAGGTGTCGGTTGATGAATCTGATGCAGAAAACCTTGCAGGAAGGCCTGCCTTCCCTGAACCTGACGCTGGATGAAGCACGTTGTGAAAAACTCTGTGCCTTCGGCGCAGCCATGGTCAAGCAGAATGAAGTGATGAACCTGACCGGCATTACGGAGGATGCGCCTGTAGCGAAGCTCCACTTGCTGGATTCTTTGACGGTGCTGGCTACGGCGGATCTGAAGGGTAAGACCCTGATCGATGTGGGCTGCGGCGCAGGTTTCCCCGGTGTGCCGCTGGCCATCGCCTGCCCCGAAGCGAAGATCACCCTGCTGGACAGCCTTGCCAAGCGCATGAACTGGCTGGAAACGGTGCTGCCCCAGCTGGAGGTTTCCAATGCCCGCTGCGTCACGGCCCGTGCGGAAGAGGAAGTGACCAAGTGCCGCGAAACCTATGACTATGCCACCAGCCGGGCGGTTGCGCGGCTGAATGTGCTGCTAGAACTGACGGCACCTTACGTCCGTGTCGGCGGTGCGGTGCTGGCCATGAAGGGCAGCGCGGCCCGGGAAGAACTGGAAGAGGCGAAAAATGCCATTTTCAAGCTGGGACTGAAGCTGGAGGAAGTACGCGATTACGACATTGACGGCGCGATCCATTCCGTCATCGTGCTGCGCAAGGTGCAGCCGACCCCGCCCCGTTTTCCCCGCAGATTTTCCAAAATCAAACAAGCTCCCCTGTAAGAATGATCCGGCGCGGTGTGATATGCACCGCGCCGTTTTCGTCGGGAGTTGTAAATTGATGTTTATCGTGCTGTTGGTTATTCGCTGACAGCTGCCAACTACCACCGTCATTGCGAGGAGCGTTAGCGACGTGGCAATCTCCTGCTTCGCAGACCGATGCGGAAACATCCGATTAACATTGAAAATTCTGGATATTCGATGTTAATCGGTTGGTATTTCTTCGTACTGCGGTGCTGGAGATTCCCACGTCGGGGCTTTGCCCCTCCTCGGAATGACATATCCGGCGGTGCGGTGCAACTACGCGACAAACTGAAATTTACACCGCAGTAACGAATCGGGTGGGCCCAAAGGTGTATCGATTATTGCCGGCCAGACAGGCACGCATTGGCCGTCGGCCCTCGCCGACAAACTTTAGAAGCTCTTGCTGCACAGCAGCATAGAGATTCTTATGCAGAGCTGAAATTTGAAATACACACAGAGCATCTTAAATTTTCATGAATTGTTTCTTAAAGGGTAGAATTTCACATTACATTATGATATAGTGTATGCAAGTATATCATAATGGAGAGAGAATGCTTATGTTGGAATTACTGGCGCCCGCCGGCTCTATGGAAGCCTTGAAAGCTGCCGTTCAAAACGGTGCTGACGCGGTATATCTGGGCTGCGGCAGTTTCAATGCCCGCCAGAGCGCGAAAAATTTTACACCTCAGACCCTGGCCGAAGCGGTAAAATACTGCCACGTGCGCGGTGTGAAGGTGCATCTGACACTGAATACACTGGTTTCCGACCGTGAAATGCCCGATGTGGTGGAACTGATCCGCCATGCGGCTACGGTCGGTGTGGATGCGTTTATTGTGCAGGATTTGAGCGTGGTACAGCTGTGCCGTCAGATCGCGCCGAAAATTGATGTCCACGGCTCCACCCAGCTGACGGTCCACAGCCTCAGCGGTGTCATGCTTTGCGCCGCCATGGGCATGAGCCGTGTGGTTCTCAGCCGCGAGCTGAACCGCGACGAGATTCGCTATATCTGCGAACATTCCCCCGTGGAGATCGAAGTATTCGGCCACGGTGCCCTTTGTATGAGCTATTCCGGCCAGTGCTATATGTCCTCCGTCATCGGCGGACGTTCCGGCAACCGCGGCCGCTGCGCCCAGCCCTGCCGTCAGAGCTACGGCTACGGCCGCTGGGAAAATAAGTATCCCCTGAGCCTGAAGGACAACTGCCTGGTGCGTTATGTGCGGGAGCTGGAGGGCATGGGTGTGGTCTCCCTGAAGCTGGAAGGCCGCATGAAGCGGGCGGAGTATGTGGCAACGGTCACCTCCGTTTACCGCCGCGCCATCGACGAAGGCATCGTCACCCGCGATATGAAGAAGGACCTGATGACCGCTTTCAACCGGGAAGGCTTTACCGACGGCTATTATACCGGAAAGGTGGATCGCGACATGTTCGGCATCCGCCGGGAAGAGAAAGAGGACAAGCAGTGGCTGCAGGGCGCCCGCCAGACCTATGAAGGTGTGGAAAACCCGCTGGTGGATATCTCTTTCCGCGCTGTTGTTGCCAGAACCGGCAGCAGCCTGACCATTACCGATGAAGACGGCATCTCCTGCACCGTTGCCGGTGCCATTCCGGAAGCCGCCATCAACCACCCGCTGGAGCCTTCCGCACTGGCACAGCGACTCAGCAAGACCGGCGGCACCCCCTACCGCTGCACGGAGGTGCGCACGCAGGTGGAGCCGGGTCTGATGCTTTCCGCCGCCGCCATCAATGCCATGCGCCGTGACGCGCTGAACCAACTGACGGCGCTGCGCGCCCGTCAGGAGCAGCCGGAGCTGGGCAAAATGCGCCGCATTCCGGATGTTCCCGGCCCCAAGGGCATGCCGGGTCTGAGCGTGCAGGTCACCTCTCGGGACCAGCTGACGAACAAGCTGCTGAAGCTGGAAACGGTCATGCTGTATGTTCCCATTCACATTCTCGCCGCCGATGCCGAGCTGTGTCAGACACTGGCTAAGCGCGGCGCAGTGGCTGCGGTGCTGCCCCGCATCGCCCACGATAAGGAAATCCGCAAGCTGACGGACGATATGGTCCGGATTCGGGAACTGGGTATCAAGGATGTGCTGGTTGGCAATCTGGGCCTGCTGCTGAGCGCCCGGGAAGCCGGTATGCGCATCCACGGCGATTACGGCCTGAATATTTACAATTCCGGCTCCCTGAACGTGCTGAAAAAGCTGGATTTTGCCAGCGCGACACTGAGCTTTGAAATGACCATGCCCCAGATCCGCGATGTGAGCAAGCTGATCCCCTGTGAGATTCTGATCTACGGCCGTCTGCCTCTGATGGTGACGGAACACTGCCTGATCAAGAACCGCAACGGCGAATGCAACTGCCATTTGGGCCCCATGAAGCTGACCGACAAGACCGGCGCGGAATTCCCCGTGATCAAGGACGGCAATTCCTGCCGCAGCATGCTGCTCAACGGCAAGAAGCTCAGCTGGCTGGACCGTCAGGAAGACCTGACCCGAATCGGTGTCTGGGCGACCCGCGTTTACTTTACCACCGAAAATAATCAGGAAGTGGACAGAGTCCTTTCCGATTATGTCCATCCCAATCCCTTTGACCCCGGTGCCTGCACCAGAGGCCTGTACCTGAGAGGACTTGATTAAATGCAAAATGAAGAATGCAGAATGCAGAATGAGAAGCGGCATGAAAGAGAATGTTATTATTGAAAAAAGTCTGGATTTTGCAGTCAGAATTGTAAATTTAAGAAAGTATCTGACGAGAGAACATAAAGAATATATCATGTCGAAGCAGTTGCTTCGTTGCGGAACAAGCATTGGTGCGAATGTTGCGGAAGCGCAGCGAGGTCAAAGTAAAGCGGATTTTTCTGCAAAGATGAGTATTGCGTTGAAAGAAGCAAATGAAACAGAGTATTGGCTGAAACTACTTTACAGGACACAGTATTTATCCACAGAGCAGTACGAAAGTATTAATGACGATATACAGGAGTTGCTGGGAATTTTGGTGTCCATATGCAGGACAAGCAATGCGAGGAAATAATTCTGCATTTTGCATTCTGCATTCTTCATTCCGTTTTCAGCGAAAGGTGTTACTATGAATCTAATTTTAGCCTCCGCGTCGCCGCGGCGGAAGGAATTGCTGGGACTTTTCCACATTCCTTTTGAAATCCGCGTGGCGGATATCGACGAAACAATGAATCCCGAAAAAACACCCTTTGATGAGGTGGCACGGGTCAGCGGCCTGAAGGCTGCGGCGCTGCAGACTGCATCCGCCGATGTGGTGGTGGCGGCCGATACCATCGTGGTATGCGAAGGAAAGGTATTGGGCAAGCCCCGCAGCGAAGAAGATGCGGTTTCCATGCTGCAGCTGCTGTCCGGACGGGATCATCAGGTCATGACCGGTGTGACCGTAAAACGCGGCGAAACGGTCAGAACCTTTACCGAAGTGACGGATATTCACTTCCGGGAATTGACTGAAAAAGAAATTCGCGCCTACGTTGCCACCGGCGAGCCCATGGATAAGGCCGGCAGCTACGGTATTCAGGGCGGTGCGGCGCTGTTCTGCACCCATATGGTGGGCGATTATTACAATGTGATGGGACTTCCGGTGTGCCGTTTGGGACAGGTGCTGCGGGAAATGGCCCCGGATTTGATGGGAGATATGCTATGAGACATTTATTCAGTACCCGGCTCCGGGTCGTGCTGATTGTTGCAATTCTGCTGAGCGCAGGTCTTGCAATCCTCAGCAACGCAACGGGCCACACCCTGCCGGATATGATGGTGGAGGGTTTCCTTGCCCCCTTCCGCTACGGCGCCCAGTCACTGACCAACTCTGCCGAGCAGTTTTACAGCTACATGTTCAACTACGAAACCCTGGCAGCGGAAAACGAAGCCCTGAAGGCTCAGATTTCCCAGATGGAAAGTGATGCCCGTCAGGCGGATGCCTATCAGCGTGAGAATCAGCGTCTGCGCAATCTGCTGGACCTGAGTACCACCCGTGAGGACTTCAAGCTGGTGGATGGCTATATCATCGCCAAAAGCTCCACTGACTGGTCCAGCACCATCACCATCAACAAGGGTACCAATGCGGGCATCGCGGAGGATATGTGTGCCGTCACCGCCAACCACGAAGTTGTGGGCCTGGTGGTGGAAGTGGGCCCCGATTACGCAGTGATCAAGACGATTCTGGACTCTTCTCTGGAAGTTTCGGCTACCATCGCCTCTTCCGGTTACAGTGGCATGGTCAAGGGCGGTTATACCGACGGTCGTAAGGACATGATGCGCATGGACTACCTGCCCTCCTCCGCCATTATCCGAAACAATGACCAGGTGGTTACCTCCGGTTCCACCGTGTACCCCCGCGACCTGATCATGGGTTACGTGGTGGACGCCGGCTTCGGTGATACGGGTGTTGCGAAGTTCGCTATGCTGACCCCCGCCGTTGATTTCGGCCGTCTGGAGCAGGTCTTTGTGCTGACCAGCTATACCGCCAGCGTGGTTGGCGGCAGTTCTGCCAACACACCCCAGTCCGCTGTGGAGCCCACCTCTCCCATTCCGCAGGCACCGACGGAGGGTGAACTGCCCATCGGCGGTTCCGTTGTGAGCGTGGGGTAATCGCTATGGCAACACGAAGAAGAAAAAGAAGGAAACAGTCAGCTTACGAATTCAAACCGGATCCCAAAGGTACGAATTTTCTAAAACGGCTGTATATGACCCGTCTGCAGCGCATGACGCTGCTGAAATGGGGCACTTACGTCATGACCGGTGTGCTTCTTCTGGTCATTCAGGACGTGATCATGAGCGAGATGCGCATTTCCGGTGCCACCACCGACCTGCCCGTGGCCTTTATCCTGCTGGTGGGTCTTTATGAAGGACTGGAAAACGGCAGCGTCTTCACGCTGGCCGCAGCACTCTTTTACTGGTTTTCCGGCAGCGCACCCACACCGGTCTGTGTGGGAATTCTGTGTGTGCTGAATATTTTCATCGGCCTGTTCCGGCAGATGTACTGGAACCGCAGCTTCGGTTCCCTGAGCCTGTGTACCTGCATTTCCATCATGCTTTACGAAATGCTGCTCTTTGCCCTCGGTCTGTTCCAGGGCCTGACCATTATGGACCGGGTGGGTGTTTTTGCCCTGACCGGTGCCTTCACCTGTATTGCCATGCTGCCCATGTATCCACTGGTGCGCGTAATCTCTAAAATCGGAGGAGAATCATGGAGAGAATAAGTAAAGTCCGTGCCATTGCCCTGCTGCTGATTTTTGCGGCCATTCTGTCGCTGTACAGCATCCGCCTTTTTAATCTGCAGATCGTTGAAACCGACGGCAAAACGGAAAACCTGGACGTTTACGTCACCCAGACCCGTGTTAAGGCGGCCCGCGGTGACATTCTGGACCGAAACGGTAATATTCTGGTGGGCAACCGCGCCAGTTATGACCTTGTGTTCAACCACTATGTTATCACATCCTATGATAACACCAACGAGTCTTTGATGAAGCTGATCGACAAGACCCGGGAACTGGGCATTACCTATATGGACCACTTCCCCATCACCAAGGACCGTCCCTTTGAGTACACCCTGACCGAATACACCACCGCATGGCAGGGCTATTTCCAGAAATTCCTGCAGGACCGCAGCATCGACTCCGACATCACTGCGCCGCTGCTGATGCAGAGAATGCGCGAGCGCTACAAGATCCCGGAGGAATGGTCCGATGTGGATGCCCGTGCGGTTATCGGCCTGCGTTATGAATTTGACCTGCGCGGTGTCGTCAACCTGGCCAGCTATGTCTTTATGGAAGACGTTTCCGACGAGCATCTGTCCGCTCTGCTGGAGCTGAATACCCCCGGCCTGATGGTCGAGTCGTCCACCGTGCGTGAATATTACACTTCCTATGCGGCTCATATCCTCGGCACCATGGGTGCCATGACCAATGAGCAGTGGCAGAAGGTGAATCAGGCTTATAAGGACGGCGTGGGCAAGGAGTATTATATGGATGCCCAGATCGGCCAGTCCGGTTTCGAGGCGGCCTTTGAGCAGTATCTGCACGGTGTCGACGGCCTGCGCCGCGACACGGTCGATAAAAACGGTGCAATCATCTCTCAGGAATACTACGAAGGCAAGGAACCCCATGCGGGCAACAACGTGGAAACCACCATCGACATCAACCTGCAGATCATCGCAGAGGATGCGCTGGCGGACGTTATCGACTGGCTGAAAAATCCGGAGGATTCCAAGACTGACAAGAATCAGGAACAGACCGGCCGTGACGTAGAAGGCGCGGCAGTCGTGGTCATGAAGGTCAAGACCGGCGAGATCCTCGCCTGTGCTTCCTATCCCACTTATAACCCCCAGACCTATAACGAGGATTACAACGAGATTCTGGAAGCGGACTTCGACCCCCTCTTTAACCGTGCTTTCCATGCCACCTATGCACCCGGCTCTTCCTTCAAGATGGTTACCCTGTACGCGGCCATGGAGCTGGGCGGCGGCCGAATCAAGCCTTCCCGTCTGTTCGAGTACGGTGAAACCGTCAATGCCCAGGGTAAGTACCGCGAGTACGAGAACCAGGGCTTCGCTCCCGCATGTCTGCTGTGGAATGCCTATGGCCGTGTGCATGGTGTCATCGATGCGGCGAAGGCACTGGAAGTTTCCTGTAACTACTTCTTCTACTATCTGGCTGACTGGTTCATCAGCGGTGCAACGCTGGATGAAGCGGCCAAGGGCTTCGGTCTGGGTGAAAAGACCGGCATCGAGCTGGACGAAGCAGTCGGTATGCGCGCCAACGCAGAGAACAAGGCCAAGCTGTACACCGGCGCTATGGCATCCTGGGGTGTCGGCGATAAGATGAACGCGGCCATCGGCCAGTCCGAAAACCGCCTGACCCCTCTGCAGCTGTGCGTGTATGTTTCTACCGTTGCCAACCGCGGTGTGCGTATGAAGGCCACCTTCCTGAACCGCGTGGTCGCCGCTGACTACCGCACCCTGATTCTGGAAAATGAGCCCACCGTGGCCAGCACCATGAAGATGAGCAATGCCACCTACTCCACCATCGTGCAGGGTATGAAGCAGGTCATCAGCGGCCCCAGCGGTACGGCCCGTAACACCATGCGCGGCACCAGTGTGGAAGTGGCGGCCAAGACCGGTACCGCGGAAACCGGCCGTCTGGGTTCCGATGACGGTTCCTTCGTCTGCTTCGCTCCCGCGGATGACCCCGAGATCGCCATCGCCGTTTTCGGCGAAAAGGCGGCACACGGTGCTACTCTGGGCCGTGTGGCAAAGGATGTCATTGACTACTATTTCTATCAGGCACAGGCAAGCTCCGTTGTCACCCACGAAAATCAGCTTTCTTAATGCAATTACCCCCATGCCGGAACCGGCATGGGGGTTCTACATTTGATGCGGTGAAAAAAATCTGGACAGTACAAATAAAATCTGTTATAATGAAGAATCATCAACAGAAAGGGTGTGCATTTTCTATGAAATGTCCCTTTTGCGGCGATCAGGAAAGCAAGGTCGTCGATTCCCGTCACTCTGAAGACGGTCTGAGCATCCGCCGCCGCCGTGAGTGCATGGCCTGCCAGCGCCGGTTCACCACCTATGAAATTGTGGAGAGCCTGCCCATCATTGTGGTTAAGCGCAACGGCTCCCGCCAGAGCTTCGACCGCAACAAGATCCTCAACTCCATGATCCGCGCCTTTGACAAGCGCAAAGTCAATGTTGAAGATCTGGACAAGATCACCACGGAGATTGAGCAGTCCATTCAGAATTCTCTGGAACGGGAAATCAGCACCGATAAAATCGGCGAGATGATTCTGGGACGGCTGAAGCCGCTGGATGAGGTCGCCTATATCCGCTTCGCTTCCGTTTACCGCCGGTTCCAGGATGTCAATTCCTTCATGCGGGAGATCAGCACGCTTCTGGAGGAATAAACCATGACCATTGATGATTTTAAGAGCCTGATGGATGACTTTGAGCTGGCATCTCTTTTGCCGGAACTGGATGCCATCCTCGGCAAGCTGGCCCTTCTTGCGCGCATTGCGGTTCTGATCGGACCGGTGATGTTGCTGGTGATGGGCTTGCTGTATTTCTTTGCATCGCCCAAGGAGGCAAACTACCACTTCGGCTACCGGTGCTATTACGGCATGGGCAGCGTCGAAGCATGGCAGTTTACCCAGAGCCTTGCCGGTATTGTCTGGGGCGCGCTGGGTCTGATTCTTGGCATTGTGATGCTGCTGGTGAGCGGCGGCTTTGCGCAGCTGGAGACCATGGACCTGCTTTGGCGCGCGGTTTACTGTTTGGCCTGGGAAGCAGGCGCGGTGGCAGTCGGCTGCATCGGTGTCAACACCGTGGTGGCGCTCCGTTATGACCGCAAGGGCTATCTGCGCCGCAAGACGCGCCGTACATAACTATGAAACCCGACAGATTTCTCTGTCGGGTTATTTTTATACCTTTCGGACGCTTTCCCGCAGCTGAATGCGGACAGGAACAGTTTCATAACGGGGCGGTTGGGCATCTTCAATGTTTTCCAGCAGAATTTTCACACTGCGGCGGGCCAGTTCCCGGGGATCCTGACAGACGGTGGAAAGACGGGGGAGCATATATGCACCCATCTGCAGGCCGTCGAAGCCCATGACGGATACATCCTCCGGAACTTTCAGACCGCGGTCATTCAGCGCGCGGATGGCGCCGATGGCCATAACGTCGGACATGGCAAAAAGCGCGGTGAAACTGCAGCCCCGATCCAGCAGATTACAGGCGGCGCGGTAACCGCCTTCGTAGGAGAAGCGAACATTTTCGTAGTCCTTGTTCTGGTCGAAGTTAATGCCGTGGGCGGAAAAGGCATCCAGACAACCGGCATAACGAAGCTTGGTGGTATCGGAAACCTCACGGTCGCCGCCGATGATGGCAAAGCGGCGGTGGCCCTGTGCAATCAGTGCATCCATGGCCATACAGGAAGCCAGACGGTCATCGGAGGAAACGCTGCTTAGGTTTTCGAAGGGCATACCTGCGGCATCGTCCGTCACCAGTACACAGGGGACTCCGATTTTATCAAAATCCGCCAGAAAATTCTGCCGGTTGCCGCCGAGGAACAGAATGCCCCGGGGCTTTTTCTCCAGACAAAGCTGCAGGGCGCGGCGCATCTCGTTGCGGTATTCGTCCAGATAATCCACCGTTAAGGGATGGGCGGCATCGCGCATGTGCTTCTGAAGCTCTTCCACGAGCGCGCTGAAAAGCTGGTTGGAAGTGCCTTTGACCAGCACCAGAATGGAATTGGAATGCTGCTGCTTCAGCTGCTTTGCATTGGTGTTCAACTGGAAGCCGGTGGCGCGGGCTGCTTCCAGAATGGCCTTGCGGGCTTTCTCACTGACATTGGGCTGATCGTTCAGCACGCGGGAAATGGTGCCGACACTGTAGCCGGTCTGGGCGGAAAGATCTTTGATCGTCATAAACTGTGCCTTCTTTCTCGGCGGTTCTCCAAATGCTGGAAACGTTTCAATCTTATTATCAGTATAACGCAAAATCGTCAATAATGCAACCATTCCCCGCAAAATCCACGTTTCCTACAATGTTTATGTGATTTCTTTGTGCGCTTTGAAGGTCGTTGCAAAGACGGTGGCGCTGTGTTACAATGATGAAAACGACCGGAATGCGAGGAAATAACCATGACACGAAAGCTCTATTATGAGAATTGCCACCTGACGCACTTTGAAGCCCGGGTGGAAAGCTGTGAAAAAACGGACCGCGGCTTTGAAATTGTCCTTGATGCCACGGCCTTCTACCCCGAGGGTGGCGGACAGGCCTGCGATCTGGGTGTTTTGGGCGGCGCGGCTGTGCTGGATGTGCAGGAACGGGGCGAAGCAGTGGTGCATCTTTGTGATGCGCCGCTGGAAACCGGTGCCGTGGTGGAGGGAAATATCGACTATGACCGCCGGTTTGACCTGATGCAGCAGCATACGGGTGAACACGTCGTTTCCGGCATCATCCACCGCCGCTATGGATACCACAACGTGGGTTTCCACATGGGCAGCGAGATGATTGAAATCGATTTCGATGGTATTGTTCCTGCGGAGGACCTTGCGGCCATTGAGCAGGAAGCCAATGCCGCGCTGTGGCAGAATATCCCCGTCAAATGCTGGTGGCCCACGGAGGAAGAACTGCCCCATGTCTTTTACCGCACCAAGAAGGCCCTGCCGTGGCCGGTACGGGTCGTGGAGATTCCCGGTTTCGACAGCTGCGCCTGCTGCGGTGTCCACACGGCATATACCGGTGAAGTGGGTCTTGTGAAGCTGTTTTCCGTGATGGGTCTGCGGGGCGGCAGCCGCATTGAAATGAGTTGCGGCAAGCGGGCTATGATGCTCCTGAACCGGGCATTTGAGCAGAATAAGCTGGTTTCACAGGCCTTTTCCGCCAAGTGGCCGGAAACCGGCGATGCTGCACGGAAGATGAATGAAGCCCTTGCGGCGGAAAAATACCGCGCCGCAGGTCTGCAGAAGCGCATTTTTGAAGGCATTGCAAAGAATTATGTAAACTGTGAAGACGTGGTACATTTCGAAACCGGACTGGATTCTGCCGAGGTGCGGCAGCTGGCGGATCTGATTGCGGATCATTGCGGCGGCATGGCGGCAGTCTTCTCCGGAGAGGATGCGTCCGGCTACAGCTTTGCCATGGTTGCCCGTACCGGCGATCTGCGCCCCTTGGGCAAGGCCATGACGGCGGCTCTTTCCGGCCGCGGCGGCGGAAAGCCCAATTTCCAGCAGGGCCGCGTGGACGCATCCCGTCAGGAAATCGAAACATTTTTTGCAAAGAGATAAATGGATGTTTATCGGATGGTTGAATGCAGTAAAAGAAAACGTGTCATTGCGAGGAGCGCGGAGCGCGACGTGGCAATCCCCGCCGTTCTCAGGGCAGACTCCGCTGATTTGATGGGGATTCCCACGCCAGTGTGCGCACTGGCTCGGAATGACAGTCTTTTAATAACTGCACGACAAACTGAAATTTGAACACTCAACGCATAAAAACCCCTCCGGTTTGAACCGGAGGGGTTTGGCTTTGAAATTGACGGCTTAGTACATGCCGCCGCCCTGTGCGGCTGCTGCCATAGCAGCGTCAGCAGCGGGATCGGGCTTGTCGACAACCAGAGACTCGGTGGTCAGGACGCAGGCAGCAATGGAAGCTGCGTTCTCCAGGCTGGAACGGGTAACCTTGGTGGGGTCAACGATACCGGAGGAGATCATGTCGCAGTACTCCTCGGTGTAGGCATTGTAGCCGTAGCCGACCTTGCCGCAGTTGCGGATCTTCTCGTAAACAACGGAGCCGTCCACACCTGCATTCTCAGCGATCTGGCGGATGGGAGCCTGCAGTGCGGAAGCGATGATGCGGGCGCCGGTCTTCTCGTCGCCGTGCAGGGTAGCAATCAGCTCTTCAACAGCAGCAACAGCATTGACCTGAGCGGTACCGCCGCCGGCCACGATGCCTTCTTCCACAGCTGCGCGGGCTGCATTCAGAGCATCCTCGACTCTCAGCTTCTGCTCCTTCATGGCAACCTCGGTCTGTGCGCCGACCTTGATGACGGCAACACCGCCGGAAAGCTTTGCAAGACGCTCCTGCAGCTTTTCGCGTTCGTAGTCAGAAGTGGTGGTTGCGATGGCAGAACGGATCATATGGGCGCGGGCAGCGATCTGCTGGGGAGCGCCGTCACCGTCGACGATGGTGGTGGTATCCTTGTTGACCACGATCTGACGGCAGTGGCCCAGATCGGTCAGCTGGGTGTCAGCCAGTTCCATATTCAGCTGGCTGGAGATGACGGTACCGCCGGTCAGGACAGCGTTGTCCTGCAGCATTTCCTTGCGGCGGTCGCCGAAGCCGGGAGCCTTGACGCAGACGATGTTGAAACGGCCCTGCAGGCGGTTCAGCAGCAGAGTTGCCAGAGCATCACCCTCGACGTCCTCAGCGATGATCATCATCTTGCGGCCAGCCTTGACGATGGGCTCCAGAATGGGCAGAATTTCCTGAATGGAAGCGATCTTCTTGTCGGTGATCAGGATGTAAGCGTCGTCCAGAACAGCTTCCATCTTGTCGGTATCGGTGACCATGTAGGGGGAGATGTAGCCGCGGTCGAACTGCATACCTTCGACCACTTCCAGACCGGTCTCTGCGGTCTTGGACTCTTCGATGGTGATGACACCCTCGGTGCCGACCTTTTCCATAGCCTCAGCGATCAGTGCGCCGATGGACTCGTCACCGGAGGAAACAGCGCCAACTCTTGCGATAGCAGCGGAATCTTCCACGGGAACGGAGTGGGACTTGATGGCAGCAACGGCTGCGTCCACAGCCTTTTCAATGCCTTTGCGCATGACCATGGGGTTAGCGCCGGCACTCAGGTTCTTCAGACCCTCGCGGGTGATGGCCTGAGCCAGAACAGTCGCGGTGGTGGTGCCGTCACCGGCCACATCGTTGGTCTTGGTGGCGACTTCGCGGATCAGCTGTGCGCCCATGTTCTCGAATGCGTCTTCCAGCTCCACTTCCTTGGCGATGGTGACACCGTCGTTGGTGATCAGGGGAGCGCCGTACTTCTTGCCCAGAACCACGTTGCGGCCCTTGGGACCCAGAGTAACCTTAACGGTGTTGGCCAGCTGGTCAATACCGGCCTGCAGCTTCTTGCGGGCTTCTTCGCCGTAAACGATCATTTTTGCCATAATGTGAAATCCTCCAATCAGTCAGTGACAATGGCGAGAACCTCGTCCTGCTTGACGAACTTGTAATCGACCTTGTCCAGGGTGATGTCGGTGCCAACAAACTTGCTGACAACGACCTTGTCGCCGACAGCGACGGTCATGGTAACGTCCTTGGTGCCGGGGCCAACGGAAACGACCTCATAAATAGAGGGCTTTTCCTTGTTGGTGGTGGCGAGGATGATGCCGGAGACGGTAGTTTCGGCAGCCTCGTGCTGTTTCAGCAGAATGTTGTCTGCCATAGGCTTGAGCTTCATAATCTGTTCCTCCATACGTAAATGTATTTAGACCGCAGGATACCCTGCCTTTATCTATATGGTTTAGCACTCCGACTTTCAGAGTGCTAAGTAATCATACCCCAATTGGCAAAAAAAAGCAAGTGCAAATTATGCCTTTTCCGTAAATAATTTGTGAACCACCGCTGAAAAGCTGCCGATATCCACTTTTGCGGGAGCAACCGGAAACGGACATTCATTGACAACCGGGGGAACCCATGATAAGATGAAGAAAAAATCTGGAGGAAAATATGGTCGTTTTCTTTGATATTGACGGTACCGTTGTGGATTATGAAACTCAGATTATTCCCGAATCTGCGGCGGAGGCCATCCGCCTGCTGAAAAAGAACGGACACCTGCCCATCGTTAATACAGGCCGTCCCATCGGCCATGTGGACCCCAGAGTGCAGAAGCTGGATTTTTCCGGCTGGATCTGCTCCTGCGGCATGGAATTGATTCTCGATGGCGAGATGATTTATAAGGATTATCCCACGCTGGAAGAGTGTCACTACATTCTGGACCTTGCCCACCGCTGCCGCATGGCCATCCAGACCGAAGGCCACGATTCCCTGCTCTTTGACGCGGATATGCCTTATCACGCACTGGGTCTGCGGGAAGCAGAGCGTCTGGCCGCGCAGGGCCTGCGGGTAGCGCCGATTCAGGAGACGGAAGACCTGCAGTTCATCAAATTTGTGTCCTACGATACCCCCGGCTGCCTGCGTGACGAGTTCCTGCAGGGTATTTCCTCTTCCTTTGATTCCATCATCCGCGGCAATACGCTGGTGGAATATGTCAAGAAGGGCCACTCCAAGGCTGAGGGCATGGAGCGTTTCCTGAGCAAGCTGCATGTGCCGAGGGAAGAAATCTTTGCCATCGGCGACAGCGAAAATGACCTGCCCATGTTCGCCATGGCCGGCACCACCATCTGCTTAGGCGACGGTGTGGAGTCGGTGAAGGCGGCTGCGGACTATGTGACGGACCCTGTCCTTGGGGACGGTGTGTTCAATGCCCTGCGTCATTACGGCTTGATTTAAGCTGTTTCGTTGACATTTGAAAGTAACCGTGTTAAAATCTGGACATCCGGCTTGAAAGGAGAAGCATTTATGGCAAAATCTTTGGTCGTGTATTATTCCCGCAAGGGCGAAAATTTCATGCCCGGCGGTATTCAGGTGCTGGAAAAGGGCAATACTGCCTATGCAGCGGAGCATATTGCAAAGGCAACCGGTGCGGATATCTTTGAAATCGACACCGTGAAGCCCTACGCAGCCGCTTACAAGGAGTGCTGCAAGGAAGCTGTGGCAGAAAAGGCAGCAAATGCCCGTCCGGAAATCAAGGGAACCGTAGATGTTTCCGGCTATGATACGATTTTTGTCTGCTTCCCCAACTGGTGTGGCACGGCGCCTATGTGCGTGTTCACTTTTTTGGAAAACTGCGATTTAAGCGGTAAGCGCATCGCGCCCCTCTGCACCAACGAAGGCAGTGGTCTGGCTAATTCTGAAGCTGATCTTGCAGCCAGCTGCGCCGGTGCCGAGATGTGTTCCGGCCTGTCTGTCCGCGGCCATCAGGCGAAGGACAGCTATGAAGCCATCGCCACCTGGGCAAAAGCACAGCTGTAAATCAAGTTTATAAGCGGATGTGGTGGAATTGGTAGACTCATTGGATTTAGGTTCCAACGCGCGAGCGTGCAGGTTCGAGTCCTGTCATCCGCACCAAGCAAAAGAGAGGGGCATCAGCCCCTCTCTTTTGCTTCATGTGGGGGAGGACTCGAACCAATCAAATGCAACAGTCCGGTGGACTGTTGCGCGCGACGGCTTGACGGAGCGCATCCTTAGATTTCATCGAGTCCCACTATCCGCACCAAGCAAAAGAGAGGGGCATCAGCCTCTCTCTTTTGCTTCATGAGGGGAGGACTCGAACTGCCGGAGTCAACGATGCGTAGGTTGTGTTTCTTCTTTTCTTTATATATAATGAAGAAAAAGCAACAGGATGTGAGCCATATGAATACCTATATCACCGGCGCGACCATCAAATCTCTTCGGGAAGCCAAGGGCATTACCCAGACGCGGCTGGCGGAAATGATTGGAGTCACCGGAAAAGCAGTTTCCAAATGGGAAACGGGGGTATCCCAAACTTAAAGATACCATACTAAAACCCACGCTTACATTACTTCCAAACAACATAATTTTGGAGGTAAACCCTATGAAAAAGCTGATTTCCTGCGAATATAACTTCGATAACTGCTGTGTGGAACTGAAATTTACCGATGGCAGCATGATTGCGATTGATACTATCGCCGTTGAGAACGAGGTTGCCCGTAATATGTACGAACGTTCAGAGCTTGATTATCTGATCTACAACGCTCCTTTGGAGTATGCAGACCTTATTTTGAACGGCGACCCCGAAACCTATTTGAAAGCCGTGACTGAATACAAACCGCTTGATTAACATTTCGCCTGTGCTGTGTATATTGCAGCACAGGCGTTTTTTGAAAACTCGCAGTAACAGTAAAAAAATATTTCAACTAAATTTACTGCTGGTATGTTCATTTAGACATACTTCCGTGGTATAATATAGTCACCAAAGGCAAGGAGGGTACATAATGAGAGTAAAACTTTCTGAAAATATCAAGAAATTCCGAAAGGAAAGGAAGATGACACAGGAGCAGCTTGCAGAAGCGATGGGCGTAAGTGTCAGCGCTGTCTATAAGTGGGAGTCAAATCAGTCCACGCCGGAGATCAATCTGATTCTTGAAATGGCAGACCTATTTAACACCTCTACGGATGTTCTTCTTGGATATGAGTGGAGGAACAACAATGCAGCTTCCTCTCTTGACAGAATCAAAGCACTATTGCAGGAAAAGGAATATGAGGAAGCGACGATGGAAGCGGAGAAAGCGCTGAAAAGCTATCCGAATCATTTTGATATTGTATATCAATGTGCGCTGATTTATCTGGAATTGGGCGAGGATGCGGAACACCATGATGCAAACAGCCGAGCCATTGAGCTACTGAATCATGCGTGTGAGCTGATTGCTCAAAATCAAGATGATACAATCAGCGAGGTTTCTATCCGAACGCAGATGGCAAAGGCACATTTGATGCTGAACAATACCGAAGCCGCATTGCGGATTTTGAAAAAATACAATGTCTGCGGTGTCAACAACGCCATGATCGGTATGGTACTTGGTGACTACCTTCACGATGCTGACGAAGCTGAAAAATACTTGGGAAAAGCATTTGCGGCGTTTGCCGATGACATCAATTCTATTATGGTTGGCTATGCCAATGTGTTCTTCCAACGCAAAAATTATGATGCCGCTATTGACTGTTTCCTATGGCTGCGGACAGTTCTTAGGGGTATTCAGCCGCAATCGGAGCTGACTTGGTTCGATAAATATGACTGCGTTATCCTTGAAACGATTGCAGAGTGCTATTGCTTCAAAGGCGAATTTGACAAGGCTCGGAGCTATCTCAAAGAGGCAGTAACTAAGGCTGTGCGATATGACCTCGCCGCACCTGGAGAAGTCACCGATATGAAGTTCTTTACCACGCTGCATCTCGAAAACCAGCCGAACTACGATTACTACGGCAAAACGGCAATGGACTGCCTTACCCGCAGGATACAGATTGAAGATGATGGTGTGCCCCAGCTCTGTAAACTGTGGCTTGAAGTGAAAAAGGAGGTATCCACAAATGAAGCAATATAAAGCTCTTATCAAAAGAAATCTTGGAAGCATTGTCGGGGTTTCTCTGCTAAGTATTCTGATGTCTTTTGCAATGGTGTTTGCCGGCTACTCGCTATCTTTTCTTTACACCGCTTATGAGTATGAGGGAGATAAGGTAAAAGCCTTGCTTTTCACATTCGCAATCGTTGTGCTGATTTGGTTGTTCGCCATGCTCATGTATTATATTTCTTTGCTGGCAAAATCGAAAATTCAGCAAAAGCTCAAGAATGCGCTGCGTTGCATGGTCGGTAATAAAATCGGCTCATTACCTTATTCTGATTTCGTGGATAAGGACAGCGGACACTATGTTTCCTGGCTTACCAACGATGTGAATGAAATTTACAGCCAGTCCTTTTCCTCGTTGTTCTCTGGAATTGAAAATCTTGCGACGGCAATTTTCTCGTTGGGTGCGCTTTGTCTGCTCAGTCCCTATATCGGTCTTGCCGCCATCGTCCTGTTGGTGATTATTTCTGTTCTTCCGCAATTAACCAACAAGCGACTCCAAAAAGCAAACGCTGAACGATCTGAAGCATTAGAGGTCAGCACCGAAAGTTACAAGGATGTGGTTATGGGCGGTTCGATCTTCTTCTTGACAAATCTCCGTAACCGAATTTGTGAGCGCATTGTAACGGCATCAGAAAAAGCCGAAAAAGTCTGCTATCAATTCAATAAAACAAACGTGACCGTTCAAATTTTGATTTCAACGGTAAGCATGGTCGGGCAAGTCATTCTTCTTCTCGTTACGCTACTGGCTGCTGTGATTGGTGCGACACCTGCGGGTGCGGCTCTGTCCGTCGGCAATCTTGCAGGTAGCTTCTTCAACGGAGCAGGAGATTTGGTACAATGCTTTATGACCGTGAAGGCATCCAAACCTTTGTGGGAAAAGTTCGATAATAATAGTGTGGATACCACCAACGGCAAAGATGCTATTTCTGCGATTTCCGAAATCAAACTTGAAAATGTTTCGTTCCAGTATGGTGATCGCCCTGTGCTTAAAAACAAGAATTACACATTCTGCTCCGGTGGCAAATATGCCATTATGGGTGAAAGCGGCAGCGGCAAAACAACGCTGACCAAAATTATCTTGGGATTGCTCCCCGGCTATACGGGCAATGTTTGGTATGGCGAGCAGGAGCAAAAGGAAATAAATACAGAAGATTTGTATAACCGTGTTGCTTATGTGGATCAGCAAGTGTATCTGTTCCAGGACACGCTCCGCTTCAATATCACGCTGGGTATGCCTTATACAGACGAGGAAGTTATGACGGTTATTCGCAAATGCTGTCTGGAAGATTATGTCCGTTCCTTGCCGGAGGGACTGGATAGGGT
This sequence comes from Faecousia sp., assembly GCA_045120675.1. Taxonomy (GTDB): domain Bacteria; phylum Bacillota; class Clostridia; order Oscillospirales; family Oscillospiraceae; genus Faecousia. The sequence goes on along the minus strand of JBGVFB010000032.1, from coordinate 7,112 downwards.
CATCATGGAGAACGGTAAAAATCTATCCGGGGGTCAGCGCCAGCGCATCGCTTTGGCTCGTGCTTTAATTCGGAAAGTACAATACATCATTCTTGACGAGGGTACTTCCGCATTGGACGAAGCAAACGCAGTTGACATTGAAAACAATTTGCTGTCCACGCAGAACATGGGAGTTATTATCATCACGCACAATCTGAGAGACTGCATCCGTGAGAAACTGACCGCCGTGTATTCGTTGGCGTAATTCCCTGTGCCGCACAGATAAATATGTTGCGTGCGGTAAAATGAAAACCGCTGTAGTTTTCATCCTCGCAAGGATGGAGATTACAGCGGTTTTGTATTTTCTGAGGAAAGGTGTCAAACTGCATTTTTACAGTTTGGGTACCATTTTCGAGGAAAATATGCGGGTGTCCAGAGGGGTGAAATCCCTTGGCTCTGGGTTTCCAATAGGGGCGAGAAGCATCCCTGTTGGCACACGATTTTCCTTTGGAAAGTCTAGTGTGTTATACCTTTTGCGACCGCTGACGCTGGAAAGGGGCTGTCCCACGGCAGACAGACACTTTTCGGCGTCAGCAGAACAGGCGGATTTTGTGGGCTGTAGGCTACAAAAGACAAGGAATTTGCCATGAGCAAAATCCGCCTGTTCGGGTGTAGTTGACATAGAAAATTTTGCAGCGAAGCGGAAAGATTTGCTGTGACAACGGGGGCGCAAGAGGTATATAAAAACCCGCCGCAGCGATCAGTTCCCGTATCGTATTCTCTCCATTTCCAATTCAAAGGGAATCGTTAATTTCTTCGGAAGCTCACTCATGGAGAGTTTCAGAATTTGACGGATTGCGATTTTGGCAAACACATTCGTTTTGCTCATATCGCCGTCCGCCGGTTTTACGATCTGCGCAGTTCCCGCAGAAAAGTCAAAACGGATTTCTCCCCATTCATCGTCGTCGCTTACATACCGATGTACTGCTTTGTACTCGTATGCAGCGGCGGCGATTTTTTTGTTTTTGTCGGTCAGCTTCAATTCCACCACACCGAGAACACCGGCATCCACAAGAAGTCCGGTCAGCTTGTCCACGATCTTTTTATATGCTCGCTCTGCGCCGCTGGTGGTGCTGTACTCGTAAGCGGTGGCAAGCTGTTCAAACGAATAACGCTCGTCCCACGGCATCACTCGTCCGCAGTTCATGCAGATAGCGTTTCTCTTTTCAAGGAAGAACTTTTCCTTTCGGCTGAGTTTGTCAAAGGCGGCCTGTACCGCATCGGCACGAACACCGTTCCAGAGAATATCAGTATAGTTCCAACTATCGTCACGGGTCACATCTTCGCCCGTTTCCTCACTGTCCTCGTCCTGTATGGTCGAATAGAACGAAACACGGCTGCGGTTCTGCCTTGCAAGGGTCAGATACTCAGCGGCAGTTTCTACGGTGCAGTTCTGCTCGGCAGCATATTCGGCAATGACTTCCTTTGCACTCTTGCCGGAATTGTTGTAAAGCCATGCAATGCCACGGGCGGCTTTGTACTCGTCCAGAGATTTGAATGAGCCTGCTTCTTCCTGTCGGCGGCAATCCAGAAGTGTGTTGCCGATGAAGTGATGGGCATAGGTCAGAAAGTCTGCGCCCTTGTCGGGAGCGTAATTCGGTAAGCACTCCAACATGGCAAGAACGCAACTGAGCTTGTAATCCAGAAAACGCAGAGGGTCATATCGGTCAATGCCCTCGGTCAGCAGAAAGCGGTACACTCGCTTGTTCAACCTTGGCTCGTAGTGGTGGAGAAAGTATGTAAAATAATTCAGATCATTTTCACGGACAGCGGAAACGATGTAGTCATTGATGTCCTCCACCTTTAGCGGCGCAGGGTCAAGACGGAAGATGCGCCCAGCCTGTCGCATGGTCATAGCTCCGTCCGTCACAGCGAATTTCGCTGTACTGGCATATTCATCGGAATTCCAGAAACGTTCTTCGGACATTAGGCGCACCTCCCTTCATCTCTATAATTTTAGTTCTCTTTCAAATGAATAATACAGCAAACAATAATCAAGTTTGCTTATAAAGGACATAATCATGCTGAATAATTGGTTTGCCAGTAATGTAGTGAGTTTCGTGAGAATCACCGTCAGGGTTAGGAATAAAACCACAAGCCTCCAACATCTTACGACTAATCTCATTCGTTTCGTAGCATCCTGCATATAGGCTGTCAAACCCAAACGCTTCAAAGCAATACTTAGCCGCAAGGGAAAAAGCATTTGTTCCGTACCCTTGTCCCCGATAAGGTTTGTATAACATAATTGCAAGGTCCGGGGGAGCCCCTTCTGGTGACAGACTCACAATTCCTAATGGTTGGTTATCCTCTTTGCGGAGAATTACCGCCAACAAGCGAGATCGAGTTGGTCTCTCGCAAAATTCTTCCAGGGAATCACACATTTTATAGTTGTATCCATCCTGTGTAGTGGGATCTTGCCAACACTCGTAATGAGATTTGTCATCTATATAGGGGCAGTATTCCACTAAAGATAACTCTTGATTTGCAATGTATATTTTTCGGTTCATATGCTTCTGCGCTTCTGTCATTATTTTTCCTCCAAATTCAAAGTTTCTTCTTTGCTTCTTCCAATAAAGCTGCCTGTTCCATTTCCTTTTCATAACTGCCGTTAGCATAATCAACGTCCAAAATCGCACGTTCCAATTTATCTTTTGCAAGAGCTTTCATCACATCGCCGGTCTGCTCGTCCAGAGTGCCACGGTGGAGATACTGCGTGATCGTGTTCATGCGGCGATTGTAGATAGCTCTGATCGGATGATCGTCCGCAAGCTCTCGCTGCTCTCTGCCTTTGAGATTGCCAATCTGTCTGCAAGTACGTCCGAGTTTATCCCCCGGCGCAAGCCCTCCGCAATATTTGGTCTGCCTTGCATCGGTGGTCAGAAACCACTTGCCGCAGATAGGGCATTTCCTCGGCGCATGACCGACACACAATCCCTCAAACAAATCGGAACGGAACATACCCACGAAAGAAACGTAGTGCATACGCTTTACAAGCTGAGGAATTTCTTTACCCGGCATGACAGCGGACACATACTGCATTGTAGCGTTGGTCAACTGCATCCACGCAGAATTATCGGGAGATAACGCTTCGTCTTTGGGAAAATGCTTTGCAAAGGTTTCCGCATATCCCTCCGGCGTTCGCTTACTGTCATGGAGCTTATGGGCAAATTCAATCATACCTTGCTTGAAAATCATCAGAGTGCCGCCGAGCTGCGCCAGCTCGCTTATCAGCTTTACGATGCCCACGCCCTTTTTGTACTGTTCATCAAAGGCGGCAGCTATACCGATTTCCTGTGCTGCCTTTATGTAGGCGATGGCATTGTCCGTATATTCCTGTGAGAAGATATGCTGAATGTCGTGCCCATCGGTGGGAAAGTCGAACAGCGAAAAGGGATAGGTGGTACGCATCATCTGCGTGATCTGTAAAACGCTCTCCTTGGCAACCGTGAAATGCTCTGCTGTAGGCGTTCCGTCCTTTATCAGTTCCACAACCGCTGCCAGAGGAACGGCAAGCTGTATGAGCTGCCCAATCTGTTCATCGGAAATATTCATAGCGGCGCAACCGATACTGCCCGTGGGCAGGGTGTGTCCTGCATAGGTGACTTCATCTTTCCAGAAATCCAGAGTCAGCAGATTTTGATTAAGGATGCTCATGGAACGCACCTCCCATCCAGTAAAGCACATTCGCAGCTTCCTTTGCCTGTTTATGCAGCCAGTCGTTGTCAGGGTCAGCGGCAGACTTCTTGTTTGCGGTACGCACATTGCGAATTGCCTTTTCTATCTCTCTGGAGGTCTTACCATTCTTCAAGGCAGCAATAGCAAGGTTGGCAATATATACGCAGTCATCCTCGCTGTAATGGTCTTGTACCAACAATCGCCCAAGCTGTTCCAGGATGCCGTTTTTGCTTTTTACCGTCTGCGTTGCATCGTCTGGAAGCCAGAGCAGGTCACTATCGGGAATATCGGTAGCCGCTACCGATAATAGATGTACGCCCTCAAACATATACATGGCGTTGATAGCCTGTCTGCGGCTTGGTGCGCCAACTTCTGTAATTCTAGTATCAATCTTCGGTCTGCCACGTCCACGCTTTTCCTGTTCCATTCGTCTTGCCCTCCTTGTCATGTTTTCTGTTTTAGAACATTATACCATACAAATGTGACGAAATAAAGAACATAGCAGATATTTTTGGTAGCGGCTACCGAAATTATTTTTGTTGTCATTTCACCTCAAAATCTGTTGTCATGTTTTTTGAAATGAGCTTGTCATGCCATCCGCACCCTTTTTACGATTTTCCTCATAATATACACGAGAGGATGAAAAATCGTCCTTATCAACAAGAATTATGGAGGAACTGAATGAATGTATTTGGAACAGTAAAGGCAAGCATCAACACAAGAGAAGCAGCGGCAAGGTACGGCGTGGAGGTCAACCGTCACGGAAAAGCACTCTGCCCGTTCCACAATGACCGTCATCCGAGCCTGTTTGTGGACGATGACCACTACTATTGCTACGCTTGCGGCGAGCATGGGGACGTAATCGACTTCACAGCAAAGCTCCACGGTCTGAAATTGTATGAAGCAGCACAAAAGCTGGCATACGACTTCGGCATCACGCAGGACAAGCCGCCTACCAAGACAATGCAGGAAAAACAGAATAGGAAAAGCGAAGCACAGCGACTCAGAGATAATGAGAAGCTGTGCTTTTCTGCGCTCATGGAGTATTACAGGCTCCTGCAGGAGTGGATGGTGCTGTACGCACCGAGGACACCGGAGGACACACCGCATGACCGTTTCGTGCAAGCCTGTCATGATCTGTCCTATGTGGAGTATCTGGTGGATCTGCTGATTATGGGCGATTCCTACGAGCGTACCGAGATTATCGACATGATGATGACCGACGGCAAACTGAAAAAGCTGCAAGCGTATCTGAAAAAGCACAGAAAGGAGAGGTCTTATGAGTAAGAAGAAAGATGATTGCATGGAAGAACAGCCGGGGTGGTACAACGGACAGTTTTTGGATGAAGTCGGCTTTTGCTGTGATTTTATCTGCCGTCACCCTATGGTCTGTGTGGGCGGTAAGTTCTTTTCCAAGGAGGGACGCATCCACGATGAAAACGGCATCAAGAAGCAGATTTATGAAATGCTCCGTCCCTATCTGAAATCGGGGCTGGCGAAGAAATGCTCCAATCTGCTTGAAATGCTCCGCATGGAAGCCTACAAGGACAACCTACCCGTCCATGAGGACAGACTGCACGTTGCAAACGGCACTCTGTTCGTAAAAGGAGAGTTCACCGAACACAAGGAGTTCTGCCGTAACCGTCTGCCCGTCAAGTATAATCCCGATGCTCTGCAACCTGTAACATGGCTGCATTTTTTATCGGAACTGTTGGAGGACGAGGACATTCTGACCTTGCAGGAATATCTCGGCTACTGCCTTATCCCCACTACAAGAGGACAGACCATGATGCTTCTGAAAGGCAACGGCGGCGAGGGAAAAAGCCGCATCGGTGTTGTGATGCAGGCTATGCTCGGTGCTAATCTCAAAAACGGCAGCATTGCCAAGGTAGAGCGCAGTCCCTTTGCAAGAGCCGATCTGGAGCATGAGCTTGTGATGGTGGACGATGATATGAAGATGGAAGCACTCAAATCCACCCATTATCTGAAATCCCTTATCACAGCGGAAATGCCGATGGACTTGGAGCGCAAGGGCGAACAGAGCTACCAAGGGGAAATGTACGTCCGTTTCCTTGCCTTCTCCAACGGCGATCTGGAATCTCTTTATGACCATTCGGACGGATTTTACCGCAGACAGCTTATTCTTTCGGTCAAGAAGAAACCCCTTGACCGAGAGGATGACCCGTTTCTTGCGGACAAGCTCGTTTCAGAGGTCGAGGGCATTTTCCTGTGGTGTCTGGACGGTCTGCGTAGGCTGATAGCGAATAACTACCGTTTTTCTGAAAGCACCCGTACCAAGGACAACCGTGAACAGGCAAGGCGTGATGCGGACAATGTGCTGCTGTTCCTGCGCTCGGAGGGATATATCCGGCTGAAAGCCGACAGCACCATTACCTCTGCCGATCTGTACGCCATCTATTGTATCTGGTGCAACGATAACACCTACAAGCCGTTGGCGGCACGAACGGTCAGCATGACCCTAAAGAAGCACGCAGACGAGTTCGGTCTGGAACATGACAACCACATCACAAATTCCCTCGGCAAGCAGGTCAACGGCTTTTGGGGCATTGAAGCGTTGATCTCGCCGGGATTTTGTAACTGAACTCAAATTTATCCATCCATCTATCCCATCCATCCCCAAAAGGCTGTTTCTCGGATAGATGGATGGATAGGATGGATGTTTTCAAGTTCAGCCGTGAAATTACGGAAATTTGCTAAGTGGACATTTTGTCCACTCACCACATCCGCACCGTTATCAAGGCTGTTTTTCCATGCTCCAAATCAAGCCTTGTGCAATCCGTGAAGATTTACACCGCAGAAAGTATCAAAATCATCATTCGGTGATTTACGGAACGGTAAAGCACATTCACGGAACTGTGGTCTTTCTTCCTGTTCGGTCTACTCTCCCACAAAACGGTAAACACGATAGGGTGTTGTTATGAACAGGACTACGCAGTGCGAAATCTGAGAGGAAAACACCATTTTCAAAATCAACACCTGTCGGTGACGGCAGTTCACCGTACAGAAAACCACTATCACGAATTTATGGAGGTAAAAACAGTATGAAATCGAATCTGAGAAATGAAATCAAGTCGTACATTGTACGGCAAGGCATGACCATGCAGGAGGTCGTTGACCTTCTGGCAGACGAGTACGGATGGAGCGACAGCGTTTCCAACCTGTCCAACAAGCTCCAGCGTGAATCGCTCCGCTATACCGAAGCGGTACAGCTTGCCGATGTGCTGGGCTTTGAAATCGTATGGAGAAAGAGGGGTGATCGTTGATGGCAGCACCGCAGTATGCAATTTTACGCTTTGCCAAGTACAAGGGGCCGGAGATCAGCGGCATTGAAGCTCACAACGAACGCACCAAGGAGAAATATGCAAGCAATCCAGACA
>JBGVFB010000031.1:0-22131 GCA_045120675.1 Faecousia sp. | reverse complement strand
CTTGTGGGTTCTGCGCTCGAACTGCTCACGGGAGTCCTTGTACTTGTGGACAGCGCGAAGGATGGTAACAACTTCCTTCTTGGTGGGCAGCGGGATGGGGCCGGAAACCTGAGCGCCGTTGCGCTTTGCGGTCTCCACGATTTTTGCTGCGCTGGAGTCGATCAGCTGGTGATCGTAAGCCTTCAGCCGGATGCGAATCATTTCCTGATTTGCCATTTTGGGTTTTCCTCCTAAATTTTCGTACTCAGTTTGCATGGTGTCTGGGTACGGTCGAACTGTTGTGTCCGCGCCGCCGTGCGTATCATTCCAAGCCATGAAAAATGGCCGACCGAGGCCGACCCTTTCCCCTACTGGCGCAGCGATATACGCAAGCGCGTCCAAGGACAGTTCAGCCGCCCGATGACCGGACATACTCCGCAGAAGTTACCTCGTTTCCGAGCAATCTCCTGCATCATCGCAGTGCGCGCCTTTGAAAAATCCGCAGATTCCCCCTACACGCGCTAGAGTAATATACCACCCCTTTGACGATTTGTCAAGCACAAATTTAGAAAAAATAACAAAGTTTAGATGAATTTTTCGTTGAATATGGAGATTAGTTTTTGTTTTTAATTTATGCACAGCTGTTCTCCAGCGGTGTATTTTTAGCTGTTTCGCAAGAAAATGCCGCCCCGGACACTTCCGAAGCGGCATATACATTATATATTGTTACTTCAGTTCCCACAATTTGATCTGGCTGGCTTTTTCGTAGAGCCGCAGATAGCTGTCATAGCGGGTGGGTTCGATCTCCCCTGATTGCAGCGCAGCAGTCACGGCGCAGCCCGGCTCCTTCCGGTGGGAGCAGTCGTGGAACTGGCAGGAGCCGATGTAAGGGCCAAAGTCCGGAAATGCGTACTGCAGATTTTCTCTCAGCATCACTTCCATCTGATCCGTATCGAACGAGGAGAAACCGGGGGTATCCGCCACCAGTGTTCCATCCCCCAGATCAAACAGCTCCACATGGCGGGTGGTATGACGGCCGCGGCCCAGTTTTTCAGAAACTTCGCCGGTGGGCAGATTCAGCTGCGGGCAAAGGCGGTTCAGAATGCTGCTCTTGCCCACGCCGGAGTTTCCGGTAAACGCAACAAGCTTGCCCTTGATCAATTCCCGAAGCTGCTCGATGCCATCACCCGTTTCGGCGCTGGCAGCAATCACTTGAAATCCCGCGTGGGTGTAAATCCGGATCAGATCCAATGCCGGATCCAGATCACATTTATTGACGCAAAGGATCACCGGAACCTCCTGATCACCTGCGATGGCAGACACCCGATCAATCAGGAACGGTTCCGTGATTGGATTTGCATTGGCTGCAAAAACCACCAGTGCATCGATATTGGCAACCGCGGGACGGACAAAGCTGTTGCGGCGCGGATGGATCTTTTCCACCATGCCTTTTCCATGCTCTACCGAGATGGTAACCAGATCACCGGTCAAAGGGATTGCAGTACCGCGGCGCAGATTGCCTCTGGCGCGGCAGGTTACCGTGCCATCTTTCGTCTGCACTTCGTAGAACCCGCTGAGGGATCGAATGATGCGGCCTTCGCATTGTTTAGTCATTGGCGTCGAAATCCACCTTTACCGTTTTATAGAACTGATTGTTGATGTAAAGATCATAGCTCTGAATACCGGAACCGGTCAGCACCACGTCAATTTCGGTTCTGTCCGGCGAAATGATCGTATCTTCGATGACCTGCTTGCCGTTGTTGTAAATACCCAGCAGATATTGCTCCGTCCGGTCCGTGGGCAGACTGAAATTCACAGACTTCGTCTTATTCTTGTTGACCACCGTATCGGAAACAGGCGGCTGGACAGGCGTTTCTTCCGGTGTGTAAGACGGGTAATAATCCTGCTCCACGTCATCATCCGGCCGTTCATCCTTGGACTGTTCGCTCTTGTTGCCCTTGGAAATCACCAGCACGATTTTACTGGTAATGTCAACCTTCTCACCCTGTTCATAGGGCTGTTCGATCACTTCATCCTTATCGGCTTTGCTGTCCTTGCGCTCGAAGCTGATGTTGGAGCTTTCAAAGCCCAGATCTTCCAGCGTTTTCTTGGCTGTTGCATAGTCAAGGCCCACCAGCTTGGGCATTTCCGCGGTCTCGATGATCGGGCCCTTGCTGATATAGATGTAAACGGTCTGGCCTTCGGTCAGGACTGTACCGGCTTCCGGATCTGTCCGCGCCACCTTGCCCTTTTCAATGTCATCATTGAATTCTTCCATGGCCACAGGCACCATGCCCATGCCGGTCAGAACCGCCCGGGCGTCCACTTCCTGATAACCGACCATATAGCTCATGGTCTTCACTTCCGGCTCCGGTCCAAGGCTGACGGTTACTTTGATAACCGTTCCCTGCTGGACCTGGGCACCGTATTCCGGTGTATGGGAAATGATCTTGCCCTTTTCGTATTCGTCACTGTTGACGTATTGATCGATTTCAAAGACCAGACCCGTCACGCTACCGGTCTGCTCAAAATACTTGCCTTCCATATTCGGCACAAAAACCAGGCTCTCGCCGCGGCCTACCAGACCGCCATTGACCAGCACCACCAGGAAAATCAGAATCGCAATGATCGCCACGGCGCTGCAGGCAACCACCGCAATGGTTGCGGCGCGGTTTCGTTCTTCCTCCCGCACTTCCCGGCGAATCTCTTCGCGGGTCTTACGGCGGGGCAGTGAACCGCCCTCTGCTGCACGGCGGGCAGCTTCTGCTGTACCGGTATTTCTGCCGGTCTGGCTGGAGGTGCGGGTTCTGGATTGCTGGGTCTGACCCTGTACCGCAGGACGGGGTCCCGTCTGCTGGGAGGTACGGGTTCCCTGCTGGGGACGGGGTTTTGCGGCACCTGCCGTCTGGCCCGCCACCTTTTCTGCTGTGCTGCGGCTCTGGCGGACCGCTTCCGCCACTTCACCGGGCTTCAGCACGATGGTTGCATCCTGAGAAACGGTCTGTTGACCGCCATAAGCAAAGGCCATTGCCGGATTCATGCGGAACTGGTCCATATCCTGCAGCATTTCCGTTGCGGACGCATACCGGTCCTTCACATCCAGCTCCATACCCTTCATAATGATCTGTTCCAGACCACCGGGGATATTGGGATTCAGGGAAGAAGGCTTCGGCGCACCGCCGTTGATGTGCTTGATGGCCACCGCCACCGGGGATTCGCCGTCATAGGGAGGACGGCCGGTCATCATTTCATACATGACCACGCTCAGGCTGTACAGGTCGCTGCGGTTATCCACCCAGCCGCCCTTGGCCTGCTCTGGGGAAATGTAGTGAACACTGCCCAGCGCTTCCTTGGTCAGGGTGTTGCTCTTGCTCATGACGCGGGCGATACCGAAGTCCGTTACCTTGACAGAACCGTTTTTCAGCACCATCACATTGTGGGGCTTGATATCCCGATGGACGATGCTGCGGCTATGGGCATGCTCCAGTGCCTTGGCAATCTGCATAGCAAAGTGCAGGGTCTCTTTCCAGTTGAGTGTCCCCTTCTTTTCCATGTACTGCTTCAGGGTAATGCCGTCGATCAGCTCCATGACAATGAAGTTTGCATTGTCAGAGGAGGAAACGTCATACACCTGCACAATATTGGGATGGCTGAGGCTGGCAACCGCTTCGCCTTCCGCATGGAAGCGACGGCGGAATTCCTCTTCCCTTGAAAAATCATCTTTTAAGATTTTGACCGCTACCAGTCGGTTTAGCCGGTGACAGCGAGCTTTATATACAACGGCCATGCCACCGGTACCGATGAGTTCCAATATCTCATACCGGTTGTCCAAAAACCGTCCAATATATTGATCCATATTCTAAAATAGCTCCTTTCACGGGCTTACATCAAATCATAATCAAAATGCTGGTCACGTTATCCGGCGCGCCCCGGTTCTTGGCGATGTCCAGCAGGCGCTGGCAGCAGTGCTGCTTCTTGACACCGTGGACGATCTCGAAGAGCATTTCCTGCTCATCCATCGTATTGGACAAACCATCGGAACACAGCAGCAGATAATCGCCCTTTGCCACATCCAGATGATACAAATCACATTCCACCAGCGGCTCGGTGCCGATGGCGCGGGTAATGAAGTTCTTACCCGGGTATGTCCTTGCCATTTCCGGAGACAATTCTCCCCGGTCCACCATCATCTGCACCAAAGAGTGGTCGCGGGTGATCTGGCGGATGCCGTCCTTGTCCACCTTATAGGCGCGGCTGTCACCAACATTGACCACGGTCACACGGCGGCCGTGGATCAAAACCGCAACCAGCGTCGTGCCCATGCCATCGAATTCCTCGAACTGCTGGGACTGATCAAAAACCGTGAAATTCGCAAGCTTCACCGCACCGCGAAGCATTTGTTCCAGCTTGTTCTGGTTGATGCCCGGTGTCCAGGTGCGGCGCACCTCTTCCACAAATACATCCACCGCCAGAGTGCTGGCAATATTGCCGGATTTGGCACCGCCCATGCCGTCGCAGACGACACAGAGTAAGCTGCTCCGATCCAGTTGTTCAATATGGTATGCATCCTGATTCTGCTTGCGGACACAACCCTGGTCCGTCAAACCCCAGCTTTGCAAAGCCCTCACTCCCTTCGGTGTTTTGCGTTCTTAATTACCTTTGGTATACTTTCTTCTCAGCTGACCGCAGGAGGCATCAATGTCGCCGCCCAGGGTTCTTCTGACAGTGGCAGTGACACCGCCGTCTTCCAGTGTTTTCTGGAATGTGGCCACTGCCGCACGGGAACTGGGCTTCAAGGGACTCTCCTCCACATGGTTCAGAGGGATCAAATTGAAGTGGGCGGGCAGGCCCTTCAGCCGCCGCAGCAGTTCCTTCGCATGGTCGGTGGAGTCGTTGACCCCGTCGATCATGGCATATTCGAAATGGATGCGCCGTCCCGTCGCGTCGAAATAGCGGCGGCAGGCATCCAGCAGTTCCTCAATGGGATATGCCTTATTAACCGGCATGATCTTGCTCCGGATCTCATTGTTGGGACCATGGAGCGAAATCGCCAGAGATATCTGCAATTTTCTCTTTGCCAGCTCATCGATCTTCGGCACCAGACCGCAAGTAGACAGGCTGATATGCCGCATGGAAATATTCATTCCCTCTTCGCTGTTCACCAGCTCCAGAAAACGCAGCACGTTGTCAAAATTGTCCAGCGGCTCACCGATGCCCATGAGCACAATGCGGGAAATGGGCAGACCGGAATCGATCTGGGTAAACAGCACCTCGTCCAGCATTTCATAGGGTTCCAGCCGCCGCACCAGACCACCGATGGTGGAAGCACAGAAGGCGCAGCCCATGCGGCATCCCACTTCCGTGGAAATGCAGACGGTATTGCCGTAGTTGTAGCGCATCAGCACGGTTTCCACGCAGTTGCCGTCAGCGAGTTTCCAGAGATACTTGATGGTGCCGTCCTTCTTGGACTCCTGCTTGCGTACCACTTCCGGTACACAAATGGGGAACTTTTCCGCCAGCAGGTTTCGCAGATCCTTGGAGAGGTTGGTCATCTCGTCGTAACTACGGACACCCTTATGGAGCCATGTGTAGACCTGCTTGCCGCGGAAGGCGGGCTGGCCCAGCTCTTTTAGTGTTGCCGTCAGTTCCGGCAAGGTCTGTGATTTTAAGTGTTCGTACATGCTTTCCTCCGCATTCTTGCGATAAAGAAACCGTCTGTATCGTATTCACCGGGAACCAGCGCCAGCATACCGCTCTCATTTTTCGGGAATACAGCGGGCAGGGGCAGCGGTTCCAGATAATAGTCTTCGTTTTCCTGCAGGAAGCTTTCCACAACGCCTTCGTTCTCAGAACGCACCAGCGTGCAGGTGGAATACATCAGAATGCCGCCGGGTTTTACGTAGCGGGCCTGATTTTTCAGGATCGCCAGCTGCAGAGCGGGCAACTCCGCCATGTCCGCAGGATTCTTATAGCGGATATCCGGCTTTTTGCGGATGATGCCGTAGCCGCTGCAGGGAACGTCCGCAATCACCGCATCAAAGGAATCGTTCCACTCCGGAACATTTTCCGATGCGTCCTGCTGGCGGGCCGTGTGGTTCTCAATGCCCAGTCGGGCAGCGCCCTTCTGAATCAGGGGCACTTTATGTTCGTGGATATCGCAGGAAATGATGCTTCCCTTCCCTGCCGTTGCCATGGCAGCGGCGAAGCTTTTGCCGCCGGGGGCGGCGCAGCAGTCCAGAATGCGAATGGCTTCCTTGGGAAGCTCGGCACACAGAACGCTCAGCTTGGCAGCCGGATCCTGCACATAGAACAGGCCGTCCCGAAAAGCGGGCAGCTTTTCCAAGTCACCGGTGCTGCCCAAAACCAAACAATCAGGCATCCACGGATGGATTTCAGCTTCCACATTCTCTTCAGCCAGCCGCTGTTTCAAAGCCTGCGCTGTGATCTTCAAAGTGTTTACCTGAATGATCGTCTGAGGTGCTTCATTGTTGGCCTTCAGCATCATTTCGATACGGTCCTTGCCAACATACTCTCGCAGCAGCTTGATCAGTTCCCAGGGATGGGAATAGCGATCCTCCAGAGAAGCCGGCTCTTTCAGCGTTCCCTTGGTCTTAACAGCACTGCGCAGCACACCGTTCACAAGACCCGGCGCAAAGCGCTGCTTCTTGCAGTACTTCTTGGCAAGATCCACGGATTCGCTGACTGCCGCATTATCCGGCACCTTATCCAGTTCATAGATCTGATACAACCCAAGATGCAGAATGTCATGGACCACCGGATGGAGGTCTTTCAGCTTTCCGGTCAGCAGCTGTTTCAGGTAAAAGTCCAGTTTGTTCCGGTTCTGCAGTACACCGTAGCAAAGTTTTGCTGCCAGCGCCGCATCCCGGCGGTCCAGCCGGTCCCGGACGATATATTCTTTCAGTACGCCATTGGACCATGCCGCTTCCTTGCGGCAGGCGATCAGCGCATTCAGCGCCGTTTCTCTGGCGCCCATTACAGATTCAGAGGATGGCCGCGGAAATAATCCGGTGCTGCCATCCGCTTGCCGCCTTCGGCCTGCAGCTGCTGGATTTCAACCGCGCCTTCACCGCAGGCAATCACAAGACCCGTCTTGGTCAGGCCCAGGATTTCACCGGGGTTGCCCTTGCCGTCCACGATACGGGTAGCATGGACCTTAAATTTCTGGCCCTGCAGTTCCATGGTGGCAACAGGCCAGGGATGGAGGCCACGGACATGGTTGTGCACCTGCTGAGCAGTCTTGTTCCAGTCGATGGGACACATGGACTTGTCCAGCATGGGGGCAAAGGTCACATCGTCCGGACACTGCTTGCAGCCGCAGCACTGGTCACCGGAAGCGGCGCGCTTCAGGACGCTGCTCAGCAGATCTGCGCCCAGAACGGCCAGACGGTCCAGCAGCTCACCGGCAGTTTCATTCTCACCGATGCAGGTCTTTGCCACATCAATGACATCGCCCGCATCCATTTCACGCACCATATGCTGGGCGGTCACGCCGGTCTCCTTACAGCCATCCAGCACAGCCCACTGATAGGGGGCGCTGCCGCGATACTGGGGCAGCAGGCTTGCGTGGATATTGATGCAGCCGCAGGCAGGAATATCCAGCACCCGCTGGGGCAGAATACGGCCATAGGCCACCACCGCGATGATATCGGGCTTCAATTCCCGCAGTGCATCCACATCCTCATCGGCGCGGAAATTTTCCGGCTGAAACACGGGGATACCGTGGGCAATGGCGACTTCCTTGACCGGAGGGAACACCATCTTCATGCCGCGGCCCTTGGGGCGGTCCGGCTGGGTATAGACGCCGACGATTTCAAAGCCGTCAGCAATCACTTTCTTCAAACAGGTTGCCGCAATATCCGGCGTACCCATAAATACAACTCGCATGAACTTCAGTCCTTATTCGTCAGCTGCCAGTTCCTCGTCCGTCAGGAACCGGTCCATTTTTTCCGTATAGATGATGCCGTCCAGATGATCCAGCTCATGGCAGAAGCAGCGGGCGATCAGTTCCTCACCCTCATACTCATACCAGTCGCCGTTGCGATCCTGTGCGCGGACCTTGGCATAGTTGGGGCGGCGGACCAGACCGTACTTGCCGGGAACACTCAGGCAGCCCTCGGGGCCGTACTGTTCGCCGTCGGTCTCCACCATCTCGGGATTGATCAGTTCGATGATATCCGGCTCTTCCATGCCCACATCCACCAGAACCACGCGGCGCAGAATACCAACCTGCGGTGCCGCAAGGCCGACTCCGCCGGAATCGATCAGCGTATCGATCATATCATCCAGCAGCGTATGCAGCTTCTTATCAAAAGATGTGACCGGTTTGCACACTTTATGCAGTGCCGGTTCCTTATCTGTCAAAATCTTACGAAGGCCCATTGTTTCTCCCTCTCTTTTTTAATCAAATCCGTTGACATCCACAAAGGCATTTACCTTGCGGTTTAGCTTGTCCTGACTGAATTGCCGCAGCAGATGTGCAATCAGCAATCTCAGATTGCGGCTCATGCGGCAGCGCAGGGTCAGGCGGTAACGGAAGTTATAATTTATCTTCGGCACCGCACAAGGCGCGGGGCCCAGAACGGTACAAATTTCAGTTTCATAATCCGGCAATTTCAAACAGGCGATCAGGGAATCACGGAATTTCGCCGCACCCCGCAGTACCGCCGTTTCCTCCTCACCGGTGAAGGTGATTGTCGCCAGATCGCCGAAGGGCGGATCATTCTGCACCTGCCGCAGCCTGACTTCCAGATCATAGAAACCATCATAATCCTGCGCCGCTGCCAGCTTGATCACCTGATGCTCCGGCACCACGGTCTGGATGATGGCACGGCCCGGCATATCGCCGCGACCTGCACGGCCAACCACCTGCGTCAGCATATTAAAGGTAGTTTCTGCCGCGCGGAAGCTGCTGTTATACAGGCTCAGCTCCGCATCCATGACACCTACCAGCGTCACATCCGGCAGGTTCAAACCCTTTGCCACCATCTGCGTTCCGATCAGCACCGGTGTCCGGTTCTTCTGGAACCGGTCCAGAATGATCTCATGGGTGTTGGTGGCATTGACGGTGTCCGCATCCATGCGGTCACTTTCCATATCCGGATACAGCATTTTCAGTTCCTGCTGCACCTTCTGGGTTCCGGTGCCGATGGCTTTCAGAGGGCCTCCGCAATGGCTGCACCGCTGCACCGCAGGCTGGGAAAAGCCGCAGTAATGGCACATCAACCGGTTGTTGGCGCTGTGGTAAGTCAGCCGCACTGCGCAGCGGGGACATTCGGGAGTTTCCCGGCAATCCACGCACACCAGCGCGCGGGACGCACCACGGCGATTTAAGAGAATGATGGTCTGTTTGTCCATCAAACGGGCATCCACGATGGCATCCTGCAGCTCATGACTGAAGGTCAGGTCGTTTCCCTGCTTCAATTCCTCGTGCATGTCCACGATGGTCACTTCCGGCAATTTCCGTCCGCCGAAACGCTGCTTCAGCGTATACAGCCGGTAAATTCCGGTTTTGGCACGGTACATGGTTTCCACCGCAGGGGTGGCAGAACCAAGAAGCACCAGTGCCTTTTCTTTGCTGCCCCGCCAGAGGGCCACTTCACGGGCATCATAGCGGGGAGAATTCTCAGATTTGTAGGAATGTTCCTGTTCCTCATCCAGAATGATGAGTCCCAGATCGGCTGCCGGCGCAAACACCGCAGAGCGGGTTCCGATGACCACCTTTGCATCGCCGCTGCGGACGCGCTTCCACTGGTCGTAACGTTCACCGGCGGACAAACTGGAATGAAGCACCGCCACACTCTCGCCAAAGTAAGCTGCCATCACACCCAGAAGCTGGGGTGTCAGGGCGATTTCCGGCACTAAGAGCATGGCACTTTTCCCGTCATCCAAACAGGATTGGATCAGCTTGATATAGACGGAGGTTTTTCCCGAGCCGGTGACACCGTAAAGCAGTGCCGCGCCGGGTGTATCCGCTTTCCGCTGCTCGTTCAGGCCTTCAAAGGCCGCAGTCTGATCTGCATCCAGAACCAGCGGGCCATCCAGCTTGGCCGGTCTGATCTCCCGGCAGCGCAGAACCGGCTGCTCGGAAAGGGTCAGATAGCCCAGCTTTTCCAGACGGTTGACCGTGGCTGTGGAAGCACCAGTAAAATAGCAAAGCTCTTTGACCGACACGCTGCCCACACTGCACATGACTTCCAGCACCGCTTTCTGCATGGCAGCGGATTTGGGCCGATGGGAGGCATATTCCATGGCTTCCTCCGGCGCGGCTGCCAGTGTGGCGATCCGCTCGGTCTTATCGCCCAGACGGCGCAGATGCTCGGACTGCGCCGCGATCCATTTTTTGCGCAGCAGATACTGCACCGCAGCACCGAACCGTTCCTCCTCGGAAACTGCCTGACGCAGCTGTGCTTCCTCCGCCTGACCGCCCAAATTTTCCAGCAATTCCAGAATGATTCGGGCATCGGCATTTTTGATTGTTTTTTCCTTCCAGTCGCAGTCCTCTGTCAGAGAAAAAGTCTCCTTGGTCTGAAACCAGAGACCGGCCGGAAGCATGACGCGAATCGCTTCATAAAAGGTACAGAAGTACCGCTCGCGCATGAATGCTGCCAGACGCAGCATCACCGGCGAAATCACCGGCTGCTCATCGAGGCATGCTTCCACCGCCTTCAGGCCGTCACTTTCACCCGCTTCCACGGAAATGACGACACCTTCACAGCGGCGGTTTCCCCGTCCGAACGGTACCGTCACCCGCTGACCGGGCTGCAGCACCATTTCATCCGGAATCCGGTAGGAATAGGGCTTGTCAATGGCAAAGGTAGCCGCGGAAACCGCGATTTTTGCAACCATAAAGCCCCCTCCTTCCTTGATCAGGTTTTGCGATTAATTACGGTACTCGTCCTTGACGGTAGCGGTCAGCTTGCCCTCGGCAACCTCACGGATGGCCAGAGTGACGGGCTTATCGGTCAGTTCTTCGCCAAAGGCTTCAGCCTCTTCGGAAATCACGCGTGCGCGCTGGGCAACCACATTCACCAGCAGGTAACGGCTGTCCACATTCTTCAGCATATCAGCAACAGGGGGGTAAAGCATAGTAAGTTCCTCCAATATTTCAGTCTGCCTTTTCGGCAATGATTTTCAAGATTTTATCTGCACAGGTTTCCACCTGGTCATTGACTACAACGTAATCGTAATGGACGCTCTGTTCCATTTCCCACTGAGCCCGGTCCTGACGAACCTTGACCTGCTCGGGGGATGTATCGCCGCGGCCCACCAGTCGGCGCAGCAGTTCCTCCATGGAGGGAGGCGCGATAAAGATCAGCGTTGCATCGCTGCGGCGCTTGCGCACGTTAAATGCGCCGTTGGGCTCGATGTCCAGAATCACACTGCCGGTCTGCAGCTTTTCATTCAGCTGTGCCTCGGGTGTGCCGTAATAGTTGTCCATATGGGCATCGTATTCCACGAATTCGTTCCGGTCGATCATTTCCCGGAACTTTTCCTTGGTCACAAAGTAATAGCTTTCGCCGTCCACTTCGCCGGGACGGGGCGCTCTGGTGGTCGCGGAAACCGAAAAGCGCAGATCATCGCGCTGTGCCATCACACGGCTGAGAACCGTGCTTTTACCCACACCGCTGGCACCGGAAATGATAAACAGTTTACCCTTGCTCAAAGTTCTTCCTCCTCACCGGCCGGTTCCTGCTTGTCCATCCACCGGGCATGGATCGTTTCCGGTGCAATGGCGGACAGGATCACATGATCCGTGTCCATCAGGATCACAGCTTTTGTCTTTCTACCATAAGAAGCATCGATCAGCATGGCGCGGTCGCGGGATTCCTGAATCACGCGCTTGATGGGTGCGGAATCCGGCTCCACAATGGCAAGTACACGGTTTGCAGCCACAAGGCTTCCGAATCCGATGTTGATCAGTTTCATATTCTACCTCTCAAGCAAAGCTTATTCGATATTCTGGGTCTGCTCGCGGATTTTTTCCAGTTCTGCCTTGATGTCCACCACGATTCTTGCCAGCCGCACATCGGTACACTTGGAGCCGATGGTGTTGGCTTCGCGGTTCATCTCCTGCAGCAGGAAGTCCAGCTTGCGGCCCACCGCGCCGCCGCCGGTGAGCATGGTGTTCATCTGCTGCAGGTGGCTGCGCAGACGGACGGTTTCTTCATCCACGGCAACCTTGTCCGCAAAGATGGCAGCCTCGGTCAGGATGCGGCTTTCGTCGATGTTGGTGTTTGCCAGCACTTCCTTCAGCTTGTTTTCAAGGCGGGTACGGTAATCGATGACGGTCTGTCCATTGCCGGCTTCCACCTGGGACACCAGTTCCAGAATGGTTTCGCCGCGGCTGCGCAGATCCTTGTCCAGTGCAGCGCCTTCGGTGCAGCGCATGGCATCGTAGCCTGCCAGAGCCTTGTCCAGCACGCCCATCAGGTCCGCCTTCAGCTGCTCTTCGTCCACTTCAGGCTTTTCCACCGTAAACACATCGTTCATGCGGGACAGGGTGGAAACGCTGATGTCATCCTTGACACCGTAAGCCTCCACCATCTGACGCATGGCTGCGAGGTAACCTTCCACCACAGCGGTGTTCAGGCTGATTTTGGTATCGTCCGTATTTTCGGATTTCACGGTGATGAACACATCCACCTTACCTCTGGACACGGAAGCCTTGACTGCCTGCTTGACTGCCTCTTCCGCAAAGGACAGGCTGCGGGGCAGCTTAACCGTGCAATCCAGATAGCGGTTGTTCACACTGCGCAGTTCTACAGTGAACTCGCGGCCGTTCACCGTTTCCACGGCGCGGCCATAGCCGGTCATACTCTTAATCAATGTCATTATCTCCTTTATTACCGGTATTCAGAAAGGATCTTTCTACAAATTCTGTGATGGTATAGACTGTTTGGTCGCCCTTGCCGATTCTGCGGTCATATCGCACGACCAGCGCGATGGACGCCGCAAATGCCAGACCGCCCATCAGGGCACCGCGCCCAAAAAGCACATAGCCTGCAAAGTATCCCACAAAGAACAGCAGGATCGGCAGCATATACAGCACCGCTGCGGCCTTCAGTACCGGGCCGGTAGCGGATTCCAGCTTGACCAGATCGCCCCGCATTGCACCGATGGGATTTTCCGCTTTCAGCAGGATGGTCTCCTTTGCTGCGCCGCAGCCGCTGCACTTGTGGCAGTCACCGCTGCAGGCACTTTCGCGCACATGGACCACCACAGCTGTCCCATCGTCAAAGGCTTCTTTTACCCGAACCAACTGTTCCATTATTCAATCTCCGCCTCTTCCAGGGTTACGGACACGGAATGGGGTCCCAAGGCACCCACTGCCGTATATTTATCGCCCTTGATGGCAATATGAGCTTTGACGGTGGATGCGCCAACTTCCTTACCGGTCAGATCCACAGTCACCACAATATCCTCCGGCCCGATCTGGTTGATCATCGCCACAGGGCCTCTCAGGGTCACCTTGACCACTTCGTTCATCAGTTCATACTGCAGACCGTCAGGTACATTGACAACCGTGATTTTTTCAACGGTATATTCCTTAATGCTCAGACCCACGAAGGAAATATCCACAGTTGCTTCCGTAATGCCGGTCAGGTTTGTCACGCCCTCGGGCAGATTGATGGGGAAGGTCATCTGGGTATTTTCACGCATTTCCGCAAAGTTCACCGTACCCAGCACGATTTCTGTCAAATCCGCCAGAACCGCTTCACTGCCGGAAACACGGATGCTCTTCGGCTTGATCTCATAGCGGGTATAGCCTTCGGTCGCACCGCCGCCGTATACCAGATTCAGGTTCAGAGGAATCTCCTGGAAACGCTGAATCTTCAAATCCAGATGGACTTCCGCCACGTCCGTGGTAATCAGTTCCTCTTTCAGCTCCACGGGATTTCCTTCCGCATCGCACAAGGTCAGCCGGTAATTTTCGCTGAGAGATTCCGTAAGGCCTTCCAGATCGATCTCAATTTTTGCCTGCTCGATTTTTTCCACCATGGAGGCCGCGCCCCTGATGTTAACCACCGGATAGTCCAGCAGCACGTTTTCCGTATCCGCAATGAAACCCTCCGGCACAGCACCGATAAAGACCACATTGACCGGAATTTCCCGGGTCAGACGCTTTTCAACCGTCAGCCTGATGCTGGCCGGTTTTCTGCTGTCCACCGTAATGGCGCTGGGGGAAACCTCGCTGGGGTAGCCAGGGGTGAAAGAAAGTTCCGTTTCACCTGCTTCGTAAATCTTGGTCAGATCAACCTTCAAGGTAACATTGGAACGGTTGAGTTTGTTCAAATCAGAGCGGTTACCGCTCAGCTCCAGATCCACGGTGGTATCCATACCATCCGTAATCATCAGGTTTCTGTTCTCCAGAAGCCAGCTCTCACCTTCGAAGTCCACCTCCACATTGCTGATGGTGGTTTTGGAGTTGGGGCTGACCGTGGTAATCACATACATCCACAGGCCTATTGCCATCACCAGAGACAGGAGCAGCGGGCCGATTTTACTTTTCATGCTTTGCGCCCTCCTTTTCACTGTGCAGCAGCTTCTCTTTCAGTCTTACCAGTGCATTGGTTTCCTGTTCCGGCTGTGCAGGCATCAGTTCATTGCGCAGCAGCCGCTCCAGCGTCTGGGGTGCCAGATGGCGCTTGAGCATACCGCCCACAGCCACGGAAATGGTGCCGGTTTCCTCGGAAACAATGACCACAACCGCATCGGAAGACTCACTCATACCCACACCGGCACGGTGGCGGGTACCCAGATCCGCGCTCAGACGGCTGCTGTCGGACAGAGGCAGCACGCAGCCTGCTGCCGCAATCTGACCGTCACGGATGATCATCGCACCGTCATGCAGGGCAGCCTTGGGGAAAAAGATATTGCGGATCAGCTGCTCGGAAACCTGACCATTGATGCGGGTACCGGTTTTAAAGTACTCCTCCAGCCGGGCTTCCCGGGCAAATACGATCAGTGCGCCCACCTTCTCATGGCTCATGGTTTCACAGGCCATGACCGTCTGGGTGATGATGGAATCAAATTCCGGCACCGGTTTATTGCTTCCAAGGAGCGTCAAAATACGCATGCTGCCCAGTCGGTCCAGTACGCGGCGCAGTTCCGGCTGGAACAGAATGATCACAGCCAGAAAACCGACGGACAGGAACTGGTTCAGAATCCAGCTGATCGTATAGATTTCTGCCAAGTCGACCAGCCACACCACGACCAGAATACCGCCGATGGCACCGGCAATTCGCTTGGTGCTGGGTGTCCGGATAAAAGGCAGCAGCTTATAAATTAAAAAGGCTACCAATGCGATGTCAACGTAGTCCTGCCACCGCATTTTTGCGAACTGTTGGAATATCTCCTGAATGACGTTCATAACCGTTCCTGCCTCATTTCTCTTCAGTCGAATTTTGTGCGCACTTCTCTATGGTACACTTACCTATTATCCGTACTATTATAGCGGATTGGAAGAGGGTTGGCAATAGATAATGTGTAAAAAAAATCAAAATTCCGGGGGCAAAAGTTTGGAAGCCGCCTGTAAAAATTCCCTTGTCTGGGTTTCATTGGCATCGTGGCCAAAGCTGACGCGAACCGTGCCGGTTCCCAGTGTTCCGGCGCTTTCGTGGGCAAGAGGCGCGCAGTGAAGGCCTGCCCGCACGGCGATGCCGCGGCGGCCCAGAATTCCAGCTGCCGTTTCGCAGTCCATCCCCGGCACGAAGGAAACCGTACCACCCTGATGGGGGCCGGTAAACACCTTCATGCCCAGCTTCTGCAGCTGTGCGGCGCACCGTTTCCGCTGCTGCTGTTCCCGCTTCAGAATGTTGTCGATCCCCACCCGTTTGAGATACCGTAAGCCCGCCGCCAGTCCCGCAATTCCCGGCACATTCAGTGTTCCCGCTTCCGCCCGGTCAGGTGTATCGTCCGGCATATCCTGACGGATGGATGCACTGCCGGTACCGCCGTACAATAGCGGTTGAGGTGTTGCACCACACAGCAAAAGCCCCGTGCCTTGCGGTCCCAGCAGTCCCTTGTGACCGGGCATCGCGATGAAATCCGCACCCAGTTTTTTCAGAGACACCGGCAGACTGCCCGCCGACTGGGCGGCATCCACAACAAAAGGAATCCCCCGCTCCCTGCACATAGCCGCCATCTGCTCCACCGGCAGGATATAGCCGAATACATTGGAAGCATGGGTAAAGACCGCCGCATCCACGCCCTGATGCAGCGTCTGGTAAAAGCTTTCCAGTGTGTCATCCCAGTCGAAAAGTTTTCGGCCTGCAATGCACAGCGTCGCACCCAGTGCATGCAAGGGCCTTGTGACCGCATTATGCTCGAAGCCCGACACTGCCACGCGGTCACCCTGCTTTACCAGACTGCGGATTGCCAGATTCAGGCCATGGGTACAGTTGGATGTAAACACCACACGGTCCGGTTCGCAGTCAAACATCTCCCCTGCCAGTTCCCGGCAGCGGTAGACGGTATTGGCGGCAGCCATGGATGCCACATGTCCGCCGCGGCCCGGATTGGCACAGGTTTTCATAGCATCGAGAACCGCCCGCCGCACTGCGGCGGGCTTGTGAAAGGATGTGGCACCATTATCCAGATAGATCACACCCGTACCTCCTCTACTTCTCCGTCAAAGCTTTGCACATAAACACGCTGGAATGGCACCTGCGCACTGCGAAGCAGCCGTACAGCCGGCATAATATCATCGGTTCGCAGCCGCAGGCAGTAGCCGCAGCCCTGTTCCTCCATCCATCTGGGTGTCCGCTGCAGGATGCAGGAATGGCCACCTTTCCTGAGTACGCTTTCCGCCCGTTGGCCAAAGGTCACCGACCGGACAGTGATAAAATAAATACGCATATCCATACCTCCCGGCTCAATCTATGCCTCCATCTCCCGGAAGGTGCAGTTTCGACAGTAAAAACGGGCATGCCGCAGCATGCCCGTATCTTCATATGAGATTAAAGTGCTTCAATGCCTTTTCAATACCATCATCGTCAATATCAGCCGTCACATAGTCCGCTGCTGCCTTGACTGCCTCCTCACCGTTGCCCATGGCAATGCCGATACCCGCAAAGCGGATCATATCCAGATCATTTTCCGCATCACCGAAGGCGATGATTTCCTCCGGCTTGATGCCGATGATGTCCAGATACCGCCGGATTCCGGCCATTTTACCACCGCCACCGGCAATGATATCCTTGCCGCCGTAATGCCAGCCGGTCAGAACACAATCCTCCTTGATCGGATCCACCAGATACTCATCCTCCGGTCTGAGGTAAGCACAGATCTGGTAGATGTCACCACCGCGATAATCGCTGAGGGGCAGAAGCGTAATGGACATCCGCTTGTTGACATCCAGCACATGGTCGGTCACGCAGTTCAGATACATCTGATCCCGCTCCACCAGCACTGCCGGATAAGTATGATCATTGAATTTCTCAACAAGAAATTCCTTGGCTTTTCCCTCAATCGGAACACCAAACAGCACATTCTGCTCCTTGTCTAGCACCAGCTGGCCGTTGAGCATCACAAAGCCGTCGAAGGGGATGTCCGCCACCGGCAATTTGGACATCTGGATCATATGCCGGCCTGTGGCCACGATGCACAGGATCCCCTGCTCCTGCAGCTTCGCAATCGCTGCTTTTGCGCTGGGACAGACCTGTTTGGTCTTATAGGACAGCAGCGTTCCGTCCACATCAAAAAATGCCGCTTTGATCATCTTATTCCTCCAGCAGACACACCGCATGGCAGGCCATGCCCAGCTCCTCGCCGGTAAAGCCCAAACGCTCCTCCGTAGTCGCTTTCACATTGACGCGGTTTGCATCGATGCCCACAGCGCCGGCAATGTTGCGCTCCATCTGCTCGATATGGGGGCGCAGCTTTGGCCGCTGGGCAATCATGGTCACGTCGATATTGCTGACCCGGTAGCCGGCTTCCGCTACTTTCTGCGCCACGATTTCCAGCAACTTCAGAGAATCCGCACCCTTATATTGGGGATCCGTATCCGGAAAATGCTTGCCGATATCCCCCAGTCCTGCCGCGCCCAGCAGCGCATCGGAAACCGCATGCAGCAGCACATCCGCATCGCTGTGACCCAGAAGACCCAGAGTATGCTCGATTTTCACACCGCCGAGGATCAGGTCGCGGCCTTCCACCAGCTTGTGTACGTCATATCCGTGTCCGATTCTCATTTCATATCCTCCAGCAGCAGCTTTGCGATCTTCAGATCCATGGGGGTGGTGACTTTGATATTGCGTTCGTCACCCTCAACAATCTTGATGGACATACCAAGTCTTTCCACAGCGGAGCAATCGTCCGTCACTGCCGCGCCGTCTTCCTTCGCTTTTTTCAGCGCGCCCCGCAGCAGATCAAAGTCAAAAACCTGCGGGGTCTGAACTGCCTGCAGTGCTGCACGGTCGGGTGTTTCCTTCACAATGCCGCCCGCAACCACCTTAATGGTATCCTTCACCGGAATGGCCGGTGCTGCCGCGCCATAGGTATGGGCCGCGCGAACCGTGCGGTCAATAACTGCCTCTGTAATCAGAGGACGTGCGCCATCCTGTACCGCAGCCAGCTTCACCTTATTGGACAGGGCATTCAATCCCAACTGCACCGATTCCTGACGGCTGGCACCGCCGCAAATCACAGCCTGCACCTTATCAAATCCCGCACACAGGCGCATAATGGGCAGAATCAGGTCTTCTCTGGTCACCACCACGATTTCTTTGACGGCATCGCAATTCTGGAACGTGCGGACCGTACGCAGAATCATGGGTTCTCCGTCCAGTTCTGCCATGACCTTATCGATGCCGCCCATGCGGGAAGCCGTACCTGCCGCAACAATCACTGCGCCGCAGTATTTCAGAGGCAGCACCTTGCGCATACCGCCCGTTACTTTGGAAATATCCATAATCACAGCTCCATAATCAGTTTCTTGAAGAAATCACCGCGAACCGCAAAGTTCCTAAACTCATCAAAAGATGCGCTGGCGGGACTCATCAGCACCACGTCACCGCTTTCTGCCGCCGCCGCTGCTGCCTTGACCGCTGCTTCGAACTTACCGCAATCCACCATTTCAGGCTTCTTTCCATCGCATTTTTCAACAGCAGCACGAATCTGGGGTGCAGTTGCACCACATAGGAACAGTTTCTTGACATGCTTACAGATTTCAGGACCCAGCGTATCGTAGGGAATGTGCTTATCGTAGCCGCCGGCAATCAGGATCACCTGTTCGGGGAAGCTGCGCAGGCCCGCCATGGTACGGCTGGGAGAAGACGCAATGGAATCGTTATAGAAGCGGATGCCATCCTTCACACGAACCAGTTCGATACGGTGTGCCACACCGCCGAAGGTCTTAGCCACCTGCCGGATGACTTCATCCTCCACCAGACCATCCACCACTGCGATAGCCGCCATATAGTTTTCCACATTATGCTCACCGGGCAGCAGAATATCGGACTTTTTCAGCACAGCCATGCCGTCACGGTAAATGATGCCGTCTTCCAGACGAACCTTCACGTTCTTGCCCGCGCGGGAAAACGCGCAGGTGATGCCGGGGCCGGTAAGAGGTGCAGTAATCTCATTATCCGCATTGACCACCAGAACATCCGCCTCACTCTGGAAGCGATAAATGTTCTTCTTGGACTCCACATACTCTTCCATATCCTTGTGGATATCCAGATGGTTGGGTGCCAGATTGGTGATCAGCGCCACATGGGGACTGCGGCGCATATCCATCAGCTGGAAGGAGCTGAGCTCCACGACTGCAAAATCATCTTCCCTCATCTGGCGAACCAGCGGCAGCAGGGGTGTGCCGATGTTACCACCCAGCCATACTGTTTTACCCGCCGCCTTCAGCATTTCGGAAACCAGCGTAGTGGTGGTCGTCTTGCCGTCGGAGCCGGTGATGGCGATTTTGGTGCAGGGGCAAACCTCGAAGAACACTTCCATTTCGGAGGTAATTTCCGCGCCCTTTTCCTTCAGCGCCACGATGGCCGGATTTCCGGGGTGCATGCCGGGCGTGCGGAAGACCAGGTCTGCGTCCAGATTGTCCAGATACGTGTCGCCGACGCTGAGCCTGCAGCCCATGCGTTCCAGCTCCAGCACTTCGTCCTCCAGTTTTTCTCTGGGTGTCTTATCGCAGCCGGTCACATCGCAGCCGAACTCCAGCAGCAGGCGAACCAGCGGGCGATTGCTGACACCCAGACCCAAAACCACGATTTTTCTCCCCTTCAGGGACTCAAAATATGTTTCAAATGCAGAAACCATAATACATTCCTCATTTCAAATTGATGTTTGCCGGGATGCCCCGGCTGGCAATGCGTGACTGGTAATCCGGCAATCACCAAACATGACTGCCGATTCGAAGCGTTATTTATCGTATCGGGAGATAGGTTTGGATTTTGTACAACGTTTAGGCACGAATTGGCCGGCGGCCCCGCCGCCCGACAAACGGAAATTTACATATCTACCTAACAATAGTATACCTGCTTCCAAAAGAATTTGCAAGATGTTTGACATTTGTCGCCGTTTCGGTTACAATATTTCCGCGACCAGGTCGGACAGCCGCGGATGGTAACCGAAAGGTTCCAGATGAGGAAAGTCCGGGCTCCACAGGGCAGGGATAACGGGTAACGCCCGCCGAGGGTGACCTCAGGACAAGTGCAACAGAAATATACCGCCGTAAGGTAAGGATGAAAAGGTGGGGTAAGAGCCCACCCGGCCCATGGTAACATGGGTTTTACGCTGTAAACTCTATCCCGGAGCAACGCCGTGGAGAAGCAACACAGTCTGCCCGACTGCTTCGAGGAGGCGGCTTGATCCTGCGAGCAATCGCAGGGCTAGATAGATGGCTGTCAAGACAGAACCCGGCTTATAGACCTGTGTCGCAGCTAAAAAGTCAATTGCCCGCAGCTTCCTGCGGGCAATTTTACAAAGAGGATTATTTATGATCGCTAATTACCATGCCCATACCATACGCTGCAATCACGCAACCGGAACAGAAAGAGAATATGTGGAGGCTGCCATTCAGCGGGGTTTGAAAATCTTCGGTTTCTCTGACCATACCCCCCAGTACTTCCCCGGTGGTTACTGCACCTTCATGCGCATGCGTACCCATGAATTGCCGGAATACTGCATGGAAGTACGCAAGCTCCAGCGGGAATATAAGGATCAGATTCAGGTTCGGCTTGGTCTGGAGGTGGAATACTATCCGGCCATCTGGCGGGATTTACTGATGCGGGCGCAGGATTCGGGTGTGGAATACATGATTCTGGGCCAGCACTGGCTGGGAAATGAGATCGACGAACCCGGCAGCGCTGCTGCTTGCTGTGACGAGCATACCCTTCAGCGTTACTGTCATCAGGTCAGCAATGCCATGGAAACCGGAAAGCTCACTTACATTGCTCATCCGGATCTGATCAACTTCGTTGGTGATGCCAAAATCTACCGGAAGCATATCCGTGATCTTTGCCGCGTTGCCAACGAGACCGGCACTCCGCTGGAAATCAATCTCCTGGGACTTGCCTATGGCAGGCATTATCCCAACCCTCTGTTCTGGAAAGTAGCAGCTGAGGAAGGCTGCAAGGCAATTCTGGGACTGGATGCCCATGCACCGGCGCACATTCTGAATGAAGAATCGGAGAAACGCGCATTGGAAATGGTTCGCAGCCTTGGAATCAACCTGCAGGACACCGTAGAATTGAAACGGATATAAAATGGAAGCACCGCTCACACGAGCGGTGCTTTTTTTATACAAAAACCCCCCGGTCCGAAGACCGGGGTATGATCGTATCACTTAGTTAGCTAAGAGATTACTCGTAGATCTCGGTGACGACACCGGACCCGACGGTACGGCCGCCTTCACGGATAGCGAAACGCAGGCCCTTCTCGATAGCGATGGGGGTGATCAGCTCAACGTTCATGACAACGTTATCGCCGGGCATGCACATGTCAGTGCCTTCGGGCAGAGTGATGATGCCGGTAACGTCAGTGGTACGGAAGTAGAACTGAGGACGGTAGTTGTTGAAGAAGGGAGTATGACGGCCGCCTTCTTCCTTGGACAGGACGTAAACCTGGCCAGCGAACTTGGTCAGAGGCTTGATGGAGCCGGGCTTGCACAGAACCTGGCCA
>JBGVFB010000030.1:0-13385 GCA_045120675.1 Faecousia sp. | reverse complement strand
TCGACACCTGCCGGCCAGTCAGGCACGAATTGCCTGCGGGGTGGTGCTCCGCGCAGCGAATCAAAATAGGTCGATTGCCAGTGGCAATCGCACAATAAAAATATCCCCACAAACTGAAATTTGAATGATCCGCAAAGGAGGCATCTTCATGCTGCCGGAAGCTTTTTTAGATAGAATGAAACATCAGCTGGGCGACGAATACGAGGATTTTCTGCGTTCTCTGGAACGTCCCCGTGCTGTGGCGCTGCGCTTTAATCCCTTGAAGGGCACTGCACCCGAGCTGCCTTTTGTGCAGCAGCCGGTGCCGTGGGAGCCGGAGGGTTTTTACTATGATCCCGCCTCCCGTCCCGGCCTGCACGTTTATCACGAGGCCGGCGTATATTATCTGCAGGAGGCCAGTGCCATGGCACCGGTAGCCCTGCTGGATCCCCAGCCCGGCGAACGGGTATGCGACCTCTGCTCCGCCCCCGGCGGCAAGACCACCCAGATCGCCGGCCGGATGCTGGGAAAAGGCTTTCTGCTGTGCAACGAATGGAGTCCCAAACGGGCAAAAATCCTGTCCCAGAACATTGAACGCATGGGGGTTGCCAACGCACTGGTAACCAACGAAGATACCTCCGTGCTGGCGAAGCGCTTCGCCGGTTCCTTCGACAAGGTTCTGATCGATGCACCCTGCTCCGGCGAAGGCATGTTCCGCAAGGAAGAGGCTGCCGTCACCGACTGGAGCATTGAAACGGTGCAGATGTGTGCCCGCCGTCAGGCAGAAATCCTGCACAACGGCGCGCAGCTGGTGCGTCCCGGCGGACGGCTGGTCTATTCCACCTGCACCTTCGCTCCCGAAGAGGATGAACTGGCTGTTGCCGCATTCTTAGAAAACCATCCCGAATTCGAACCTGAAATCATCAAAGCACCGTGGTTCGTCCCCGGTGAAAACGGCTCTCACCGGTTATGGCCCCATAAACTGCTGGGTGAGGGGCATTTTGCCGCGGTTCTGCGAAAAAAAGGTGATAAAGAAGCCGAATTCACGCCCGTTTCCGGCGGCAAACTGCCGAAGGAATGGGTACAGTTTGCAAAAGACCTGCAAATCGAACTGCCCGCGGGTCAGGCCGTGATGTTCGGCGACACCCTGTACTGGGCGCCGGAGGGAATGCCTGACATTGCGAGACTCCGTGTTCTGCGGGCCGGTCTGGAGCTGGGCACCGTGAAAAAAGGCCGCTTCGAACCGGCCCATGCGCTGGCCCTGTGGCTGAAAACCTGTGCCAATATGCAAAATTACGAACCGGACAGCGCCGAAATGGCAAAATATATCCATGGCGATGTGGTACCCTCAAGCATCAGGGGCTGGTGCCTTGTGACAGCCGGCGGCTATTCCATCGGCTGGGGCAAGGGTGACGGCAATGTACTGAAGAACCACTATCCCAAGGGCTTGAGAAGATAATTCGACAGCATCCCCAAGGTCTTCCAGATTTTGGACTTTACATAAATCATATTCTGTGCTATAATACTTAAACTTATGGGTATTTGAACCGAAATCCAAATCATCGCAAGGAGAGGATATTCCTTGGCCAGATATGAAATTCATGGCGGCGCACCTCTGAACGGCAGCGTCACCATCAGCGGCGCGAAGAACGCAGTCGTGGCAATTCTGCCGGCGGCGCTTCTGGTAAGCGGGCCGTGCAGAATTGAAAACGTGCCTGATATTTCCGACGTCCGTATCCTGCTGGATATCCTGCGGGGCATGGGCGCGACAATTGAAAAGCCGGAAGAGGGTGTTGTCATCATCGACTGCTCCGGTGTTACCGAAGCCAAACCCGATGAGACTCTCGTCCGTAAAATGCGTGCCAGCTATTACCTGATGGGCGCACTGCTGGGCCGCTTCGGCCACGCACATGTTGCATTGCCCGGTGGCTGCAACTTCGCGTCCCGTCCCATCGACCAGCACATCAAGGGTTTTGAAATGCTGGGCGCTGATGTGGAGGAAACCGATGCCTACGTGGCTCTGAAGCCCGGCGAGGATGGTCTGCAGGGCAACCGCATCAATCTGGATGTGGTCAGTGTCGGCGCTACCATCAACATCATGCTGGCAGCTTCTCTGATCCCCGGCCAGACCATCATCAGCAACGCGGCAAAAGAACCCCAC
Source organism: Faecousia sp. (assembly GCA_045120675.1). Classification (GTDB taxonomy): domain Bacteria; phylum Bacillota; class Clostridia; order Oscillospirales; family Oscillospiraceae; genus Faecousia. Next base: position 11,245 of record JBGVFB010000030.1, on the reverse strand, counting down.
ATCGTGGACCTTGCCAACTTTCTGAACACCATGGGTGCCCGTATTTCCGGCGCCGGTACCGATACGGTGAAGATTCGCGGTGTCAACGCACTGAAGGGCGGTACCTATGCCGTTATCCCCGACCAGATTGAGGCAGGCACCTATATGGCAGCCGTTGCAGCCACCGGCGGCAACGTTCTGGTGAAGAACGTCATTCCCAAGCATATGGAGTGTGTCACCACCAAGCTGCAGGAAATGGGTGTGAAAGTCATCGGCTACGATGATTCCATCCGCATCATCAGCAACGGCCGTCTGCGCAAGACCACCGTCAAGACCCGTCCTTATCCCGGCTTCCCCACGGATATGCAGGCCCAGATCTGTGTGTGTATGTCCCGTGCCGCCGGTGTCAGCAAGCTGACGGAAAGTGTCTATGAGACCCGCTTCTTCGGCTATTGTACCGAACTGCAGAGCATGGGTGCCAACATCCAGATCACCGGCAAAACCGCCACCGTGATCGGTGTGGAGCAGCTTTACGGTGCCACCGTGGCCGCCCACGACCTGCGTGCAGGCGCGGCGCTGGTCATTGCAGGCCTTGTGGCCGAAGGAACCACCATCGTGGAAAACATCCACTTTATTGAGCGCGGTTACGAGAATCTCGTTGAGAAATTCACCGCTCTCGGTGCTACCATCCACCGTCTGGATGATTGATCGCATACCTGCCCGGCTCCGCAAAGGAGCCGGGCTTTTTACGGTAAAAGTTATTCCTTTTCTATTGCTTTTTGTCGATTTTTGCGGTACAATAGGAAAAGTTTATTGAAGCTCGCGAAAGGAGCATACCTATGAAAACCAAAAAGTCTACGGGTCTTGTGATTGTTTGCATCCTGCTGGTTGCTGCGCTGGCGCTGTCCGTCTTCGCTTTGTTCTCCGCTAAAAATCAGATTGCCGCTCTGGAGACAGAAAATGACGCACTGGTTGAAGAGAATCACGCACTGAAGGCACAGCTTGAAAACATGAGCGTCGAGCAGAGCTGGTTCCCTGAAGAAGCCTACTGTACACTGGTAATTGCCGATTGGTCTGTTACTGACAACGTGCTGAATGCTACTGCTTTCGCAGAGGCAATACTGCCCGATTCCGCTGTTTCCGATGCCTGCATCGAACTGCGTCGGGGCGAAACCGTTCTGGAGTCCCAGTCCGTCACCTTCAGCAGCGGCGATGCCGTTGGCATTTATGAAGCTGATGTCTCCATCCAGCTCGAACTTCCCGAGATCGGCGCAGATGAAGAGCTTCAGCTTTGGCTTGTGGTCGATTCCGAAGTCACCGACCTGCTGGAATCCTGCGGTGGTGGATGGTATCTGGATGCGGGCGAATGGATGCTCATTACCGGCTGACAAATCTCGTGCGTTGTTCCAATGGGACAACGCACTCTTTTTTACATTCTCCGCTTTTTTGTAGAAGTTTACAATTTTCACAAATTTCTGAGCAGAACTAATTTTTTTATGTGAATACCTGTTAAAAGTTCACAATTTTGCATTTTTCGGATTGATTTTATGGGCAGTTTGGCATACAATAGTATGGCAGTCGCGTGTGCGATACCCGCCCTGCCCAAACAGATTCCGAGGTGAGAGAACATGCTCCATATTGTACTGGTGGAACCGGAGATTCCCCAGAACTGCGGCAACATCGCAAGAACCTGTGCCGCAACCGGCTGCACGCTCCACCTGATCCGGCCCCTAGGCTTTGACATCTCCGACAAGGCGGTCAAGCGGGCAGGTCTGGATTACTGGCATCTGGTCAATGTGCGTGATTACGAGAATCTGGAGGATTTCTTCCAAAAGAACGATGTGCGCCGTATGTGGTGCCTGTCCACCAAAGCACCCCGCAGTTATGCCGAGGCAAACTTTGGAGACGGTGACTACCTGTTCTTCGGCAAGGAGACCAAGGGTCTGCCCGAAGATTTTCTGGCCGCGCACCGCGATTCCTGTATCCGCATCCCCATGCGCAGCGAAGCAAGGAGCCTGAACCTGAGCAACGCTGTGGCCATTACCGTCTTTGAAGCCCTGCGGCAGCTGGATTTTCCCCATCTGCAGGACTTTGGAAAAATGAAAAATCAATAATACTTCATCCATGGAGGTCATTCAAATGAACTACAACAAGAAGTCTATCGAAGATATTGAAGTAGCCGGCAAGCGCGTTCTGTGCCGCTGCGACTTTAACGTCCCCACCAAGAACGGCGTCATCACTTCTGACAAGCGTATCGTCGCTGCTCTGCCCACCATCAAGTATCTGGTTGAGAACAAGGCAAAGGTCATCCTGTGCTCCCACATGGGCAAGCCCAAGGGTGAGTGGAAGCCCGAGCTGAGCCTGAAGATCGTGGCTGCACGTCTGAGCGAGCTGCTGGGTCAGGAAGTCATCATGGCTGCCGACGTTGCCGGCGAGGATGCAAAGGCTAAGGCTGCTGCTCTGCAGGAAGGCCAGGTCATGCTGCTGGAGAACACCCGTTACATCAAGGGCGAGACCAAGAACGATCCCGAGCTGAGCAAGGATCTGGCTTCCATGGCTGACATCTTTGTCAACGACGCTTTCGGTACCGCTCACCGCGCTCACTCCTCCACCGCAGGTGTTGCTGACTACCTGCCCGCTGTTTCCGGTTACCTGGTCCAGAAGGAAGTTTCCATCATGGGCAAGGCTCTGGCTAATCCCGAGCGTCCCTTCGTCGCTATTCTGGGCGGCGCTAAGGTTTCCGACAAGCTGAACGTTATCAACAACCTGCTGGAGAAGGTCGACACCCTGATCATCGGCGGCGGTATGGCTTACACCTTCCTGGCTGCTCAGGGCTACTCCGTCGGCAAGTCCCTGGTTGACAACGAGAAGCTGGAGTACTGCAAGGAAATGATGGCTAAGGCTGAGGCTAAGGGTGTTAAGATGCTGCTGCCCGTCGATACCGCGATCGCAGCTTCCTTCCCCTCCCCCATCGACGCTGAGATCCCCGTTGAGTACGTCGACTGCACCGCCATCCCCGCTGACCAGATGGGTCTGGACATCGGCCCCAAGGCATGCGCTGAATTCGCTGCCGCTGCCAAGGCTGCTAAGACCGTCGTCTGGAACGGCCCCATGGGTGTGTTCGAGAACCCCACTCTGGCAAAGGGCACCATTGCTGTTGCTCAGGCTCTGGCTGATTCCGATGCTGTGACCATCGTCGGCGGCGGCGACTCCGCTGCAGCTTGCGAGCAGCTGGGCTTCGCAAATGCCATCACTCACATCTCCACCGGCGGCGGCGCTTCCCTGGAATTCCTGGAAGGCCTGGAGCTCCCTGGTATTGCCTGCCTGCAGGACAAGTAATTCTTTTTTCTAACGATCGCGCAGGGGCGGTGCGTCCGCCCCTGCACTTTCCCAAACGCAACACCATAACTTTGAAATTCACATCATCATTGATGTACATATAGTAAGGAGAAATAACTATGAACAGAAAGTATCGTAAGACCGTCATTGCCGGTAACTGGAAGATGAATAAGACCCCCTCCGAGACCAAGGAGTTTATGACTCAGCTGAAGGCTATCATGCCCAAGGGCCGTTGGTGCGACGTCGCTCTGTGTGTTCCCGCTGTCTGCATTCCCGCTGCTGTCCGCGCTATGCGTGAGACCCGCGTGGGCATCGGCGCTGAGAACTGCAACGCCAAGGCATCCGGCGCTTACACCGGCGAGATTGCTACCAACATGCTGGTTGACGCAGGCTGCAAGTACGTCATCATCGGCCACTCCGAGCGCCGTGAGATGTACGGTGAGACCGACGCAGACGTCAATGCAAAGGTTCTGGCTGCTCTGGAAGCTGGCCTGACCCCCATCATGTGCTGCGGCGAGACCCTGGCACAGCGCGAGAGCGGCATCACCGCTGAGCACATCACCATGCAGATCAAGCTGGGTCTGGCAGGTGTTCCCGAAGACAAGATCCGCAAGGTCATCATCGCTTACGAACCCATCTGGGCTATCGGCACCGGCCTGACCGCTACCCCCGAGCAGGCTGAGGAAGTCTGTGAGATGATCCGTTCCGTCGTTCGCAAGCTGTACTCCTCCAAGAACGCTCGTGCAATCTCCATCCTGTACGGCGGCTCCATGAATGAGAAGAACGCTTTCGAGCTGCTGGCTCAGCCCGACATCGACGGCGGCCTGATCGGCGGTGCTTCTCTGGTTCCCGAGAAGTTCGTCAAGATCATCGAAGCTGCTAACCAGCCCACTGTGTAAGTCAAATAATCAAATGGGCTGTGGCAATACCACAGCCCATTCGCTTATTTTAATGCAAAATGCAAAATGTTGAATGCAGAATGATGGTATCGCTGCGCGATGTTTCAAAATTGTGCCACAGGCACACCGCCATTTTGCATTGTGCATTCTGCATTTTGCATTAAAACACCCAAGGAGGTGTACCTATTGAATACGTTATTTCTCTCTTCCGAGGATGCCCAGACCCCTGTTATTGCGGCCAACATCATCAAAAACGGCGGTCTTGTGGCCATTCCCACGGAAACGGTCTACGGCCTTGGTGCCAACGGACTCAGTGAAGAGGCCGTCATCAAAATTTTCGAAGCCAAGGGTCGTCCGCAGGACAATCCCCTGATCCTGCACATTGCAGGTGCGGAGCAGATTGAGCAGTTTGCCCATCATATTCCGCAGGCAGCCTACGACCTTGCGGAGAAATTCTGGCCCGGTCCTTTGACCATCATTCTCCCTGCCCGCGATCTGATCCCCAAGCGTACCACCGGCGGACTGGATACCGTTGGTCTGCGCTGTCCCGATTGCGACATCACCAGAGAAATTATCCGCATGTCCGGTGTTCCCATTGCCGCGCCCTCTGCCAACATCTCCGGCAAGCCCTCCACCACCACTGCTGAGCATGTGCGCCATGATCACGATGGCAGAATCGATGCCATCGTCGACGGCGGTGCCTGCCGTGTGGGTGTGGAATCCACCATCGTGGACCTGACGGAGCGTCGGCCCCGTCTGCTGCGTCCCGGCGGAATCGGCCCCGAGCAGCTGATGGAAGTGCTGGGTGATCTGGTGGTGGACAAGGCGGTTACTGCCCAAATCGACAAGGACGAAGTTGTCAAAGCCCCGGGCATGAAGTACAAGCACTATGCCCCCCAGAGTGAAGTGGTCATCGTTGGCGGCAGCCGTGAAAAAGCAGCCCGCTATATCCGCGCACACTTTGAAGAAGGCGACCGTGTTCTCTGCTTTGAAGAAGAACTGCCCCTGTACGAAGGCTGCAACCCCCTGTCCTACGGTCAGGAGGCCGATGTGAATACCCTTTCCGCCGGTCTGTTTGCGGCGCTGCGGGAACTGGACGATCCCTCCATCCATCAGGTCTATGCCCGCTGTCCCGTGGGCGGCGGTGTGGCCTATGCGGTGCAGAACCGGCTGAAGAAGGCCGCCGCCTTCCATATCGTGGATGCGGAGGAAGAAGCATGATCATCGGAATCACCGGCGGTACCGGTTGCGGCAAGACCACCCTGCTGAATCTGATTGCCGCTCGCGGCGGTCTGATTCTGGACTGCGATGCCATTTATCATGAATTGCTGATTTCCGACAAGGCGATGCTGGAAGCCATCGAAAACCGCTTCCCCGGTGTTATCGAAAACGGTGCATTAAACCGCAAAAAGCTGGGTGCCATCGTTTTTGCGGATGAAAATGCCCTGCTGGATTTAAACCGCATCACCCATGCGGCAGTCAAAACAGAAGTTCTGCGCCGACTGGAAGACGCACCGGTGCTTGCCGCCATTGATGCCATCGGATTGTTTGAAGGCAATCTGGCCCCCCTTTGCGATGTGACTGTGGCCGTGACCGCACCGGAAGAGGCACGGGTCAAGCGACTGATGCTGCGTGACGGCATTTCTGAAGACTATGCCCGCAGCCGCATCCGCGCCCAGCATAGGGAGGACTGGTTCCGGGAAAGATGTGACTATGTTCTGTCCAACAACGGAACATTGGATGCGTTCGCAACAAATTGTCTTGCATTTTTGGATACAATCGGTATAATGAAAGAAAACCCGTAAAGGAGGGTCAATTATGACCACTGAAGAACTGCGCGAATCTTTACTCGCCGCCCCCAAGAACGGCTATGCCCGCATCAGTGCGGAGCAGAGAGCTGAAATGGAAAGCTACTGCAAGCGTTACATGGCATTCATGGACGTTGCCAAGACCGAGCGTGAAGCCACCGACTGGGCGATCGCCGAGGCTGAAAAGAACGGCTTCAAGCCCTTCGTCCCCGGTATTTCCGCAAATCCCGGCGATAAGATCTACTACAACTGCCGCGGCAAAGCCATCGCTCTGGCTGTTATCGGCACCGAATCTCTGGCAAACGGCGCCAATATCTGCGCTGCCCACGTGGATTCCCCCCGTATGGACCTGAAGCCCAATCCTCTGTATGAGGATTCCGAAATTGCTTACTTCAAGACCCATTATTACGGCGGCATCAAGAAGTATCAGTGGGTCACCGTGCCCCTGGCACTGCACGGTGTGGTTTACCGCAAGGATGGCACTGTTGTCACCGTCACCATCGGTGAAGATGATGCTGATCCCGTGCTGATGGTCTCCGACCTGCTGATCCACCTTTCTGCCGATCAGATGCAGAAGCCCGCTGCCAAGGCCATCGTCGCCGAGCAGCTGAACGTCATCCTGGGCACCGAGCCTCTGGATGGTGAAGGCGCAGACCTCGTGAAGCTGAATGTTATGAAGTTCCTGAACGAAAAGTACGGCCTGATCGAGGAGGACTTCCTCTCCGCCGAGCTGACCATCGTTCCCGCAGGCAAGTGCCGCGAAGTGGGCTTCGACCGCAGCCTGATCTCCGCTTATGGCCACGACGACCGCGTCTGCGCCTATGCAGAGCTGGAAGCCCTGTTCAACATCCCCACTCCCAAGAAGACTGCTGTCTGCATTCTGGCTGACAAGGAAGAAATTGGCAGTGTCGGCATTTCCGGCATGCAGAGCCAGTATTTCGAGCATTTCATGGGCGGCTTGTGCGACGCACAGGGTGTGAAGCTCTTTGACTGCTTCGCAAACTCCTTCTGCCTGAGCGCCGACGTTTCCAATGCTTACGATCCCAACTTCGCTGAAACCTGCGACAAGCGCAACAATTCCGCCCTGAACTACGGTGTTTCCATCTGCAAGTACACCGGCCGCGGCGGCAAGGGCGGCGCAAGCGATGCTTCCGCCGAAGTCATGGGTCATATCCGTTCCACCCTGGACAATGCCGGTGTCATCTGGCAGATTGCCACCCTCGGCAAGGTCGATCAGGGCGGCGGCGGTACTGTGGCTGCCTACATGGCCAACCGCAACATTCCCACAGTCGATGCCGGTGTTCCCGTGCTGAATATGCACGCACCTGCTGAGCTGGTTTCCAAGCTGGACTGCTACGAGACCATGCTGGCCTGCAAGGCTGTATATCTGGCTTAATCGAATTGACGAAAGGGACAGCGAAAGCTGTCCCTTTTTGTATGTTCACCTGTCCGGTTTTTGCTTGACAAGCAAAGATACCGGATATATAATGAAATTATCAAATGAATAGTTGCTCATATGTTATTATCAAAGGAGGTACGCTATGGAGCAAAAAATCTACATCCTCGAAAATCTGGACTGCGCCAATTGCGCAGCAAAAATAGAATCGAAATTCAATGCCCTGCCGGAAGTGCAGGAGGCAACCATCACCTTCCCCACCCGCCAGCTGCGGTTGACTGCAGATAATCCCGATGCCTTGATTGAAAAGCTGACCGCCATCGCCCGCACTGTGGAAAGCGAAGTGACCATCCTCCCCCGCGAAGATCATCATCACCATGAGCACCACACCGGTTGCTGCTGCGGCCATGAGCATCACCACGAAGACTGTAACTGCGGCCATGGCCACCATGAAAGCTGCTCCTGCGGGCGCGAAGACCATCATGAGCATCATCACGAACACGGTTCTGACGACAAAAAGGCACTGCTTGTGGGCGCGGGTCTTTTTGCAGTCGGTGTCGTTTTGAATGCATTAAATCTGCCCATCGCGGCAATCCCTGCCTTCTTGCTTGCCTACATCATCTTGGGCCGTGAGGTACTGGCCGACGCATGGAAGAACCTGACCAAAGGCCATGTCTTCGACGAAAATTTCCTCATGAGCATCGCCACCCTTGGCGCGCTGCTGATTCAGGAATGGCCGGAAGCTGTTGGAGTTATGCTGTTCTACCGTATCGGAGAATATTTCGAAGAAAAAGCGGTGGAACGCAGCCGCAGTCAGATCATGGAAGCCGTGGATCTGCGTCCCGAAGTGGTCATTCTCGAAAACGGCAAAACCATTCCCGCAGAAAATGCCAAAGTCGGTGACATTTTGATCGTCCGCCCCGGTGACCGTATTCCGCTGGACGGCATGGTGCTGCGCGGTGAAAGCCGTATCGACACCGCCCCCATCACCGGCGAGCCGGTTCCTGTAAGTGTTCGCTCCGGCGATGCTGTCACCTCCGGCTGTGTCAACCTTTCCGGTCAGTTGGTCATGGAGGTGACCCGTCCCCTTTCCGAATCCATGGTCACCCGAATCCTCAGCAGTGTGGAAAATGCCGCCGCCAGCAAGCCGAGAATCGACCGTTTTATCACCCGCTTCGCCCGCATCTATACCCCCATCGTGGTGGCAGCAGCGGCTGCGGTGGCAATCGTGCCTTCCATGCTCACGGGCAACTGGCATTACTGGGTCTACACAGCCCTGTCCTTCCTCGTCATGAGCTGTCCCTGCGCGCTGGTGCTGAGTGTACCACTGGCCTTCTTCTCCGGCATCGGCACCGGAAGCAAGCGCGGCATCCTCTTCAAGGGCGGATTGTCCATTGAAGCCCTCAGCGGCATCAAAGCCGTGGTTATGGACAAAACCGGCACCCTGACCCGTGGTGATTTCCGGGTGCAGGCCATCACCGGCGGCGATGAGATCCTGAAAATCGCCGCATCCTGTGAGCAGTTTTCCACCCATCCCATCGGTGTCAGCATCCTGCAGGCGGCCAAAGAGCGGGGTATCCGCCTCGAAACCCCCGAGAAAATCGAAGAACTGGCCGGACACGGCATCAAGGCCGTGCTTGCAGGCAGACAGATCCTTTGCGGCAACGACAAACTGATGGCCGATCACCACATCTTACTGCCGGAAACCTTTTCCGGTACCGGCACCCGCGTCATCGTGGCCGTGGACGGCCATTATGCAGGTGATCTGCTGATTGCCGATACCCTGAAAACCGAAGCAACAGCCGCCATCGGCCACCTGAAGCAGTTGGGTCTTCGCACCGCGATGCTCACCGGTGACAGTGCCGAAACTGCCGCTGCAATTGTGGAAGAAACAGGCATTGAAGATTTCCGCGCGCGCCTTCTTCCCGACGAAAAACTAACTGCCCTGCAACAGCTGCGGACGCAGCACGGCGCGGTGATGTATGTGGGCGATGGCATCAACGATGCGCCGGTCCTTGCCGGTGCCGATGTGGGCGCTGCCATGGGCAGCGGTGCCGATGCGGCCATCGAAGCGGCGGATGTGGTTTTCCTCAGTTCCTCTGTGGATGCGATCGGTGATGCCGTGGAAATTGCGCGCTCAACCAAATCCATTGCCTGGCAGAATGTCACCTTTGCACTGTCCATCAAGGCGGTCGTCATGGTTCTGGGGCTTCTGGGTCATGCCTCCATGTGGATGGCAGTCTTTGCGGACTCCGGAGTTGCCATGCTGTGTGTGCTCAATTCCATCCGTCTGCTTTACCGCAAAAAATGAAAGAAGGAGGACTGCAAATTAGCAGTCCTCCTTAGATTTTTGCATCCAGTTTTGATTCAAGAATCATCATTTCGCCCGTCACGGGATGGATAAATTCCAATCTCTTGGCGCAGAGCAGTTGATGGGGTAATCCAAAATCCGCAGCCCCGTGACCATACTGGGGATCACCCAGAATCGGATAGCCCATATAAGCGCAGTGAACACGCAGTTGGTGGGTTCGTCCGGTAACAGGCCGCAAGGCCAGCTTGGTGTAGCCATCAAAACGCTCCAGAACCGAAAATTCCGTGATGCACGGCTTTCCGTCTTCCCGTACTTCCCGCAGCAGGCTGGGCAGCGGCTTTCGGGCAATTGGCGCATCGATGATGCCCGATTCTGCTTCCGGTCCGCCGGAAACCAGCGCATGGTAGGTCTTCTGCAGTTCGGTTTGCTGCATCAGGGCATGGATGTGGGAATTTTTCGTCAAAAGCACGATTCCGAAGGTATCCCGATCCAGACGGGTCACCGGATGAAACGCGCACTTCTGACCTGTGCGGACGTAGTAGCCCAGCACGAAATTGGCCAGTGTGCCGTCATTTTTGGAGTGCGAAGGGTGGATCAGCATTCCTGCGCATTTTTCTACCGCCATCAGATGTTCGTCCTCGTAAAGGATCGAAATTTCCCCCTCCTGCGGCGGGTAGTTGGGTTCCTCCTCGTCAAGCTGCGCCGTGATCACATCGCCTGACTTCACTGCATAGTCATTATGCTGCGGAATATTGTTGACGCAGATTTTTTCCTGCCATTTCAGGCGGTTTACGAGGCCTGTGGACATTTTCATTTCGTTTTTCAAAAACGTTGAAAGCCTGCCATCCCGCATCGCAACGTGCTTTAGCTCCATGTGATCACTTCCTTTCTCAACAAAAAGACCCTGTCAGAATCGACAGGGTCTTATGTTTGCTTCTTACAGAGCAGCCTTAGCCTTCTCGACGACTGCTGCGAATGCAGCTGCGTCCTGGATAGCCATTTCGGACAGGCTCTTACGGTTCATCTCGATGCCAGCCTTCTTGACGCCGTTCATGAACTTGGAGTAGTTCAGGCCGTAGGGAGCGACAGCTGCGCTGATACGGGTGATCCACAGACGACGGAAGTCGCGCTTCTTCATCTTGCGGCCCTTGAATGCGTAGTTGCCGGACTTCATGACCTGCTGCTTGGCCATCTTAAAGTGCTTGGACTTAGAACCCCAGTAGCCCTTAGCCAGCTTCAGGGTAGCATTTCTTCTCTTGCGCGTCATCATTGCGCCTTTAACTCTTGCCATTTTTCAGTATCCTCCTTCTGCCTTACTTGTAGGGAATCATTTCCTTGATGGCGCTGACGTTGGTCTGGTCAGCGTAAGCGGTAGCACGCAGATGGCGGGTACGCTTGGTGGTCTTCTTGGTCAGGATGTGGCTCTTGTAAGCGTGAGCTCTCTTAACCTTACCGGTCTTGGTCAGGTTGAATCTCTTCTTTGCACCACTATGGGTCTTCAGCTTGGGCATAG
>JBGVFB010000029.1:0-8311 GCA_045120675.1 Faecousia sp. | reverse complement strand
GCCAGTGCGCACACTGGCGTGGGAATCCCCATCAAATTTGCGGATTTTTCCGAAAATCGGAGGGGATTGCCACACCAGCCTGCGGGCTGGTTCGCAATGACATGGTATTTTGGTGGCTGGTTGCGTCTATCCAACAGAACGACAAACTGAAATTTATCGTGCCAGCATGGCTTCCAGTACACACACGAACTTTTCAAGACCAATCCGGTCCTCTTCCGTGAAGCGGCCGATGGAGGGACTGTCGATATCCAGCACACCCCAGATCTCGCCACGCACATGAATCGGTACGACGATCTCCGAATTGGATGCACAGTCGCAGGCGATATGGCCCGGGAACTGATGTACATCGTAAACCAGTTGGGTGCGGTCCTCCGCAACAGCTGTGCCGCAGACACCGCGGCCTACGGGAATGCGGATGCAGGCGGGCTTACCATGGAAGGGGTACAGCACCAGCGCACCATCTACCATCTTATAAAAGCCTGCCCAGTTGATGTCCGGGAGCGTTTTCCACAGCAGGGCGGATGCATTGGAAAGATTTGCGATTTCATAAGGAATGCCATCGGTCAGCGCAGCCAGCTGCGCGGCCAGAGATTCATAATTTACCTGATGGTTCATAGAAAAAGCCTCCTTGCGTTTTCTATATTTTACAAGAAAATGATTCGGCAATCAAGGGAAAAATTCCCGCGTTTGCCGCTGTATCCCTGAATTTTCGACTTTTTCAGGGGTTACAAAGCGGAAGCTGCGGAATATTAAAAGGGCACAGAAAAGGAGGCCGCAGTATGAAAAAGAACGTAAGCAGAGTGTTTTTTGGATTTATTTCCATTTATTTATGCGCGATCACCGCTTTTGCGGCGGATATGCTGGTTCCGGTGGGAAAGGTGATCGGTCTGGAATTATATAATGATACGGTGACGGTGGTTGCTTTTGATGATGCCCTGCCGGCTGCAAGAGAATCCGGTTTGCAGATTGGAGATGAGATCTGCAGGATCGATGAGTGTACCATCGAATCGGCGGAAGATGTCAGACGGGCATTGAACAGTTCCGACGGCAGCGTGGATATGACGGTTCTGCGCGGCGGCAAGGAGCGGCAGCTGCATCTGGAACCGCAGATTACCGCGGAAGGGCCGAAGCTGGGTGTATTCCTCCGTCAGGGCATCACGGGCATCGGGACAGTCACATGGTACGATCCGCAGACGGATACCTTCGCCACACTGGGCCATCCGGTCAACGACGGAAAAGGAAATCTGCTGAAAATGACGCAGGGCAATGCGTATCCGGCTTCCGTGGTGTCTGTGCAGAAGGGAAAGTCCGGTGCGCCGGGGCAGCTGAAGGGTATGCTGAATACGGATGTGCTTCTGGGAAAACTCAGCAGCAACCGCGCGCAGGGTGTTTTCGGAACGGCGCTGGATGCGTGGAAAGGACAGGCGATTCCTGTGGCGGCCTGTGAGGAAATCAAAACGGGCGATGCTGTCATCCGCGCTACGGTTTCTGATGGCGAACCTAAGGATTATTCTGTGGAAATTCTGAAAATTTATCCGCGAAGCCGTGCCGATGGGCGGAATATGCTGATCCACGTGACAGATTCCGACCTTCTTGCAGTCACCGGCGGTATTGTGCAGGGCATGAGCGGAAGCCCCATCATTCAGGATGGAAAACTGGTAGGTGCTGTGACCCACGTACTGGTGAATGATCCAACGAGAGGATATGGCATTTTCATTGAGAATATGCTGGAGGCGGCGCAATAGCGGGCGGCAGATTGCTGCCTGCTTTTTTCTTGCTTTTTTAATGCATTATGCTATGATAAGGAAAAATTCTTTCGGGAGGTTTCCGCGTGTTTTTTCTGATCCTTGCAATTTTGAGCAGTGCAATGGTTTCCATCGTGATGCGCCTGAGTACGGATAAAATTTCTGCGAATTTGAGCATGCTGGCTACAAATTATTTCATCTGTTCCCTGCTGGGTGCAGCCTTTGGCGGCTTCAGGCTGGTGCTGCCGCAGGTGGAGGGATTCTCCGTGACGGTGTGGCTGGGTCTGCTCAGCGGTGTGCTGTATTTGGCGGGACTTGTGATGTTTCAGGCCAATACCCGGTCGAAGGGTATCGTGCTGTCTTCGGTTTTTATGAAGCTGGGCCTTCTGGTGCCCATCGTTGCATCGGTGCTGTTTTTCCATGAAAGCCCAACAGTCAGCCAGATCACAGGCTTTTGCATCGCGGTTTTTGCCATCGTGCTGATCAATTTCAAGAAAGACGGCAGCGGAAAAGGCTTTGGTTTCGGTCTGATTGTCATGCTGCTGCTCAGCGGCGGCGCCGATGTGATGGCCAAGGTTTTCGATGTGTTCGGTCCTGCGGCGCTTTCTGCGCTGTATCTGTTTTATACCTTTGCCACGGCATTTGTGCTGTGCGTGGTGCTGGTGGTACATAAGAAGGAGCGCCCGGGGTTTCGGGAACTGCTGTACGGAACGTTGATCGGCATCCCCAATTTCTTTTCGGCAAAATTCCTGCTGGCGGCGCTGACGAAGCTGCCCGCAGTGGTGGTGTACCCCAGCTTCAGTGTGGGCACCATGCTGATCGTGACCATGACCGGTGTGTCCGTATTCCGCGAACGACTGAGTAAGGTGCAGTGGGCTGCACTGGCAGCGATTGTTGTGGCGCTGATTCTGCTGAACATTTAACGGATGAAAAACAAAAATCGTAGAAAGGAGACGGTGGTATGATACTTGTGACAGGCGCAAGCGGATTTGTCGGGCAAAAGATCATGAAGCTGTGCAACAATACGATTGCATGTCCGTCGCTGAGAGAAGCATCGGAAGATCAGGTAAAACGGATCGTGGAAGCGTATGACGTGGATACGGTCATTCATACGGCTGCGATTTCAGATATTGGGGTGTGTCAGGCTAATCCTGAGGCTTCCTATCTTGCCAATGTCGAAATTCCTGTGTATCTGGCCAAAGCAGTGAAAAATGCCAAGCTCATATGTTTCAGTTCAGATCAGGTCTACAGTGGACTGGACGAAGAAGGACCATATACGGAAGAAACGGTCCGGGCGGGCAATCTGTATGCGCAGCAGAAGCTGGAAATGGAACGTCGGGTCCTGGAGATTGCGCCGGATGCGGTGATGCTTCGTGCGGAATGGATGTATGATCATTATTTGAAAAAGTCGAATTATTTCATGAACATCCTGAAGGCAACAGAGTCCGTGTCCTTCAGTTCGCACCAATACCGAGGGATTACCTACGTCAAAGAAGTAGCGCAGAACATGGAAAATGTCGTGAAGCTGCCGGGCGGTGTTTATAACTTTGGCAGCGAGACAACAAAATCCATGTATGAGATTACAAGAGAGTTTCTGACTGCCATCGGCAAGGACATCCGGCTTGAGGATGCACCACCCCGACACAATCTGTGGATGAACTGCGAAAAGGCAAGAAAGCTTGGTGTAGAATTCAGCAGTGTGGAGCAGGGCCTGATTTCTTGCGCGCAGGATTATAAGCTTCTGAAATCTTTATAAAAAATACTGCACCAGCGCCAGCGCGGCGATACCCGGAAGCCCCAGAAAGCCTGCAATCACCACTGTGACTGCATTGACAGGAAAATACAGTCCTGTGAAGGCAGCAACGGAATTGAGCAGCCACAGGCAGAAAAATCCGCAGGTGGAATTGATGCTGATTTTCCAGAACCAGCGGATGGGAAGCGCTATGATGCGCAGCAGCGCGAATGTGAGAAATACAGGAATGAAGAGTGTTGCAAAATTTGCCATAAGTACCTCCGTATAGATTGTACGCTGCGGCACATAATAGATACGGACACAGAAATACAGTCCCTCAAAGAACGTGACGACGGACTTGAAAAAGGGAATTGTACATCTGCTGTCAAGTGTATCGCCGTAAGCGCAGCGGTGTGATGCGAAAAGGGTGGGAAAGGAACAGCTCACCCGTACATTGTGGCAGACAAGTACAGCGAAGAAACGAAAAACCGGGGTTTCAGCCCCGGTTTTTTCTTGTGAAGAGTAAATCTCAGTTTGTCGTTCCGATGCGTACCGCACCAAATACCTTCCCTTGGGGGAAGGTGGCAGCCCGAAGGGCTGACGGATGAGGGAAAAGCGCAGCGGAATCAAGCAAAATGCTGAGAATAAAGGAAACGACCCTCATCCACCACCGCTGACGCGGCGGTCCCCCTTCCCCCAGGGGAAGGTTTTGGGCGCTGCCGCGCCAGTGCGATAAACATCAATTCACTCTTTTTTCGTGGTGGTGATTCGAGAAGAACACAACATCCTGTGGTGTGCCAAAAAAGTGCTTCCTTTTTTTACGTTTTTCTCCCTGAAACTACCGTTGTTCCCAAGGGAAAGTTGTGCTATAATGACCGTGATTGACGAATTTGGAAGAGGGAACGTATGAACACTGAATCCGTGAACTTTGATACCGCAGAAGTGCGGAAGCTCTTGGGTGCGGCAAGCGCCGACGGGGCACTGCTTTACATATATCTGAAGGCCGGAAATCTGCCCGATCATGCAGCACAGATGCTGAATCTGTCCGAGGCACGCTTTAACTGCGCCATGGCAACCCTCCGGCAGCTGGGCCTGTGGCAGGAAGAGAAGCAGCAGCGGATCCTTGCAGGAGAGCGCCCTGTATATTCGGAGCGGGATGTGCTGGAAGCTGACAGCAGCGATATGGAATTCAAGGCGCTGCGCGGGGAAGTGGAGCGTCTGCTGGGCCGCAATCTGAATACGGAGGAACTGAAAATTCTGCTGGGCTTCATCCGGTATCTGGGTTTGCCAGCGGATGTGATCTCTGTGCTGATCTGTTACTGCAAGGACCGTGCCAGACAGCGAGGAAGTCTTCGGAATCCGAGCCTGCGCACCATCGAAAAGGAAGCCTATGCATGGGCAGAGCAGGGAATCGACAATCTGGAAGAGGCGGCTGCCTTCATTCAGGCGCAGAATGTGCGCAATTCCCGCATGAGCCGCCTGCAGAACCAGCTGCAGATCCGCAGCCGGAATCTGACCGCGGCAGAGGAGCGTTATGCCCGAAGCTGGCTGGAGATGGGCTTCGAGGACGAAGTGATTACCATGGCCTACGAGCGTACCTGCCTGAATACCGGCAGCTTGAAGTGGCCTTATATGGATCGAATTTTGCAGCGCTGGCATGAAGCCGGTCTGCATACGGCGGATGCGGTCAAAAACGGTGACCGGAAGCCCGGCAGCGCAGCCCCGCAGGGTCAGCGGCAGCTGGATGCTGATGAACAGGCCGCCATTGCGAGAATACTCCGGGAGGGTTAAACTGTGGGATATAGTGCAGAAGTGATGCGGCGGGCCCGTGCAAGGCTGGCAGCTGCGAAAGCAGACCGTGAATCCGAAAACCAGCAGCATCTGGCGGAGGCCTATGCAAAAGTGCCGCGGCTGCAGGAAATCGACCGGCAGCTTCGGATGACCATGGCCATGGCGGCGCAGGCTGCCTTTGTCCGTGGCGATGATGCCAGAACTGCCATGGAGGAAGTAAAGCGGCAGAATCTGGCATTGCAGCAGGAGCGCCAGCAACTGGTGCATCTTTACTTTGAAGAGGGCTATCTGGACGACAGCCCCATCTGTGACCATTGCGGCGGCAGCGGCTATGTGGGCGCCACCATGTGCGAGTGCCTGAAGGAGCTGTGCCGGCAGGAGCAGAAGAAGGAACTGACCTTCCTGAATCTGGGTCGTGAGACCTTCGAGCAGTTCCGGCTGGATTATTACAGCGATGCCTTTGACCCCAGACTGGGTGTCAGCATTCGTTCCATTATGGAAAAAACCTTCCATACCTGCCGGAAATATGCCTATACCTTTACGGAAAAGTCCGGAAATCTTCTGTTTTCCGGTGATACGGGTCTGGGTAAGACCTTCCTGTCTGCCTGCATCGCGAGAACTGTGGCAGACCGTGGCTATAGTGTTGTCTACGAGAGCGCCGGACATCTGTTTACCAAGATGGAGAAGGCAAAATTCGACGGTGATGAGGATGCCAGAGAGGAAATCAAGAAATACAGTGCCTGCGACCTGCTGATTATTGACGATCTGGGTACGGAAATGCCCGGCCAGTTTGTGACCAGCGCCCTGTATAATCTGGTCAACGACCGTCTGCTGGCCGGAAAGCCCATGATCATCTCCACCAACCTGAACAGCGACGATCTGGGCAAGCGCTATTCGCCCCAGATCGCGTCCCGACTGCGCGGCAGCTTCACAAGAGTGGCTTTCCTGGGTGAAGACATCCGCGTGAAGAGAAATTGGGGGCTGTGATGAAGACGGGAATTCTGTGGGACTTAGACGGAACACTGTTGGATACTCTGGAAGATCTGGCTGATGCCGTGAATTTCGCGCTGCAGCAGTTTGGTTATCCTGAGCGCAGCATCGAAGAGATTCGCTGCTTCGTCGGAAACGGTGCCCGCCGCCTGATCGAACGATCCGTCCCCGCAGGCGGGGATGCAGATGCGGTGTTCGATACCTTCCGTGCCTATTATGACACCCATTGCCGGATCAAAACCAGACCTTACGACGGCATCATGGAGGCACTGCAAAAACTGGGAGAAAAATACCCCATGGCGGTGGTATCCAATAAGCCTGACAGCGCGGTCAAGCCCCTTTGCGCCGAGTATTTTCCCGGTCTTTATGCCCGGGGCGAGAGTACAGATTGCCCCCGCAAGCCTGCTCCGGATATGGTTTTCAAAGCCATGGAAGCCATCGGTGTGGAAAGCTGCATCTATGTGGGTGACAGCGAAGTGGATGTGCTGACGGCCCGCAATGCAGGGGTTCCCTGCCTGAGTGTGCTGTGGGGTTTCCGTGACCGGGCGGAGATCATGGATGCCGGCGGCAGCCAATTTTGTGAAGATACAGCCAAGTTAGTAGAGAAATTAGAGGAACTGATCAATGGCCAATGAATTTTTTGCTCTGATGAGCAGAATGCGCCACATTACCCGCTGGGGTTTGATGCGCAATACGTTTTCTGAAAACTTAACAGAGCATTCCTATATGACCGCGGTGCTGGCTCACGCACTGGCCCTGATCCGCCGCGACATCCTGAAGCTGGAGGGTCCCGATCCGGACCGCTGCGCCGTGGCGGCCATGTACCATGATGCATCGGAGATCCTGACCGGCGATCTGCCCACACCTGTGAAATACTACAACCATGACATCAAAAAAGCATATAAGCAGGTGGAGCGCATTGCGGGCAACCGGGTGCTGGATATGCTGCCGCAGGAGCTGCGCAGCTGTTATGAGCATGATGTGCTGGAAGATGACCCGGTGACGAAGCCCATCGTCAAGGCAGCGGACAAGCTTTCCGCCCATATCAAATGTCTGGAAGAGCAGAAAGCGGGAAATAAGGAATTTGATTCTGCGGCCAAGCAGACCTGGGATTCCATGAAAGCCATGAACCTTCCGGAGCTGGAGTGGTTTCTGGAGAATTGCCTTGCACCCTTTACCATGAATCTGGATCAGCTGTAAAAAGAGAACGGGGGAAAGATCATGAATTGTGTTGAAGAGAGAATCCTGAAAGACGGCATCGTCAAGACCGGAAATGTTCTGAAAGTGGACAGCTTCCTGAACCATCAGATCGATGTTGTATTGCTCGATGAGATTGCGCAGGAATTCCTGCGCCGCTTTGCGGGAAACACCATTACCAAGGTGCTGACGATTGAGGCTTCCGGTATTGCCATTGCCTGTGCAGTGGCCCGACTGCTGGGTGTGCCGGTGGTCTTTGCGAAAAAGTCCAAGTCCGTCAATCTGGATGGAGAATCCTATGTGGCGGAGGTGGAATCCTTTACCCACAAGAAGACCAATCAGGTGATCGTTTCCAAGAAGTATCTCAACGAAGAAGACAGTGTTCTGATTGTCGATGATTTTCTGGCCAACGGCTGTGCGCTGCAGGGTCTGATTTCTCTGGTGGATGCAGCGGGTGCGGAAGTGGTTGGCTGCGGCATTGTAATTGAAAAAGGCTTTCAGGAGGGCGGACACCGGATCCGCAATCTGGGCTTCCATCTGGAATCTCTTGCAATCATCGAATCCATGGATGATGAAACCGGCGGCATCACCTTCCGGACACAGGCATAAAAATAAAGCGGATACCCGTCGTGCACTGCCCCAGTTTGTACGAACAGTACAAAAAAGAGTCCCTATGTAGGAAATATTAAGTTTTAAGCGGAGTGGCGCAGCGTCAGCGGCGCCACTCCTGTTTTATTCTGGATGCGCTCGTGGTTATAGAAGTGAATGTATCTGTCAATCAGATCATTGGCTTCTTGGAATGTCTTCGGCTTGTGCCGGTAAATACACTCTGTTTTCAAAATAGAGAAGAAATTCT
>JBGVFB010000028.1:0-2625 GCA_045120675.1 Faecousia sp. | reverse complement strand
GGTGGTCTGCACCTATTCTGCCGTGGTGAATCTGGACATCACGAATCTGAAGGGGCAGAAGCTGTACCCGGCCATGATCTGGCTGCTGACCAGGACCGTCAACGATATGCCGGAGTTTCGGACCTCGCTTACGCCGGAAGGTCTGGGCATCTATGACGATATGCACCCCATGTACACGGTGTTCAACAAGGAAAACAAGAACTTTTCCGGCATCTGGGCCTACTTTTCGGAGGATTACGAAACCTTTCTGAAGGGCTACGAGGACGATGTGGCCCGTTACAGCACCTCCACCCGTTACACGCCCAAGCCCGGGACCCCTGCCAATTCCTTCAACATCTCTATGGTCCCCTGGGTGGAGTTTACGGGCTTCAACATCAATGTCTTTGACGAGGGCAAGTTCCTGCTGCCGATTTTCACCATGGGCAAGTTCTTTGAACGGGACGGCAAACGCCTGCTGCCGCTGGCCATCCAGGTGCATCACGCCGTCTGCGACGGCTACCATCTGGGCGTGTTTGTGGAGAAGCTGCAGGGCTATATCGATCAGTTTTAATTCATAAGATGAAAAAACAGATCGCAAATATCATAACTCTCTGCCGCATCCTTGGCAGTATCGGGCTATTGTTCTGTCCCGTGTTTTCTGCTTGCTTTTACGGGCTGTACATCTTCTGCGGTCTGACCGATATGGTGGACGGAACCATCGCCAGAAAAACAAACGCCGTCAGCGAGTTTGGCACAAGGCTGGATACCGTTGCCGACTTTCTTTTTGTGATCGCTTCTTTTGGGAAGCTGGTGCCGGTGATCCGGATTCCGGGATGGATCTGGGTCTGGGCGACTGTCATTGGGTTGGCGAAACTGGTCAATCTGGTTTGGGGATTCACGCAAAAGAAGCAGATGCCTGCTCTGCACACCATCGCCAACAAAGCCACAGGGCTATGCCTGTTTCTGTTACCGCTGACCATGCCCTTTGCAGACCTGCGGTATACAGCCCCGGTGGTATGCGTCCTTGAAACCATAGCGGCGATCCAGGAAGGGTATTACATCGCAACAGAACGCAATGTCGTTTAGAGGATAACATCACAGGCGAAACGGAATTTACCGCCTTCTGCCTGTGATTTTTCCTTGACATTTCCGCCCTTTCCCCTTACAATCTCATCAGAATATTGGACTGCCACCGGGTAGTTGTGCGAATGCACTCGTTTACACATCGTTAGGTCTTTGAAGATGTGTGGATGGGTGCTTCTTTTTTTGGAGGGCTTATGAAGAAACTGACCACATACTTTACCAAAGGAGAGCTGGCCCTGTGGGGCGGCTCTGCCGGACTGATCCTGGTATCCTTTTTCCTCTTTGACCGGGTGAATTTCATGACCCTGGCGGCCTCGCTGATCGGCACGACCTCACTGATCTTCAATGCCAAGGGCAATCCCATCGGGCAGGCACTGATGATTCTGTTCAGCCTGCTCTACGGCGTGATCTCCTACACCTTTTCCTACTTTGGCGAGATGATCACCTACCTCGGCATGACCGGGCCGATGGCGCTGTTTGCCTTGATTTCCTGGCTTCGCAATCCCTATAACGGAAACCATGCGGAGGTGGCGGTGAACCGGCTGGAAAATAAGGAGCTTGCGCTCATGTATATGCTGACCGCTGTGGTGACTTTTGGTTTCTATTTCATCCTGGACCACTTTGGCACCGCCAATATGCTCCCCAGCACCCTGTCCGTGACCACCAGCTTCATCGCCGTGTACCTGACCTTCCGCCGCAGCCCCTACTTCGCCCTGGCCTACGCCGCCAACGATGTGGTGCTGATCGTCATGTGGACCATGGCGGCAAAAGAGGACATCAGCTATCTGTCCGTCATCATCTGCTTTGTGATGTTCCTCGTGAATGATCTGTACGGCTTCGTCAGCTGGAAGCGGATGGAGCAGCGGCAGATGGTAACTGCATAAGAAAACCCGGAATTGGAAGTGTGAGGATCACGAACCAATTCCGGGATTTTTTACTGAACGGGCAGCTGAATCTCCGTCAGCCAGTCCTCTGCATGTTCCTTATTCCAGATGCCGTCGATATAGCATTCCCGATGCAGGCCGGTGATCTGATAACCGTTCTCCATGGCATAACGGTAAATGTAGGCATAGGCTTCGCCAAGGCGGTCATAAGCACCCTTGTGATAGATACAGATGGCCTTGGTGGCAGGTAACTGGCGGAAGCTGATCCGTTCGTTGCCGATGCCGATTTTTGTTACCGCCTGGGAGTATCGTATGCGCATATTGGTTTCCTTGTATTCGCCGTCCAGATACTCACAGAAGCAGTAATCAGGTCTTACGCACTCCAGTCCCGGATTTAGCCGAAGACATTCCTGCGCAGATTCCAGCACAAGAGCAGTCACCTCGCTGTACTGATTCAGAAGCCTTTCTTCACTGTAAACGATGCATTCGCTGATTTCTTTTACAACAGCCTGATAATTCATATCGCTTTCCTCCATTAGATAGTTGATGATGGAGATTCGCGCAGAAATATCGGCCTGCTTCTGCAAAAGCACATCTTTCTTAGCCTGAAGAGCTTCCTGCAAAGGGACTCCGCTCAAATGCGCCCGGATTTCCTCCACACTGAAATCCAGTTGCCGCA
>JBGVFB010000027.1:0-41948 GCA_045120675.1 Faecousia sp. | reverse complement strand
GCCAGTGCGCACACTGGCGTGGGAATCCCCATCAAATTTGCGGATTTTTCCGAAAATCGGAGGGGATTGCCACACCAGCCTGCGGGCTGGTTCGCAATGACATGGTATTTTGGTGGCTGGTTGCGTCTATCCAACAGAACGGCAAACTGAAATTTGCGCGACAGTAACGAATCGGGCGGGCCCAATGGTGTATCGATTTCTGCCGGCCTGTCAGGCACGAATTGCCCGTGGGGGCATCCCCACAAACTGAAATTTAATCGACGGAGGTTTTTTATGATCCGGATTGCGACGGAGGCCGATGTGCCGGAGATTCTGGCCATCTATGCGCCTTACATTGAAAATACAACCCATACTTTTGAATACGATGTACCCACGGAAGCAGAATTCCTGCAGCGTTTCCGTACTCTGACAGCGCAGTTTCCCTGGCTTGTGTACGAAGAAGGCGGTAAAATTCTCGGCTATGCCTACGGCAGCGCCCCCTTCGAGCGGGCGGCCTACCGCTGGTGTGCGGAGGATTCCCTGTATCTGCTTCCGGAAGCGCGCGGCAAGGGCATCGGCAGGCGGCTGCTGACCGCTCTGGAGAAGGTGCTGTTCTATCAGGGCTACCGCCGCATTTATGCGCTGATCACCGCGGAAAATTCAAATTCCATCGCTTTTCACCGAAAAATGGGGTATAAACTGCGTGCTGAACTTCCCGATGCCGGTCTGAAGTTTGGCCGCTGGATCGGTGTGGTTTGGATGGACAAATCCGCCGATTTTGTTGAAATACCCAGTTCATTCCCCTGCCATTGGAGCGACATTATGCAAGATAGCCAAACTATTTCTGATATTTTAGATATTTTGTCCCTTTCCTAACGTGCAAAAATATGGTATGTTATGTGTGGGGGAAAGTGCGCACATTTTCCGCTTGGTTTCTTTCGCCTTTTCTCCCGTTTTTCTTTTTTATCCCGTGATCAATTAACATCAACATACAAGTAAGGAGAGCTGTAAACATGAACTTTCAGAAAAAACGTGTCATCGCAATGCTTCTGGCCGGTGGCCAGGGCAGCCGCCTGCATGTACTGACCCGCAAGACCGCTAAGCCTGCGGTTCCTTTCGGCGGCAAGTACCGCATCATCGACTTCCCCCTGTCTAACTGTGTCAACTCCGGTATTGATACCGTCGGTATCCTGACCCAGTACCAGCCTCTGGAGCTGAATGAGTACATCGGTAACGGTCAGCCCTGGGGCCTGAACAAGACCCACAGCTGCGCACAGGTTCTGCCTCCCTACGAGCGCAATGATAAGAAGTCCGGCTGGTTCGAAGGCACCGCAAACGCTATCTACAAGAACATCGACTTCATCGACCGTTACGATCCTGACTATGTTGTCATCCTGTCCGGTGACCACATCTACAAGATGGACTACAATGCCATGGTCGAGTACCATGTTGCCAACGACGCTGCCTGCACCATCGCAGTGCGTACCGTTCCTCTGGCAGAAGCTTCCCGCTTCGGTATTCTGAACACCAACCCCGACAACTCCATCTACGAGTTCGAAGAGAAGCCCAAGCAGCCCAAGTCCACCAACGCTTCCATGGGTATCTACTGCTTCAACTGGAGCGTCCTGCGTGAAGCTCTGATTGCTGACGAAGAAGATCCCAACTCCAGCAAGGACTTCGGTAAGAACATCATCCCCAACCTGCTGAATGCCGGCCACAAGATGATGGCTTACAACTTCGACGGCTACTGGAAGGACGTCGGTACCATCTCCTCCCTGTGGGAAGCCAACATGGAACTGCTGGGCAAGAAGCCCGAGTTCAATCTGCGCGGCGGCGAGCATGAGAAGATCTACTCCCGTAACGATGCACATCCCTCTTCCTACATCGATGACGATGCAAAGACCGTCAACTGCCTGATCGCTGAAGGCTGTGAGATCTACGGCACTGTCAAGCATTCCGTCATTTCCGTCGGCTGCACCATCGGCAAGGGTGCCATCGTTGAAGATTCCGTGGTTATGCCCGGTGTTGTCATCGAGGACGGTGCCATTGTCCGCCACGCCATCCTGGGCGAGAACAGCAAGGTCGAAATGAATGCTGTTGTCGGTGGCTGCGACAAGGAGAAGATCAGCGTTACTTCCAAGGGCGCTGTTGTGAAAGCGAACACCGTGCTGGCCGCCGGTGACATGCTTTAATCGGAAAGCACGAATAGGAGGATCACCACTATGAACGTAATGGGTATCATTTTCGCAAACGACGCTTCCCTCGGCACTCTGACCGAGAAGCGCACCATGGCTTCCCTGCCCTTCGGCGGCCGTTACCGTCAGGTTGACTTCGCACTGTCCAACCTGACCTGCGCCGGTGTCCGTCATCTGGGCATCATCACCCGTCACAGCTATCAGTCCCTGATGCACCACATCGGCTCCGGTGAGGAGTGGGGTCTGGAGCTGGGCGAGGGCGCTCTGGAGTTCCTGACTCCCTACGCCCAGTCTGTTACCGACAACTACCGCGGCAAGCTGGAAAGCCTGGCTTCCGCTATGGATTTCCTGGAGTACGGCAATGAAGACTACGTCGTCATCATCGACTCCGCAATTCTGAGCAATGTGGACCTGAACAAGGTCGTCGCCGCTCACGCCGCTTCCGGCAAGGACATTACCGTCGTTGCTAAGGCTGGCATCTGCAATGGCACCAAGAAGGTCGATCTGGCTCTGAAGCTGGAAAACGGCGAAATCTCTGACATTGCTGTTGACTACGTCGCTCCCGCCGGCTATCTGGCTTCCATGGATATTTTTGTCCTGAATAAGAAGTGGCTGATTGAGCAGGTTAAGGAATGTGTTGCTCGCAACCTGTACCACATGGACCGCAATCTGGTCATGGGCGGCTGGAGCCGCGGCACCGTTTCCGTCAATGTTTACGAGCATGACGGCATCGCTCTGTTCAACGAGACTGTTGACGAGTACTACCACAACACCCTGTCCCTGCTGGACAAGGAAGTCCGTCACGACCTGTTCGGTGCAAACCATCCCGTTTACACCAAGGTTCGCGACCGCGTTCCCTGCTACTACGGCGAAGAGGCTGAGCTGGATGACTGCCTGATCGCTGACGGCTGCATGCTGGAAGGCAAGGTTGAAGATTCCGTCCTGTTCCGTCAGGTCTCCATCGGTGAGGAAGCCAAGGTTGAGAACTGCATCATCATGAACGACTGCGTCATCGGCAAGGGTGCCAAGCTGAAGTATGTCATTCTGGACAAGGAAGTCACCGTCACTCCCGGTGCCAAGCTGTACGGTACCAAGGAGCATCCCATCGTCATCAAGAAGGGTGAAACCGTATGAGAATTGCTGTCTGCGCCTCTGAGGGCGCTCCCTATGCCAAGTCCGGCGGACTTGGCGACGTAATGGAGGCACTGCCTGCTGCGCTGCAGCGCATTGAAGGCAACGAAGTGGCTCTGTTCCTGCCTTACTACAACAAGATCAAGACCAATGCCAAGTTCCCCGTGGAACAGGTTGCACAGTTCCGTGTCAGCCTGGGCTGGCGCCAGCAGTATGCCGGTCTGATGAAGCTGACAAACCGCACCGATGGTGTGCAGGTTTACTTCATCGACAACGAGTACTACTTCGGCGGCCGTACCGGCGCCATCTACGGCGATATGGACGACGGTGAGCGTTTCGCTTACTTCTCCCGCGCCTGCCTGGATGCCATGGCCATTCTGGAGTATATCCCCGATGTGATCCAGTGCAACGACTGGCAGACCGCTCTGATCCCCACCTATCTGAAGTCCGTCTATCGTGACACCTTCGCCAATACCCGTTGCATGTACACCATCCACAACATCGAGTATCAGGGCTGGGCAAGCGGCTCCTTCTTCGATGATGTGCTGGGTCTGCCCTGGGAGTACCGCGGCACTCTGGACATGGGCGGCAGCGTGAACATGATGAAGGGCGCAATCGAAACCGCCGATCTGGTCACCACCGTTTCCGAGACCTATGCTCGTGAGCTGATGTATCCCTACTATGCCCACGGTCTGGACGGCATTCTGTCCGGCGCTGCATGGAAGCTGACCGGTATCACCAACGGCATCGACACCGGCACCTTCAATCCCGAGACCGACGATGCTCTGCCCGCTCACTTCAATGCCGACACCTTCCTGGAAGGCAAGGCAATCTGCAAGGCTGAGCTGCAGAAGGAAGTCGGCCTGCCCGTGAATCCCGATGTGCCTCTGATGGTCATGGTCACCCGCCTGGCCGGCCATAAGGGTCTGGATCTGCTGTGCTACATCGCCCGCCGTCTGCTGTGGGAGGAGAAGTGCCAGCTGCTGATTCTGGGCACCGGTGAAGCACAGTACGAGACCTTCTTCAAGGATCTGGCTGCTGAGTATCCCGAGCAGTGCGCTGCAAAGATCACCTTCAACCTGAAGCTGGCTTCCCGCATCTATGCCGGCGGTGACATCTACCTGATGCCCTCCAAGAGCGAGCCCTGCGGCCTGAGCCAGATGAACGCAATGCGTTACGGTACCGTTCCCGTTGTCCACGCTACCGGCGGCCTGAAGGACACCGTTCCCCCCGCTGACGAGAATGGCGAGGGCGGTCTGGGCTTCACCTTCCAGAGCTACAATGCCGATGACTTCCTGGCATCTCTGAAGCGCTGTCTGAACCTGTACAACAACAACCGCGAAGGCTTCAACAAGCTGGTCAAGACCGATATGAGTCAGGACTTCAGCTGGAATGTCCCCGCAGGACGTTACATGGAGCTGTTCAACCGGATGCTGAGCTGGTAAGCAACCATAAGCTTTATAAAAACCGGACACCTTCGGGTGTCCGGTTTTTTTGCATAAAGAAAACCACCGGCTTGCGAAGCAAAACAGCCGGTGGTTTATACTTAATTTGTAGTTTCCGCAGGGACGGTTTCGGGAATTTCGGGTGTGATTTCCTTTGCCACAACCACGAAACGACCATCATCGATATGATAAGAACAGGTTACCAGCATGATCAGCTTGTCGCCGTATTCGGCGGTAACACCGGTATCATATTCGCCATTCTCCTTGAAATACTTTACAGCATTCTCAAAGTCGGCTTCATCCTCAGCATCGATGAACTGGTAGAACTTGAAGACCTTGTCCTTGGTGGTGTAAACCTTGTCGTAGAAGGCAGAAATGATCTCATAAGTCCGCTCTTCATAAAGGGTGGAGAAGAGGATCTGGGGATGCTCCTCCCAGTACTTTTTCATGGTATAGTTCATCAGGTCCTTGAACTGGGTGCCATTCTTCATGTTGTGACCGTAGATGATCAGATTGTCGCTTTCCGGATCCATGGAGCACTCGTCCTCCATAAAGGGCACACCGCCGATGCTGTGATGACCCTTAAAATTCCTATGAATATACTTCTCAGGCTCGTCCGGGGTAAGCATGACAGGATAATCTACTTTGGTTCCAGGAATCGTGATCCAGCCGATGATATCGGGATTCTCCGCATACAGCTCCGCCATTTTTGGCAGCATGGGCGGTTCCGTTTCCGCAGGAACGGTCTCCGTCGGCTCTGTGGGTGCAGCGGTGGGTTCCGCGGTGGGTGCTTCCGTAACAGCGGCGGTGACTGCGGGTTCGGTGGGCACTTCCTCAGCAGGAGCCTTCGGCAGCAGCAGAAGCAGCACGATCACAAGGATCAGCAGCGCCACAGCAATGCCGGACAAAATCCATGCGGTTTTATTTAGTTTGATTTTGGAGTGAAAGGGTTTCTTGTTCATAGCGAATACTCCTATAAAGTAAGCGGCGGAGGAATCCGCCGCTTACAGTTTGCGAATTGGGAAATTACTTAGCGTTCTTGCGCTTGAAGACCAGAGCAACAGCGCCCATCATGACGACCAGAGCAACAGCGCCAGTCATCACGACCTGAGAAGTGATGTCGCCAGTGTCAGGAACAGGGTCCTTACCAGGCTTAATGACAGTGCCTTCGTTACGCTTAGCACCACATTCGCACTCTTCGTGCTCCTCACCAGCCTCGGTCTTGGTTGCTTCCTTATCGGTGACCCACTTCCAATCGTGCTCTTCCTTCATGGTCTCGCCACATTCGCACTCACCATAGTGGTAAGTGTCGTCATAGGAGGCCCAGCCATTCGAATTCAGCACGTGCTTGTCGGAGGTAGGATCGATAACTTCGACCTTGGTGCCGCCGCAGTCTGCACAGGTGTAGGTCTTCTCACCGGGCAGGTGGCCGGGCTTGGTGGTCACAACACCAGCATTGTAGTTGTGGTTTTCCATGGACTCATCACCACAGACGGAGCAAACGACCTTGTGCTGATCATCGTTCACGTCGGTGTAGGTGTAGGTGTGCTTTTCGGTTGCGTCGATCACTTCGGTCTTTTCATAGCCACACTTGGTACAGGTGAGAGTCTTGGAACCAGGCTGGCCGCAGGTTGCGGGAGTGGTTACAGTGCCCTCGTCCCAGCTGTGGTTTTCCAGCTCGTCTTCCTTGCCGCAAACAGAGCAGGAAACCTTGTGCTGCTTGTCGTTGCCGTCGATCTTGGTGTAGGTACCATTGTTGTGGTTGCCGGTGGGATCGATCACTTCGGTCTTGGTGTGGCTGCTGTCATTCTGGCAGGTGAAAGTCTTTACGCCGGGATCGCCGCAGGTAGCGGGGGTGGTCACCACGCCGTCGTCCCACTTGTGGCCGATAGGATCAATAGCTTCGTCCTTGGTGTGGCTGTTGTCATTCTGGCAGGTGTAGGTCTTGACACCGGGGACCTCGCAGGTAGCGGGGGTGGTCACCACGCCGTCATCCCACTTGTGGCCGATAGGATCGATAGGCTCGGTCTTTTCACCGCCACACTTGGAACAGGTGTAAGTCCTGACACCGGGGTTCTCGCAGGTAGCGGGGGTGGTCACAACACCGCTGCCCCACTCGTGGTCACAATCATCAATCTTGACGGAACCGCCAGAGATGGAGAAACTGACCAGGTTACCCTCTGCGTCTGCAGTAGTAGAAGTATCCACAGTTGCGGTAACGGGATAGGTTTCGCCTGCCACTGCGGCATCCAGAACCTTGAATTTTGCTACAAACAAGATACCACTGCCGGTGATATTGTTCTCGCCCAGATAAGCGACCTTGCCGGTGCTTGCGGTTCCGCTAAACATACCCTCGGAAGCCAAAGCGCCTCTGGAAATAGAGACCAGTTCCAGCACGCTGGAATTATAATTGATCTTCGCACCAAAAACAGCAGCACCGGGATTGGATGCGGTAAAATTGATCTCGACAGTATCGCCCGCTTTTGCTGCAAAAGCAGTAACTGTCATGCAAGTAACCAGCATAACGGCTACCAACAGAATAGAAAGTAATTTTTTCATTATATTTGCTCCTTCTATCGAAAAGTAAATTACTGCTCAACGGGGAACTTGGGGATCTCGCCAGTGTACAGCTTCAGAATCTGCTGTGCATCCAGCAGGTTGATGCCAGTCTTGCCATCCAGCTCACAAACATCCAGATTGATATCATTTGCGGTGGGATCGCCGGTGTACCACTTCAGAATCTTCTGAGCATCCAGCAGGTTGACAACACCATTGCTATCAGCGTCGCCCAGCAGGCCAGCGGGCTCTTCTTCGATCTTGGTGATATTCAGAGCGCCCAGAATCTGGTTGGTGATGTAGGTATCGCCGGACTCGCTGGGATTCAGAACCTCAAAGCCCTTGGGATTCATCAGCATCTTGAGCAGGTCGATCTCGCTCCAGCTGGTGTCAGTATTGTTGGTGTCAACCTCGGGAGCTTCCACGAAGATTGCATCACCGGTGATCATAGCGTAGCCGATGCCGTGAACAGCAACAGCATCCACGAAGTAGCCGATGTACTCGGACAGATCCAGAGTAGAGCCGCCCATCTCCAGAACAACATCCTCCATGGGGTTGTACTGGCCGACAATCACGATAACTGCATCAGCGTTGACTTCGCGGATTGCAGCGATCAGAGCGGGCAGTTCGACAGCGTACTCAACAGCGCCGTAAGCAAGGCCTTCGACGATGGAGTTGACGAACTCGGCCATATCTTCGGACATATCAGCATTGGCAATTTCTGCATAAACCTCAGCCAGTGCATCCTCGACATAGGGAACCAGATCAGCGCCTACCAGGCCAGCCCAGTCGTACTCGACGGAGTCAGCATTGCGGATAGCGGTTTCAACAATGGTAGCGTTGCCGAAGCCGATGGTGATCAGATCAGCATCAGCGATGCCAGCGCGATCAGCAACCTTGGCAACTTCAGCGCCGGCAGTGTTGCCAGCCTGAGCGTAGTTGGTGTAGTCTTCAACACCGTACTCAGCTTCCAGCTGAGCAGCCAGCTTCTCAACATAGCTCTCGGGAGCGGCAGTGCCGTCGCCCAGTGCGATGTACAGGGATTCTGCACCCAGCTCCAGATCAGCGTGGGTAGCTTCGTGCAGCATGTCATTGATGACCTTGGTCACTTCGTCAACAATAGCATTGACGGTGTCGATACCCACGTCAACCAGAGCGTCAGCCAGGTCATTGACGGAATCCAGAGCGCCGTGCAGGATTTCGTTGATAGCAGCCTGTGCCTTAGCAACATCACCGTGGATAGCCGCCAGGACGGAGTCCATCAGCTCGCTCAGGATCTCGCCGATCTCGCCCAGCTTTTCCAGTTCCTTCTTTGCAGCATCAATCAGCTCCTGGATAGCCTTGTCGGCTGCATCCTGCAGTGCCTTGATAGCAGCTTCGTATGCGTCGATCAGGCCCTGGATTGCATTGTCAGCAGCGTCCTGCAGTTCCTTAATTGCGGTTTCGAAAGCGTCAACCAGAGCGTTATAAGCATTCTGCAGCTCGGTCATAACGTCGTTGTAAGCGTTGGTGACTTCCTCAACCAGAGCGTCATAAGCAGCCTTCAGCTCGGCATCGACGTGCTCGATTGCACATGCCAGGTCAGCATTGACGGCAGCGATATCGTTGTTGATGCGATCGATCTGAGCCTGAATGGTTTCGCGGACTTCGTCGGTGATATCACCGGCCAGCTGAGCCACATAGCCCTGCAGTTCTGCATCCAGAGCAGCAATCTTAGCCTGTGCTTCCAGGGTCAGAGCATCGATCTTAGCCTGTGCTGCAACCTGCAGTTCTGCGTACTTGGTCTGGATCTCGGTGTCGATCTGAGCATTCAGAGCATCGATCTTAGCCTGTGCTGCAGCGATCTGAGGACCGTACTCTGCTTCCAGAGCAGCCTTCTTCTCAGCCAGTTCCTTCAGGACAACTTCCTTGTCAGCATCCAGCTTAACCTTCAGAGCGTCCTTTTCAGCGTTCAGCTTGTTGATGATAGCAGCCTGGTTCTCTTCCAGGGTCTGCTGGACCAGCAGGACAGAACCACCAACAATGACCTGTGCGCTGGTGGGCAG
Source organism: Faecousia sp. (assembly GCA_045120675.1). Classification (GTDB taxonomy): domain Bacteria; phylum Bacillota; class Clostridia; order Oscillospirales; family Oscillospiraceae; genus Faecousia. The sequence continues at coordinate 32,597 of JBGVFB010000027.1, read as the reverse complement.
CTTGTTGATGATCTTCTGCAGGAGAGCTTCCTTGTCAGCATTTTCCCAGTCGGTGCAGAGCTTGTTGACCAGAGCGTTCATGCCTTCCTTCAGAGTAGCGACGGAAGCTTCGATGGTAGCAACGTCTTCGTTGGCGGTCTTGACCAGCAGCTCGACAGTGTCGACAGCAACCAGAGCAGCGTCACGAGCAGCGTTGAAGGCCTTCATGAAGGTCTTGGAAGCAGCCTTTGCGGAGTCGTCGGTCAGAACGGTGACAACAGCGTCAACTGCGTTCTTCAGGTCCTGAGCGGCGGCAGCAACGTCGGTCAGAGTCTGCTCGAGAGTAGCGACGCCCTCAGCGATTTCGGTAGCCAGAGCCACCAGGTCTTCGATGTCAGCGGTGACATCAGCGATCAGAGCCTCGATCACAGCGATTGCATGCTCCAGGTCAGCGATAGCGGCAGCCAGTTCGTCAGCAACACTGCCAACGCCTGCGCAGTCGTTCTCGGGAACCTGAGTCTGCTCGTTGTTGCCCAGCTCGGTATCGATATCAAATTCGGGAGGAGTGATGTCAGTGATCTCCTGCTCGGCCAGAACCTTCTCCAGCTCGGCCTTCTTAGCCAGCAGCTGAGTCTTCAGGGTAGCCAGCTCGGTGGTCAGGGTGATCTTCTGAGCATTCAGAGCGTCCAGAGCGCTGTTGATAGCGGGCAGGACGACTTCGGTGTAGTTGGTGTAGCGGTCGGTGACATTGGTGGTCAGCTCAGTGATGTACTGATCAACCAGAGCCTGATAGCCCTTGTCGACCCACAGCTTATAAGCCTGATCAGCAGCCTCGGGACCGTACTTTTCCAAGAAGTTCTTCAGCTCGCCCAGAACGTAGTTGATGTTCTCAACAGTCTCGTCCTTAGCGGTATGCTTGCCGTAAGCAGCGATAACGGATTCTGCCAGCTTGTTGTGGCCGCCCTGAGAAGGATGGCCGCCCAGACCGTTACCAACGACGCAGCGGGAGAACAGGCCCAGCAGGCCAGCCAGAGAAGCTTCATTCTTCAGGGAAGTGCCCAGAGTCTCGGGCAGAGCCAGAAGCATGCAGAGCATGTCAGTAGCTTCAACGGCATCTTCCATTGCGGACTTTGCGGTTGCGAAACCGTCGGAAATATCGTCGCGCTTACCAGCCAGAGTATTAACGCTTTCCACGATATCCTTCAGGTCATCGATCTTTTTCTTATCAGCAGGATCCAGCGTATTATCATTATAGGCAGCCTCGATATCTGCTGCGGTTGCACCGTTGTTCAGTTCCTTTGCTGCATAAGCAAATACGTCCAGATCGATCAGTTCGGCAACGTCTACATCAGTGCCGACAATACGCTGAACAACGGCAATCGCACCAGCCTGTGCGTTTGCAGCAGCCAGCAGAGTCTTGACATCGTCAAGGGTAACGTCAGCATACTCATCCTGAACCTTATCGGTAATAACAGCGTATGCCTTGTCTTCTGCCTTGAGTTCGCCGGACTTCAGCTTGGTTACTTCGTAAGCAGTCAGCATGCCCTCGCTGTTACCTGCAACAAATGCAGCAGCTGTAGCGAGCTTTGCTTCACCGGCAGTCTCGATGTTTGCCATGAGATCATCCATAACGCCATCGAACAGGGAAGTATCCAGGTTGCCCAGGCCCATGATTGCGTCAACAGTGACAGGCTCGCCGTTCTTGCCGGCATTGGAGACAGCGTTCTCGAAGGCCAGGTAAACGGAGATGGAGAGTGCCTTTTCAGCATTGGCTGCTGCGTACTCAGCCTTGGCAGCATCGTCCATAGCAACGTATGCCAAAACTTCGCCATAGCTGATGCGGGTCAGCTTCATGCCCATCAGGTCGATGTCCTTCATCAGGCCCCAGACCATACCATTTTCCCAATTGGGGCAAGCAGCAAGGTCGGTGCTGGTAGTATCGCAGCCACAGTAGCCAACGATGGACTCGACAAAACGGTCGCGGATGATGGAATCCTTGTTGGGGGTGCCATCTCCGTTGCGGAAATCATCACCATAGGTGTCAACCATGCACTGAATGCCATTGGCCTCTGCATAGTAGAAGGTGGCGTTTGCGTAAACGCTGTTGCCAGCAGCCTGCATAACAGTGGGCAGACCAGCGATGAACGCATTCAGGGGCTTGTAGACGACATTCATCAGATCGCCCAGAGTGACACCGGCAACCTTCTTGTTGCCGTCGCTGAAGGTGTTCATCAGTTCAACCAGAACGATCTCAGCATCGGGGTTCAGCTTCAGAATGGCTTCCACGGAACCGGCATAGTTCAGCACATAGCTCAGTGCGGTGTAAATGACGGTGTTAGCCAGAGCTTCCATGGTAGGATCGGAAGAAATGCTTACGCCCAGCTTTGCTTCCAGTGCGGAATACAGCTTGCTCTTCAGGGACAGAACCTGTGCCTTCACAGCAGCGGGGCACTCAGCCAGCGCACGGTCAACCTTGTAGATCAGAGCATCGTCGGGAGTGCCGTCGAAACCGATAGCCTCCATGATGCGGCCGAACATGAACACGCCGAAGTTGCCGTTGCCCATGCCCAGGGAGACCACGTCAGCATTCTTGACGGATTCCTGGAAGTACTTTGCGATCAGAGCCACATCGCCGTTGTAGCCGCCCTTGTAGGTAGCGGGATAGAAAGATGCGTCCACAACTGCCTTGATGGCATCGGTGGTAGCCTTGGTGCGGCCGTGAGTGCAAATTTCATTCCAAGTCCAGTAGTCACCGGTGGTGAACTTTGCATTCCATGCAGCTTCGTCCCATGCACCTTCCGTCAGGGCAATGGCTGCTGCATCGTTGTAGTTCAGCTCCAGCAGCCAGTGCAGGTCTTCAGCACGCATAGCGGACATAGCCAGCTGTGCATGGCTCGTTGCACCGATTTCGGTAGCGAACTGGTTTGCGTAAGAACCATTACCATAGTCCTCAACGCCGGAGTTCTTGCCATAACCAGGCAGGCCGTAGCCGTTGGTCATGGAGTCACCGAGGGAAACATACTTAATTTCCTCTTCGGCGGCGAATGCAGCGACAGGGCAGAAGCTCAGGACCATGCAGATTGCAAGGACCATAGCCAGAGCGGAGCGCCACATCTTGGAAATTCTTTCCATTGTGTTAACCTCCTAAATTCATAAATCTTGGCATGCCGGGTTGCTGCCACCGGTATACCTTAATTAATATATTACATCACACTGCGCTGCGCGTGAGATTCGCAGTGAGGATGTCAAGGAATGACGGACGTGTAAGAATCAATATGTATCCGTTGCTGGGAGTCTCACCTGGCAGACACGTCCATCTGCCAGGTGGCTCTTTTGCAGCAACTTTCACATCAAAGTTTTTGACTTTGATGCCGGATAAGTAAGTTTAAAGTTTCCAGTTACGGTAATCGTAATTGGCATACTTCTTTTCCAGTGCGCGGTAGTCGATCTTGCCCATACCGGTCAGCGGCAGGTCCTCCACCGCCAGAATGGCGACGGGCTTGCCGCGCTCTTCCACACCCTTGTCGCAGTAGCGGAAGATCTCGGAACAGGTTTCCCACTGGTCGACACCGGGCATGGTCTCGATCAGCGCAAGCGGATACTGGCCCTGGCTGTGCTCCCGGTCGTTGACACCGATGACAGCACAGTTGTGAATGTCCTTTCGGCCGGCAATGTAGCTCTCCAGATTGATGGGGAATACCTTGTGGCCGTCAAAACGGGTGATCATGCGCTTGATGCGACCCTTGATGTACAGGAAACCATCTTCATCGACGTAACCCAGATCACCGGAGTGAATCCAGATCTGACCATCCTCATGCTTGCGCATGACGTAGTCCGTTTCCTCGGGCTTATTGAAGTAGCCCTTCATCATGGACGGGCCGGTGACACAAACTTCACCGTTGCGGTTGTAGCCCAGCTCCTCGCCGGTCTCCGGATCGAAGATGCCCACATTGACAGTCAGGGAGGGAATACCCACGCTGCCCTGCTTGTAAACATCGTTGACACAGAAGGTTGCGGCGGCAGAAAGCTCGGACATGCCGTAGCCCTGTGCCAGGGGATAGCGCATATTGTGCTTCTTGCGGAATTCGTTCAAGCGATTCTCCAGACCCTCGTTCATGCTGTCGCCGCCGGATGCCAGAGTGTACAGGAAGGACAGGTCCATATCCTGCACTTCACGGCTGCCGATGAGAAGCTCGATGAAAACGGGGGTACTGATGAGATGGTTGGGACGGTAAGTCCGAACCAGCTTGCCGATTTCCGTGGGAATGAAGCGGGGGATTGGTACCAGTGTCAGGCGCATACACAGGGGCATGTGCATACCACAAACCATACCGTATGCAGCAAAGATGGGGATGATGCCGAGGAAACGGTCGCCATCCTCATGGTATACGGCAGAGTGGATGAAGTTCAGGCCAACGGAGTTCATGGAATCGTTGGTGATCATAACGCCCTTGGGAATGCCGGTGGTACCGCCGGTATAGGTGATTGCAACAATTGCATCACCCACATAGGGGGAATCTATCGCAGTGGTGCCATGGCCGCGCTGGATGAAAGCCTTCCAGGGCATCACACGATCGGTGTAGGGAATGTCGTTCTTGGTGGTCAAAGTCATGACAACCTTTTTGAACAGGGGCAGGGATGTTGCGGGGGACTGGACAATGATGAAATCCTGATTGATGCGGGACTGAATGGCTTTGACTTTCGGGAAAGCCATGTCAATAACCACCAGAATCCGGGAACCGGAGCCCTGAATCATCCGGCAGATACTCTCAATGTCCATGCGGGGGTCGATGGTATTGGCAGCTGCACCGATTCTGTTCAGTGCATAGACGGAAGCGATGGTTTCAGGAATTGCGACAGAAAGGAAGGAAACAATGTCGCCTTCTTTTACTCCCAGCGCAGTAAATGCGTTGGCAGCATCATCTACCCGGGACATCAGCTCCCGAAAAGAAATGTCCCTGCCGTAGTAGTGCAGTGCAGGTGCATCCAGACGATCCTTGTTGCGTTCAAGGATATAGTCGTATGCCTTGCAGCGGGGCATCGGGGCATTCTTAGATTCCTCGGAATAGTATTTCATCCATACTTTTTCCTCAGAAATCTTCACGGGGGACTTTACGTCAGTCATGTTTCTACTCCGTTTCTGGGGGCATTGCTTCGAAACATTATGGCGAGCTTCTGATGGTGTAGCAATGCAGTGTATATATCTACGTACCCTAATACTATACCGCAACCTCGCTCTAAATGCAAGCACTTTTCCTTAATAATCCTGAATAATACAAAATTTTCCAAGGGGAATTTATGCGCTCGAAGGGGTGTCGAAAGAGGACGGAACTTTGTCCGCATCGGAGGAATTCCCTGCCTGCGAACATGGCATCCGCATACACCGCACGACTGACAGCGGAAGCCGGGCAGGCAAAAACACCCCCTCGCCATGAGGGGATGTTTGAATTCATTTCGGTTCTTTGCCCGTTTCAAAGATGCGGATCATCTCGCGGGTCAGACTGATGCCGTCATCGCGGGCAGGCAGGGCATCGCGGGGGTACCATGCCGCCATGGAAAGCTCATTTTCGTCGATATGGATGGCATTGCTTCCGTCCACATCGCAGAAGAAACCCATAAGCACATTTCCATCCACACCCCAGGGCTGGCTTTTGTAGTAGCGAAGGTTCTTGACCTGCAGACCCACTTCCTCCATGACTTCACGGTGGACGGTCTGTTCCAGCGTTTCGCCGATTTCCGTATAACCGGCCAGAAGCGCATAGTGGGTATAGGCGCGGCCGGCATATTTGCTCAGCAGAAGGCGGTCGCCGTCGGTGACGGCCACGATGACAGCGGGACTGATGCGGGGGAAGATCATATTGCCGCAGTTGGGACAGCGGAGCATTCGCTCCTTACTGTCATGCTCGGTAGGAGTGCCGCAGCAGCCGCAAAGCCGGTTGGCGCGGTACCAGTTGTATAAGTGCCAGCCGGTCATCACCGCAAAGCAGATTTCCTTGCTCTTCAGCTGGCGCAGAGGGCGCACCGGCTCGTAAGCAAAGCCGCCCTCCGGAGCCAGCGGCGCAGCATCCGTCCAAAGGAAGAAGTTGTGCTCCTCCATACGAAAAAGGTAACGCGGCGCCGCGGTTTGCCGATGCACTGCGCCGGAAAGCGTGGGCAGTGTCAAGGTGTCATCCGCGCCCCGGGAAAGCAGCACCTGTCCTTCGTGAAAGCAGAGGATGATATCTTCCGCACCGGCAGCGAGATTCCGGTATTCATTTTCCAGCCGGCCAAAATCCAGATCCTGAAGCATGGTGTTTCTCCTTGTCGTTTTTCTTTTTTAATGCAATAGCAGAACGATAGATTCCTATTTATCTGAGTGGATTATACTTCCGCACAGAAGATAAATCAAGAAATACTGCGTATAATCAGCCATGCCTTACAAATAATAGCATCGTCATTCCCAAGGAAATCCGCCGCACTTTGCGCATCCGTGAGGGCAACCCTTCATATACAACATTTACATCTTTCGACCTGTTTCTTCAGGGTATTATCGATTTCGCAAAGCGCATCACGGGGAAATAAGGTGCATGGAAACAGCCGCCTCCATCTCGGAGGCGGCTGTTTTTGCGGTTAGGGAAATTGGCAGCTTATGGCATATTATCTTCAATAAAAGGCCTGATTACAATGTCGTGGACACAACCATCTTCGTTTTCTATACATGCCTTAATCATCTTTGCTATGGTTTCCGGTTTTAGATAGTTATGGTTTGCAACCGATCTGAAGTGCGTATCTACTCCACCGGGATACACATTACAAACACCAATATGATCGGCTTTTGCTTCTTTGGTAAGAATTTTGCTAATGCCCTCCATAGCATCTTTAGAAGCACTGTAACTTCCCGTCATGGGGTTATTAAAGAGACAGCAGCTGCTTAAGATATTCACAACCAAACCGCATTGTTTTTCTGCCATAAGCGGATAAATTTCCTGAATCATCCCAACAGCACTAACGCAGTTTAATTCAAACATATAACGTAAATCATCCAGGTTAATATCAATTATTTTGTCTTTTTTTGTATTGGCACCGGCATTATTAATCAGCACATCTGCGCTACCGAATTCTATTTTTACATTTTCGCAGAAAGTGTGCCGTTTTTCTCTGTCCGTAATATCGAAGCACTGGGCATAAACATGACAATCACCCAAGTTCTGCGTCAATTGTTTCATTTTATCTTCGTTTCTTCCACACAGAGCAAGGTTATATTCCTTAGATAATAGGATTGCCAATGCTTTTCCGATTCCATCTGTTGCGCCTGTGATAATTACTGTTTTTTTCATATAGATGAACCTCTCAATCTAAAACAATATTTACCCTGTATATCCTTATTGCTCGAGATATAATCATTATACGAGAAGTATGTGCGGAAATCAAGAAACGCTGCGTATAATCAGCCATGCCTTACAAATAATAGCATCGTAATTCGACTATTAACGAGGAGAGAAGATATATGAAAGCAACTGGCATTGTCAGACGCGTAGACGACCTTGGTCGTATCGTCATTCCCAAAGAAATCAGAAGAACCCTCCGCATCCGTGAGGGCGACCCGTCACAGACAACATTGGCACTGTGGGAGATTTTCAGCTTCGCAATGCTGGATCTGTCAAAAAGAAACCGCTGGGATGGTACATACTGACGAAAATTGGAACTGAAAACCCTTTTAACGGTATGTATTCGGGAGGGTAAAAATTGGGCATCTGCCGACTATGGCAGATGCCTGGTTTTGTTATTGGGGAACTTACCGTAAGGAACAAAGCAAAAATGTTCCCTACAAATCAAAATGTCCGCCAGCACTTGGAACGCATGAACTCCACGATCTCACCGTTATCCCGGTCTTCGTAATAGGCAACCAGAAGCCGCTTGAACTCCGGTACATGACTCTCGGGAATCACGATCAGACCCTGACCCTTGGAAATCATGTAGTGGTTGGCGAAGATCACTGATGCCCGCTTGTTGCCGTCGTTGAAAATCTGGGTTTTCATGCAATAAAGGCACAGCCGGATGGCGGTGTCTACCTCGTCGGCACTGTCCGCAAGGATGGCATCGATGTTTTCTTTTACGATGGTTTCGATGGGCAGGGGCGGAACATAGCTGGTGCCGCCGATAGCTACCGGCACACCTCGGATGCGTCCGCCGTCGGTATAGAAGCCCTCGTTGACCAACTTGGCGATATGGCAGAGAATGTAATAATCCGTGGCATAGCTCAGCACATCCTTATCAAGAATGAACTCCCAGGCATGCTTCAGGTTCAGAATCTTCTGCACATCGGTGGCGGTCATACCGGACACGATGCCGTTTTCGATGATAGTTTCGGTCTGGGGATAGGTAGTAGCCACACCCTCCAGAACTGCCTGATCGTAGATATTGGCCTTCATATTCGCCCGGGCAAAGTCCAGATTCAGCATGACCCGGGGGGACAGCTCTGTCTCCTCATAACCCAGCGCAGCCAGCTCTTTTTCCACCCGGCGGATCTGTTTTCGTAGCTCCCGTGCCTCTCTGGCATTGCGGAGCAGAAGCTGGTACAGCTCGTCGGAATAGGCATCCACATAGGTGGAGGTCAGACGGCTGCCCACCCGCTTGCGGACGTAGAGATATTTCTGACCCTCCCGGTCTTTGATCTCCGGGGAGCCATCATAGGGGATCAGATTCAGCCGTGCCTGATAGTCCGCTTTCTGGTGCAGCAACTCCTGAATCCGGGAATAGGTATTTTCCATAGCAACCTCCTTGGGGAACTTTTATAGAATAGAATATACCAAAATATTCCCCAAAATGCAAGGGGAATATTCTTGCGGGGAGTAGATATGCTTGTAGGTTTGTGTTGCATGCTGTAAGACATCTTGTTGATCAGGTTAGGATACGTAATGTATGGATATTTGCACAATGTGTTTCGTTCAATAATGCTCCAATTTGGACAGCAAAACGGGATTTTATACAAAATACTGAATCAAAGTTCGTAATTTGTGACAATTAACAAGCGCATACAGAATTGATATAATCGAATCAGAAAACGTATCAGTTACGTAAAATAACGTAACAAATGACGGCGGAGGGTATTGCGTGAAAACTGTACGGTGTGCTTCGTGCAGAAGAGAATTGTGTACGGATGAAGTTGCCTTGAATCAGCGACTGTTGGGTATGCAGGTCGGTGCATTTTACTGCACGGATTGTTTGGCACCGAAGCTGCACACAACCCCATCCCATCTAAAGACACTCATTACCCGGTTCAAGGAAATGGGCTGTGCCTATTTCACCCGACTCATGGAGGAAACTGCTGATGAAAGAAATGACAGTTTGTGAACCCCGGATCAGCAATGCGCTGCTGACAAATCCCGGTATCGGCTTCATTGCCGCACCGGGTCTCATGGAGTGTGCGGCGGATTCTGTCCGGGACAATCGGGGAAATCCTGTTGCACCCTACCGTTTCACACCGGACAGCAAAACCTGGAATCACCCGGATTCCGGTGTGTTTTACTGCGGCAGCCGGTGGAAGGATATCGAGATTGCCGATGGGGTTTATGATTGGACATCTTTCGAAGAAAAACTGGAAAAGGCCGCACAGATGGGCTGTACTGCTGTGGTACGAATTGCACCCTACGCCCTGGCGGAATGGGAAGATATTCCCGGCTGGCTGCGGCAGCTCTGGCCGGAGGAACCGGAGTTTCCCTTCTGGCGGATCGACCCCAACACGACAGATTACCCCCAGCTGTGGGCCCGGTTTGTCCGGGAATTTGCTCGCCGCTATGACGGCCATCCGGTGATCTTTTCGGTGGATATGGCAATCGTCGGTGCCTGGGGCGAGGGCGGTGGAACGGAGTTTATGGAATACGATGCCATGGAAACCATCATCCGGGCCTATGTGGACGGCTTCCGGCATACCCCACTTCAGGCACTGCTCCATGATCCCCGGAGCCTTCGGTGCATCCGCAGTTGCCGGGCGAAGGTGGGCTTCCGGGTGGACTGTCTGGGCGATATGGGTGGCTTCCACGGAGACCGCTGGAGCCACATGCTGGACTTTTATCCTGAAAACATTCAGAACTTCGAAATGGGTGATGCCTGGCGGGATGCGCCGGTGGTATTTGAAGCCTGTTGGCACATGAACGACTGGTACATCCAGGGTTGGGACATCGACTATATCATTGACGAATCCCTAAAGTGGCACATTTCCTCCTATAACAGCAAGGGAACCACCGTGCCGGAGGAATGGCGGGAAAGTGTGGAACGGTGGGTGCGCCGGATGGGGTACCGCTTTGAGATCCATCAGATGTGCTGGGAGTCCAGTGCTTCTGCAGGAGAGCCTTGGGACGTGGAGCTTCTGATTCTGAATACGGGTGTTGCACCCTGCTATCACAATTATGCGCCGGTGATCCGGCTGTGTGGCGCCGGCCGGGTGGTGGATCTGCCGCTGGACGAGGATATCCGTGCCTGGATGCCTGATGAGGAGCATTTCGGGGCCCATAGTATTCTGATTCCTGATGATCTGGAACCGGGAGAATATGAGGTGCTGCTGGGATTCCCCACAGGACTTGCACAGCGGCCTGCGCTGATGCTGGCCATCGAAAATGAACAGGTTGACGGATTTTACAAAATGGGTCATGTCCATGTGGCCCCCAAGAAGGGAGTATAATATATGCTGACATTTGGAGCGTGCCTGCGCCATACCGGAATTGAATTGGCTGCGGAATTGGAGCAGTTTTATCTGGAATTCTGTGAAAATCCGGATTCCGATGCCCTGTTGGACCGGGCCTATCTGGAAGAACTGGCTGTCCGGTTTGAACTGGACGAAGCCGTAATTAGACGGATGAACGAAGCATTGAACGAAATTGAAGCGGATGATGTGCTGCACTGGTTCTCCCGGTTCCTGGTGCGGGATATGTGTGCTGCCCGGCACCGGTGCGATCTGGATGATTACCGGGCAATGACGCCCACCTGCATGAAAAATGCGGATCTCTATTCCTTCCTGCTGCTGATCGCCTGCGTGCCCCGCTCCATCCGGCGGCTGGAAGCACTGAAGGTTCCGTCCTGGTTCTATCGGGATATTCCCTATATGCCCATGGCGCGGCAGTTTGAGAAGCTGAAAAAAACGGGGGACGGCAGTGTTTCGGATTTTCCCTGGGATATGAATTTCTATACCTGCAGCATTTTCTTCCTGGATCGGTTCAATTTCATCCCCTATCGGCTGGATGAGAACATCCGGGTTTATCGCAACCGGGAAAGCGGCGAGGTGCTGACTTTCTATGCGGAGGAGATGTCTATCCGTCGGGACGGTCAAATCAACGGTGTCAATGATATTGCTGATGCCAATGCCCGCACCGTCACATTCTCCGATGCAGACGGCAAGATTGTTGGTACCCCTGTTTCACCCGCTGGCCTATTTGAAACCAAGCCGGTGGAGCTGGATGCTGCCCAGTGGGAGCTGGTGCTGCAAAAGGGGGATATTCTTCTGGGAACCCACATTCCCGGCGGACCCGGCTATGAGCCTTCCCGCTTAAAGAGCAGCATTCAGTGGGCAGGGGACTTCTTTGACCGCTATTTCCCGGAGATTCCCATCAAGGGCTTCGGCAGTGAAAGCTGGCTGTATGATCCCCATCTGCGGCTGCTGCTGAAAGAAAACAGCAACATTCTGCGGATGCAGGATCAGATGTACATTTATCCCATCGAAAGCGGCGGCGATATGATGTTCCGGGAGCTGTTCCTAGGAAATGACCATCCCACGGAAGCGGACTGCAAGACCAGCCTGCAGCGGGCCGCTCTGGAACGGCTGCACCAGGGGAAGCAGTTTACAGCCTGCTCCATGTTCATTCTTCGGGAGGACGTGGACAGAATCGGCGGTCTCGTTTATGGAACGGCAGCCCAGAGAGAAGACGCAATCAGCCGTATGAATGACTATGACGGCAATCCGTAAAGGAGATTTTTATGGGTAAATTTTCGCTGGATGCCTTTGAGGTGCATCCACTGGTGAAGCTGCGTCCGTCTGTAGTGGAGCCAGAACACAGCTGCTATCGGCTGCTGGAGCTTTGCCGCTGGGAGTTGGAACCGGAATCCGGGATGCGGCAGCCTCCTGAAATCGGGGAAGACCGGGTGCTGCTGCGTTTGCGGTGGCATGCGGCGGATGATATTTCCGATGTCTGCGGCTTTATCCGGCGGATGGGCTCCTGCTATGCCGGCGGTAAGAACCTGGAGGGTGTTGTGCTGGCTTCGGGTACCTTCACAGGCTCCGCACTGGAACAACTGATGCGCGCATACCGCCAGGGCTTTGAATCCACATTTCTGCTGGCGCAGCCGGGGACAGAAGTCATGGACATTTGCAGGAGAGAAGGAATTCCCACGGGGTTGTGGCTGCCACTGTCCGAAGGAATTTTGAATCTGCGCCGCCGCATTGCGAAGAGCCATCTTGCCCGGAATTGGGAAAGCTTCCCTGTTTACATCTATTCTGATGGGGAACTCTCTGTCCAGGAGCTGGATGCAGGGCGAAGATGGCACTGCAGCGGGGCGAACGTCATGGCACCCCTGGGTGCCCGGATGACTCTGCGCCGGATGATGTTCCCTCGTGACCTGACCTCCGGCGGTATCATGCCCCTGCGGCTGTGGTGGCAGAATATTGGTACGGCTCCAGTGTATGAAAATGTCCGGGTGCGGCTGGTGCTGCAAAATGAAAAGGAACAGTATGCTGTCACCGTTCCAGGAACGATGAAGCCCGGATTGGGAGACACCACCTTCAACGAAGCAGCTCTGCTGCCGCAGGCTTCCTGCGGCACCTACAGCCTGTGGGTGGGTCTGGAGACAGATAGAGAAAATCTGCCGCTGGCGATGGCTGCACCGATGGAAAACGGTCTGTACCGTATCGGAGAAATCACATTGGATGATGTGCTACGGCCCTATTTGGAAACCATGTGGGCAGATCAGTACGCCGATGGATACTATCCACTGGAAGACCCGGCGCAGCCGGAATAAATAAAAAGGTGCGGGCAAAACCGGAAAGGTTTTGCCCGCTAATCGTTATACGGAGTTACGAACTTTCATGGAAATCGGGAGCAGGATTTTCTGGGGAGGAAGGTTATACCCGTTCATTCTGGCCAGCAGCATGTCCGCTGCCACGATACCGATATCCTCTGTGGGAATGTGCACGGTGGTCAGCAGGGGGTTGGTGTATTTTGCGATGTCAATGTCGGAAATGCCGATGACAGCCACATCCTCGGGGATGGACAGCTTGTTTTTGAAGAGAATGTTGATAGCCACGATGGCCATCAGGTCACTGCTGGCAAAAAAGGCGGTGGGATAATCTCCGGATTTGCATACTGCATCTACCTGCTCAGCGCAGATATCCTCATCCCAGTCGCAGTTAAGAACCCACTTTTCTTCAACAGGAAGTCCTGCAGCAGTCATGGCGATGTAGTAGCCTTGATAGCGGCGGCTGGCCATGTAATTATGAGGGTCATCGATGCCGCCGATGAAGCCGATTTTGGTGTGGCCCTGCTCGATCAGATGCTGTGTGGCAATCACAGCGGCCTGATAGTGGTCATAACCGACGTTATCAATATCCTGCCTGAGTGTATCGATGCCAACAATGTAGGGAACACGGTCGCTGACATAGTCAAACAGCTCACCGTTCAGCGTCTCCATCAGGATCATGCCGGATACCGGCTCCTGAAATGCGGAAACAAGGTTTGCTCTGTCGCTCAGCTCCGCACCGGTCTTGATAAAAGAAATGACACAGCCCTTTTCCTGCAGCCGTTTTTCAATTCCTGCAAAGATGGACATGAAATAGGGGTCGTTGTATTTCTTCTTGGTAACACTGAGTACAACGCCAATCTTATGCTGTGGGCCCGGAGTCTGATTGTCAGCGGCATGCCGGGGTCCCTTGGTGGGAATGGAGTAGTCCAGAGCCTTAATGGCATCCAGTACCCGATTTTTCGTTGCGTCAGTGATTTTATATTTGGTATCGTTATTGATAACGCGGGATACTGTTGCGGTAGATACATTTGCAAGTTTCGCAACATCACGGATGGTACTCATCTTCACCCTCCTTGGTTTGGGCTTGTTTCGTTCTCTTTTTCTTATAATACTATAATGTAATGCGGGAAAAAAGTCAATCTTTTGCAGAAAAAAGTAAGAGCAGATCGCAATCTTCAGAAATGGAATACGTAACAACGTAACAACTGGGTAAACGCGTGTACCATATAATAGAACAACGTATATATTTCAATATTACCAAAAAATTAACAAAAATGTTGTGGAAAATAAATTATATACATCTTTAGGAAATATGCTATAATGTATATAAAGTTTAGTAAACGAAAGAACGCGCATATAATAAAAGCAACGTAACAAACGTAACAAGGAGGCGGGACAATGAAACTGGCTTTAATCGGAGCAGGACAGCGTGGCATGATTTATGCAGAATATGCATTCTGCAAAAAGAATGCAGAAATTGTTGCTGTTGTGGAGCCTCATGAAGGAAGAAGGGCCATTGCTGCAAAAAAGTTCGGAATTTCCAATGATAACTGTTTTGCCTGCGTGGAGGACTTCTTTGCCAGAGGAAAGGTGAGCGATGCTGTGATCCTTGCGACCATGGATAAGGACCATTTCGGCCATGCCATGGCTGCGCTGGACTGTGGCTATGATATTCTGCTGGAAAAGCCCATTTCTCCCGACCCCAAGGAGTGCATGCTGATCGGCCAAAAGGCGAAGGAACTGGGCCGGAAGATCATTGTGTGCCATGTGCTGCGCTATACCAATTTCTTCAGCAAGCTCAAGGAAATCGTGGACAGCGGCGAGTTGGGCAAAATCATTGCCATCGAGCACAGCGAAAATGTGGGTAACTTCCATATTGCCCATTCCTTCGTCCGGGGCAACTGGAGAAGAAGCGATGAGACCAGTCCCATCATCATGCAGAAATCCTGCCATGATATGGACATTCTGACCTGGCTGGTTGGCAGTGATGCCAAACGGATTGCATCCTTTGGCAGCCTTCGTCATTTTAAGGAAGAGAACGCTCCGGAGGGCAGTGCTGCACGGTGCCTGCAGTGCAAGGTGGCGGATAAATGCCAGTATCACGCAGTGAAAGCCTATCTGCCTGTTCGTGGCGGCTGGCCTGCAACGCTTCTCGGACCGGATCAGTCTGAGGAAGGCATTCTGAAAGCACTGGAGACCAGTCCTTACGGCAGATGTGTTTACCGCTGCGATAACGATGTGTGCGATCACCAAGTGACCATCATCGAGTTCAAAAACGGTGTCAACGTCAGCTTTACCTTAAGCGGCTTTACGAACCGGATGTGCCGGGAAATCAAGATTATGTGCGAATTCGGCGAGATCAATGCCTGTGATGACGGCGATCAGATCGAGATTACCCGGTTCAATTCCAATCAGGTGGAGCAGATCAATAAAACTCTGATCCGCACTGCCCAGGTGGACGGTTTCCACGGCGGCGGCGACAGCCTGCTGATGGAGGATTTTATCAGCAATCTGGAAAACGGAAATGCGGAAAGCAAAACCGCCATCGAACGCTCCATCGAAAGTCATGTCATGGCCTATGCCGCAGAGCTGTCTCGCGTCACCGGCAAGGTGGTCGATCTGGACGAACTGAAAGCGGAGCTGATGGAGAATTCATAATCCACAGTGGGGTACCCCACTCATCATGGTATGGTTCCATACCATGATGAGCATTTGAATCCACATCACGGTCATAAGGATCTGAGTCATCCCGAAAGGAAGGTGGACCATTTTGGTAGCAGGAAAAAAGAAGAAGAAAACGGATACCGGTGTCCGATTCGTAGGTGAAGCACAGAGGCACCCCTTTATCCATGAAATGAAAAAGAACTACATGCTGTACCTGATGTGTGTACCCGCACTGGTATTCATGCTGTTGTTCAACTTCATTCCCATGCCCGGCCTGTGGATGGCCTTTACCGAATACGATCTTCTCGATGGCATCTTTGGAAGCAAATTCGTAGGTCTGAAGAATTTTGAGTTTTTCTTCTTTGGAACCGGCATGGGCCCCAAGACCATCTGGAACACCCTGTACCTCAACTTCTGGGGCCTGATTCTGGGATTGATCGTACCCATCACCCTGGCGATCCTCTTTAATGAAATCCAGTCCAAGCCCTTCAAAAAGTTCACCCAGAGCATGATGTTCTTCCCTTACTTCGTGTCCTGGGTCGTGGTCGGTGCTCTGATCTACGGCCTGTTTGCCACCGATGTGGGTATTGTGAACAAGGTTCTGGAATCTCTTGGAAAGGACCCGGTCCGTTGGTATGCGGAGCCGCAGCACTGGAAGCCTATCCTGATCATTGCAAATGTTTGGAAATGGAGCGGCTACAATTCCATCGTGTATCTTGCGGCCATGTCCGGCTTTGACCCGACACTGTATGAAGCGGCCAAGGTGGACGGTGCCAACAAGATCCAGCAGATTTGGTATCTGACCATCCCTATGCTGAAGTCCACCGCCGTGATCCTGACGCTGATGAGTGTTGGCCGGATCTTCTTCGGTGACTTCGGTATGATCTACGGTATCATCGGCAATAACCCGGTCATTGGCAACGAGGTGGCAGTCATCGATACCTATGTCTATTCCTCCATGCGGTCCCTGGGTTACTCCTATTCCACGGCTATCGGCCTGTTCCAGTCCGTAATGGGTCTGATTCTGGTTACACTGTGTAATAAGCTGGCCAAGAAAATCAATGACGGAGAGGGGTTGTTCTGATGCATAAGAAAATCAAAACCAGCAAAAGCGATATCGTGCTGAAGATCGTTGCCTATGTGTTCATCACAGCCTTTGCAATCTTCTGCTTCTACCCTCTGCTGATGACTCTGAGCGTATCCTTCTCCTCCAACTCGGCCATCAACCGGAACGGCTATTCCGCCATCCCCCAGGATTTCTCTCTGGATACCTACATCTATATCTTCGGCCACAGCGGCGTGTCCATCCTGAAAAGCTATGGTGTTACCATTTTTGTTACCGTTGTGGGTACCCTGTCCGCCATGCTGATCACCAGTATGATGTCCTTTGCCCTGTCCATCAACAGCCTGAAATACCGCAATGTCATTGCATTTGTGTGTGACTTTACGATTATTTTCTACGCAGGTCTGATTCCCTGGTACGTGGCATGTACCAAGTATTACGGTCTGGGCAACAATATCTGGTCGCTGATGATCCCTTCAATCTTCAGTGTCTGGAATATGTTCCTGCTGCGAACCTACTTCAAGTCCGTGCCTATTTCTCTGTATGAGGCGGCCCGTATTGACGGTGCCGGCTGGTTCTCCATCTTCTGGAAGATCACCCTGCCCCTGAGCAAGACGGCACTGCTGACGGTGGGTCTGATGTATGCCCTGCAGTTCTGGAACGACTGGTGGAACGCACTGATGTTCGTCCGGGATAAGGACCTGTGGCCTCTACAGTACTACCTGTACAACATCTTGTCCAATGTCAATGCCATCAGCTCCGGCCGAATCCCTGCAGGTGCGGCAGCCAACATCAAGCTGCCCTCCGAAACGGTGAAAATGGCAGTCACCATCATCACCATCGGTCCCATTCTGTTCGCCTATCCCTTCATCCAGAAGTACTTCGTGGACGGCATCATGACCGGTGCGGTGAAGGAATAATTACCTGTATCTAATCCCCGCAGAAGGGGTAAAGATTATACAACCAACAAATCAAGGAGGAAACAAAATGAAGAACACGTTCAAGCGCATCTTTGCTCTGCTTCTGGCTTTGGTCATGGTTCTGTCCCTGGCTGCCTGCGGCAGCGGTGAAGAGAAGCCCGCTGCTGATGACAAGCAGCCTGCTGCCGAGGGCAACCAGCCTGCTGCTGACAGCAAGGACGAAGCCGGCAAGATCACCATCCTGTATCCTGGTGAAGAGACTCCCCGTTTCAAAGAATTCCTGGAAAACGAATTTGCGGAGAAGGTCAAGAATGACATCGGTCTGGAAATCGAAATGATCTGGCTGCCCTGGGATCAGTACTGGACCCAGAAGGAGATTATGCTGTCCGCTCAGGACGAGATCGACCTGTACTGGGACGGTCTGGCTGACCTGTCTACCTTCGTCAACAAGCATCAGGCCCGTCCTCTGGACGATCTGATCCAGACCTACGGCCAGGATATGCTGAAGGTTATCCCCATGAGCTGGCTGGAAGGTGGCAAGATGAATGGCGAAATCTACGGCATCCCCTCTGCATACGGTCCCAGCTCCGCACAGTTCCAGCTGGTTTGTGTCCGTCAGGACCTGCTGGAAGGCGTTGGCATGACCGAGATCAAGACCCCCGATGATCTGGTGGAGTTTGCTACCAAGGTCAGCGAACAGTACCCCGATATGAAGGGCCCCGCCGACGTTATCTTCAAGCCCCTGACCCGTGCATTCCAGGATCAGCAGCTGACCTGGGTCTCCGGCAATGAGATCGCTGTTCTGGGCGAGGAAGACGGCAAGGTTTACAGCTACTACGAGACTGAGACCTTCCAGGAAGTTGCTAAGTTTAACCAGGCAATGTTCGACAAGGGCCTGTACTCCGACCTGCTGAGCACCAACTACAACGAGCGTGACAGCCGTATGCAGCAGGGTCTGTATATCTGGGTCGAAGGCTCCCTGGGCAAGGACAACGAGATCATCGGCACCGTCCAGGCCAATGCTCCCGAGGCTCAGCTGAAGACCTACCTGATGGCTCCCGAGGATGACAAGTACATCGTGGGCGCAGGCGGCGAAGTTCTGTGCATTCCCTACTCCGCAGCAAACCCCGAAGGCGCAATGAAGTTCATCAACTGGCTGTACGCTTCCAAGGAGAACTACCTGTTCGCACTGTATGGTGTGGAAGGCAAGGACTACAACATGGTCGATGGCCGCATCGAGCGGATCTGCACCGAGGACTTCTTCTATGAGTGGATGTTCCGTAACCAGAACTACTCCGTCTTTGGTGCCGACGTTACCGACGAGTACATCGAAGCCTACACTAACTGGGATAAGGACGCAAAGACTTCCTCCGCTATGGGCTTCACCTTCAACAACGAGAACGTGGTCTTGATCGAGACTGCCATTCTGGAAGTCATCCAGAACGATATGTCCGTCATTCGTAACGGTTTTGTCAACTTCGACGAGAACTATGCTGCCGCGGTTCAGAAGCTGAAGGATGCAGGCATTGACGAATACATTGCCGAAGTCCAGAGACAGTACGACGAGTTCATCGCAAATCAGGGCTAATGAACGGCTGGTAACTGATAACTTGATATAAGGTGCCGGCCAGTTTTCTGTAATTGGATTACCGGCCGGCATTTTTCAAAAGGAGGGTGCTCTGTGAAGAAAAGAAAGACAGTTCCATGGGTAAAGGTTCTTGTACTGGTATTGGTGCTGGCTATGGTGATGCCGTTGGCCGGCTGCGGCGGAGATCATGCCGGGTTGACCAAACATGAGATTGCCCCCGGCGAAACGGCGGAAGTGAATCCCCTGAAGGGCCTGTTTCCTTATTCCGGCGAGGTAGATTTTCCCCATAGTTTGGAATGGTTTTATCTTCCAGTCAATGCTGTCCATCTGGACGAGGGAGTCTTTGACTGGACAGCTCTGGAAAATAAGCTGAATCAGGTGGCCGCAAGAGGCCATCAGGCGGCCATTCGGTTTTATTATGACCACCCCGGTGATGTGAGTGGTATTCCCCAGTTTCTCCTGGATGCGGGTGTGAAGGTCCGTTCCTACAATGAGCCTGTGGACCTGGGTGGCGGCGGTCTGTGTCCGGATTACGCAGACGAAAAGCTGCGCGCCTCTATGAAGGAATTCATCGCCGCATTCGGTGAAGCCTATGACGGCGATCCCCGGATCGGCTTCATCACCGAGGGACTGCTTGGTTTCTGGGGCGAGTGGCACAACTGGCCCTTTGACACGGACATTGCCGACGGCAAACCTGACTGGTCCATCCCGGCAGAGGTATACGAGGAGGTTTATCAGGCTTTTGAGGATGCTTTTGACATCACCTGCCTGATGGTCCGGGAGCCCAAGGAAAATGTGGATAACGCAAAGTACAAAGCAGGCTATCACGATGACTCCTTTGCCTATGCCACCCTTTCTGCCGCCAACGGCGGTCAGGAGTGGAGCTATATGTCCAAGGTGCTCGATATGGGTATGCAGGATGCATGGAAGTATGCACCTATCGGCGGTGAAGTCTATCCGCCCCTGCAGCCGGATTATTTTAAGGAAGAATACTATAAGGTGGCGCCGAATCCGGATACAGACCCCAATGCAGACATGGTGAACCGTCAGGATTGGGA
This sequence comes from Faecousia sp., assembly GCA_045120675.1. Taxonomy (GTDB): domain Bacteria; phylum Bacillota; class Clostridia; order Oscillospirales; family Oscillospiraceae; genus Faecousia. The sequence goes on along the minus strand of JBGVFB010000027.1, from coordinate 12,338 downwards.
TGCCTGTGTGGAGGAGAGCCATGCTTCCTTCCTGCTCTGTGATGCCATCAAGAATTATTCCGGCACCACCAGGGACAATGCCATCGCTGCATCCCAGTCTCTGGGCTATGATATGCAGGTGATTGCTGCATGGTATGCGGACAGCATCAAAGCGGAATCTCCTTTGAAAGTCGATCTGGACATCCGAAACAATGGCGTCGCTCCCTTCTATTACGGCCACGAAACCTGGCCCATACTGATCGGCGTGAAGCAGGACGGGGTGCTGGTAAAGCAGTATCGGACGGAGTGGAATCTTTCGGACATTCCGGCCACAGGCGAGGATGTGTCCTTCAAGCACACCGTGGATGCCCACGGCCTGGGCGGCGGAGAATATACCCTCTGTGTTAAGGTGCAGAATCCCCTGCAGGGCGGTGTGATTTTCCGGTTTGCCAATGAAGGTCAGGCCGACGACGGCTGGCTGGAGTTGGGCAGCTTCACTGTGGAGGGTGAGCCGGTGACTTCTTATCCTCCTGTGGCCGAGGATGTGATTCCCTTCGAGCCCGGTGAAATGGAGAATTTAGTAGACGGCGCAGGCGGCCATTACCAGGCAGAGAACGGCACCATGGAAGGTACCGCTGTGTTTGAAGAATGCGCCAGCGCCGAAGGCCAGATGCTGGCCGGCTGGGTCGGCAGCGGCGCAGAAGGCAGCGGCAGTGTGACCTTGGAAGATGTGGTTGTTGCGGAAGACGGCTTCTATACAGTGGATGTGGATTATGTCTGCGGCGAAGCTTTCCGCTACGGCATGTTTGATGTCAACGGCGGTGCGGAAAAGGGTGGCAGCACCGTCAGCTACCGGTTCGGCGGCACGGGCAGCTGGTCCGTTCTGGATACCCGGCATACGGTGCTTTACCTGAAGGCAGGTACCAACACCATTAAATTCTACAATGACAGTGCATGGGCACCCAGCATCGACTGCATCACTGTATCCAGAGGCTCCATGACCGGAATTCAGACCATGGACGGTGATCTGTCCGACTGGACAGCTATCTCTGATCCTGTGTGGACGGATGCGCAGCATACCGTGTGGATCACCGGCGACGATGCTTATCTCTACTTTGCGCTTGAACTGGCGGAAAATGCGGACGACTGGCGGGTAAAGCTGGATTCCCTGGGAAGCGGCATCAACTACGAAGTTCGTCCGGATGGTTTGTATAGTATTTCCGGTGATGCGGAGCCGGAGAAGGTCGCTGAAGCGGGCACCAGTGCCCTCCATGTGGTCCGGAAGGACAATACTGTGGAATTCATGGTGCTTCGGGGTGCCCTGGAGACCATGCGGAAGCAGATGGGCTACGATCTGGGCTACTGCGTGGAGCTTTACAGCAGCGGTGCGTTGATTCACAGTACCAACGGCGGTGAACTGACGGCCTATGAGCTGGTATCCGGTGCGCTGCGGCAGGATAAGAACAAGCGGTTCGGCGGCAGCGAGCTGCTGGACTGGAGCGAGGTTGATTGCTCCTACATGGATGAATTCCAGAGTGTCTGGGTTTCTGATGATGAAGAATATCTGTACTTTGCAGCGGAATTTGCTGATGAAACCGGGAAATATACGGACTGGTCCATCGAGCTGAACACCGACGCAGACTGCACCACCGGCTATGCTATGGATTGGGTCTGGTATTGGGAAACCACCGGTAATGACTACCGGGTGGATGCCAATGGACTCTACTGGTATCTGGATGACGGAACGGCAGAGCTGATCGCGGATTGCTCCGATGGGGCGGTGACCTACCGAATTTCTGACGGCAGACTGGAAGTCCGGCTGCAGAAGGACCGGATGAGTCTGAGCAGCAGCAAAACCATTTATTACAGTATGATCTTCAATGAGTCCGGAAACCAGTTCCATCAGGGCTGGATCGCCGGCGGCGGCGACAAAATGCCCTCCTACGAGCAGAAGTTCGTTACGGAGCCCCACTTTAGTGCGGTGAATACCATGTACGACGGCTGGGAGAATGTTCCTGCCTTTGAAATCGCCGGTAAACACAAGTTGTGGCTGGCGGATGATGAGGAGTATCTCTACATTGCGGCAGAATACCGCCATGAGGGTATTACCCGGTGGGAGATTCTGATGGATACGGACTTCAAGAGAAAGACAGGTATGCAGAGCGACTGGCCCTTCGCTCCCGGCGGCGCGGACTATCTGGCGGAGGGGACCATGACGGCAGAAACTACCGAAGGGGTACTGGATTATCAGGAAGTTTCCGACGGAAACTGGACCTTCGGAAAGCAGATTCCCGACGCGGTGTCCTGCGTTGTGGACACAGAGCACAAGACCGTGGAGGTCCGCATCCTGAAGAGTTCTCTGAACAATAACGAGCGAAAGCTGGTGGATATCGTCAATTTTGGCTTCCGGTTCATTACCGAGGGTGATGAAGCGATTGCATCTAGTAATGGTGGCAAGTTCCTGACCTATAAGATGATGACCAAGTAATCGACACAAAAAGCTGCCGCCCGGCATCATGCCGGGCGGCAGCATAAAAGATTTATTAAGATTGTTCTTCGTCCAGGATATCTTCTTTTGCCCTGTCTTCCTCAGACATATACTTCCTGAAGACCGGTTCGGTGGCATAACAGCTGATGACCATGTAGATTCCCGGTGCGCAGACGATGGCCAGGGGAAACATGGATATGCCCAGTGCACACAGCAGCAAAGCCACCAGATTCAGCAGCGCCACCGGAAAATTCATCACGGTGATGTACACGCAGTTTTTCAGAACATTACGGTTGGTGTTCTGGAATTTGGCAAGATAGGGAAATACAAAGCTTGCCCAAAGGGTAATAACCGCAATGACGATCAGCAGAAAATAGAACAGCTCCTTGGGCAGATATCCGTTGATGCACATCAGATAGGAACTGTAACAGCAGACAACCAGTGCACCATAGACCGCAAACAGAATCAGCCACAGACCGGTGGCCTGTTTGAAATTTGCGGCAAAAGCATGCCAGTAGGTTTTCCATACACCGCCTTCGGAGCGGCGGACGCATTTGTTCATGGAGTAGTAGAGAGCTGTGGTGGCGGCTCCGACGGTAATGACCGGCAGGGAGCTGACAAGCCACAGAAGGGATAAACAGATACAGTCTGCGATACGGTTCATGGTCTGAACCACGAAACCGTCGTAATTGAATAAACCGTGCATTTCGAAACCTCCTGCATCCTGCGCAAAGGGCGTATGGATGTGTTTTAAATACAAAAAAGCAAACAAATTATACTATAAGAATACATGAATTCGCCTATGATTTCAACTGATATTTCATTTCTGAAAGATGGGGTGCGCATACATGAAGATACAGATCCTGGATGGAGAATTATGGTGGGGCGGTGTTGTGGACTTCGGTGCACAGATGCCTTACGACAGCGATTCCGATTGCGAAATCGCTGCTGGCAACGATGGGGAGGATCAAAGTTCGCCGGTCTTTCTGTCCAGTAAGGGAAGATATTTGTGGAGCGGGAAGCCCTTTCGCATTTCTTTCAAAGGCGGCGTGATTCAAATTGACGACAGCGATCGGGTTGAACTGGCAGAAGGCTTCGGTGATCTGAAAGGCGCACACAAAGCCTTTGCCCGGGCTCATTTTCAAAACTCCGGAAAAATGCCGAATGAGCAGTTTTTTCGGGTGCCCCAGTACAACACATGGATCGAATTCATGTATAACCAAAATCAGAAAGGCATATTGGCGTATGTCCGTTCCATCGTTGAAAACGGGATGATGCCGGGAATTCTGATGATAGATGAGGGCTGGTCGGAAGACTATGGCGTGTTTGATTTCTATCCCGGACGGTTTGAGTCGCCCAAAGAAATGATGGCGGAGCTTCACCGGCTGGGCTTTACGGTCATGCTGTGGATCATACCCCATATTTCCCCGGACAGCAATGCCTTCCGGGAATTGCGGGATACGGACTATCTGATTCGGGACAAGACCGGGGAATTCGCCGTTCGGAAATGGTGGAACGGATTCAGCTGCGTTCTGGATCTTTCCAATCCCGGTGCCTGCGAATGGCTGAAAGGAAAGCTGGAGCATGTTATGGACGAATACGGCGTGGACGGCTTCAAGTTTGATGCCGGTGACCCATATATGTACGCCTGTGAAGACCGGACATTTGTCAGACAGCTCCCCCAGGACCATACTGCGGATTACAGCCGCTTTGCTGCCCAGTATGAATTCAATGAACTGCGGGCCGTCTGGAATATGGGCGGGGAGCCCCTGGTTTGCAGACTGCACGATAAGCTCCACGGCTGGGATAATGACGGCCTGAACTGCATCATTCCCAACACCATCGTTCAGGGCCTGCTGGGCTACTATTACGGATGCCCCGATATGGTAGGCGGCGGAAGCTACGGCAGCTTTCTGGGGGATGGATTCAAGGTGGACGAAGAATTGTACATCCGCTGGCTGCAGGCGTGCATTCTTTGCCCGATGATTCAGTTCTCGATTGCTCCCTGGCGGATTCTTTCAAAAGAGAATTACCGGATTGTAAAGAACTTGCTGGCCCTCCGGCAGCGATACATACCCTATCTTTTGGAAACAGCCCATAAGGCATCGCGGGAGCATGAGCCGATCATCAGGCCGCTGGAATATGAGTTTCCTGGCAGCGGATACGGGAAAGAACAGGGGATGTATCTGCTGGGAGACCGGTATCTGGTGGTTCCTCTTCTGGAAAAAGGAAAGAACACACGAATGGTGACACTTCCGGAAGGATGCTGGAAGGAAAGTGACGGAAAGCTGTATTTGGGCGGAGAACGGACAGAACTGCACTATTCGCTTGAGAAGGTATACATCTTCGAGAGGATGAATGAAAAACCGTAGGTTTTTGACTGCGACTATAAGCACCCCATTTGCCGGACAAGTAGGCCATACCAGTCTGACCAATGGGGTGCAGTTTAAGAATAGGTTGTGTGGCTTTCTCTATTTTAGTTCTTGCGATAACTGAATGCCGACCTTTATACCTTCCACAAAGCCGGCCTTTTCGTGATCACGGCAGAGGGTACAGACCGGGTAGATGATATTATCCATCTCCCGGAGGGGCATCCCGTTCATCTGCCGGTAGAGTTCATTGAAGTCTGTACGGATCTGCTCGTTATCATATGGACTGTTCTCGTTGTGGCACTCGTAGAGCATGGTCAGAACAGACTCTCCATCACCGTAGTTAGGCGGATGCTGCTCGATATGGGCTTTTAGGGTTTTGAAAAACTGTTTCATAACATCACTGTCCTTTTTAGGTTTGGGTGATGTTAACTCTAAGTACCGGAATTTGCAAGTGTGTATTCTGCCAAATTATCCTCAAGCATTTCATCCTTCTTAGGTACATAGATGATTGCGATTGCTTCCTCTTCTGTCAGTTCTCCAGCAAGATAGAGGTCTCTTGCCCTTGTTGCCGAGCTTAACCAATCGGTATACTGGTCGTAGGTCATGTCAACTACAGACTGCTTCTTGACGGTATCGGTTCGGTCAAGCCGGTGAACCATTGTGTCCTTAGCATGTTCGAAGAGGGACAGGACCTTGTTTGCTGCTATTTTTTCTTTTCGTTTTAGGTACGGTGCAATTTCCTTGCAGGTCTTGCCGTTCCGGACAATACGGTCGCAGTACAGTGTTTTGTGTTTGGTTCGCGGTGCAAAATATCTACCGCAAAACTGACACTTGCAGATTCGGGTTTTGGATTCAACCAGGTGTTGAAGTAAGAAATAATAATATTGCGCTTCGGAACGGAAAATATATGTAGCTGGTTTTCCATATTGCAAAACAGTGAAATACGTTGCAGTTAAGTTTTGAATATCTATCTGCGAGTTTTGGGATAGTTGCTTCAGTGTGTTGCAGACATCTGCCCAAGCGTTAGCAGCCCTGCCAAAGTGAAAGGTTACATCTACAAGTCTATCCAAACCATTGTCTTTTTGCGGTATCCAGTAATGATACCCGTCCAAAAACTCAAACTGTGCCAGTGTACTGCAAATGATATTCCGTTGCTTGATTTTCTCACATACCGCTGAAACTTCCGCAATCACTTTCGGATCGGAATCCGGTCCATTTATCATGCAGAGAAGATTCTTTCTGTGAATCACGAGAAAAATATAATCCCGATCCGATAAGGCAATCACTTCCTCTGCTATTGAACGATCAGGAAATGGTACCTCTCCATCTTTTGTGGAGAGGTGCTTTTTTATTGTCCCGTCAGGACTGATGGTAACATAAAGACCCTCAATCATTCTGTTTCCCCTTCTGTCTGTAATCAAAAAATGCGGTTTTCGGGCAAGATCACTTATTGATGTACTTTCTCAAAACCCTTTGCTAAAGTTTATCACAGAGGGAGGTTATGAAAATGTTGAGAACCGTCGAGAAATCTCAGGAAAGGTGGTGGGATGTTGGAAAATGAATTGAAAGCAGTGGATGGTGAAACTCTGTGGGATATGGAGTTCGGTGCACAGTTGTTCTGCATCAAGGGGTTGTTGCCCCAAGGTGTATGTATCCTGGGTGGCGCATCGAAGATCGGCAAGTCGTGGATGGTATTGGACTGGGTCGATAAGGTGGCAAAGGGTGAGCCTGTCTGGGGTATGGAAACTACTCAGGGAACAACCCTGTACCTGTGTCTGGAGGATAATCTCCAGCGTGTGCAGCACAGGCTCTACTGCATTTCAGACGAAGCAACACCTAATGCTTTTTTCGCGACTACAGCTGGTACACTGGTTGATAACCTGGTAGAGCAGATAACTTCTTTTCTGCTTTCACATCCAGATACGGTGCTGATCGTGGTGGATACGCTTCAGATGGCACGTGGAGACAGTGGCGAACCGTCCTATGCAGATGACTACCAGGATATCCAGAAGTTGAAACGGATTGCGGATGATAACAACATTACGATCCTGCTGGTTCACCATTTGCGGAAGCTGCGTGACCATGATCCGCTGAACATGCTCTCCGGAACAACGGGTATCAGCGGTGCGGTGGATGCGGTGTTTGTGCTGGATCGGAAGGAGCGGGCGCAGAACGCAGCGTTGTTGATCTGTACCGGACGGGATGTGGAGTATCGGGAATTGGAACTGAGGTTTTCCAAAGAACGGTGTGTCTGGGACCTGGTATCCGACAGTGCTGAGAATCTGGAACAGTTGATGCCTCCGGAAATGGCGAGCTTTCTTACGTACATGAAGGAAGCTAAATTTTTCTCCGGTGGGAATACGGAATTGGCGGAAGCATTCAACACCTACACCGGAAACACGATTGAGCCGAAGCGGTTGAAGCAGCAGATGAACCGCTGGAAAGAAAATCTCCGTGATCTGGGAGTGACCTTCCGCAGCTACCGCAGCAACGGACAGCGGCTGGTGGAGGTATGGTACACCGATCCAGTGACGTAAGTGCCGCAAGTGACGCAGAAAACCGCCCCCAGAATCTTGCGTCCCTTGCGTTCCTTGCGGCACTGCCCAACTGAGGAAAGCCCCTGTGAGCCATCGTTGAAGCCGTAGCGAGGGATTTGCGGACTTTTCCGGGGACGGTAGGGTAGTAACCCCGCCCCAGAGAGATAAGCCACCGTTAGCCACGGTTTCGCGGGGGTTTCAGAGAAACCTTAAAACTCATGCTGTAATAATTGAAAAGCTGCCCGTAGGCAGCAAGAAAACCCAGACCTAAGTCTGGGGCAAGCAGAGCGTCCGGCTGTCCGCCTGCCGCACCCCCTGCCCCTGAAGGGGAGAACCGGGCGGAAGCCCGGACCCACTTTGAACATATTACGAAAGCGAGGAAAGCTATGCCGGAAAACCGAAAACGAAATGTAACCCTGACCATCCGGGTAACTCCCGGTGAAAAAGACGCCATCCTGCGAAAAGCCAAACAGGCGGATATGAACCTGACGGACTACCTGGTTACCTCCGCCCTCAGCACCCAGATTTTCGTTGCGGAGGATTTGAAACCTGCCCTGACGGAACTGAAACGGATTGGAAATAACCTGAACCAGATCGCCACCAAAATCAACGTGGGCGCTTTCAAGTCCTACAATTTCAGCGAAGTGATTGAGTGGCAGACTCGACTCTATGAGGAGCTGATCTGCATTGGAGGCAAAGGGTGGCAACTGTAACCTACATCAAGGAAACCAAGCAGCACGTCAGCGCCATGAAGGCTGTGATGCGGTATTGCCAGCGGGAGGACAAGACCACCGACCCAAAAACCTGTGTCCGCTATGTGACCGGCCTGAACTGCAACGGTTCCAATTCCTTCACGGAATTCCTTGCCACCAAGACCGCCTACAACAAGCTGGACGGCATCAATTTCTACCAGTACGTTCAGTCTTTTTCACCCAAAGAACACGTCACTTATGAGCAGGCACACGAAATTGGTCTGGAGTTTGCCGCCAAGGCCTGGCCAGGGCATGAGGTACAGGTGACCACCCACTGCGATGCCCAGCATGTCCATACCCACTTTGTGATCAACTCCGTCAGCTTTGAAACCGGGATGAAGCTCCGCCAGACCCCCACCACCCTGCGGCAGCTCCGGCAGGTCAGTGACGAGATTTGTATGGAACATAAGCTCTCGGTTCTGCCCACCTATAAGCGGGGCGGACGGAAGATGAGCAACCGGGAATACCGGGCAGCCCGGAAGGGGCAGAGCTGGAAATTCCGGCTGATGTACAACATTGGAGAAGCCATGAAAACCAGTGTGAACCGGGAGGAGTTTATCCGCCAGATGCAGCGGCGGGGGTACGAAGTCTGGTGGAGTGACGAACGAAAATACATCACGTACACTTGTCCCAACGGGATGAAGTGCCGCTGTAACAAGCTACACGATGACAAATACTTGAAGGAGAGATTGGAAGATGAATTTGAAAGACGAAAGCAGATCCTCCACGGAAATGTCCATAGAGGATCTGGTGAGAATGAATGGGGACTCGATGGCAGTTCTGGACGAGGTGCCGTACCAGCCGGTGGTCTACGCGGTGCCCAAAGAATGGCTGGAGAGCGGGAAACAGATGCTGGAACTGGCGGTGGCATTCCAGCCCACCCTGTACGGGAAGATTTCGATGCTCGCAACCCAGGAGGGGTTGCAGCATCAGGAGGTACAGTTGAAGGCCGATCTGGAAGTGGCGAAGCGGGAGATGCTGACCAGCATCGAAGCCTTGAAGAAACAGGATGGGAAGCAGAAAGAGGAATTTTTCTCCAAACTGTCCGCACAGCACTCCGCCGCACTCAAGGATATACAAGACGAGTACAGCAGACAGCAGAAAGAAAACCTGCGCTTTCTTCTGATCACGGTGGCATCCTCGGCGGTGCTGTCGGCGCTGGTATCCGGGCTTTGTCTGCTCTTGGGCGGCTGACGGAGGACGGCGATTCCGACGATCCGGAAGAGCAGAAACGCAAGTATGAAGCCCAACAGGCTGGCTCCAATGTGGGGGCCATCATTGGCCTGACCATCGGCGCAATCGAAGCAATTACACAGTATAATCAATCCCTCACTCGAATACTCGATGAAGACAAGCAAATCGAGGAGGAAGAAGAATTCAACGAATTTCTCGCCCGCTTGGATGAGGAATATGGATACGAAGAAGAACAGCAGCAGACCATGTAATTCGAAAGGACGGTGATTAAATTCCATGTATAGGAGGTCAATATTTCGAGGAAAATATAGGAAACGGGAAAGTGAGGATCACAGCATTTGGAAGTAAGAGTGCATGAGGACATGAAGCTGGTGGAGGTTTGGCTGACCCGGCAGGAGCAGACGGACAATGCCGTCCGGGAGCAGTTGCGGCAGATGTATCAGGACTATACGAGCCGGAAATACATGGTGGCGCAGTTTCATTCCGGGGGCGGTGACCTGTATGTGTTCACTCGCGATCTGCTGATTTACAACCGTAAACGGATCGAGGAACTGGCGCTGGCACTGGAGAAAAGTCCAGATATTACCACTAGCTATTGCCCGACACTTCCGATACAATGTTGACTGCATATATAGAGACAAGGAGTGAGAACATTGACAGAAGTTTTTGACATTGCGGGCTACACCCGTATCTCGGTTGACGATGAACTGGACAAGGATAACACCTCCATCGAAAACCAGAAAGCAATTATTGAAGATTTTGTAAGACACAAATTCCCCGGCTCCACCCTGACCTTTTACGAAGACCGCGACCGCTCCGGCTACACCTTCGAGCAGCGGGAAGACTACCAGAAAATGCGCCGGAAGATGATGTCCCATCAGATCGACATCCTGGTGGTAAAGGACTTCTCCCGGTTCTCCCGGCGGAACAGCCGGGGACTGGTGGAGCTGGAGGATCTGCGGGATGCGGGCGTGCGGATCATCTCCATCGGTGACGGCATCGATTTTCCCAACGATGACGACTGGCTGAAAATTCAGTTTCAGTTCCTCATCAACGAAATGCCCGTCACCGACACCTCCAAGAAGGTCAGGAATGTGATCAAGCGGCGGCAGAACGACGGCAAATGGATCTGCGCCGCCCCCTACGGCTACATCATCAATAAGCGGCAGGAATTTGAGATCGTTCCAACGGAAGCGGATGTGATCCGCAAGATTTTTGACCTCTACAACAACGCAGGCTGGGGTTACAAACGGATTTCCAATTACCTGACGGAACAGGGGATTCCAACACCCCGGATGTCGGAGAAACAGCGCAAGGACGAGGCCGGTGAGGAGAATAAAATCAAGGCAAAACCCGAATGGAGCATCGTATCCGTTCAGGGGATTCTGGATAACGATTTCTACATCGGCACCTTCCGCCAGAGAAAATACACCCGAAAAAAGATCAATGGTGCGGACATGAAGCTGGATGAGGACGAGCATATCGTTATTGAAAATCACCACCAGCCAATCATCGACTACCGTACCTTCGCCATCACCCGATCCCTCCGGGAAAAGCGAACCACCTCCCACTACCGGGGCGTGAAAAAGAACGACAACGTATACTCTGGCTTTATGGAGTGCGGCGACTGCGGAAGTCCCATGTTCGCCACCAGCCGCAGCGATATGAAGCCGGCCTATACCTGCGGAACCTACCACCGCCGGGGACTGGCAGGCTGCACCTCCCACCACATCCGGGTGGACAGGCTGGACTATCTGCTGAAGCTGTATGTGAAAAAAGTCATGGAAAACTCCGCTTCCATGCTGGAGCAGTTGAACAGCGACCTTGCCAAGGAGCAGGAGGATGTGACGGAAACGGAGGAGTCCGCTGACCGTTTGGGCGAGATTATGGTGGACCTTCAGGCAGAGCTGAAAGCCACCAAGCGTCAGCGGATCCGTGACATTATGAAGCACCCGGAGCAGGAAGCGATTCTGGAGGAAACCTACGATGAGATGGAAGCGGAGCTTCAGAAGAAGATCGAGGGCATCCGCAACCAGATCGAGATGCTTTCTGACAAGCGCAACACCATCCTCCGGGTGAACCGGGCGGCGAAGACTGCTATGGACGTGTTCCGGGATATTCTGCTAAAGGAGAAGTTGGAACGAAACGATCTGGAGCTGATTATCAGTAAAATTAAGGTCTATGAGGATCATCTGGAAATCCTGCTGAAAGCGGATGTGGACGCACTGATTCGATGCGGCACTGTGGAGATGGCCGCAAATTTTGACCAAGGCATCAAGGATAACTTATCTGTCACGTTAGTCCAGAGCGCTGCAAAGCAAAAGGACAAGGTCTTTGATGTCAATGTTATCAGTGACGGTGATCCGCTGGAAATTTATACTGAGAAGGACGGCGGTGTTATTTTCAGAAAATACTCCCCCATGGGCGAACTGCAGGAATTTGCGGCTCAGATGTGCGAGGCCATCGGCGGTGCCACCGGCCGCATTGCGGCAGTCGCCGATCGGGATTCCATCATTGCCCTCAGCGGTGCGCCCAAGCGGGAACTGATCGACAAACCCAATTCCGCAGAACTGGAAAAGCTCATGGAGCAGCGGAAGAATTACCGCTATCAGGAAGGTGATACGGCCATTCGTGCCTGCGAGGGAACGGATAAGTATCATCTGGGTGTGGCATCGCCCATCCTTTCTCAGGGTGATCTGATGGGCTGCGTCATGATGCTACTGCAGGAAAACGACGCGCCCCTGCAGGAAGCGGATCAAAAATTAGCCCAAACTGCCGCCGGTTTCCTGGGCCGCCAGATGGAAAGCTGATTTTCAAATTGATGTTTATCGCACTGGCGCGGGAGCGCCCCAAGGCTTCCCCTTGAGGGGAAGCTGTCAAAAATCTATTTGATTTTTGACTGATGAGGTGTGCGGAAAAATATAGTGATTCGTTGAAACTTCGGCGAATTCGCAACATTGTAACGCCACTTCGTGGCTACACCTCATCCGTCACGGCTTGCGCCGTGCCACCTTCC
>JBGVFB010000026.1:0-11128 GCA_045120675.1 Faecousia sp. | reverse complement strand
AAATTGATGTTTGCCGGGATGCCCCGGCTGGCAATACGTGACTGGTAATCCGGCAATCACCAAACATGACTGCCCGATTCGAAGCGTTATTTATCGTATCGGGAGATAAGTTTGGATTTTGTACAACGTTTAGACACGAATTGGCCGTCGGCCCCTGCCGCCCGAGAAGGTGAAATTTGAATCTCATGGAGGTGGAGGAAATGAAGGATATCCAAGAAATCCGGCGCGACCTGTGGCATTCGCTGGACATGGCATTTGTGAAGGTGTTCCTGTTCTGGACGGCCGTTTTCACAGCGATCATGTTTGTGACGATGCTTTTGGCATCCCGAGGAATGGACCCGCAGGAAAGAGTTGCCGTGATCGGTACCATACTGGCAATTACCACCCTGCCAATCCTGATTTTCTGCGCATGGCGTACCTTCCGGACATTTCAAGCAGCGGAAAGCTATATCTTCTGCACCGCAACACTCAGCAACCCCATGGGCGGCAGATTCCGGGATTCCATCAAGTTCCGCGTACTGCTGGAAGACGCGGATGGATACAAATTCGTTGCCGATACCCACTCCATTTTCAGCACCCATAAAGACCTGACGGGATTGGGATTTGAAGATTATGTAAACCAAGAAGTGACCATCGCCTACAACGAAGAGACCGGAAACGTGGTCGTCATCGGATAAACCTCCCACATACTACGAAAGGAACGAACATGTTCGAACTACTTACCATCGCAATTTTTCTCTGGCTGCTGGTGAAAACCATTGGTTTTGCCTTTCGCCTGACCTGGGGTGTCGCAAAGATCGCGGCCAGCATCCTGATCGGTCTGGCGCTGCCTGTGCTGATCCTGTGCCTGATTTTTGCCGGCGGCATTGTGCTGCTGGTTCCGCTGGTCATGATCGCGATTGCGGCAGGCATTCTGAAAGCATGCCTGTAAAAAGCAAACAAAAAGGTGCTGTCTCAAAATGATTTGAAAGAATCATAAGAGGCAGCACCTCTTTCTTTTGCAGTAGCATCAACAAAGCTGTGGAAAAGTCAAAAAAACAGCACACTAATTCTGAGGGGTATTTCTGTCTCTCAAAATAGTGTGCTGTTTTCGTTTTATTTCTACTAGGAGTCTTTGGAAACAACAAGGTGTGTTCACAACCGACCATTTTGTATTTTATGGTGCAGCTGCAGAATGTTATATGCCATATGGTATTTACAATTCCACTTAGTGTGTGCTAAACCATTGTTGTCCATTTACCGTCTTAGAAGCTATACAGACGATGCATGGAGTTATCCATATTATACAGCACAGTCTGGTCATAGCTCTTCAGGGTCAGTTCTGCTCTGAGAACTGCATACTCGCTTTTATGCCACAGATTGCAGAACTCGTTGGGGTCAGTCTCGTGATCGTACAACTCACCGTAGTTCTTGCCGTGGTAAGTCACCAGTTTGTAGCGGCCATCATAGTACATGGTGGCATCCACATCTTCATGGGTACCCTTCAGGGTATGGTAGTATTCGCAGTAGACAGCATCCTTGTGATAATCAGGATCTGCTTCACCGGTCAGAATCTTATAGAAGCTCTTACCCTGCATATAATAGGGAACTTCCTTGCCAATGGCTTCCATCAACGTAGGCGCAATATCAGCCAGCTCCACCAGTGCGTTACTGCGCAGGCCCTGCATGAAGGTGCCGGGGCAGGAAATGATCAGCGGTACATGCACCAGCTGCTCGAAGAAATAAGCTCCCTTCCAGTATAGGCCGTGATCGCCGTTCATCTCGCCGTGGTCGCTCATGAAGATCACGATCGTATTCTCACGCTGCCCGCTCTCGTCCAGATAGTCCAGCAGGCGACCAAACTGATCGTCGATCAGCTCTATCTCCGCGTAGTAATCACGGAAATGCTCACGCTTCTCATACTCAGTCAGTTCTCCGATAGGAGTAACCTGACCGTCCTGGCCACCTTGGATCAAATCCTTCTGGATGTGAGGAGGTCTGTCGTCCATTTCGCCGTCCTGCCAGATGGGAAGGGGCATATCTTCAACCTTCAGGCGATCCTTGTATGCCTGCGGGGGATCCAGCGGCGGATGGGGATCAAAGGGGTTGATGTTGATGAAGCTGGGCTTGCCAGCTTTGCGGTTCATTTCCAAGAACTCAATAGCCTTTTCCACGCAGTAAGTGGTCTGGTGGTACTCCGCGGGAGGGCCTACCTGCTTACCGGAAAAATCGGGATTGGCCTGAGGAGGCCAAGTAGCCATGGATAGGAATTTGCCGCCGTAAATATCCTTCCACTGAACACCCTTTTCATGAAGCCAGACCTGATACTTGTTGCCGTCGCCGGGCCAGTCATCATGGGGATGGTGGGAATACTCAAAATAAGTATAGCCATCGTCCACACGGTTCTCTACCTTGCCCTCAGCGGAGGTCAGGTGCAGTTTTCCGGTCAGGCCGCAGACATAGCCTTCATCTGCAAAAATACGGGAGATCAGCTTTTCATCCTTCGAGTAATTGTCATTGCCGTTGAAGATTGCCTTCGTGCTGCGGGGATAACGGCCGGTCATAAAGCAGGAACGGCTGGGGGTACAGATGGGAGACTGGGTATACGCTCTATTAAAAGCCACACCCTCTGCCACCAGACGGTCGATATTGGGAGTATGCAGGTAGGGATTGCCCAGACTGTGAATGGTATCCCAGCGCTGCTGGTCCGTACAGAACCAAACCACATTTAATTTTTTCTGTTCCATATTTACCACCATTTAATCAGGTCCGTAACCTTATTTCTCAGTTCGATAAATTCAGGAGCCGTGATATCACGGGGACGGGGCAGCGGATTCTGCAGGGTCTCCTTCACTGTGGTCGGCTTATTGCTCAGAACCATGATGTTGTTACCCAGATAAACCGCTTCCTCAATGTTGTGCGTAATGAAGATGACCGTGGTCTTTGTCAGCTGCCAGAGCTTAACCAGTTCATCCTCTAGCTTGAAACGCAGTTCGATGTCTAGCTGACCATAGGGCTCGTCCATCAGCAGCAGATCGGGTTCTGTTGCAAAGGCACGGGCAATACTGACACGCTGCAGCATACTGGCAGAAAGTTGCTTGGGGTAGTAATTACGATACTTGGTCAGGCCAACGATTTCCAGATATTTGTCAACACGTTCTTTCTTCACCTTGGCCGGAAGCTTCTTCAGGTCCAGACCAAAACGGACGTTTTCTTCCACTGTCAGCCAAGGCATGGTGGAATCGCCCTGAAAAATGTAAGCGATGTTCTGCTCGCGGTTGTTGACTTTCTTACCATCCAACAGGATCTCGCCGGCAGTAATGTCATAGATATTCACAAGAGAATTCAGGAAAGTAGTCTTGCCGCAACCGGTAGGACCGACGACACATAACAGTTCGCCTTCCTCCACATCGAAGGAAACATTGTCCAGAACCAGAAGATCGCCGAACTTCTTGGTCAAATTTCTAACTGTAACTTTTGCCTTCTTTTCCATACTCAACCCTCCAGCTGGGAACTATCCAGAATGCCGGTGATTTCCTTACGCAGAGCCAGGAATTCCGGGGACACCAGATTCCGGGGACGGGGCAAGTCAATCACATATTCTTTCTTCACAGTAGCGGGGCAGTTGGTCAGGACAATGATCCGGTCAGCCAGGTAGATGGCTTCCTCAATATTGTTGGTAACAAAGATGACTGTCCGCTTCTCCGTACTCCAGATACGCTGTAGTTCTTCCTGCATCATATAACGGGTCTGGGCATCCAGTGCGCCGAAAGGCTCGTCCATCAGCATGACCTCGGGTTCGTTGCAGTAAGCACGCGCAATGCCGACACGCTGCTTCATACCACCGGACAGCTGCACCGGGAAAGAGGTTTCAAAGCCTTGCAGACCAACCAGATCGATGTACTTTTGAGCAGCCTTTTGGCGTTCTTCCTTCTTGACACCTTTGATTTTCAGGCCGTATTCCACATTGCCCATGGTGGTCATCCAAGGGAACAGGGAAATGGACTGGAATACCACACCGCGGGATACGTCGGGGCGATCCACCTTCTGGCCCTTGGCCAAAACTTCACCTTCCGTGACCTGTTCAAAGCCGGCAATAAGGTTGATGATAGTAGTCTTGCCGCACTGACCGGGTCCAAAGAGGACCAGAAACTCGTTTTCCTTTGCGGAGAAGTTTAGATCCCGGATTACCTCATGATCTCCGTCGGGAGTTTCAAATGTCTTACCGACATGAACACAATCGATCATTGTGTTTATCTTCCGCTCTTGTTCCATCGGCACATAACTCCTTCAATTTTTCTCATAATGTTAGTCAGCACAAAGCCGACGACACCGATCATAATAATACCAGCCAGAATCTGGGTCATGTTATTGTTGTCCATGCCTGCCTGAATGGTCCAGCCAAGACCGTTTTCTGCCTTGACCATCTCTGCCGCGACCACACTGGCCCATGCGCTGGAGATACCGACCTGCAGACCTGCGAAGATTGCAGGAACAGAGGCAGGAATGATGATGGTCAGGAAAATCTGCCGTTCGTTGGCACCCAACATCCGGGCGGCATTGATTACCTGAGGATCTACGCTTTTGGCACCAGCCATAGCATTCAGGGTCGTATTCGCAAAAGCGGCCAGCGTGATCAGGAAGATCTTAGGCTCCTCACCCAGACCGAACCAGATAATAGAAATCGGGATCCAAGCCAGAGGAGGAATTGGGCGGATGATACGGAAGAGAGGGTTAAAAAGGGCACGTATCGTCAGATAACGGCCCATGGTCAGGCCCAGACAGATGCCGATGGCGGAACCCAGAAGAAATCCGATCAGCACGCGGCGCAGAGAGTGAAGCATATGCATCAGCAGGTCGCATTTACCGATCATGCCTGTGATATAGCCAACCATGCTCTTAGCCACTTCCAGCGGACCGGGCATCAGTTTACCAAAGTCAGTATAGGTTGTACCCCAAGCCCATACGAGGATGAAAGCAAAGATGGAGAAGACGGCACAAACCACACCAACCAGTTGTTCTTTTTTGGCTTCATTCATACTGCATTCATTCCTTTCGCCACTTTCTTTTCCACCCAACCAAGGATTGCATCCAGAACCATACCTACCAGACCGATCATGATCATGCCGGAGAAGACCAGGGCAGGCTTAGATGAGTAACGACCTTGCTGGATCATGTAACCGAGGCCTTCAGATGCGGCCAGTAGTTCTGCGGCAACCAGAGCCATCCATGCTGCGCCCATGGCAACACGAAGACCTGTGAAAATCATAGGTAACGCAGTAGGAATGGCAATTCGGAACAACTTTTGCGCATTTGTAGCGCCGAAGACATCGCCGACCCACATATGCTCCTGTCGGGTTTGACGGATACCAGTGTAGCTGTTGATGATACAAGCAACCGCGGTGCTTAGAAAAATGACAGCTGCCTTGGGCATGATGCCGATACCGAAGATCAGAATGAACATCGGAATCCATGCCAAACCGGGAACCGGGCGAATCAGGTCAAACAGAGGGCGAACCAAACGATCAACCCACTTGGACCAGGCCATGAGGATACCCATAGGAATGCCAAACAAAACGCCGAGGGCATAACCCAGCAACGCAACTTTCAAACTGGAAGCAAGATGGACCAGCATGGTGGCACCATCGGGTGCTTTTGTGTAGAATTTGCCAATAAAAGTCTTAGCGACTGTAAGGGGACCGGGAAACACGATTTCCGGCTTCAGCTTCAACACATTGATACAAATATACCAGATTAACAGAACCGCAAAAACGGAACAAACAGAAATAAGCGGATATTTCCAGGATTTTTTCTTATTCTTCATGATGATCTCCAAACCCTTTATTCGGATTATCTGAAAAGGGGGCTACTCGTTGCCGAGCAGCCCCCACTATACTACCCGAAATCTTGTATCACACTAAGGTAGCAGTTGATTAACTGTCTTTACAGCGTTATGTGTGGATCACTCTTTGGCAGCCCATGCCTTGACATTGGAGATGTAGGTGTTGTCGATGCTTGCGTTGACGTTGGTGACGTCATCAGCAGTGACCTTCTCGTTTGCCAGCAGGAAGTCTGCGGCATATCTCATGAAACCACCCAGGGGATACTCACCGGTGTCGACGGTGTCGAAGGTGAAGTAGCTCTTCAGGCTGCACTCATCGATAACGTCCTGCTCAGTGTAGTTCAGACCCTCAGCAACATACCACTCATGAGCAACCTTAACGCGGTTGTCCTGATTAGCCAGCAGATGCGCGCAAGCCTTGTAGTAGCAGTACAGGAACAGTTCTACGTCGCCGGGGCGCTCTTCCAGCAGCTCGTTCTGACAGTAAACAGCGTCAATGATATCCTGAGTTGCGATCCAGTTGTAGTCAGCAACCTTGACGTAGCCGTCAGCAGTCAGGTAGTTACCATAGGTAACGTTGGTGGAGATTAGGTCACCCTCGCCGGACTGGAATGCCGCCATGGAGGAAGCATGGTCCAGATTGGTGAAAGTGAACTGGTCAGCAGTGTAGCCAAAGTACTCCATGTAAGCAATGGCGTTCATCTGAGCGGTGGTGTTCATGGGGCCCAGGATAGTGATGTCCTTCAGGGTCTCCTTGCTGCCGTATGCGCCGTTGGCATCGGGACCAGTAGCGTAGATTGCACTATCGGGACGACCATAGATAGCCTCACCAGCGATGGTCAAGCAACCGTCGCCGATGTAGGTGTACATACCAGTGCCCAGTGCGTAAACAGAAGCCATACCGGAAACGGCGATGTCACACTCATCAGCAGCCATAGCCTCATTGACCAGAGGACCCTGGGAGCCGAAGTTGACCAGTTCAACGTCCAGACCGACTTCTTCGTAATAACCCATAGCCTTTGCGTAGTAAGCGGGCAGGCCAACCCAGTTTGCCAAGGTGCCGATCACCAGCTTCTTGCCGGATGCAGTGGGCTTTACGGCCTCAACAGGAGCAGCGGGGGCTTCTTCCTTCTCTGCGGGAGCGGGGGCAGCTGCGCCACATGCGACCATGGACAGAACCATGACCAGAGCCAACAGAACTGCCAGCATCTTCTTCATTTTCATCTTTCATCGTTTCCTTTCTGTTATCATGTTGAGTGTAAGGATTGCGACCACTGACTACGTAGTCAGTAACTATTTTATACAATACTTAAATGTGTTTGTCAACCCGTTTTCGTTATTTTGTACATTTTCATAAACGTTTTATCAACAGATTGTGCAACATAAACAGAACGCAAAAAACACCTGTGCCAATTCGGCACAGGTGTCGAAAACATTCTGTATTTATAGCGTTGTTTCACGAATCAGCAGCGACGGCAGCAGCCACTCCTGCACGCTGACATTCTTTCTTTCGATTAGATCCACCAACAGCTTACAGCAGCGAGGCACCATATCCTCCACATTGATGTGGATAGTACTCAGCGCAGGTCGAAGCTGGCGGGCCAGCGGAATATCACTCATGCCCAAAATCTGAACCTGCCCGGGAATATCATATCCCAGTTCCTGACAGGCCTGCACAATTCCGATGCTTAGAATGTCATTATAGGCAAAAATCGCCACTTTCTGTCCATCCAGCAGTTCCCGATTCTGGCGGATGCATTCATAGGCAGAATCGATGCTCATATCGCAGCGGAGAATGTCTTCTTCGCGTAGCTGCACGCCATGCTCCGCCAGACCCCGCCGGTAACCGTTCAGGCTCAAATCACCGTCTTCACGGGCTTTTTGCACGCCAACAAAAATCTTGCGATAGTCAGAGAATCTCCCCAGATACCGGCCGGCTTCATAGCCGCCCCATTCACTGTCGGAGAAAAGATAGTTGATATTCGGACGCACCTTTGTATCTGCATTCATCATAAACACACAGGGAATCTGGGTATTTTCGATCAATTCCAGCTCATGGTCAAAAAGTTCCATACGCAGAATCAGGAAGCCATCCACCTTGCGGGTGCCGATGATGCGCTCAAAACTGGAGAAGTCCTCACCTTCGGACTTATAGTAAACGACCATAATGTCGTAACCGTAATTGTACATTTCCTTCTGGATGCAGTCGTAGACATGGGTCAGCATCATGTTGGTACACATATCTTCGAACTGTCGGGGAAACAGGATACCGATGGTACCAGTGCGCTGGGTGCGCAAACTCTGCGCCTGTGCATTCAGAACAAAACCATATTCTTTCGCCTTTTGAATAATGTAAAGGCGCTTATCTTCGGAGATCAGATTGCTGTTATTCAGTGCGCGGGAAACCGCCGTCTGAGACACACCGATCAGCTTCGCAAAATCTTTCGATGTCATAGGTTCCTCCTCTCCGAAAAGTCTAAATTATTATTTATATGCTATCATATTACTCTGTTTATTTCAAGCCAAAAGTATGATCCTCACAAGTTTCTGTGCCAATTTCCTCATGCTATCCGGTTTCCTTCCACTATTTTACGATACAAAAAGGGCCTGTTACAAAACTTTTAATTTTGGCAACAGACCCGTTGATTTTTTTAGGGCTGCCTCACTTTTTAGTGAGACAGCCCCTTTGTATATTACTCACTTGTTCCAAAGACCGGTCACGGGGTACAGACCCTGTTCTGCCATGCCCCTCAGGGCGGCGACCACCATGGGCTTGTCTGCTGCGTAGGTCACACCGTACCACTTGTCGGGGGATGTCAGCACACGGACGGTGGCTTTTTTGTCGAAAAGCAGCTTGGTGACCATGCCGGGCAGGAAGAACTCCGCCTTCAGGTTGCCGCTGGCGATGGATCCATCCAGAAATGCGGGGAAGCCTGCTTCAATCTCGTCCATAAACTTGGAGGTGAAGCCCCACATATTCATGGAAACGGTGGCCGTTTCGCTGAGGTCTGTCCAGCTTGCGCCGCCGTCTTCCGTGTAATGGATGCCGCCGTCATACTTTTCGATTCTGATGCGCTCGTTGACTGCAACGAGGTGACCGCTTTCGTCCGTCTCACAGACACCGCGGGCCACACTGCCATTGTCCGTGACGGTCTTGCCCAGCTCGTAGCCGACCATGCAGAAGTCGTATTTTTCGCCGTCTTTTGCGGTGGAAAGATAATCGTAAATTACCTTAAAGGCGGATTTTCCGTAGTAATCGTCCGCGTTGATTACCGCAAAGGGGGCGCCGTCCACGGCAGCCTTGGCGCAAAGCACGGCATGGCAGGTACCCCAGGGCTTGGTGCGGCCTTCCGGAACCGCATAGCCTGCGGGGAGCATATCCAGCTCCTGATAGGCATAACGGATCTCCATGGGCGCATTCTGGAGGCGCTTGCCTACGGTATCCATAAAGTCCTTCTTGATGGCTTCCTTGATGACAATCACGGCGGTTTCGAAACCTGCTTCATGGGCATCGTACAGGGAATAGTCCAGAATGGCTTCGCCGCAGTTACCCACGGGATCAATCTGCTTCAGACCGCCATAGCGGCTGCCCATACCTGCGGCCATAACGACCAGAACCGGCTTTTTAGACATGATGTGACCTCCAGTTTATTGTATTTACTTTATTATAACAGACTTTTGGGAAAAGGCAAACATTTCCATTATAAGGAAGCGCTGTCCAGATAGATGGCATCGCCCCGCAGCTTCTGCCAGTCAAAAATCGCGGCCAGCTCCGCTGCACTGATGGGGATATTCTTTTCCGTCAGGCCGGCGGCGAAGGCCAGTGTTCCGATCAATTCTTCCGGCTTCAGCCGCTGCCGCAGCACACCCAGATCCAGATCCTTGTCCCGTTTGCTCAGGCGGCGGCCGTCGGGTGCCAGCAGCATGGGCACGTGGCCGTAGACCGGATGGGAAAAGCCCAACTTTTCCTGTAAGTACATCTGCCGCGGCGCGGAACTGAGCAGATCCATGCCGCGCACCACTTCCGTGACACCGGATTCTCCGTCATCCACCGTAACCGCCAGCTGGTAGACGTAAACACCGTCGGCTCTTCGCACCACCATGTCGCCGCAGCCGGTGGCGAGATTCAGACTGTAATCGCCCTGCACCAGATCGGTAAACTTCCATTCCTTATCCGGCACGATGACCCGCCAAGCAGGCTTCCGGTCTGCGGGAGGGTTCTGCAGATTCCGGCAGGTGCCGGGATAGACGTAGGTGCCGTCGGAAAGATGGGGGGCATTCACGCTGTGCAGCTGACTGCGGGTGCAATAGCAAGGATACAGCAGCCCTTCATCCATCAGCTTTTCAAAATAGCGGTCGTAAACTTCCGTCCGCTGGCTCTGGGGTGCGGTTTCCTCGTCCCAGTGAAGACCCAGCCATTTCAGATCGTCCCGCAAAACCGCCGCAAAATCACTGCTGGTGCGCTGGGTATCCAGATCCTCCATGCGCAGCACCAGACAGCCGTTCTGGCTGCGCACGGACAGCCACGCAATCAGCGCGGCGAACACGTTGCCAAGATGCATCCGGCCGGAGGGAGTCGGCGCAAAACGTCCTACCACATTGCTCATAGCATCCTCCTCAAAGCCCACAGGACGAATCCGATGATGGCCAGCGCTTGCACCAGAGCGAAAATGATCAGGCCGGTGCCTTTCTTTTTGGGTGCGGGAACGTAACGGTCCGTATCCATAATATAATCGTCCGCATCAAAGCCGGCTGCGCGGCGGGAAACATTCCGGTCCGCCGTGTCGAACCGGCGGGAGCTACCATTCAGCAGTGCGTCCAGCTCTTCGTCAAAGGGCTCGTCTTCTTCAAAATCTTCGTACAAGTCGATATCTTCGTCAAGTTCTTCGGGAACTTCGTTTTCGTCGTCATCGCAGCTTTCAGCAGCCAGCAGCTGTGCCTGCAGCCATTCCAGCTCCTTTTTGGGATTATCAAACATGGGTACACCTCCCTGATGGGGTCATTATAACTGAATGGAATGAAAATGTAAAGAGAAGGCAACGCGAGCCTGACAGGCCGGCAAGTGTCGATGCACCATCGGGCCCACCCGATTCGCTACTGCGGTGCAAATTTCAGCTTGTCGTGCAGTTGGATAGGAGCCTTGCCCCCCGCGCTTGCGAGGGGGGTGGCCGAGTGGAAACGAGGCCGGGGGGAGAAAAATACAACTCCCCCAGTCAAAATAGTCCCGTTGGGCCTATTTTGCCAGCCCCCTCTTAAAAGCGGGGGCCGAGGGCGGCTATGCCGCCAAGAGCACGATAAACATCAATT
>JBGVFB010000025.1:0-2672 GCA_045120675.1 Faecousia sp. | reverse complement strand
AAAGTACCCCGATATGGAAATCCAGACTGCCCGCGCCGAAGGTCTGCGGGATTGCCGCAAGCTGATGCTGATGGCCAAGGCCGGCAAGTACAAGGGCTACCTGCTGGAGGGCATGGCCTGTCCCGGCGGCTGTGTGGCCGGTGCCGGCACGCTGCTGCCCGTCGATCTGGCAGCCAAGGTCGTTGGCCGCTACCAGAACGAAGCAAAAACCGCCAGCCCCATGGAATCCCCCTACCGGGATCTGGGCGATGTGCTGGAACACGATGAATAATTTGAAGGCAGCTCCCATCCCGGGAGCTGCCTTTTGTTCTTCAAATTGATGTTTATCGCACTGTTGGTTCTTCACTGACAGCTGCCGACTACTACTGTCATTGCGAGGAGCGCAAAGCGCGACGTGGCAATCTCCTGCTTCGCGGTCTGATACGGAAACGACTGATTAACATTGTAAATCTTAAATATTCGATGTTAATTGGTTTCTATTACTTCGTGCTGCGGTGCTGGAGATTCCCACGTCGGGGCTTCGCCCCTCCTCGGAATGACATACTTGGTGGTGCAGTGCAACAGCACGATAAGCTAAAATTTAAAGAGGTATATAATTTTCCTGCCGGCGGCAGAATGGTGATTTTTGTTGTTTTGGCGGATTTGGCTCAGGATTTATCCATTTCTTTGTACATTTCTTCTTGACATTCCGAAAAGGCAAAGGTAGAATATATTTCGGTATGGTGTACGCTGCCCCAGTGTTGGGTAAGTCAGCGTTTCATGATAACCGGCGTTTTCGCCGGGGTAGGCTCAACGCCTCATCGCTTTTGTTTTGCATCAAATATTGCCCTGCCGGTGTTTTCCGGTTGGTTTTTATGCTGAATTGAACATGGGGTTCATTGCGCCCACCCCTTCGACGCCTATTTTATAGAAGGAGGTGTGCTGCAAAGATTATGGACAAGATTATTTTTGCCGTCATTGGTTTTGTCGTTGGCGCTGCAATCTTTTTCTTCGTCGGTATCCTTTACCGTAAGAAGGTCGCAGAGCGCGAGATTGGTTCCGCGGAGATGGAAGCAACCCGCCTGATCAACGAAGCCATCCGCAGTGGCGAAAGCCGCAAGAAGGAAATGCTTCTGGAAGCCAAGGACGAAATCCATAGATCTCGTACAGAACACGACAAGGAAGTCAAAGAGCGCCGCGCTGAACTGAGTAAGCAGGAGCGCCGTCTGGAACAGAAAGAAACCACCCTCGACAAGAAAACCGAAGCTTTCGAACGTAAAGAAGAAGAACTGGCCAAGAAAATGGCCAAGGTTACCGAGACTCAGGCCAAGGCCGACGAGCTTGTTAATGCCCAGCTGGCCAAGCTGGAGGAAATCTCCGGCCTGACGCAGGAGCAGGCAAAGCAGTACCTGCTGCAGAGCGTGGAAGAGGAAGTCCGCCACGAAGCCGCTATGAAGATCATGGAGATCGAGGCGCAGCTTAAGGACGAGGCCGAGGCCACCGCCCGTGAGGTCATCGCCACCGCAATCCAGCGCTGCGCTGCTGACCACGCTGCTGAAACCACCGTTTCCGTCGTGGCACTGCCCAACGACGAAATGAAGGGCCGCATCATCGGCCGTGAGGGCCGCAACATCCGCACCCTCGAAACCATCACCGGTGTCGACCTGATCATCGATGATACCCCCGAAGCCATTACCGTGTCCTCCTTCGATCCCGTCCGCCGGGAAGTCGCAAGACTGGCACTGGAAAAGCTCATTGCCGACGGCCGCATCCATCCCACCCGCATCGAGGATATGGTGGAAAAGGCCCGCAAGGAAGTGGACCGCACCATCCGTGAGGAGGGCGAGCGCGCCTGCTACGAGACCGGTGTGCATAACCTGAATCCCGAGCTGGTGAAGATTCTGGGCCGCCAGAAGTACCGCACCTCCTACGGTCAGAACGTGCTGAACCACTCCATCGAAGTTGCCCACATCGCAGGCCTGATGGCTTCCGAGCTGGGTGTGGACGTGGCTCTGGCAAAGCGCGCCGGCCTGCTGCATGACCTTGGCAAGTCCATCGACCACGAAGTCGAGGGCAGCCACGTTCAGCTGGGTGCCGATCTGCTGCGCAAGTACAAGGAAAATCCCGTGGTTCTCAACGCTGTGGAAGCACACCACGGCGACGTGGAACCCAAGACCGTCATCGCCGTTCTGGTTCAGGCTGCCGATGCCATCTCCGCTGCCCGTCCCGGCGCCCGCCGCGAGAACGTGGAGAACTACATCCGCCGTCTGCAGAAGCTGGAAGAGCTGACCGGCTCCTATCCCGGTGTTGACAAGGCCTTCGCCATTCAGGCAGGCCGCGAGGTTCGTATCATGGTCAAGCCCGAGGTTGTTACCGAGGACAACATGATCCTGCTGGCCCGCGACATCGCCAAGAAGATCGAATCCGAGCTGGAATACCCCGGCCAGATCAAGATCAACGTCATCCGCGAGACCAAGGCCGTCGAGTACGCAAAGTAAAAATGAGAGAGCAGATTGCAAAATCTGCTCTCTTTTTTATTGGTAAATTGATGATTATCGCGCTCTTGGCGGCATAGCCGCCCTCGGCCCCCGCTTTTAAGAGGGGGCTGGCAAAATAGGCCCAACGGGACTATTTTGACTGGGGGAGTTGTATTTTTCTCCCCCCGGCCTCGTTCCCACTCGGCCACCCCCCTC
>JBGVFB010000024.1:0-12130 GCA_045120675.1 Faecousia sp. | reverse complement strand
GGCGCGGAAATGTACCCCTTTAACAACAACCAAAGCGGCGGCGGGGTAACCCCGCCCCACTTTTTATGGAGGAAATTATGGAACTGAAAACAGGAAAATACCGCCACTTCAAAGGCAACGAATATGAATTGCTGGGCATCGCCCACCACAGCGAAACCATGGAACCCATGGTGGTTTACCGCGCCCTGTACGGTGAACAGGGACTCTGGGTCAGACCCCTTGCCATGTGGACGGAAACCGTGGAGCGGGACGGCTACTGCGGCCCCAGATTCCAATACATCGGCGACCATTCTTTATAAAAAATTAATTTGCGTCTTTTTTACTTCTCTGTTAAGATGGCATCATCAACAAATATCGAGGCGATTCCATGAGTTCAAGCAAAACCAAACAGAACCACAACCACAAAAAACAGTATACTCCGAGAAATGCCAGCATTGCCGCAACACCCCACAGCAAATTTCCGGTAATTCTGTGCGCAGCGCTGCTGTTTATCGGAAGCCTGTGCTTCTTCTCCGGAAGATTCTATGTCAGCACCTTCGGCAGACTGGGTTTTGATTCCGTTCTTTATACCCTTTCCTCCGGGCTTGGCGGTGTCCAGTCCGGACAGATCACAAGATTTCTGCTGCTGGCTTTTCTGCCCTGCGTATGCTTTACGGGTTTGGTAATCTTTCTGCTGCAGCGGCCGTGGCGGCATGGTCAGGGCAAGTATGAATCCCGTGCCCCCTCCCGTGCACTTTTATACTGGTGCTCCATTCTGCTGGCGCTGGGTATGACCATTTTCGCCGCCTTCGACGTGGAGCTGGTTGCGTATGTGCTCCACCAGAATGCGGACAGCGGTATCTACAAGGCAGCCTATGCCGATCCGGACAACGTCAAAGTCACCTTCCCCGAAGAAAAGCGTAACCTGATCTACATCATGCTGGAGTCCATGGAAACCTCCTATCTTTCCAAAGAGCTTGGCGGTGCTATGGAGGAAAACCTGATTCCGGAGCTTTACGATCTGGCCAGCGAAAACCTCTGTTTTTCCAATACGAGTGAAAAAGTCGGTGGCTTCTATACCACCAGAGGCGCCACCTGGACCATCGGCTCCATGGTCGCCCAGACTGCCGGCATCCCCCTGAAGACCCCCACCGAGGATGTGAACCAGTATGGTGCGGCCGGTGAAGATTTTCTGCCCGGAGTCACCACCTTGACCAACATTCTTCATGAAGCCGGATATTACCAGACCCTGATGGTTGGTTCCGATGTTCGCTTCGGCGGTCGGAAAGCCTACTTCGCACAGCATGACATGGACGAGATCTGTGATATCTACACTGCCCGCACCGATGGCATCATTCCTGTCGATTACTTTGTCTGGTGGGGCATGGAAGATCTGTACCTGTTTGAATATGCAAAGCAGAAAATCTCTGCCCTTGCAGATCGGACAGAACCCTTCGCCTTCACCATGCTGACTGTAGATACCCATCATGTTGGTGGCTACCAGTGTGTGCTGTGTGAGGAGAGCAAGAGCGGCGAAAGCTATGACCAGTCCATTTCCTGCTCCAGCCGGCAGGTCGCTGACTTCGTGAAATGGATTCAGGCGCAGGATTTCTATGAGAATACCACGATCATTATCGTAGGCGATCATGAATCCATGGATAACGGTTATTTCGAGCGGATGGTGGATGACGATTACCGGCGACTGCTCTATAACTGCTTCATCAACACCCCCACCGCCCCGAAGAAGGTTACAAACCGCCATTTTGCGGCTGTAGACCTCTTCCCCACCACCCTCGCCGCCCTCGGCTGTACCATTGAAGGCGACCGGCTGGGTCTGGGTACCAACCTCTTCTCAAATGTGTCGACCCTGACCGAACGGATGGGTTTTGAAAACTTCAGCAACGAACTGGCAAAGGCATCCTCTTACTATGAAGAACACTTCTGGGAGTAAACGAATCCCGGCTCGAATGAGCCGGGATTTTTCTTATTTCAGTCCATTTCCACGCAGCTCAATGATCTGGTCACGCAGCACAGCTGCGTACTCGTATTCCATCATGCGGGCCGCTTCCTTCATCTGCTTTTCCAGTCTTGCGATTTTCTTTTCCTTCTCGGCCTTGGTCATCTTCACACCGGTTCTGCCCTTGCGCTCGGCAGTTGGCGAAGAGATTTCGATCAGTTCACGAACCGATTTGATAACGGTCTTCGGGACAATACCGTGCGCCTGATTGTAGGCATCCTGAATGTCGCGGCGGCGTGCCGTTTCGTCCATGGCAGCACGCATGGATGCCGTCACGTTGTCCGCATACATGATGACCTTACCGTCTGCATTTCGGGCGGCGCGGCCAATGGTCTGAATCAGGCTCGTCTCGCTGCGCAGGAAACCTTCCTTGTCCGCATCCAGAATAGCCACCAGACTGACTTCCGGCAGATCCAGACCCTCACGCAGCAGATTGATGCCCACAAGAACATCAAACTTTGCCATACGCAGGTCGCGGATGATCTCCATGCGCTCCATCGCACCAATATCGGAGTGCATGTAGCGCACCTTGATACCGGCCTTCTGCAAATAGACAGTCAAATCCTCCGCCATTTTCTTGGTCAGCGTAGTAACCAGAACACGTTCATTCTTTGCGGTTCTGTCATTAATCTCCCCGATCAGGTCATCGATCTGACCGTCAATGGGTCGTACTTCCACCTCAGGATCCAGAAGGCCCGTGGGACGGATCACCTGTTCCACCGTCTGGCCCGAGCGGGTTCTCTCGTATTCCGCAGGTGTTGCGGATACATAGATTACCTGATTGATTTTTTCGTCAAACTCCTTGAAATTCAAGGGTCGGTTATCATAGGCAGACGGCAGACGGAAGCCGTAATTGACCAGTGCATCCTTGCGGCTGCGGTCACCGGCATACATGGCACGGCACTGGGGCAGTGTCACATGGCTTTCATCGATAAACATCAGAAAATCATCGGGGAAATAGTCCAGCAATGTGGTGGGCGGAGTGCCCGGAGCACGCCCCTGAATGACGCGGGAATAGTTCTCAATACCGTTGCAGAAGCCGATCTCCGTCAGCATCTCCAGATCATAGGCCGTACGCTGGGCAATTCGCTGCGCTTCGATCAGCTTGTCGCGAGCCTTAAACCATGCCACCTGATCGTCGCACTCCCGCTGGATTTCCAGCATGGCTCTGTGAAGTTTCTCTTTAGATGCCACATAGTGGGAAGCAGGATAAATGGCCACATGGTCAATATAGCGTTCGGCAATGCTGGAAACCGCATTGATTTCGCTGATTCGGTCAATTTCATCACCAAAAAACTCCACGCGAATGGCGCGCCCAGACCAGTAAGCAGGGTAAATCTCCAGCGTGTCGCCCCGCAGGCGGAACTTGTTACGGGAAAAATCCAAATCATTGCGCTCGTAACGGATTTCCGTCAGCTTCCGCAAAACACTATCCAGTGGATACTCATTGCCAACGCGGAGGGAAATCACCATGCTCTTATAGTCGATGGGGTCACCCAGACCGTACAGGCAGCTGACGGAAGACACCACGATCACATCCCGCCGCTCAAAAAGCGCGGAGGTGGCACTGTGGCGCAGGCGGTCGATTTCTTCATTGACCGAAGCGTCCTTTTCGATATAGGTATCCGTATGGGCAATATAGGCTTCCGGCTGGTAGTAATCGTAATAGGATATGAAATACTCCACCGCATTATTGGGAAAAAATTCCCGGAACTCAGAGCAGAGCTGCGCCGCCAGAGTCTTGTTATGCGCCAGCACCAGTGTGGGCCGGTTCAGTTTTTCAATGACCGATGCCATGGTAAAGGTCTTACCGGAGCCGGTAACACCCAGCAGTGTTTGTTCCCGCAGACCCCAGTTGACACCGTTAACCAGTCCTGTAATGGCTTCCGGCTGGTCACCGGAAGGGCGATAGTCCGATACTAATTGGAATCTGTCCATCCCGTTACCTCCTGATACACCATGGCACAGCACTCGTCTGCCCGATAGAAGCCGGACTGCGACATGGACACAAAATCATCATCCGCCACCACAATATGGTCAATGAGGCCAATCTCCACCGCATCCAGTGCCATCGCCACTCTTCTGGTGGTCTGAATATCCGCATCGGACGGCACTGCCAGTCCGCTGGGATGATTGTGAGCCAAAATCACGGATGTGGCATTGGCAGCCAGTGCGGTCTCCACGATTCTGCGGATGGGAACACCGGCGGAATTGACACTGCCCTCTCCGATCTCCTTGCAACCAAGCACCTTACATTTTGCGTCCAGACACAGCAGATATACCGTTTCATTGCGTCTTCCATAAAAGAAGGGCTGCAAATATCTGCCGCAATCTGCCACAGATCTCATAATAACATTGTTCGCTGCACAGTTGACCTGATAATACCGCCCCGCTGCCGTAATCAAGGACAGAAATACCGCCGCGTTATGGCCGATGCCCGGCACCTTCTCCAATTCCTCTACCGGTGCCTCCAGCACCTGTGCCAGACTTCCAAAGCGATTCAGCAATGCATGAGCGATGGGGTTGGTATCCATTCGCGGGATGCAGTAAAAGAGCAGCAGTTCCAGAACCTGATGCTCATCAAAGTTGTCCAGACCTTCTTTACAAAACCGCTCTTTCAGGCGCTGGCGGTGTCCATCGTGAACTGACATATTTTTCACCTCTGTCCTTGATTTTTCTTGCTATTTTCTCATTCTTTCGCTAGAATAAGGATATATGTCGAATCTTGTCGAGCTGTATTTCGAAAGTTTCCCCTGATTTTGCACAAGATACCACCACAAGGAGGAACGTCATGGAACAATTCCAAACTGTATCCGGAATGCTGGATCTGATACAGCGTCCAGCGTTCTGTGTCCGGAACCAAACCATCGTCAAAATCAATACTGCCGCCGCACCTTTTCTGATTGAAACCGGTACTGACATAAAGTCCCTGCTTCACACCGGCGCAGAAGAATATGCCGAATTTGATGGCGGCTGTTTATACCTCACTTTGTCCATTTCGGGCCATATTCTCGGTGCTTCCGTGATGCGTATGGAGGATCTGGACATTTTTACCATTGACGCAGAAGAGGCCGACCCCCGGATGCAGGCACTGGCACTGGCTGCACGGGAAATGCGGGAACCACTGTCCAACGTGATGACCATGACCGATCAGCTGTTTCCATCATTGGATGCCGATGACAGCAAGGTGCAGGATCAGATTTCCCGCATCAACCGCGGTCTGTTCCAGATGCTGCGCATCCTCGGCAACATGTCAGACGCGGAACATTACACCACCGATACCGGCGCACGTCAGGAAATCCGGGATATCTGCGCTGTAATGGCAGAGATTTTCAGCCGTGGGGCCGCACTGGCTGCTCATACAGGTGTCACTATTCACTATACCGGCTGTCCTGAAAGCACTTACATGCTGGCCGATGCACCAAAGCTGGAGCGCATGGTTTTGAACATTCTCTCCAACGCATTGAAATTCACCCCGGCAGGCGGTACCATCACTGCAAAGCTGATCCGCCGCGGCACGCGGATGTACCTTTCCGTCCACGACAGTGGCAGCGGCATCGCAGAAAACCTGCGTGGCAATCTATTCTCCCGCTATGCACGCGAGGCAGGTGTGGAAGACAGCCGCTACGGTTTGGGTCTGGGCATGGTTCTGGTTCGCAGCACCGCCGCTGTTCATGGCGGCACTGTGCTGATTGACCACCCCGATGGGGTCGGCACCCGCATCACCGTCAGCTTCGCGATTCGGCAGGGCAATGCCTCCTTGCGTTCTCCCAGAATGCGGATTGACTATGCCGGTGAGCGGGATCACGGACTGATTGAGCTTTCCGACGTCCTGCCCGCACATCTGTACCGCAAGGATCTGATCAATTAAATCCCGGGGCGCACCGCTTTCGCGGTGCGCTTTTTTCTTACAGGTACTGCTTCAAGTACTGGCCCGTATAGCTGCCCTCAACCTGCGCTACTTCTTCCGGTGTACCGGAGGCCACCACATATCCGCCGCCGTCGCCGCCTTCAGGGCCGAGGTCGATAATATGGTCAGCTGTTTTGATCACGTCCAGATTGTGTTCAATGACCAGCACCGTATTTCCCGCATCCACCAACTGCTGCAGCACTTCGATCAGCTTGTGGACATCCGCTGCATGCAGACCGGTCGTGGGTTCATCCAGAATATAGATGGTCTTACCCGTGGAGGTTCTGGCCAACTCCGTAGCCAGCTTCACGCGCTGGGCTTCGCCACCGGAAAGTGTGGTGCTGGACTGACCCAACTTTACATAGCCCAGGCCAACTTCCACCATGGTCTGGGCTTTTCTGCGGATTTTGGGAAGATTTTCAAAGAAATCCACCGCTTCTTCCGCGGTCATGTCCAAAACCTGAGAAATATTCTTGCCCTTGTAAAGTACCTCCAGTGTTTCGCGGTTATAGCGAGCGCCGCGGCAAACCTCACAGGGGACATATACGTCCGCCAGAAAATGCATTTCGATTTTTACCAGTCCGTCACCGCTGCAGGCTTCGCAGCGGCCGCCCTTGACATTGAAGGAGAAACGGCCGGGGCCGTAGCCGCGGATCTTCGCATCATTGGTGGACGCAAACAGATCGCGGATATCGTTGAACAAACCCGTGTAAGTGGCAGGATTGGAACGGGGTGTCCGGCCGATGGGACTCTGATCGATGTCGATGACTTTGTCCAGATGCTCCATGCCGGTAACGCACTTGCAGGCACCGGGGCGGGTACGGGCATGGTTCAGCTTGCCAAGCAGTGTCTTATTCAGCACCTCGTTGACCAGGCTGGACTTGCCGGAACCGGATACACCGGTAACGCAGGTCAGGGTTCCCAGCGGAATGGTAACGTCCACATCCTTCAGGTTGTTCTCAGCTGCGCCGGAAATGCTCAATACTTTTCCGTTGCCGCTGCGGCGGCTGGTCGGAACAGGGATTCGCTTCACACCGGACAGATACTGACCGGTTATGGAGCGGGGATTATTCATAATTTGCTCCATGGTACCGGCTTCCACAATCTCGCCGCCATGGCTGCCCGCACCGGGACCCACGTCCACAATAAAGTCCGCCGCACGCATGGTATCCTCATCATGTTCGACCACGATCAGGGTATTACCCAGATCCCGCAGATGCTTCAGTGTGCCCAGCAGCTTGTCATTATCCCGCTGGTGCAGGCCGATAGAAGGCTCGTCCAGAATATACAGCACACCCATCAGGGAAGAACCGATCTGGGTTGCAAGCCGGATACGCTGGCTTTCGCCGCCGGAGAGCGTTCCTGCCGCACGGGAAAGGGTCAGGTAAGATAAGCCCACATCCGTCAGGAACTTCAGACGGGAAACAATTTCCCGTACGATCTGGTCCGCAACGGTAGCCATATTGCCTTCCAGATGAAGATTTTCCATAAATTTCAGACCGTCCGCCACGCTCATGCGGCAGAAGTCCATGATACCGATGCCGCCGACGGTCACAGCGCGGGCAATATCCGACAGTCTGTCACCGCCGCACTGGGGGCAAGGCGCGCTGGACATACATTCTTCCAGCTCTTTGCGGGCCGCATCAGACTGAGTCTCCCTATATCGGCGGGTAATATTGTTCATGATGCCCTCAAAGGGCTGTTCCAGAACACCCATGCCGTTGCCGCGGTTGTAGGTCATGCGCAGCTTCTCACCCTTGGTGCCGTAGAGGATCACATCTTTTGCTTCCTGCGAGAGCTGCGCAAAGGGTACATTCAGGTCAAAATGGTACTTCTTTGCCAGTGCCTCGAAATACATACGGAACACGCTGTCCGTCCGGGCGCTCTGCCAGCCGGAAACTTGAATCGCACCATCCAGAACAGATTTTGAAGGATCCGGGATCACCAGTGCGGGATCGGCCACCAGCTGGAAACCAAGGCCTGTACAAGCAGAGCAGGCACCGGCGGGGTTGTTAAAAGAGAACATCCGCGGTTCCATCTCAGACAGGCTGATGCCGCAATCCTCACAGGCATAGTTCTGGGAAAAACTCAGTTCTTCCTTGGTCGACGGCAATTCGATGATCACAAGACCGCCGGAATGGGAGCAGGCAGTTTCAATAGAGTCCGTCAGGCGGCGGCGCAGACCTTCCTTCAGAACCAGACGGTCCACCACCAGTTCGATGTTGTGCTTCTTATTCTTTTCCAGTTTGATCTCTTCGGTCAGATCATACAGGATGCCATCCACACGAACGCGGGCAAAACCACCCTTGCGGGCATCCTCGAAGACCTTCACATGTTCGCCCTTCTTGGCACGCACCACCGGGGACAGCACGATGAATCGAGTTCCCTCGCCCAGCGCTTCCACACGGTCCACAATCTGGTCAATGGTCTGGCGGGCAATCTCCTTGCCGCACTTGGGACAATGGGGCACACCGACGCGTGCCCACAGAAGACGCAGATAATCGTAGATTTCTGTCACCGTGCCGACCGTAGATCGAGGATTCTTGGAAGTGGTCTTCTGATCAATGGAAATAGCGGGAGAAAGGCCGTCGATGGCATCCACATCGGGCTTATCCATCTGGCCCAGGAACTGCCGTGCGTAGGAAGACAAACTTTCCACATAGCGCCGCTGACCTTCCGCGTAAATCGTATCAAAGGCGAGACTGGACTTGCCGGAGCCGGAAAGTCCTGTAAAAACCACCAGTTTATCTCTGGGGATGGTCAGATCGATATTCTTCAGATTGTTCTCTCTGGCACCCCGAATCACAATTTTATCGTTCATATGCGTTCTCCTATAGTGAGAATTTCGTATCATCTATTATACCACAAACCGCGCACAATCACAAGATGTAATTCAAACAAAATTTCGCTTTGCCTGTGGATTCGCGGCGAAAACATATTGCATTTCCCGTTCTGTTTATGATATACTATATGAGGTGGAATTTGCGCCGCCGATACTTTACTTATGATTGATTGGTTGATAGATAATGAATGAAACTTGGCTGATCGTCGGTCTGGGCAATCCGGGCCGCGAATACGAAAAGACCCGCCACAATGCCGGCTTCCGTGCCATCGACATGCTGGCCGAATCCCTTGGCTGCAAAATTGACCGGATGAAGTTCCAGGGTCTGTATACACAGGTGAACTACAAGGGCAAAAAGCTGTTTCTGCTGAAGCCCCAGACCTACATGAATCTCTCCGGCCGCAGTGTGCTGCAGCTTTCCGCATATTTCAATGTTCCCCCCTCCCGCATCATTGTGATGTTTGATGATATTTCCCTGCCTGCTGGTCGTCTGCGCATTCGCGCCGATGGTTCCGCCGGCGGACACAACGGCATCAAATCCATCATTTCCGAAGTCGGTTCCCAAAGCTTCCCCAGAGTCAAAATCGGTGTAGGTGCCAAGCCCCATCCGGAAATGGATCTGGCGGACTGGGTGCTGAGTACCTTCTCTGCACAAGAGGAAAAGGCGCTGAAGAATGCACTGGAATGGGCCGGTGAAGCAGCGCTGGCCGTGATCGACTACGGTGTTCCCGAAGCAGCCAACCGTTACAACGGAAATCAATAACCATTGACGAATAATCACGGAAAGGGGTACCTGAGTCCCCTTTCCGCGCTGTCACGTTCTGTGGAAATTTCATTTTTCCACACCTTTTGAGGTCTCATTATGGAAAAACTCTTATCTGTACTGCGCAGTATCCCCGAATTTCATACACTGCTGGAATCTCTTCATCGCAGCGAAAGCGTTGCGATCACCGGCATCGGCCAGATCAACCGCAGCCACATGATTGCTGCGCTGCACCGAGAAACCTCCCAGCCACTGGTAATCATCTGTCAGGATGACATCGCCGCCAAGCGTATGCAGGAGGAATTGAAGTGCTTCTTAGGCGACACTTCCCCCGTGCTGCCCAGCCGCGAATTGACATTGTATGATGCTGCGGTTGTCTCCCGTGCCTGGGAGCAGAAGCGCCTGCGCCAGCTGTTCGATCTGGCATCCGGCAAAACACCCATTCAGATTTTTACATGGGAATCTCTCAGCCAGCGAACCATGCCCCCCGCCACATTGCTGCGAGCCGCATTCCGACTGGAAGTCGGCAAAGAATATCCCATTGATGATGTTCTCTCCCGTTTGACCGCATCCGGCTATACGCGATGCGCCATGGTAGAAGGCCCCGGCCAGTTTGCCGTCCGTGGTGGTATTCTGGATATCTACTCCCCCGCCGCCGACCGTCCTGTCCGCGCCGAATTCTTTGGTGATGAGCTGGATACCATGGGTTATTTTGACCCGGATACCCAGCGGCGTACCGACAACATCGACGAGTTGGTAGTATTGCCCGTCGGTGAGACCCAGCCCCGTCTTCACGAAGATGGCATTGCGGGTCTTTGTGCTGATTTAAACCGTATGATCGCCCGCCAGAAGCGCCGCAAGAATATCAATGAGGCACTGATCACCACTCTGACAAAAGATCTGGAAAAATTCGAAAATAATCTGCACAATCCCGCTTCCGACCGCTATATGGCGCTGATCTATCCGGAAATGGCCACTGCCATGGACTACATTCCCAGTGATGCTGTCGTCGTCATCTGCGACCAAAGCAGTCTGCGCCGCAGCGCCCGTAACCGCAGCGACGAGATGGGTATGCAGCTGGATAGTTTGCTGCAAGGCGGACTGCTGGCCGGTGAACTGTGCGATTATGTGTGCCAGTGGGAGGATTTCTGCGCAGCGCTTCGAAACCGTACCGCTGTATACTTTGATGCCTTCGGCGGTACTTCTTACCCGGAGGAATGTCCGCCCAAAGTGCTGCTGCCCATGATTGCCAAGCAGCTGCCCAGCTATGGCGGCAATCTGGACACCGCTGCATCAGACCTGAGCCATTATCAGAAGATGGAATTTGCATCTCTGGTTCTCTGCGGTAGCCGCCGAAGAGCCGAACTTTTGAAAGAAATGCTCAGCGCCAAGGGACTTTCTGCCCTCCTGTGCATTCCCCTTACCACCATGCCCAAGGCTGGTCAGATTCTGCTTGCGGAAGGCACCCTCCCCCACGGCATGGAGTATCCCGATTCCAAGCTGGCCGTTTTATCCGAAGGTCAGTTGATTTCCAAAACCGTTCCCAAACGGAAATCCGCCAAAAAGTCTGCCACCAACCGGCAGAAGCTGAATTCCTTCACTGACCTTTCTCCCGGTGATCTGGTTGTCCACGAAAACTACGGCATCGGCCGATTCATCGGCATGGAGCAGATTCGTGTGGACGGTGCCATTAAAGACTACGTCAAAATCGCCTATCAGGGCAGTGACACGCTCTTCGTTCCCGCCACACAGCTGGATCTGGTGGGCAAATACATCGGAGGCGGTGGCGAGGATGCCAATGTTCGTCTGAACAAAATCGGTTCCGATGCCTGGCAGAAAACCAAAACCAAAGCAAGAAAAGCCGCCAAGGACATGGCCGGCGAGCTGATTCAGCTTTATGCCGCCCGCAAACGGCAGGAAGGCTTCGCCTTTGCTGCCGATTCTCCGTGGCAGAAGGAATTTGAAGATAATTTCCCCTATCCCGAAACCGATGACCAGCTGCGCTGCATTGCGGACATCAAGCACGATATGGAGTCCCCCATCCCCATGGACCGTCTGCTCTGCGGTGACGTGGGCTTCGGCAAAACGGAAGTTGCCCTGCGTGCTGTGATGAAAGCCATCATGGACGGCAAGCAGTGCGCCATTCTGGTTCCCACCACGGTTCTGGCTCAGCAGCATTATCAGACTGCTGTTGCCCGCTTCCGCGGCTTCCCCGTCAATATCGACGTGCTGAGCCGGTTCCGTACCCCCGCCCAGCAAAAGCGCACTGTAGCCAACCTGAAGGCCGGTTCTGTTGACTTGATTATCGGCACCCACAAGCTGTTGCAAAAAGGCATCGAATACAAGGATCTGGGTCTTCTGATCATTGATGAAGAACAGCGTTTCGGTGTCAGCCATAAGGAACGGCTGAAAGAAATCTCTAAGGGTGTGGACGTGCTGACCCTTTCCGCCACCCCCATCCCCAGAACGCTGAATATGGCCCTGTCCGGCATCCGTGATATGTCCACCCTCGAAGAACCGCCCGCAGACCGTTATCCGGTGCAGACCTTCGTCATGGAGCATAACAATGCCATCATCGATCATGCCATCCGCCGCGAAGTGGAACGCGGTGGTCAGGTC
>JBGVFB010000023.1:0-12870 GCA_045120675.1 Faecousia sp. | reverse complement strand
AATTTTCTTGGGGGTGTGGTGAGTGTACGTATTTTACACAAAAAAGCCTTTCAAAAAAGGCAGCTGCATGAAAAAAAGCCAACGGAGGATCCCATTTCGGGAATCCTCCGTTTTTTCAGGCTGTTATTTTACAGCCCCATTTTGTTTATACATGCGTTTTCCGGTTCAGCAGCTCACACATGACGGTCATCACAACAAGAATCACCCCAAGGAATGCCGGCAGCAAGAACGCACTGATGTGATTGGCAATCAGTCCGAACAGCGGCGGCGCGCACAAGAATCCCACATAGGCACTGGCCATCTGGATGCCGATCAGCGCCTGCGCATTTTCCGCGCCGAAATGTTCCGGTGTAGAGTGGATGATGCAGGGATAGATCGGTGCGCAGCCGAGGCCCACCAGCAGCAGGCCAGCCACGGCGCCATAACTTCCCATAGGGAGAACCATTGCACCGATACCGATGTAAATAATCGCCTGACCGATGCGAATCATATTGGTATCATTGAATTTGTAGGTCATGAAACCGCTGACCGCGCGGCCCGTGGTGATACCAAGATAGAACATACTGGCAAGCATTGCAGCAGTTTCTTCGTGGATGCCCAGATGACGAACCATATATGTTGCGGCCCACAAGCCCGCTGTACCCTCCAGCGCACAGTAGCAAAAGAATGCCAGTAATACTTCTTTCGCACCAGCAATTGCTAAAATTTCCCCGATTTTCAAAGCCTTTTGTGGGGTTTCCGCTTCAGACGAAGCCACTTCCCCGCGCTTTTTCCAAATCGGAATGCTGAAAAACAGGATTACAGACAGGACAATCTGCAGCAGTCCAATATAGCGGTATCCCATGTTCCAGCCCTGACCACTGCTCAGCGCAAAGCCCATGATGTAAGGACCGATGGACGCACCTACACCCCACATACAATGGAGCCAGCTCATATGGCGGCTGGCATAATGAAGTGCCACATAATTATTGAGTGCCGCATCGACGCTGCCTGCTCCCAGACCATAGGGAATCGCCCACAGAAGCAGCATCCAGTAGTGGCTACTGAAGGAAAAACCAAGCAGTGCCAGCGCCGTCATGGCCACACTGACGGCTGTGACCTTTGCAGTGCCCAGCCATCTGGTCATCCGGTCGCTGAGCAGGCTGGAAACAATGGTACCAATGGAAATTATGATGGAAACGATACCGGCAAAGGATACCGGCACACCGAATTCAATACACATGGTCGGCCACGCGGCACCCAGCAGCGCATCCGGCAATCCCAGTGAAATAAAAGACAGATAAATGATCGCAAGCAGCAAACTGATCATAGGCAGATTCCTCCTGATTCTGCAGAGGATTATATCAAATGACGCAGAAAAAGCAAGGGTTAATCCCTTGCTTTTTCATCTTTGATCAGGTATCGATCAATTTTTTCATATTTGATAATCTGGCTTGCATACAATCCACCGGTGCCAGACAGCACGAAGCAAATCACGCAGACCAATGCGAACAGATAAAGATTGGCACCACCGAACATCTCCACGCTCAGCACAATGGAAGCCAACGGAGAATTGGTTGCGCAGCAGAACAAGCCGATCAAACCCAGAGCCGCCGCAATGCCCGGCTCCAGGCCCAGAGCCGCGCCCACAACGCAGCCGAAGGTGGCACCGATGCAGAAGGTGGGCACAATTTCGCCGCCCTTGAAGCCCGATGCAAGCGTCACAGCAGTAAAGAGCATTTTGGCAAGGAAGGAGTACCAGTCAGCATGACCGCCCAGTGCATCCATTGCCATCTCCATGCCCGCACCGTTGAACCGCTGATCACCCGCCAGCAGTGTCATAATCGTAATCAAGGCACCACCCGCAGCGATGCGAACCCAGGTATTGGGCAAATGGTGTGCTGCCAGATGCTCAGCCTTGTGGAACACATCGCACATTACAACACCGAGAACGGATACCAGCATGGCCAGCAAAACCGCGCCGCCAATATTGGTAAGATTCAAAGTCACCGCAGTCTCCAGTATGAAAGTTTCCGCATGGACACCCAGCGCAGCGGAAATCCGGCTGGCAAAGAAAGCGGACAGATAGCAAGGAAGCAGTGCGGGAGTGAACAGTGTTCCCACAGATACAAACTCCATGCAGAAGATCGTTGCCGTCAGCGGGGTGCCAAAGAGTCCCGCAAACACCGCACTCATGCCGCAGGTTACAAGAATGGTACGGTTATGATCTTTCAGATGCAGAATTTCTCCCAGTCCCGAAGCAACACTGCCGCCAATCTGCAGCGCTGCGCCCTCTCTGCCGGCACTGCCGCCAAACAAATGTGTCACAGCGCTTGCCAGAAACACAGCAGGTGCCACCAAGGGGCTAACGGGCTGCTTCTTCAAAATCGCTTCAATAACCTCGTTGGTGCCACGGTTTTTGCGGACACCCAGCACGCTGTAGATCACAATGGTCAGTAATCCACCCACAGGCAGCAGGAAAATCAGCCAGCTGTTTTCCCCACGCACATGGGTCACAAAGTGCAGCGCATGATGAAAACCCGCGCCCAGCAGTCCGCCCACACAACCTACAATCAGGCTCAGAATCAACCACTTCAAGAAGGTCTTTATGTAGTATTCCGGATGATGCATTTTTTCCAGCCAAGTCATAAAACTTCCCTCATTTCCGCTTTTTAGTTAGTTTATCATAATTTTCGACTTTAGACAATATTCTTTACCGTCTTTTTGAGGAGCTGCTTGCCAGATTTGCTGTCGAAGTCAAGTTGGGTGCTGCTATCCTGTTGCGGTACCCGGCATCTTCCTCGCCGACTGTGCGGCTTCGTCATCTGCCGACCGCTGCCACTCGCTCCCCTCCCTCCTCCCCCCCGGCGTCGGTCGGGTCGCTCCCCAAATTTGAACTGGCGCACCATTTAAATCACCTAACAGCATAAAAGAACTCCGCACCCTGATGGGCACGGAGTTTCTTTGGAGCTGCTAGCCAGATTTGAACTGGCGACCTCATCCTTACCAAGGATGCGCTCTACCGGCTGAGCTATAGCAGCAAATGTGGGACTGCCTGAATTGAACTAAAGGGGAAAATGGAGCTGCTAGCCAGATTTGAACTGGCGACCTCATCCTTACCAAGGATGCGCTCTACCGGCTGAGCTATAGCAGCATTTTTGACAGCTTGTGTATTATACACTGTTATGGTGCAAATGTCAAGCATTATTTCGCGATTTCTCAGGTAAACTTTAGAAAAACGGCGCAGCTTTCGCTGCGCCGTAATCTCTTTTCTCAATTTACTGGAATTACACCAGCTCGATGACTGCCATCTCAGCAGCGTCGCCGCGGCGAGCGCCGGTACGGGTCACACGGGTGTAGCCGCCGTTGCGGTCAGCATACTTGGGAGCGATCTCCTTGAACAGCTTGTGAGCAACATCTTCCTTGGTGATGAAAGACAGAGCTCTGCGGTAAGCTGCCAGGTCACCCTTCTTGCCCAGAGTGATCATCTTCTCGACGACAGGCTGAACTTCCTTAGCACGATAGAAAGTGGTTTCCATCTTGCCGTTCTCCAGCAGATCGGTCACCAGCTGACGCAGCAGGGCCTTTCTCTGAGTGCTGGTCTTACCCAGCTTACGAGTGCCGAACATGAACGTTTCCTCCTTTTTAAAAGGTTGACGATTTAAGTGTTAGTTGTTGCTGCCAGAATCTTCGCTGGCCAGGGACAGGCCCATCATTTCCAGCTTCTTCTGAACCTCGTCCAGAGACTTCTTGCCCATGTTACGGACCTTCATCATGTCCTCGCCGGTCTTGTTGATCAGATCAGCAACGGTGTTGATGTTGGCACGCTTCAGGCAGTTGAAGCTACGGACGGACAGATCCAGCTCATCAATGGTCATGGCCAGCTTTGCATCGGGGCGGTCGACCACCTTGTCCACAACAGTGGAAGAGGTGCTGACGGAATCAGACAGGTTGGTGAACACAGTCAGATGATCGCTCAGGATCTTTGCGCCCAGAGAAACTGCATCCTTTGCAGTGATGGTGGAATCGGTCCAGACCTCAAGGGTCAGCTTGTCGAAGTCAGTCTTGTCTCCGACACGGGTAGGCTCCACCGTGTAATTCACCTTCTTAACAGGGGAATAGATGGAGTCGATGGGGATCACGCCGATGGGCATCTGCGCATTCTTGTTCCGGTCAGAGGAAACATAGCCACGGCCCTGGCTCAGGGTAATCTCCATATTAAAAGTGGCGTCCTCACCCAGAGTGCAGATATGCAGATCGGGGTTCAGGATTTCAACCTCAGCATCAGCCTTGATATCACCGGCGGTAACGGTGCAGGGACCGACTGCATCAATGTGAACAGTCTTGGTACCGGCACAGAACAGCTTAGCGATGATCCGCTTGACATTCAGAACGATCTCGGTCACATCCTCGGTAACACCGGGAATGGTGGAGAACTCATGCTGAATGCCCTGAATCTTAACGGAAGTAGCAGCGTAACCGGGCAGGCTGCTCAGCAGAATCCGGCGCAGGGAATTGCCCAGAGTCATGCCATAGCCGCGCTCCAGCGGTTCGACAACATACTTACCGTAAGCGGGATCCTCAGGGGTATCCAGGCAAGTAATGCGAGGCTTTTCAATTTCTACCATGAATCAAAACCCTCCTATTACAGTGTGGGGCGCATACACGCCCCAGCAGACAAACGTGCGTACAAAATCAGGGGATTGATTACTTGGAGTACAACTCGACGATGAGGTGCACTGCGATATCGAAGTCGATATCAGCCTTGGTGGGCATAGCAACAACCTTACCCTGGAGGGTATTCTTATCGCGGTCCAGCCACTTGGGGGCAGCGACAAAAGCATCGTCTTCCTTCAGCTTCTTGAAGAAAGCGTTGGAAGCGGCCTTCTCGGAAACAGCGATGACATCGCCAGCCTTGATCAGGTAGGAGGGGATGTTGACGCGGTTGCCGTTGACGGTGAAGTGGCCATGGTACACCAGCTGGCGAGCCTGGCGGCGGGTGTTAGCGAAGCCCAGACGATAAACAACATTGTCCAGACGGCGCTCGCAGAAAGTCAGCAGCTCTTCACCGGTGTTACCAGCCATACGGGAAGCCTTCTCGTAGTAGTTACGGAACTGCTTCTCCTGAATGCCATAAACAAACTTAACCTTCTGCTTCTCGGTCATCTGAGTAGCATACTCAGACTTCTTTGCTCTTCTCTGACCGCCGGGGTTCTTGTTGGAAGTCTTGTTGTAACCCATTGCGGCAGGAGAAACGCCCAGCGTTCTGCAACGCTTCAGCACGGGCTGCATATTCTTAGCCATAGTACTAAATTCCTCCTATAAAATCAGACTCTACGTCTCTTGGGGGGACGGCAGCCATTGTGAGGAATGGGAGTGACGTCCTTGATGGATACAACTTCCAGACCTGCGGACTGGAGAGCACGGATAGCAGCCTCACGTCCCTGACCGGGGCCCTTAACGAAGACTTCAACAGTCTTCAGACCGCAGTTCTCGATTGCAGCCTTAGCAGCAGTCTCTGCAGCAGTCTGGGCAGCAAAGGGAGTGGACTTACGGGAACCACGGAAGCCCAGACCGCCGGAGGAAGCCCAGGACAGGGCATTGCCGTTCAGGTCGGTGATGGTGACCATGGTGTTATTGAAAGAGGAGCGGATATGTGCCGCACCCTTCTCTACGTTTTTACGCTCGCGACGGCGCTTGATGACCTTCTTAGCAGCTTTTGCAGCCATTGTACATATCCCTCCTTACTTCTTCTTGTTGGCGATGGTCTTCTTGGGACCCTTACGGGTACGTGCGTTGGTCTTGGTACGCTGACCGTGAACGGGCAGGCCGCGACGATGACGCAGACCACGATAGCAGCCGATTTCAGACAGACGCTTGATGTTCATAGCGGTCTCACGGCGCAGATCGCCTTCGATGATATAGTTATGCTCGATAGCATCGCGCAGCAGGCCCTCCTGCTCCTCAGTCAGATCCTTGACGCGGATATCAGGGTTGATACCGGTGGATTCCAGAACTGCAGCAGCACGGGCAGGTCCGATGCCGTAGATATAAGTCAGCGCAACTTCAATACGCTTCTCGCGGGGAAGATCGATACCAGAAATACGTGCCATATTACTTCAGCACCTCCTATTAACCTTGTCTCTGCTTGTGCTTGGGGTTTTCGCAAATTACCATAACGCGACCCTTGCGCTTGATGATCTTACACTTTTCGCACATGGGTTTAACGGACGGTCTTACCTTCATACTGTTTAACCTCCAATGAGTGTATACTCTTGTGTCTTTACTTGCTTCTCCAGGTGATCCGACCCTGAGTCAGATCGTAAGGAGACATTTGTACGGTTACTTTGTCACCGGGCAAGATCTTAATGAAATTCATTCTGAGCTTGCCGGAAATGTGTGCCAGAATGGTGTGACCGTTGCCAATGTCAACAGTGAACATTGCATTCGGCAGCGCATCGATTACGATGCCCTCAATCTCGATTACGTCGTCTTTTGCCAAGTTGTTAACCTCCCAGGTTGTTCGCTTGCATTTCCTTGACGTGGAACGCCAAGTCTCTTCGTAATTCGCTGTTGAGCACTTTGTCACCGGAAAGAATTTTCGCGGCGACTCTGGTCTCAGAGCGAAGGACCTT
Source organism: Faecousia sp. (assembly GCA_045120675.1). Taxonomy (GTDB): domain Bacteria; phylum Bacillota; class Clostridia; order Oscillospirales; family Oscillospiraceae; genus Faecousia. The sequence goes on along the minus strand of JBGVFB010000023.1, from coordinate 6,256 downwards.
TTGAACGTGCCGGCGCTTTTTACGCTTGGGCTTATCCAGGGTTCGGTCCTTTCCGTTGGCCAACATCAGGTAGACAGGATCTTCGTCTATGACGTAGAACACTTCCCCCTGATCCCGGCCTGCTGTGGAAACCACCACATCCGAAATATGAATATTATCGGGTAAATCTGGGTCCATAGTTCTTAAAGTCCTTCAGTGACGGTGAGTATTTCCGGCTCGCCGTCGGTGATGAGTACAGTATTTTCATAATGGGCCGAGAGCTTACCGTCGGCGGTCACTGTGGTCCAGCCGTCCTTGAGAACTTTGACATCATAGGTGCCAACATTCACCATGGGCTCGATTGCCAGTGTCATGCCTTTGATCAGTCTGGGTCCATGTCCGGCGGTACCGAAATTCGGTACTTCCGGCTCTTCATGCAGCTTTCGTCCAACGCCGTGACCTACGAAAGAACGAACCACTGCAAAACCGTTAGCCTCCACATACGTCTGAATGGCGTGGGAGATATCAGACACTCGGTGTCCCTTGGTTGCGAAGCGAATGCCCTCAAAGAAACTCTGCTTCGTAACATCGATCAGCTTCTGCGCTTCGGCGCTGATCTTGCCGCAGGGGAAAGTTGCCGCGCAATCGCCATGAAACCCCTTGTAGAATGCACCCACGTCAATGGAAACGATGTCGCCGTCCTTCAAGATGTAACCACCCGGAATTCCGTGGATAACCGTTGCATTGACACTGATGCAGGTACTGGCAGGGAAGCCGTTGTAATTCAGGAACGACGGTTTCGCGCCCTGAGCCACGATATAATCGTGAACAGCTTTGTCGATCTCCTTCGTCGATACGCCGGGTTTTACCATTTCCCCTGCCAAAGCACGGGCTGCCGCGGTAATTTTACAAGCCTGACGCATAGACTCCAGTTCGTGTTCATTTTTGATTGCGATCATTTCTTTGCCCCTATTGCAGTGAGGATATCCTCACATGCGCCTTCGATGGACTGATTGCCCTCGACCAGTCGCAGCTTACCGAGCTTTGCATAGAAATCCTTGAGAACTTCTGTCTGCTCGTGATAAACCACAAGTCTTCTGCGGACCGTTTCCGGTGCATCGTCCTTACGGATCATCAGATCGCCGCCGCACAGATCGCACTTGCCTTCAGTCTTCGAGGGATTGGCAACAATGTGGTAGCTGGCGCCGCAGTTGCTGCAGACGCGCCGGCCGGTCATACGACCCTCGATCACACTGTCATCAATCTCAATAGAAACCACATGGTCAATCTGAACGCCACGTGCAAGCAGCGCTTCAGCCTGGGCCAGCGTGCGGGGCACGCCGTCCAGAATGAAACCGCCCTGGCAATCGGGCTGGGCCACGCGCTCCGCGACGATGTCCATAATGACTTCGTCGGGAACGAGCAGACCGTTGTCCATGTAGTATTTCGCTTTTTCGCCCACTGCGGTGCCATTCTTCATAGCCTCGCGGAGCATGTTACCGGTGGAAATTCCAGGAATGTGCAGCTTCTCCATCAGGAGTTCTGCCTGAGTTCCCTTACCGGCGCCCGGTGCGCCCAGCAGAATGAGATTCATACTGCATTTACCTCCTGATCAGTCCAGGAAGCCCTTGTAGTGACGCATCAGCATCTGAGCTTCCAGAGCCTTCACGGTTTCCAGAGCAACACCGACAACGATGATGACGGAGGTACCGCCGATTGCCAGGCTCTTGACGCCGGGAACCAGAATGCCAGCCACGATGGGCAGCAGAGCAACGATTGCCAGATAAACAGCGCCGAAGATCAGGATCTTGTTGATGACCTTCTGGATGAAGTCAGCGGTGGGCTTGCCGGGACGGAAGCCGGGGATGAAACCGCCGTTCTTCTTCAGGTTGTTTGCAATCTCCACGGGATCGTACTGGATGGTGGAGTAGAACCAGCTGAAGAAGAAGATCATCAGGCCATACATGATGACGAAAGCAGCGCTCTCGGAGCTCCACAGGTTATCGAACCACCAGCTGCCGGATTCTGCATTGATGCCCATGAAGGCGCAGATGGTAGCAGGAACGGTGCAGATAGACTGTGCGAAGATGACGGGCATAACACCGGACATGCTGACCTTGATGGGCAGGTTGGTGTTCTGGCCGCCGTAGATCTTACGACCCACAACGCGCTTTGCATACTGAATGGGAATTCTGCGCTCTGCATCGTTGATGAAGACGATGAACAGAACCAGAGCGATCATGACGACAACAACCAGAATTGCGAACCAGCCCATGGAGAACAGAACGTTCATGCCGGCGGGCAGGCCGGAAATGATGTTGGCGAACAGGATCATGGAGATACCGTTGCCGATGCCGTGCTCGGTGATCTGCTCACCCAGCCACATAACAACGGAGGAACCGGCAGCGAATGCCAGGATGATAACCAGAGCAGGCAGGAAGCCTTCCTTGGTGATGATGCTGAAGCCGCTGGCGGAGTAGTTGTTGAGCATCATGTAGTATGCCCAGCCCAGCAGCAGACCCAGAGCTACAGTGGTGTAGCGGGTGATGCGGGCGATCTTCTGCTTACCTTCATCGCCGCCTTCCTTTGCCAGACGCTCCAGAGCGGGGATGGCAATGGTCAGAAGCTGGATGATAATAGAAGAGTTAATGTAGGGCTGAATGCCCAGTGCAAAGACGGTTGCCTGAGAGAAGGCGCTGCCGCTCATTGCATTGTACAGACCCAGGATCGTGCTAGACAGAGTGGATTCAAAGTAGTTGGACAGAGTTGCCACATCGATGTAGGGCAGCGGAACAACGTTACCCACACGGTACAGCAACAGAATCAGCATAGTAAACAGCAGCTTCTTGCGAAGTTCAGGAATACTCCATGCGTTCTGCAGTGTCTTAAACACTTAAACCACCTCGGCCTTTCCGCCTGCCTGCTCGATCTTTTCCTTAGCAGACTCAGAGAAAGCCGCAGCCTTAACAGTAACCTTCTTGGTCAGAGTGCCGTTAGCTAGCACCTTCAGACCGTTGGGGCAGGAAGCGATAACGCCTGCCTCGATCAGAGCAGCAGCATCGACAACAGCACCATCCTCAAAGCAGTTGAATGCAGTCAGGTTGACAGCAGTCAGGGGCTTTGCAAAGATGTTGTTGAAACCACGCTTGGGAACGCGGCGAACCAGAGGCATCTGGCCACCTTCGAAACCAACGCGAACCTTGCCGCCGGAGCGAGCCTTCTGGCCCTTGTGGCCACGGCCACCGGTCTTGCCGTTACCACTACCGTGGCCACGGCCCTTACGCTTGCCCTCAAAAGTGGAGCCAGCAACGGGAGAGAGTTCATGAAGCTTCATTATTCTTCTCCTCCTTATTCTACTTCAGTGACCTTCAGCAGATAGCCGATCTTGGCGATCTTGCCGCGGGTCTGGGTGTTGTCGGGCTGGATGGTGACCTGGCCGATCTTACGCAGACCCAGGCTCTCAGCAGTAGCGATGTGCTTTTCCAGACGACCATTCAGGCTCTTAACAAGCTCAATCTTCAGGTTTGCCATGTTAATTGCCCTCCTTACATGATTTCTTCCACGGACTTGCCGCGGATTGCAGCAACCTGCTCGGGGCTGCGCAGAGAAGTCAGACCAGCCATGGTGGCCTTGACAACGTTCTGGGGATTGTTGGAACGCAGGCACTTAGCGCAGATGTTCTTGATGCCAACAGCTTCCATAACGGCACGGACAGCGCCGCCGGCGATAACACCGGTGCCTTCGGGAGCGGGCTTCAGCAGAACAGTGCCGGCACCGAAGATGCCGATGACGTCGTGAGGAATGGTGTCGCCAGCCAGAGAAACCTTAACCATGTTCTTCTTAGCATCAGCGATGCCCTTCAGAATAGCCTCGGAAACTTCTGCTGCCTTGCCCAGACCGTAACCAACAGTACCCTTGCCGTCGCCAACGACGACCAGAGCGGAGAACTTCATGACGCGGCCGCCCTTAACGGTCTTGCTGACACGGTTCAGGTAAACGACCTTCTCAATGAGCTCGGGAGCTTCATTGTTAGGAGTCTTATTGTAAGCCATTTCTTTTCCTCCTCTACACTTAGAACTTCAGGCCGCCCTCGCGAGCACCCTCAGCCAGAGCAGCAACACGGCCGTGGTAAACATAGCCGCCGCGGTCGAAAACGACCACTTCAATGCCCTTAGCCTTCGCACGCTCTGCGATGACCATGCCAACCTTCTTTGCAGCTTCTGCATTGCCGGTGGCGCCTTCAAATTCCTTCTCCAGCGTATTGGCGGAAACCAGGGTCACGCCATTGACGTCGTCGATAATCTGGGCGTAGATGTTCGCATTGCTGCGGAACACGTTCAGACGGGGACACTCAGGGGTGCCGGAGATCTTGCCACGAACGCGGACATGCCGCTTCAGGCGCATTGCATTCTTATTAACCTTGCTGACCATTTCGGCACACCTCCATTACTTCTTGCCACCGGTCTTACCAACCTTACGGCGGATGACCTCAGTGGTGTACTTGATGCCCTTGCCCTTGTAAGGCTCGGGAGGACGCTTACCACGGACTTCAGCGGCAAACTGGCCAACGACCTGCTTGTCGATGCCGCGGATAGTGATCTTGTTACCAGCAACCTCGATGTTGATGCCGGGGATCTCGTCCATGAAAACTTCATGGGAGTAACCCAGACGCATAACCAGCTGGTTGCCCTTCTTCTCAGCACGGTAGCCAACGCCGTTGACTTCCAGCTCCTTGGAGAAGCCCTTCTCAACACCCTCGACCATGTTAGCGATCAGGGTACGGGTCAGGCCGTGCAGTGCTCTGTGGTTTGCCTCGTCGGTGGGACGGGAAACAGTCAGAACGTTGCCCTCAACCTTGATGATCATATCAGCATTGAAGGTGTTGGTCAGTTCGCCCTTGGGGCCCTTCACGGTGACAACGTTGCCTTCAGCAACATTGACAGTGACGTTTGCCGGAATTACAACCGGCTTCTTACCAATTCTAGACATTCCGCTACCTCCTTACCAGACGAAAGCCAGGACTTCGCCGCCGATGTGCAGCTCGCGAGCCTTCTTGTCGGTCATAACGCCCTTGGAAGTGGAAACGATAGCGATACCCAGGCCCTTCAGAACCTTGGGCAGCTCATCAGCGCCGGCATAGATACGCAGACCGGGCTTGGAGACGCGCTTCAGGCCGGACAGAGCGGGCTGCTTCTTTGCCAGATACTTCAGGGTGATGTGGATCATGCCCTGGTTGCCGTTGTCGACAACATTGAAGGACTTGATGTAGCCCTCGTCCAGCAGGATCTGAGCAATAGCCTTCTTCAGGTTGGAAGCGGGGACATCGACGGTTTCGTGCTTAGCAGAGTTTGCGTTACGAATACGAGTCAGCATATCTGCTACGGGATCGGTGATTTGCATTTTAATTATCCTCCTTCTAGAAGTTACGGGATTTTCCCGTTAAGACGCGGGGGTATCCGGGGAATGCGCTCTGCTCACTGGCAGAGCCATCTTCCCAGGACTTCCCGAGTCATTTGTACATTTTCTCGATCGTTTGAATTACCAGCTAGCCTTGCGGACACCGGGAATCTGGCCCTTGTAGGCCAGCTCACGGAAGCAGATACGGCAGACGCCGTAGTCGCGCAGGTAAGCATGGGGACGGCCGCAGATCTTGCAGCGGTTGTAGCGGCGGCTGGAGAACTTGGGCTCAGCCTGCTGCTTCAGGATCATAGACTTCTTAGCCATTTACAGTTCCTCCTAAAATCAAGCGTGGAAGGGTGCGCCCAGCTGGGTCAGCAGTTCCTTAGCTTCCTCATCGGTGGTAGCGGTGGTGCAGATGCAGATATCCATACCACGGATCTTGTCCACCTTGTCGTACTCGATTTCGGGGAAGATCAGCTGTTCCTTCAGACCGAAGGCATAGTTGCCGCGGCCGTCGAAGGAGTTGGGGTTGATGCCGCGGAAGTCGCGGACACGAGGCAGGGCCACGCTGAACAGGCGGTCCAGGAACTCGTACATCTTCTCACCACGCAGGGTGACCTTCACACCAACGTTTTCGCCTTCACGGAGCTTGAAGTTAGCGACGGACTTGCGAGCCTTGCAGATCACAGCCTTCTGGCCGGTGATGATGCCCAGATCCTTCACGATTGCTTCAATTTCCTTGGCGTTGTTCTTGCTCTCACCGCAGCGGACATTGATGATAACCTTGTCCAGCTTGGGAGTCTGCATGACGCTCTTGTAGCCAAACTTCTTAAAGAGGGCGGGAGCGATCTCATTTACATACTGTTCTTTCATTCTA
>JBGVFB010000022.1:0-4093 GCA_045120675.1 Faecousia sp. | reverse complement strand
CTATGGTTCTGCTTGAAGATTAGCCGGGGTGAGCCGGTGTGGGGACTTCCTACATCTAAAACGGATGTGATCTACCTTGCCTTGGAAGACAAGGATTGGCGAATACAGCAGCGTATGCAGGATCTAATTGATGTCCCACCGACGAATCTGCACTTTGGCTTCTCTTGCGGCAAGCTAGGTGCTGAGCTGGAAGGACAGATCAAATTGGCATTAAAAGACCAACCCAGTACCGGTCTGCTCTTCATCGATACGCTGCAGATGGTCCGGGACAATGTTTCATCCAAGGTCAATGCCTATGCCCAGGACTATCGAGATCTGTCTGCTCTGAAGAAGATCGCCGACGACCACAACATTTGCATCTTCCTTGTTCACCACAACCGCAAGGAGCATGATGGCAGCAATGTCTTCAACGATATGACCGGCTCTACCGGCATTGCAGGTGTAGCAGACACCTGTATGGTACTGCGCAAAGAAGATCGTTTTGGCAATGATGCAGTTCTCAGCATCACCGGCCGGGACATCGAGGAAAAGCGGCTGAAGCTGACCATGCGGAAAAATGTATGGGAAGTCACGGAAGCACTGGACACTTCCGCCTTGCACCGGGAGTGCATACCGCAATTCGTTTTTCAGATTGCAGATTACCTGCTGAATGAAAAGAGTTTTACCGGTACGGCAACGGAACTGCTTGCCTCTATCGGCCACGAAGCAACAAAGGCAAATGTAGCCAGCAAACTTATAACCAGGCACTTCAACGAAGTCTTTAAACCGCTGGGAATCACTATGGAACACAAGCCAACCGCACAGGCCAGATTGATGATTTGGAAGCTGAATGACGATGATGACGGCAATGACGACAAAAGGAGGAACGAGACCCTTGCGTCACTGCGTCAGCAAAATGACGCTGCCTTCTCGCTCCCCCAAACATCGTCACAATCGTCATTTGCGTCATGGGCGGTGTTACCCGACCCGGACGATGAGTTACCCTTCGCATGACGACCTCTAAAAAATGGCAACGGCATTTTCTTAGCAAGCATCGCGAAATGGTCCCAACGGACATTCCGCACCACTTGGGGTAGCCCCAAACCCTTACAGAAACGAGAGAAGATAACCATGGGAAAATCAACAACAAGACCGCATGAGATCCACCTGCGCCTGAACGAAGAAGAGTACCAGGCGCTGGAAGCCAACCGTAAGAAATGCAATCTGCCGCAACAGACTTACCTGAGAAAGCTATGTTGCGGTATTCGCCCAAACGAGTTTCCTCCAGTAGCATATTTTGAAATACTGAAGCTATTAGGAGAAATCAACTGCAACCTTACGCATCTTGCCCTTAGAACAAAATCCGGAGAAGCAATCAATGCGGAGATGTTCTGGAAAAGCCGGGATCTAATCGAGGTTGCCGTGCATGAGTTATTAATGCAATTTTATGGAAAACAGGAGGAATTTGATGGAGAACATCTGCAGTAACTGCAAGACCAATATTACCCCGGTATGGCGGCGTTACACGCTGACCGTTGAGGAAGCAGCCGGGTATTATCACATCGGAGAAAACAAGCTCCGGTCACTGATTGACGAGCATCCTCACGAGAATTTTTATGTTATGAACGGCAATCGGGTTTTGATCAAACGGGCAAAATTCGAAGAATATTTGGATCAGGCAACGGCAGTTTAACCCCTAAAAAGGCAAATGTTATACGGCATCTGATCATTTTTCTGTACAGAGAGCCGGATTTGTGCTATAATTGTTGCGCAAGTCTGGCTCTCCTTGAAGAAAGGAGACGCTATGAGCGAAAGAAGACGCGATAATCGCAATCGCATTCTCCATGAAGGAGAGTATCAGCGCGCTGACGGGAGGTATCGTTACCGCTATATCGATGAGAACGGACAAGAGAATAATGTGTACAGTTGGCGGCTGGATAAGAATGACCGGATGCCGAAAGGTAAGAAGCCTGAACTGTCTTTGCGGGAAAAAGAGCGGCAGATCCAAGCTGATCTCTTTGACCACATCGTGACCAAAGGCGGCAATTACACCGTACTGGAACTGGTGGAGAAATATCTGTCGGTAAAAACCGGTGTTCGTCCCAACACCAAAGCCGGTTACAAGACTGTGACCAACATGCTGAAGAAAGATCCCTTTGGTCAGCTTCGCATTGATAAGGTTCGGCTTTCGGACGCAAAGCTTTGGCTGATCAAGCTGCAGCAGAAGGACAGCAAAAGCTATAGCACCATTCATTCCATCCGAGGAGTGCTGAGACCTGCCTTTCAGCTGGCGGTTGACGATGACTTGATCCGCAAGAATCCTTTTGGATTTGAACTGGCATCGGTCATTGTGAACGATTCTGTGACCCGGGAGGCGATCACCCGGAAGCAGCAACGGGATTTCCTGAACTTCGTGAAGGAGGACAAGTACTACAACAAGTATTACGATGCCTTCTACATCTTGTTCCACACAGGACTCCGCATTTCCGAGTTTTGCGGCCTTACCATGTCGGATATCGAGTTCGACCAGAACCGGATCCATGTGGATCATCAGCTTCAGCGTACAAGCGAAATGAAGTATGTGATTCAGGAACCAAAAACCGAAAAGGGTGTGCGCTATGTGCCGATGACCGACGAGGTGGCTATGTGCTTCCGTAGGATCATCAAGAACCGGAAGACGCCGCGGAAAGAACCTATGATCGACGGCCATGCAGGTTTCCTCTGCCTGGACAAGAACGACATGCCGATGGTGGCGCTACACTGGGAGAAGTACATGGAGCATGTGGTTGCCAAGTACAACAAGACCTACCGTGTGCAGCTGCCGAAGATCACACCCCATGTGTGTCGGCACACTTTCTGCTCCAACATGGCAAAGTCCGGAATGAATCCCAAAACGCTGCAGTATATCATGGGACACAGCGATATCGGCGTGACGCTGAACACCTACACACACGTGGGGTTCGATGATGCGAAGCAGGAACTCCTGCGGGTAGCCGGCAGATAGACCGTTGGTAAACTCTTTATTTTTACCAACGTTTTTACCAAAGTTGCCCAAGAAAGCATGAAAAGAAACGAGAAGATTTGAGAAGATACGAAAATCGCCCCTAATATTTTAAGAAGCAAAAGTGGCGTAAATACAAGGATTTAAGAAGAAATCCGGTACTTTTAAGGAGATTCATAAGATGATTAAAATCTTATTTGTTTGCCATGGCAATATTTGCAGAAGTCCCATGGCGGAGTTTGTGCTGAAGGATATGGTGAAAAAAGCGGGGCTGGCGGGGGAGTTTGAAATTGCTTCCGCGGCGGTGAGCCGGGAGGAGATTGGAAACGGCATCTATCCCCCTGCTCGGCGGGAACTGGAAAAGCATGGCGTTGCCTGCGACGGGCACCGGGCCCGGCAGGTGACCATGGAAGATTACCGCCACTATGACCGGATTTACTACATGGACAGCAGCAACGCCCGCTTTTTGCGGCGGATGCTGCCGGCCGACGGGGAGAAAATCCGCCCGCTGCTGCCTTACGATGTGGCAGACCCCTGGTACACCGGGGATTTTTCCCAGACCTGGACGGATGTGCAGGAAGGGTGCAGGCGGATTTTGGAGGAATTTGGATGCTGAATGTGGAAGTTTTGGAAGCGCAGCTGGCCCAGCTGCCGCTGTACATCTATGGATTTGTGGACCCGAAGGAGCTGGAATTTTCCCAGCGCATCCGCTATATCTGCGAAAGGGAGTGCCCCATGTACGGCACCACCTGGGCCTGCCCGCCGGCGGTGGGCAGCGTGGAGGCGTGCAGGGCGCATTGCGCAAAATTTGACCGGTGTCTGGTGATTTCTTCTGTGGCGGAGGTGGCGGACATTGCCAATTTGCAGGAAACCCTGGACACCCGCGCCCCCCACGAGGAGCTGACCAACCAGGTGGCAGGCCTGCTGCGGCAGCAGAAAGTGGAGCCTTTTGTGCTCTCCACGGAAGCTTGTGCCCTGTGCCGGCGGTGCGCCTATCTGGACGGGCAGCCCTGCCGCCATCCGGAGAAGATGCACCCCTGCGTGGAAAGCCAGGGCATCAATGTGATTCCGGTGCTGGAAAAGCTGGGGCTCAGCTTTCAGTATGGGGAAAAT
>JBGVFB010000021.1:0-23559 GCA_045120675.1 Faecousia sp. | reverse complement strand
GTGAATGACCGCATCAATTTTGTGAACAGAAAAAACCTTGCGCAGTGCATCTTTGTCCTTGCAGTCCAACTCGTAAAAAGCAGGGCGGGTGCCGGTAATGGTTTCAATGCGGTCCACAACCTCTGCCTTGGCATTGGACAGGTCATCCACAATGATCGCCTGATGGCCTGCCTGAATCAGTTCCACCACAGTGTGGCTGCCGATATAACCGGCACCGCCGGTAACCAATACATTCATAGTTAAACCTCCTGATTCACATAGGAAACAAAGCGCAGGAATGCTGCTCTGCCTGCTTCTGTGTTCTTATAGACGCCGGCATCCTCCAGAACTTCGGAGAAGACCTTTCCGGTTTCCTGCAGCAGTGTTTCCAGCGCATTTTCCGCAGTAAAGGTATACTGCTTCTTCAGTTCCTCCACCCATGCTGCATGCTTGTTCAGAACCTCGTCAGCAGCAATATCCTTGCCTGCCACGATTGCTTCTGCCAGATCATGCAGTTCTGCCTTCAGGCGGCTGGGGAGGACTGCCAGACCCATCACTTCGATCAGGCCGATATTTTCCTTTTTGATGTGATGCTTGTCCGCATGGGGATGGAAGACGCCCAGAGGATGCTCAGCAGTCGTAATGTTGCAGCGCAGCACCAGATCCAGTTCAAAGTCCTCCCCTCTTCTGCGGGCAATGGGAGTAATGGTATTGTGGGGCTCACCGTCGGAGAAGGCGATCACGTCAACGGATTCATCGCTATAGCCGCGCCATGCGGTCAGAATCTTGTCAGCCAGATCCGTGATGCGTTCGGGATCTGCAGCGGTCAGACGGATGACGCTCATGGGCCACTTGACGATACCTGCCTGCACATCCTCATAACCTTCAAATGCGATTTTCTGCTCCACAGGTGCATTTTCCATAGCAAAGGTGTAATGACCGCCCTGGAAATGCTCATGGCTCAGGATCGAACCGCCAACGATGGGCAAGTCTGCATTGGAACCCACAAAGTAATGGGGGAAGCTACCCACGAAGCTCAGCAGTTTCGCAAAGGCGCTACGGTCGATCTTCATGGGAACATGCTTGGAATTGAAAACGATGCAGTGCTCATTGTAGTACACATAGGGGCTGTACTGCAATCTCCAGTCCTCACCACAGACCTCAATGGGGATGATGCGGTGGTTAGCACGGGCGGGATGGTTCATGCGGCCGGCATAGCCTTCATTTTCCACGCACAGCTGGCACTTGGGATAAGCGGTCTGGGGCGCGTTCTTGGCGGCAGCGATGGCCTTGGGGTCTTTTTCAGGCTTACTCAGGTTGATGGTAATGTCCATCTCGCCGTAGTCAGACGCGTACTTCCAGCGCATATCCTTGGCAATGCGGTAGCGGCGAATGTAGTCGGTGTCGCAGCTGAACTTATAGTACCAGTCCGTAGCGGAAACGGGATCAGCCGCGTACTTTTCACGGAAGGTGCGGATCACTTCCCGGGGCATGGGGGTGATCGCGCCCATGATGCGGGTATCAAAAATATCCTTTGCGGTGATGCCATCGTCGCAAAGACCCTGTGCAACCGCATAGCTCAGAATGCCGGCCAGAATTTCCTCCAGATCCTCGCTCTGGGGCTCGTCGGAAGACTCATAGCTATCCAGACGCAGCAGATCCAGCAGCCGGTTCGTCAGCACCTGATGGTCCACAGGCTCTGCAAGGCCGGTATTCATGGCATAGGAAACAAGGGAATCAATATAGGTTTCGATTTTCATTCACTGATCTCCATTTCAACGCCGCCCTGAGGACGGATGGACAACACATGGCAGGCGCCTTTACCCAGCGCACCGTCGATACCGGCAACAAAACTGTCCAGAATATCATAGGGAACAAAAGCCTGAATGGTACCGGCAAAACCGCCGCCGTGGACACGGTAAGCACCGCGGCCGTCCAGGTAATGCTCTGCCAGAGCCAGTGCCACAGCCACATCCTGATGAGCCTTGTAACCGGCGGGAATCACGTTCTGCAGATACATGTAGGAAGAATAGCCACTCTGCTTAACCAGCTGCAGGAACTTATCGAAGTCGCCTGCGCGCAGCGCTGCAACCTGCTGGGGAACGCGGGCATTTTCCTGATAGAAGTGGATGGCGCGCATCACAGCACGGTCACCGCAAGCCTTGCGGATTTCGGGGATAGCAGCGTAAAAATCAGCTTCGTCGATTTCGGTCAGGACTTCCTTGCCGAGGAATGCAGCAACAGCCTTCATCTCGCCGGGAACAGCTGCATATTCATCGGTCAGATCAGCATGGTCGGCACCGCTGTCGATGATGCACAGCGCATGGCCGCAGGCACCAAAATCAAAGGCAACGGGTTCGATCACGGGCTTGCCGGTTTCAAAGAAATCAATGGTAACCAGATTACCCACAGCAGAAGCGGTCTGATCCATCAGGCCGCAGGGCTTGCCGAAGAATACATTTTCCGCATACTGGCCGATCATGGCAACCTCAGGCTGCGTCACCTTGCCATCAAAGAACATGTGGTTGATGATGGTACCCATCAGAACTTCGAAAGCGGCGGAAGAAGACAAGCCGGAACCGGGCAGAACCGTGGATTCACAATAGGCATCAAAGCCTTCCACCTTGCAGCCCAGCTGGGCGAAGCGGGCTGCCACACCGCGGATCAGTGCGGGAGTGGAATTGATTTCGGATTCCACAGGCTCCAGATTGGACAGGTCCACCACACTGAGGGGATAGCCCTTGGACTGAACGCGAATCACATTGGTACCGTTGCATTTAACCGCTGCAACAGTATCCAGATTGACAGCACCGGCCAGAACACGGCCGCGCTGATGGTCCGTATGGTTGCCGCCGATTTCGGTACGGCCGGGTGCAGAGAAATAACGCTCGGGCTTGCATTCGAAAGCAGCCGCGAAACCGGTATCAAGGGCAAGTTTCATATTCTTTTCCAGAATCAAAGCAGGTGCAGACATGGTAATTTCCTCCTGAAGATTAATTTACTTGTATATTACTTTTATCAATAAAGAACTGTGATTTGCAAATCATCCCCCAATGCGGCGCATCAGGGGATGATTGTTTTATTCTAGCTTTTCCCAGCCGGCATAGAGCGTCATATCAATCTCAATTGTATCCTTCTGCGCATCCCACGGTTCAAAGCAAGCTGCATCAGTATACCAGCCGGTAAACTGATAGCCTTCCCGTGTGGGAGGTTGCGGAAGTTCCAGAAGCTCCCCATACAGCTGGTTCTGAGCTGCCACATCGGTACCGCCCTTGGAATCAAATGTGATGGTAAAACCGGGGTTGCGCATCTCCAGTGCCACCACGATCACAATCACTGCGATACAGGCAATGATGATCCGATCCAATGCTTTCACCGAAATATTGACGTACCGGTACAGCCCCCGAAAACGAGGCTGCTGCTCTTCCCGGGAATCCTGATGAGCGCTCTGGTTTTCCATTACTTCTTAACCAGATACTTACGCATGTCCAGTGCGCAGGCGCAGAGGATGATGGCACCCTTGATGATGTACAGGCTGGAGGAGCTGACACCCAGCATGGTCAGTGCAATAAAGATGATGCGCAGCACAAACACGCCCAGAACGATGCCGCTGATCTTACCGGTACCACCGACGAAGGAAACACCGCCGATGACGCAGGCTGCAATGGCATCACACTCATAGTTGGCACCGGTACCGGCAGCGATAGAACCGGAGCGGAAGCCTTCCACGAAACCGGCATAACCGTACATGGCACCTGCCAGCGTATGAACCAGCACGGTGGTCAGGAATACGTTGACACCGGAAACCTTGGCTGCTTCGGCATTGGAGCCGACGGCAAACATGTTCTTACCAAAGGTGGTCTTGTTCCAGATGAACCACATCAGAGCGGTCAGAATAACCGCATACAGCACATACAGAGGCACGGGGGTGTTGCCCATGTAGAACATGGGAGTGCCCAGGAAGTTACGGTAGATTTCATCAAGGCCGCCGATGGGAGCGCCATTATTGAAGTCAAAGAACCACAGAATGATACCGTAGGTGATCAACTGCGTGGACAGGGTAACGATGAAGGGGTGCAGGCTGAATTTCGCGACAAAGAAGCCGTTGATCACACCGATGATGGCACCAATCGCCACAACGCTCAGCAGCGTGACGAACATCCAGAAGGGGGTAACCTCGGGCAGGAAGGTCAGCATCTTGTTTGCGTAGTCAATTCTCTGCAGGAATGCGCCGGTAATGGCAGCGGTCAGACCGACAGCACGGCCTGCGGACAGGTCGGTACCGGTCAAAACGATACAGCCGGCGATGCCCAGTGCCATAGGCAGGTAAGCAGCAACCTGGACGATCAGGTTACCCAAAGAACCCATGGACAGGAAGTTAGGACGCTGGATTGCGGTATAGATACAGAATGCCAGCATAATGATATACAGAGCATTATTCAGGATCAGATCGGTAACATAGCGTTTCTGGTCCTTCTTGCTCATATTCTGATATTCAGCAGCAGCACGCTGCAGATTTGCAACAGGATTTGCCATTTTTCATATCCTCCTTAGACATATTTGGCGGCCAGAGTCATAATCTCTTCCTGGGTGGTGTTCCGGGCATCCACTTCGCCGGCAACGCGTCCGCCGGACATAACCACAATACGGTCGCAAACACCCAGCAGCTCCGGCATTTCGGAAGAAACCATGATGACAGTCTTTCCCTTATTGGCCAGATCCAGGATCAGCTGGTAAATTTCGTACTTAGCACCGACGTCGATGCCGCGGGTGGGCTCGTCCAGCAACAGAACTTCCGGCTCGGTCAGCAGCCAGCGGCCGATGATGACCTTCTGCTGGTTACCGCCGGACAGGGCGCGAATCTTGGTCTCCTGAGAAGGGGTCTTGGTATGCATGGCATCAATATAATGCTGGGTATCCTCGCGCTGCGTTTTCTCACTCAGGTACAGGCCGAAACGCTTATGGCGCTTCAGGCTGGAGATGACCGTATTATCCTTAATGCTCAGGCATCCGAAAATACCGGTAGCACGACGTTCTTCCGTCAGCAGCGCAAAGCCATTCTTGATGGATTCGCCGGCATTGCGGTTGAAGCAGGGCTGATCATTCAGGGAAATGATACCCTCCTTACGGGTACGGATGCCGAAGATGCTTTCCAGTGTCTCGGTACGGCCGGAGCTGTCCAGACCAGCAAGGCCCAGAATCTCACCTCTGCGGGCATAGAAGGTAACGTCACGGAGCTGGTTGTACATACCGGTCAGGCCGTCCACCCGCAGATAGATATCACCGGGAACATTGGTCTTAGGCGGGAACTGGTTTGTCAGTTCACGGCCGACCATGAGGCGGATGATATCAGCCATCTCAAGATCGTCTGCCCGTTCGGTGGCAACCCACTGGCCGTCACGCATAACGGTGATATAGTCGGAAATACGCTTGATTTCTGCCATCTTGTGGGAAATGTAGATGATGGCAACGCCCCGGTCGCGGAGCATATTGATAATCTTGAAGAGGTGCTCCACTTCTTCCTCGGTCAAAGAAGAGGTGGGTTCGTCAAAGACGATGACCTTCGAATTGTAGGAAACCGCCTTCGCAATTTCTACCATCTGGCGCTGGGAAACGGGCATCGTGCTCATAATCCGGTGCGGATCCACATGAATGTCCAATTCCTCGAATACCTTCATGGTATCCTCATACATTTTCTTTTCGTTAACCGCAAGACCGCCCAAAACAGTGGGATAGCGGCCCAGCCAGATGTTGTCCATAACGCTGCGCTTCAGCGCCTGGTTCAACTCCTGGTGCACCATGGCAACGCCGTTGTCCAAAGCTTCCCGGCTGTTCTTGAAATCGATCTCTTTGCCTTCCAGATAGATATGTCCGTCATCCTTGGCATAGATACCGAAAAGGCACTTCATCAAGGTAGACTTGCCGGCACCGTTCTCGCCCATAAGCGCATGAACCGTACCTCTGTGGACATTCAAAGAAACCTTGTCAAGGGCTTTGACGCCGGGGAAGGATTTGGAAATATCCACCATTTGCAGCAGAATATCCTGTTCCATATAGTTTCCTCCCTTGCTTGTTTTTCCGCACGAATCGATACGGAATGGTCAGCATCAATTCTGTGAATTGGTACTCACCGCTGCGCATCCAGTCAGATAGGGAAACGGGCAGCTGCCGCCGGAAGCGACAGCTGCCCACAGAAATTAGAAATTACTCGCCCAGATAGGGAGCGTAAGCA
The DNA here is from genome assembly GCA_045120675.1 of Faecousia sp. Classification (GTDB taxonomy): domain Bacteria; phylum Bacillota; class Clostridia; order Oscillospirales; family Oscillospiraceae; genus Faecousia. The sequence goes on along the minus strand of JBGVFB010000021.1, from coordinate 17,348 downwards.
ACGTACAGCTTGGTAGCGCAGTCACCAGCGACGGTGAAACGTGCGTCGTTCAGGGAAGCCAGAGCATCGACAGGAGTCTTGCCGCCGGCGATAGCCTGGACAGTAGCGCAGATAGCTTCAGCCATACCAACGTTGTCCTGCTTGACGGTACCGATCATGGAACCCTCAGCGATCAGAGCCTTAGCAGCGTCGGTTGCGTCAACGCCGAAGACGGGGATGACGTGCTGACCGGCAGCATTGTAGCCAGCCTGCTTCAGGGACTCGACAACACCTTCAGCCATGCCGTCGTTGTTGCAGATGACCAGCTCGATCATGTTGTTGTTGTCCTTGTTGTAGGTAACCAGGTTGGTGTCCATGTAGTCCTTAGCAGCCTTTGCGGACCATGCGCCTTCGGGGTCAGTCTGCCACTTCTGGGTAGCCTGAGCGTCGAAGTACTCCAGAGCGGGCTTGCCAGCAGCGGTCAGAACCTTGTCAGCATCCTCAACGCCGAACTGAGTACGGGCAATAGCCTCAGCATTGCCTTCCTCGCCCTTGAACATAGCGTAGGTGATCTTGCCATCGCCGTTCAGGTCGACAGTGTCGAAGTTAGCCAGAACATGGTCGCCGACCATCTTGCCCTGCATGTGGCCAGCCTCGGGAGCATCGGTGCCGATGAAGCAAGCGGTATTCTTGCCGTTCAGGAAGGTAACGTCGGTGCCTTCGTTGCCGATTGCACGGTTGAAGAAGACAACAGGAACCTTGCCAGCAGCGTCCAGGACAGCCTGAGCGATGTCGGGGTCACCGGAGGTGACAACGTTGACGACCAGCAGGTTGGTGCCGCCAGCGATAGCAGTCTTGATCTGCTCCAGCTGCTTAGCCTGATCCTTACCGGCATACTGGTTGTCGTATGCCAGACCAGCAGCTTCCAGAGCCTTGTTCAGTTCGGAACGGACGGTGCTCAGATAAACGTCAGCTTCGTCGTACCAGAAAACAGAGACCTTGGTCTCAGCAGGACCCTGAGCACCACAGGCAGCCAGGCTCAGAACCAGAGCCAGAGCCAGGACAATTGCGAAAATCTTTTTCATTGATAATTCCTCCTTCGTATTTATGGTGGAAAGATAACCACCATGTTCTTTAATAATACAACATTTCCCTTTCTAAGTAAAGTATTATCGCTTCCGCAAATCTCACAAATCAATCGCTCCGTTTTTAGTAATGTGTACAATCTGCAAACCTCAGATGGCGGTAAATCATGTACGTACAAATGCCTTTTCCTGCATCATTTGCCTTGCATCGGCAATTTTTTCAACTTCCCTGTATTTTAGCAGGCGATATCACATTCTGATGCTTTGGCTGCGCAAAACTGATATCTCCTGCGCTTTGAACAGGTACACAGAAAATGCGATAGCCGTCAATTTGAAAGCTCTTATAGAAAGGTCAAAGCCCAACCGATTTTCCGGTTGGGCTTTCTATGTTCAAATCTCCTCCAGATAATCGACACCGTCTAATTTATTGATCTGCCCGAGGATGCTCGCATGGTCCACGCGGCGCTTGGCCTTGATTGTAGCCGTGAAGGCAGAAGACCCGTCACGCAGCACGGCATCTGCTTCCATTCGAATGCCGGAAATCTCCAGATTCATGTCCCGTACAGCGCGGATGAAATCGCCCAACGGGTATTCCTTGGACAATTCGAAATAAATGTCGAAAATCTTTCCTCTCATCCGCATCCGGTCATCCCAGCGGTGCAACAGTGTCAGGACCACATAGACGGCAACACCACTGATCAACGCAGCTTCGTAAAAACCGATGCCAATCGCCAGACCAACCGCCGCGCAGGCCCAAAGGCCCGCAGCTGTAGTCAGGCCTTTGATTTGATTATGCTGGGTCACCACAATGGTTCCCGCACCCAGGAAGCCAATACCGCTGATGACCTGTGCACTCATGCGAGCCGGGTCGCCCATACCGGTGGTCTGGTAAATGAATTGATTGGTCATCATGATCAGGCAGGAGCCAACACACACCAGCATATAGGTACGCAGACCCGCAGGCCGGTTTTTCATCTCGCGCTCTAATCCGATGATTCCGCCCAGAATCAGCGCTGCCAAAATACGGACACCTACGGCCATGTATGTTAATTCGCGCAACTGCATAGGCACATCCCTCCCCAAACTTTTCAAAAGTGTTTTACCAGTAGTGATAACGTTTGCGGTATTTTACAGTAAAAATAGCGGTCAGAATCAGTGCAGACAGTTCCGCTGCCACAATGGCGAGCCAAATTCCATCCAAGTCGAAAACTAGGGGCAGCAGCATAACCGCACCGGTCTGACATACCAAAGTGCGTACAAAAGAGATCAATGCCGAGATCAAGCCATTGTTCAGCGCCGTAAACAGGGAGCTTCCAAATATATTAAATCCGCAGAGCAAATATGACAGAGAATAGATCATAAAAGCCCGAATGGTCATTTTCAGCAGTTCCTGATCATAAGAAACAAATACCGCAGACAGCGGATCTGCCAACAGCAATGCAACTGCGGTCATTACCGCAGAGGACAGCGCAATGATCGTCAGGCTCTTGACCAAAATATTCTTCAGCTCCGCACGGTTGTCTGCACCGTAGTTGAAGCCGATTAAGGGTGCGGTGCTGATCGCAAAGCCAATAAAAATCGACACAAAGACGAAGTTGACATACATGATCACACCGTAGGCAGCGATGCCATTTTCGCCCGCATAGCGGATCAGCTGCAGATTGTACAGCATACTCACCAGACTCAAGGACAGATTGTTGATTAGTTCCGACACACCATTGGTACAGGTACGCCATAGAGCCTTGCCGTCAAAGTGGAATTTTCCGAGTCTCAGCAAGCTTGGATTGGGACGCAGGAAGTAAATCAGCGGAATAACCGCACCGACTGTCTGCGCAATCGCCGTGGCAGCTGCCGCTCCCTCCAGTCCCCATCGAAAAACCGCTACAAACAGGGCATCCAGTATAATGTTGCAAACACCGGCTACCACCATCATGGTCAGGGACAGATTGGATTTTTCTGCAGTAACACAGAAGCTTTGAAATGCATACTGGAGAATATAGGCCGTGGTTGCGGGCAGGACAATCATGCCGTAGCTGATGCAGTCTTCAAGGATTTCCCCCTCCGCACCCAGTACAATGGCTGCAGGACGAAGCAGCACCATGGATAATACGCTAAAGCCAATGCCGCTGAAAATGCAAAACCACACCAGCATAGAGAAGATTTCGTTGGCCTTTTTATTGTCTCCCATGCCGAGCGTCTTGGAAACCAGCGCCGTACCGCCTGTGCCCACCATGAACCCTACCGTTCCAAAAACCATGATGTAGGGCATGATCAGATTGATTGCGGCAAAGGGGGTCTTTCCTGCAAAATTGGAAACAAAAATTCCGTCTACCACACCATAAATCGATGTAAAAACCATCATCACAATGGATGGCAATGCAAACCGCAGAAGTTTACCGTATGTAAAATGGTCTGACAGCTGAATATTCATCGGGGCGCTCCATTTCATCTTTATGTCGCAGCTTTACGAACGCAAAAATTCCGCACCCCCCATACAAGGGATACGGAATTATCATATCACATTTTTTCAGGTTTGTCACCTGATTTGCGGTATTCATACATCCGGTACATATTCCGGGCAATTTTACCTGCGTAGAGTTTCCGAAAGACGGTCTGCTCCATCCCCTGCAGCTGATCGATCAGATCAGATGGTGTCATGTCCACTTCCCGCAGATAGGACAGCTTGCTCCCTTCCAGCAGCTTCGGTTCATCCAGACCATAGACCGTTGTGACTCCCACTTCATTGATGGGGTTTTTGTATTTGGAGGCTTTGGCCGCAAACTCCGTGTAGCAATCCATCAGCAAGCTGACCTGTTCAAAACGGGCACACAAGCTGTCCGTCAGATCCTGCAGCTGCGACCGTTTCAGGTACATGCTGATGCCCTCCATTACCACGATTGCGGAGGTTCCATGGATTTGCGAAAGGAAATCATCCTCCGTCACATTCGCTGCCAGCATTCTATAGGTTTCATTTTCCTGATAGTATCGCTTTCTCTGGGTGATCACATCCGGAAAATCGATGTCGTACCACAGATGTCCCTGTTCCCCCACACGGCAGATACGGCTGTCCATACCGCAGCCCAGGTGCAGCACCGTTGCTTCCGGTGCCGCTTCCATCTGCTGCCGCAGCCAGCAATCAAAAACAGCCGCACGCATGGCCATGTAATAGGCGAGCCACTTGGATGCAGACTTTCCCTTCAGCGGAAAACACTCTGCTGTCCAGATTTCCTCAGCCTTCGGATCATGCAGAATGATGCTCCTTTTGCTGACATAGGACTTTCCATACAGCGGGATATAGAGGGTTTTGTTGACAGCATCCATCGTTTTTTCCTCCTGCTGAAAAAGCCATGGAACCCTGACGGCTCCATGGCTTTTTGATTTGGTAATTACAGACCGGCCAGCTTGATCAGCTCGGGAACCTTAGCTTCCCAGCCCAGAGCCATGATATGCAGACCCTGGCAGTAGGGACGGCATTCCTTGATGACCTTAGCAGCCAGCTCGACACCGGTGATACCGGCCTTGGCGCGCTCCTTGTCAGCAGCCAGCTCGTCGATCATCCACTGGGGAACATGGACACCTGCAACGTTCTTGTTCATGAACTTGCACATGCCTGCGTTCTTGGGAATGATGACACCCAGCTGAACGGGCTTGCCAAACTGCTTTGCCTTCTCCATGAAGGAGATGAACTTCTCGGAATCAAAGACAGCCTGAGTCTGGAAGTACTCAGCACCGGCCATGACCTTGCGCTCCATCTTAGCCAGCTGTGCATCCACAGAGTCGGAGCAGGGAGAAACAACAGCGCCCTTTGCAAACTTGGGAGGCTCGCCAACCAGAGCGTTACCAGCCAGATCCACGCCCTTTTCCAGCTGGCAGACAGTGTGCAGCAGGGAAACGGAGTCCAGATCGAAGACGGGCTTTGCACCGGGATGGTCGCCCATCTTGGTGTGGTCGCCGGTCAGGCACAGGATGTTGTCAATGCCCAGAGCAGCAGCGCCCAGCAGCTCGGACTGCAGTGCGATACGGTTGCGGTCGCGGCAGGTCAGCTGCAGGATGGGGGTCAGACCTGCGTTTTTCAGAGCCACGCAGGTGGGCAGGCTGCCCATACGCATGACGGAAGACTGGTTATCGGTAACATTCACAGCAGTGATGCCGCTCAGGTGCTCCTTAGCCTCTTCAACCAGATGCTCCAGATGGATGCCTTTGGGAGGGCCAACTTCAGCGGTAACGACAAATTCACCGTTATCAAACAATTCGGTAATTCTCATTATGTATTACTCCTAATCATTATAAGATTGTTGTCATTATTTCTTGACTTCATCATCGGTGGCGTAGTTACGCACCTGAATGGGGCACTTGATGGCATCGAGTCTGCCAACCTGAGCCAGTCTGCGCATGATACGCTCCCAGCCGCACTCCATATTGGGGTCGACCTCGCACTTGCCGTCCTTGGCACCGCCGCACTGGCCGTTCAGCAGGCTCTTGGAGCAGGCAGTGATGGGGCAGATGCCGCCGGTCAGGTTCAGGTAGCACTCGCCGCACTGCTTGCAGTCATACTCCAGAGGGGTAACACCCTGGAAGCCGGGCAGTGCATAGGTATCGCAACAGGCGACGACCTTCTTGCCGGGGAACTTCTCGGCAACGGTCTGAACACCGACACCGCAGGAGAAGACCAGAATCATGTCAGCAGCCTCGATGGCAGCAGCGTGCTTTTCCAGGCGGACATTCAGGTTCTCGGGATTGCAGATGTAGTCGGTGGTGATGGAACCGGTGGCATTCAGTTCCTTCTGGAATTCTTCTGCAGCAGCTTCGGGGAAGTAAACTTCCTTGCAGCCGTGGCAGTTGATGATGAAGACCTTACCGCTGACCTGAGAGGCCAGAACTTCTTTTGCTTTCAGTTCGGTAATCAGCATATTACTTCATCCCCCTTACAGCGTTTTTGCCGATCTTGATCAGAGTGACCAGCGGGATCTTGGAGGAGCAGATGTACTCGCAGCAACGGCATTCCATGCAGTCCATAATGTTGTAGTTCTTCAGTGCAGCGGGATCGCCCACCAGCTTAGCATAGTACAGAGGCTTCAGCTCCATGGGACAGACATCCACACAACGGCCGCACTTGATGCACTCCTGAACTTCGGGCTCGTCGTTCTCGATGGCGATGATGCCGTTGGAACCCTTCATAATGGGGGTATCCAGCGTGCTCTGGGGGAAGCCCATCATGGGGCCGCCAGCCTTGATCAGAGCATCGGAAGCGGTAACGCCGCCGCAAGCCTCAACCAGCTCCTTGGCGCTGGTACCGATCTTGACGATGAAGTTGCCGGGGTTGGCAATGTACTTACCGGTAACGGTGGTGATACGCTCGACCAGAGGCATGCCGGTCTTGATAGCATCGGCAATGGCCTTGACCGTGGAGACGTTGCTGACGCAGGCGCCAACATCGGCGGGCAGCTTGCCGGAAGGAACGCTGCGGCCCATAGCGCGCTTGATCAGCATTTTTTCACCGCCCTGGGGATACTGGGTAGCAACTTCCAGCACCTCAATGCCTTCGATGCCGGCGGTCTTCTCACGCAGCAGGGCGATGGCATCGGGCTTATTCTCTTCGATGACGATGATGCCCTTGGGAGCAGCGACCGTCTTCATTTCTGCCTGCAGGCCGAAGATGATGTCATCGGCGTACTCCAGCAGCATTCTGTGGTCAGCGGTCAGCAGGGGCTCACACTCACAAGCATTGACCAGCACAGCATCGATGGGCTTGCCGGGATTCAGCTTGACGTAAGTGGGGAAGCCAGCACCGCCCATGCCGACGATACCGGCATTTTTGACGATCTCAATGATCTCGGCGGGAGTCAGCTCTTCCAGAGACTTATTGGGCTTGACGGACTCATGGATGGTGTCCTTGAAGTCATTCTCCACCACGATGCTGGGGCAGGTGCCGCGGGTAGCGTGGGGACGGTCCTCAATGGCAATAACGGTACCACTGATGGAAGAATGAACGGGAGCGGAGATGAAGCCGGAAGCCTCAGCGATCTTCTGACCCACATCCACATGGTCACCCACAGCCACGATAGCGGTGGCAGGTGCGCCCAGATGCATGGACAGGGGGAAGACAGCGGTCTTGGGAGTGGGGAAACGGACCAGAGCCTTGTGCTCGGTGGGTTCCTTACCCTCTACGGGATGAACACCGCCGTACCAGCCCTCGAAACGCTTTTCGCGGATGGCCTTAACGTAGTCGTTGATGACCTTGAAATTGACCTTGGAGTAGTCACGAACCTGAACGGGCTGTGCAGTCAGTTCGCTCAGACGGCCCTGAGCTTCCAGACGCTCCTGAATCTTCTGCCATGCGCAGTCCTTATCGGGGCTGACCTCGCACTTGCCGTCCTTGGCACCGCCGCACTGGCCGTTGACCAGGCTCTTGGAGCAGTCGACAATGGGGCAGATACCGCCGGTCATGGTCAGATAGCACTGTGCGCAGGCATCGCAGGCCTTCTTGGTCAGCGCCATGCCGTGATGGCCGGTGTAGTTCAGGGAGTTGCTGGCAGCGATCACGCTCTTGCCGGAGACGTCTGCCACAGTCTGGATACCCAGACCGCAGGAGATGACCACCACGTGCTCGGTGCCTTCGGGGATCATGTCAGGCAGATTCTTCACTGCCTTGGTCTTGTTGCACAGGAAATCAACCTTGGCAGAGCCGGTGACAGTCTTGCCCTGTGCGGCGGCGAATTCCAAGAATACGTCGCAATCAGGTTCCTGCATGGTTTCAAATTCCTTGAAACACTTGTTGCAAGCAATCACGAAAAGGTTGTCCTTGCCTTCCAGCAGGGCTGCCAGTTCGCTTTCTGCTTTCAACTTATACTTGGTATAGTTTTCCAATTGCTCACCTTCCTTACGAATTGGTTCGAAGTTACATGCGAATTGATGCAAAAGTATTGCTCTTGCTTTATCGATACACAATACACGGATAGTATAGCATATCGATGCCATATTATCTAGTCCTAAGTTTGATTCTTTCCGCGAAAAATAGAAAATATTGTCAAGGGTTCCCTTGCGCTTCTTTTCATCCCGCGCTAGAATAGAAAAAACGGAGGTGTTCCAAATGTTGATGATTCGAAATGCCCTGCTTTCCGATGCCGCCACCGTCGCGGCACTGGCGCAGCAACTGTGGCCGCATCATGAGGCAGCACAATTGCTGGAAGAATTCGAGCCATTGCTGGAGGATGAAAACGCAGCTGTCTTTCTGGCATTTTCTGATGATATGCCCGTAGGTTTTGCCCAGTGTCAGCTGCGGCACGACTATGTGGAAGGTACCGCTTCTTCTCCGGTAGGGTATCTGGAAGGCATTTTTGTAGCGCCTGCTTATCAGAAGCAGGGCATCGCCCGTGCGCTGCTTGCTTCCTGTGAAAAGTGGGCAAAGGAACAAGGCTGCGTTGAATTTGCCAGCGACTGTGAACTGAGCAATACGAACAGTCTGCGCTTCCACCTGAGCATGGGCTTTGAAGAGGCCAACCGGATCATCTGTTTTACGAAGACACTGCAATAAGAGGTACCACTATGGAACGGGAAGAAATCATACTGCACCGGCTTGCTGCACAGCATTTGCTCTGCAAATCGGATACACAAACCGTCGTCAAAGATCTTTGCGGTGTGCAGGCCCAGTTTTTATCCCATGCACTCCACGGGCTGTCCATCCGCTGTAAGGAAGTCAGTACCGACGGCCTTATAAAAAGCTGGACGAACCGCGGCACTATGCACCTATGTTCCCAAGATGATCTGTCACTGTTTCTACACCAAGGCAGAAGCCACTTCCTTCGTCCTGTGGATACTTTGGAAGCCGATGTCCATCTGGACACAGTCCGAAAGGCATATTTTGCAGACATAATCTTAGATGGCATCGCCGGAGGCATTGATACGCGGGATGGCTTAAAATCTTTGTGTGAAAGCCATGGTATGACGGAAGTAGAAGCAAAAAGCGCCTTTGACCCATGGGGTGGTCTGATCCGCGCCCTGTGTGAAACAGGCAAACTCTGCCACAAGGTGCAGGAGCAGAAAGCCTTTATGCTCTGCCCGCCCTTTGAACCCATGGAAGAAGGTTCTGCCCATCTGGAGTTACTGCGGCGCTATTTCACCCATTTCGGCCCCGCCACCGTCAAAGATGCTGCTTATTTTTTCGGCATGACGCAGGCGCAGGTGAAATCACAGCTTTCCCGGCTTCCTGTGGAAGCCACGGTTCTGGATAAGAAGTCGTACTTTTATATCGGTGCAGTAGAGGATGGGCTGCTGCCCGACTGCCTGTTTCTGGCCGGTTTCGACCAATTTCTGCTGGGCTATGACAAAACGGAAAGTCTGGTTATTCCCAAGGAGCATCTGAGGGATATCTACAATCTGGCAGGCATCGTCCGTCCAGCGGTGCTGGTGAAGGGTCAGGTAGCTGGCTGGTGGAATCTCAAAAACCGCAAGCTGACAATCAAACACTTCTCCCCCACTGACCGGGAAATGATCGCCTGTGCTGCCGTACAGCAGTGGCCTGACCTGAAAGATATCACCTTTGAATCGTAAAACCGGAGCGGATTTCCGCTCCGGTTTTCATGTTACAAATCAACGATCTTCGTGGCCACATGGTCACAGAACATCTTGTCATGCTCCACAAACAGGATCGTCGGTTTGTATTCCAGCAGCAGTTCCTCGATCTGCATGCGGGAAATCACATCGATATAGTTCATGGGTTCGTCCCAGATATGCAGATGCACATTCTGGCAGATAGACATGGCCAGCAGTACCTTTTTCTTCTGTCCGGCGCTCAAGGCAGACATATCCTTTTCCATTTGCACCTTCTCTACATCCAGCTTCGCCAGCATGGCAAGAAACAGGCTTTCATCAATCCCCTCTTTTTGTGCCAGTTCCGACAGTCTTCCTTGCAACCCCGACGTGTCCTGCGACACATAAGAAATCCTCAGGCCGCTGCCAATCCGAACGACACCGGTACAGGGAATCTCCTGTCCGCAAATCAGCTTGATAATGCTTGACTTACCGCAGCCGTTGGCACCCCGCAAGGCAATGCGGTCACCTTGTTCGATGGTAAGATTGACACCGCTGCAAACCGGCTTTTCCCCATAAGCAATTGCCACATCCTGCAGCTGCACCAAACGTTTGGTATGAAAAGGAGTCTGAAAAATTTTCAGTTCGTCACTGCGTTCGATATTTTTCAGCAGCTTGGATTTTTCCTCAATGGCCGCCTGTTGGCGCTGCTCAATGGCCTTGGAACGGGCCATGGTTTTCTTTGCTTTGGCACCCTGCAGCGGCCGCCAGCCTTTTACGTTGTCCACAGCCAGCGGGTCTTTGCGCAGCTTCCTCCGTTCCGCCGTATCGGACCATGCGGCCTTTTCGCGGGCAGTCTCCTCCAATCGGGAAATCTCCTTTTTCAGCTTTGCGTTTTCCGCCTGCTCAAAGGCATCCTGCAGCTTCTTATTCTCCCACCATGTGGAAAAATCGCCCCGACGGATTTCGATATTGGTCTTATTGATGGACAGGATATGGTCCACACAGCCGTCCAGAAACGCGCGGTCATGGGATACCAGAATAAACCCCTTTTTGCCGCTCAGATAGCGGCTGACCAGTTCTCTCCCCCGCACATCCAGATGGTTGGTCGGCTCGTCGATCAGCAGAAAATTGTTCTCCTTGGAAAACAGCACTGCCAGCTGCAATTTGGTCTGCTCACCGTTGGACAGCGTTTCATAGGGACGGTACAGCAATTCCTCATCCAACTGCAGACCGTTCATCTCTTTCGCAAGGCGCCAGTATTCGTAGTCCGGATAGATCCGCTCCACCACATCGATGGCCAGTGCCTTCCGGTCTTCCACATCATAGGGAAAGTAGGAAAACTGCACCGATGCGGCAATACTGCCCCGGTATTCGTATTTTCCCAGCAATAGGTTCAAAAACGTGGTTTTGCCGCGGCCATTGCGGCCCGTGAAGCCCAGCCGCCAGTTGGTATCGATCTGGAAGCTGACGTTTTCAAAAATGTTTTCATAGCTGCCATCATAGGCAAAGGTAAGATTTGATACTTGAATCAGTGACATAATGCCCTCCAAATATTGAAAAAATGGTCACAGGAAAGCTTCCCGCAACCATCACAAGGGCGCACTCCCCCGTTTCGGGCGAGCGCCAATGAAGCGCGAGGATTCACACACTTTCCTGCCATAGGGCATAGCAAACACAAACGACAGATTCTGCCGTTCTTTCATCTGCAATTGCCCAAAAATCAGCAAGAAGCAGTGCGCATCCTCTCAACTCCAATCTGTATCATTTTCTTCATTCTAGCAGATACCACGGCAGTTTGCAAGCATCCGGTTATCACTTCCGACAGTATTTTTTCACGGCCTTCACCAGAAGGTAGATTCCATAGCCAACCGCAAAGCCCACAGAATTCAAAATCAAATCATCAATGTCCGTTACGCGGTCAAAGAAAGGCAGCTGCAAAATCTCGATGCACAGGGAAAAACCAACACCTGCCGCGATAACCTTGGCATGGGTATCCAGTTTTTTGAACACGCAAGGCCAGACGATGCCCAGCGGAATAAACATGGTAGTGTTTCCGATCACATTGATCAGCATTTCCTTATAAATCTCATAATTCAGCAGATTTACAAAGGGAATCAGGTTGATGCGGGGCGGAAACACCGCCGCTGCATCAAACAGCAGGGGTTGAATCCTGCCGCCAACCTTGGAAAAGGGAAAGAAAGTAAAACGCATTACCACGGCGATGCAGATATACACCAGCATCAGCTGCGCTTCCCGCTTCCAGCTGATATGCTTCTGATTGATGCATACCGCTGCGCGAACCAGAATCCAGAGAAAGCTGACCAGAAGCATGGCCGCAGCAAAGGGAATCTGAATCATATTGCACTCCTTTAGATCAAAATGCCGTTGCAGTGGTCGATCTCATGCTGGATGATCTGCGCCGTCCAGCCGGAGAAGGTTTTCAGGCGGGTCTGAAACTGCTCCGTCTGATACTGCACCTTGATTTTTTCATAACGTTTTGTTTTCCGGGGGCCTCCCAGCAGAGATAAACAGCCTTCCTCGGTTTCATATGCGCCGGAAGCTTTGATGATCTCCGGATTGAACATCAGTGCAGGTGTCCCCTCATTGTCAAACACAATGATCCGCTTACACACACCGATCATATTGGCTGCCATACCCACGCAGCCTTCCCGATGGGCGCGCAGGGTATCCAGCAGGTCCTGTCCGGTTTGCAGGTCCTCTTTGGTTGCATCCTCGGATTTGCGTGCCAGCAGGATCGGATCATGTACCAGTTCTCTTACCATCGTAACCTCACATTTCGCACAGAAGCTGCGCCAGCTGCTGCCAGTCGTAGCCTTCAAATTCATAATGTCCTTCGGTTGTATTTCCCGGGAAAAGTGCAGGGTCTGCCCCCGCCTGATCCGGGGGTGTCAGATTGGTGTGCATATAGAGTGTGTCCATGCCGGCTCGCTTTGCACCGGCGATGTCCGTTTCCCGGTCATTGCCAATCATCAGGCATTTCTTTACATCCAGCTTCTGCTCCGTCAGCAGCGCCTTGTAAAACCGCACATCCGGCTTGCGGCAGCCATAGTCGGAAGAAATATAAATGCCGTCCAGCTGTTCGCCCAGCCCCAGATGACACAATTCATATGCAGTAAAAATACGCTGTGCATTGCTCAACAGCCACAGTCGGTAGCCCTTTTCGCGCAGCTTCGCCAATGCTTCCAGCACATTGGGATACAACTTCACATACTCAATGGATGCAATCCGGAACAGCTGCGCTGCGTTGATACCCAGCGCGTCGGCATGCGCCTGCACACCCTTGTTGCGGAAAAGCTCTGCCATCACCTGCTCGAAGGGAATGTCAGGAAAGCATTCGTAGCTCTGGCCCGCCTGAGCTTCCCGCCGCTGCATGGCAGTGCGGAAGGCTGTCTTCAATTCTTCTGCGGTGTAATGGGCACCGTAAAAACCAAAGTAAAGAGCCGTTTTCTCCCACACGAGTTCATCCTCTTCCGTGTGGATATCCACCAGAGTGCCGTATAAATCAAAAATCAGGTCTGTGTATTTCATGAGGTTTACTCCTGTTTTCCTTCGATTCTTTCCTATTATAGCATATTCCAACGAAACCGCAACTGTTAAGAAAAGCCACACCCAAGGGTGTGGCTTTTAGTCATATCAGTCCTGGGGCTTCATGGTGGGGATGTGAGTCAGTATAGCGTATATGTTCTTATTTCATCCCAAAAGTCCACCGTCTACCCACTTTTTGCCCCTGTTTTTCTTATATATTCTTGTTTCTTTTTAGGTCGTACCCACCAAAATGGGTAAAATAATGGGTACAAACTCGAATACCCATTTTCAGCCAGTTGCCTAGCTGATTTTGATCTTGCCCTCCAGATTTGCAAAGCTTTCCTGCTTCTTCTCTCTGGTGGCTTCGTTGTAGATATTCATCGTCGTAGAGATATCGGCATGACCCATAATTTCCTGAATAACCTTCAGATTGGTTTCGTTCTCGCAGAATCTGGTGCAGAAGGTATGACGGAGATTGTGAACACTGAAATGCGGGAGTAACTTCGGTTCCCTGTGTTCCTGTTCGGCTTTGGCAGTTTCTTCCTTATTGTAGTCCCGGAGAATACGATCAATGGCCCGGTTAACCATGTGTGAGTTAAAGCATCCTCCGTATCTATTCTTGAAGATGAATCCGCCAAATCCGTCAATTACAGTCTGGTTGAAGCCTTCCTGTTCCTGCCGTTCCCTCTCCGACAGCAATGCATCCTTAACCTCTGAAAGCATCGGAACAATACGAGTACCGGAATCCGATTTCGGTGTCGTAACATATGCCTTAACAATTTCTTTGCGCTCATAATCCATTTCCACATTCTGCATACCTGCAACGCAGTCTTTCAGTTCTTCCAGAGCAAGGGGCACTTCACCACCGCCGCGCTTATATGCGCTGCGTTCTCTCCATCGATCAATGGAGATATGGCGAGTAATTTTGCCTAAGAATGTGGAGAGAACAGAAGGGCGACGGGGTGGAATCGCTCTCCACGCGGTCATATATGTATCGCTCACACTTTCTTCGGCATCTTCTTTGTTGGTCAGGATGTTGTAGGCAATGGAATAGCAATAGCGTCCGTATTTTTTGTCGGTCTGGGTAATCGCATCCTGGTTCCGGCTGAAATACAGATCCACAATACTTTTATCGTCCATACAAACACCTCCTTCTCTTTTGTAAAGGGCCCTTCACTTATCATCACGGAAGAAACTGGATTAGGTTACAGTTTTCACATAAATTTCTTTAATCTTATCATAATCATTTTTCGTTGGAAATGGCCATAATTGATAGGTCAGAATATTGGCCCGGAGGCAGAAAGTTGTACCTCCGGGCCATGGCTATGTTTTACTTATTTCTCTGCATTCTTTGCTTCGACCCATGCTTGGATCTCGCTTTCCGGAGTGTCGGTAATAACATAACGAGTCACATGTCCAGCCCAGATATTGTCCATATCCATGGTCTCAATCTCAGTCAGATTTCCCGCTTCGTCAAACCGGTACGTATAGATTCTGCACGGGTTATATGCAGCGTCTTGAGAATAAGAGAATACCAATTGAATCTCTCGATCACTAATGATGCTGTACCCTTCAGGGAAGTAAATCGAATCATACTCAGACGGATAATATGTTCGTTTCAGCCAGTATCCATAAAGAGAATCACCAGGTTCATCTACAGAGCTATGAGAATAGTTTTCTACATCATTGTAGTAGTCTTGTACGATCGTGCTGCCATATTTCCAGAATACATCTGTCAAACGGGCACGGGTATCATAGTCACTATATCCGTAATCGTACTTCTCAACATGGTAATTGCTCTGTTCGAGCTTTTCGATGGCTTCATCAACACGGGCCAGTGCTGCCTCGGCGCCTTCTCCGAAGACACCGCCAGTCTGATAGATGGCAAACTCAGCATACTGAATGATCGATTCTGATCCATTATAGAAGTGCTTGCCCATGCGGTAAACACCTGCATCCAGTTCGCCATAAACATCAGACCAATCTACTTGACAAGCAGTAGTCTTGCCAGAAAGCTTGATGGTCTCGTCACCCCAGCTGGCCATTTGATTTTCATCGCCAAGCCGGCTCCAACCAGACCCGACTTTCTTTTCAAGCCAATAGTTGCCGTCAGTTGTGTAGTTGGAAACACCAATTGCATTTACTGCCAGCCAAATCTCACCACTGTTTGGTTCCAGGAAATCATCATCCACTCTAAAAAAGATTCCCCATGGAGAGTTACTCTGCGCATCTGTGTCATCCTGTATGATATAGGAACCTACAGACGCAATATAGGCCGAGTATTTGCCATATCCACCCAGATCATCTACTTCCACGCGATGTACATACTCGTCAATCACATTGCCGTCTTTATCTATTGTTTGCACCACACGGTTTACAGATGCAAGAGTACCGTTTGCGGCGAACTTGAATGAATCCAGTCCCTGATATACCGTACCCTTATAATCTGCCCACGCGGAACAGAATGTGATCTCCTCTTGAGAGATTTTCGATTTTCCTTCTGTGAACAGGAATTGGCGGTTTTGATTCAGCAGAAACCGCTCTTCCCATCCCGAAGTGTGGTAAATTACATCTTCAGAGTTACTACTGGAAACACAGAACTCACCCACATAGAAGTCGGCACGTACATCTGCTCCAGCCTTAGTAATCTGTTTAACGGGGTAGATTCCTCCGTAGGGAGCGGTTTCGGACAGGATAACAGAATATTCCGTATTTGCGCACAAAGCATTCAGTGCAGATTCACACCGTTCCAAAGCAGCTTCTTCGTTAGCTGGCAATTTTTCCCGGTAGATATGGAACGTGGTACGGAACGTGGCAGAATCAGTGGCACTTTCGATCGTCTGGCACAGTCTATAATCACCGGCAGAAAGGGCACCATAGTCCAGAGTCCAATCCAGTTCTGTCTCATGATAATTTACCGCAGAATCTCTACTCTGTGCAAATCCAATGCTGTAAACTTCCAGCAAGTTAACTTGAGTGGATTTGCTCGGGACGAGTTCCCATGCTGAACCATTCCATTTCTCCAGGAATGCATCCTTCATTTTCATAAATTCAGATGCAGCGGCAAACCGTTCCTCAACTACGTATACCATTGTGCCACCAGTCGGGCGGGTTATATCCAGAATGATGTCCAGACCCCAGTCAGGATTGGGTTCGATTTCTGGCGGCTGCGCAGGAACGAAGTTCGCAGGATCTTCCTGACTGATTTCCCGTAACGGAACATCTGCATCCACAGGTACTTCGACTACCGTTTGAGGGCTTGTCATCAAACAGACACCAACGAAAACGAAGGCAACCAATGCCAGCAAGGTGATCCAAAAACTGGGTTTGCGGTAATTCAGGATGGACTTAATGCGATACTTCACACTGATTTCACCGAATGCCACCGGACATGCCGCATAGTGGGCACGGCTGGTGCTGCAACGCAGCAATGCGGCAGAATATGTTTTGCGCTCATCCAGTTCCATAAACTGAACCACGCGCTCGTCACAAGCCATCTCGATATCCTTGCAGAGGAGGATGTAACTAACCCACACAAGAGGATTGAACCAGTGGACAGCAAGAGCCAGAAAACCAATCATCTTAATCCAATGGTCACCTTTATCCAAATGCGTACGTTCATGGGCAAGAATCTGCTTACGTGTTTCGATGGGCATTCCAGTGGGAATGTAAATCTTCGGTTTGATAAAGCCTAAAACAAAGGCCGTTTCAATCCGGTCAGATTCCCAACCACCGGGGATCTTAACTGCATCCATCACCTTACAGCGCAGATGGATATAAGAGAACACACTGTACAGGCCAATCGCAACAGCCAATACAATCCAAATTGCTGCTAGAATGGTTCTCAGATTTGCAGGCAGTGCAATGTGGATCTGCTGGGGTTGCAGACTATAGGCGCTTTCGATGGGAACAGGTAAAAGCAGGCGGATTCCTGCCAGCACCCACAACCAACAAATGGTTTTCTTAGGTGCTTTTTTCAAAACCAGCCTCAGGAGCAGGACAGCAAGAATTATGATGCTACCGTGAATACTGGTCGTCAAAACAGTTGAGAAGAAAGTATCCATAGTTATTCCTCCTGAAAACTGTCGATCAATGCCTGTAACTGATCTACCTCACTCTTTGTCAGCTTCTTGCTTCTGGAGAATGCAGCGATGAATGCAGGCATAGAACCTTCAAAAGTTTCCTCTACCATCTCTTCCAACCGGG
>JBGVFB010000020.1:0-3756 GCA_045120675.1 Faecousia sp. | reverse complement strand
ATGCCACGATACACCATCATATGCCACGGGCGAAAGAGAATGGCCCGTTTGGAATGTTTTGGATTCAATATCAAACATGGCATATCATGGTATAATTTCGCATAGATTGGAGTTTTCAGAGATGATTAAAATACTGTTCGTATGCCATGGCAATATTTGCAGATCGCCGATGGCGGAGTTTGTAATGAAAGATCTGGTGAAAAAGGCGGGGATGCAGGACAAGTTCCACATCGCTTCCGCGGCGGTCAGCCGGGAGGAATTGGGAAATCCGGTGTATCCGCCTGCACGGCGGGAGCTTCAGAAGCATGGCATCGCCTGTGACGGTCATGCGGCACACCAGATTACCCAGAAGGAATATGAGCAGTACGATTATATCTACTACATGGACCGCAGCAATGCCCGCTATCTGCAGCGGCTGCTGAAAGATACGAAAAAATGCTTTCCGCTGCTGGAGCACGATGTGGCGGATCCCTGGTACACGGGAGATTTTACGGAAACCTGGAATGACGTGGTGGAAGGCTGCACCCGGATTTTGGAGGAACTGCGATGATGGATATGGAACTTCTGGAAAGCCGGTTGGCTGAACTGCCGTTGTACGGTTACTTTTTTATCGACCCCAAGGGATTGGAATTTTCGGACCGGATCCGCTGGATCTGCGAGCATGAATGCCCCATGTGCGGAAAGACCTGGGCCTGCCCGCCCGGTGTCGGCTCCGTGACCTACTGCAAGGCAAAATGCCGCAGCTATGAAAACTGCCTGATGATCGCCACCATTGTGGAGGTGGATGATATCACGGACATCAACGAGACCCTGGCCACCCGTCCCGAACATGAGGAAATTACCAATCAGGTGCGGGATCTGATGCGGGAGCAGAACGTAGAACCCTACATCCTGTCCACGGAGGCTTGCGCCATCTGCGACAGCTGCGCCTATCTGGAGGGAAAACCCTGCCGTTACCCCGACCGGATGCATCCCTGCGTGGAAAGCCACGGCATCAATGTGATCCCCGTGCTGGAGGAAAACGGCATCGAATTCCAGTTTGGCGCCAACGTGGTAACGTGGATCTCCCTGTTGTTTTACTGATGTAAAAAATCGGAGAAAACATGCTGTTTTCTCCGATTTTTTTGTTGACAAATAAAACAAGTGCTTATACAATAAACATATGATTAAAGAAAAGGAGCGGCTACATGACACAACGGGAACGGCAGATTTTGCAGTTAATTGAATCCAATCCTATGATCTCCCAGCAGGAGCTGGCAGAGGAACTGGGCATTACCCGGTCTTCCGTGGCAGTGCATATTTCGAATCTGATGTCCAAGGGACATATCGCAGGCCGTGGCTATGTACTGCGCTCCGGCAGTTACGCGGTGGTGGTCGGCGGTGTCAATGTGGACATCGGCGGCAAGTCCTTCGCGCCGCTGATTGCGGCAGATTCCAATCCCGGCACCGTGAAGATCAGCCTCGGCGGTGTGGGCCGAAACATTGCCCATAACCTGAGCCTGCTGGGCACGGATGTGCGGATGCTGACTGCCTTCGGCGATGATGTTCACGGTCAGCGGATCGCGGCTTCCTGCTCCGAACTGGGCATCGATGCCAGCCATGCCCGCCGCATTACCGGCGGTACCACCTCCACTTACCTCTACCTGACCGACGAAAAGGGTGAGATGGCACTGGCGGTTTCCGATATGGAAATCTGCAAGAAAATCACACCGACCTATCTGGCCGGCAACCTCAGCCTGCTGCAGAATGCGCAGCTGATCATTGCCGATGCGAATATTCCGCAGGAATCTCTGGTTTATTTGGCGGAAAACTGCACGGCGCCCCTGTTCTGCGACCCTGTTTCCACCACGAAGGCAGAAAAATTGCGGCCCATCCTGAACCGGATCCACACCCTGAAGCCCAATAAGCTGGAGGCGGAACTGCTGTCCGGTGTGAAAATCGAAACCAAAGAGGATGTGGCAAAGGCAGCGGACAAGCTGCTGGAACTGGGTGTCCACCGGATGTTTATCAGTTTGGGCAGCGATGGTGTGTATGCCGCCATGGGAAGCGAGCGGCTCTGGCTACCGAATTTGCCCGGAAATATGGTGAACACCACCGGCTGCGGCGATGCCTTCATGGCGGCCATCGGCTGGGCATACTTGGAGGGTATGGACCTGAAGGAAACGGCAATGGCCGGTCTTGCCGCCGGATCCATTGCGATGGAATCTGCGGAAACCATTAACCCCGCCATGAGCGCTACGGCAATCAAAAACCGTATGAAAAACAATTAACATAAAGGAAAAGGTGACAATTATGATCATGAACAAGTATCTGGACGTCAATCCCGAAGTTGCGGAAGCCATTGCAAACGGCAAGCCCGTTGTGGCTCTGGAATCCACCATCATTTCCCACGGCATGCCCTATCCCCAGAACGTGGAGACCGCTCTGGCTGTTGAGCAGATCATCCGCGACAACGGCGCTGTGCCCGCTACCATCGCCATCATCGGCGGCCGCCTGAAGGCAGGTCTGACTGCTGAGGAGATCGAGTACTTCGGCAAGAAGGGCCAGGCAATCCACAAGGCTTCCCGCCGCGATCTGGCTGTGCTGTGCGCCCGCGGCGAAGACGGCGCTACCACCGTTACCACCACCATGATCATTGCCCATATGGCCGGCATCAAGATCTTCGCTACCGGCGGCATCGGCGGTGTGCATCGCGGTGCTGAGACCACCATGGACATCTCCGCTGACCTGGAAGAGCTGGGCCAGACCCCTGTTATGGTCGTCTGCGCCGGCGCCAAGTCCATTCTGGATCTGGGCCTGACTCTGGAATATCTGGAGACCAAGGGTGTTCCCGTCATCGGCTACGGCACCGAGGAACTGCCCGCATTCTACACCCGCGAGTCCGGCTTCGGTGTGGACTACCGCATCGACACTCCCGAGGAACTGGCCGCAGCCTTCAAGGCAGGCCATGAGATGGGTCTGAAGAGCGGTATGCTGGTCACCAACCCCATCCCCGAGGAATTCGCAATGCCCAAGGCCGTCATCGATCAGGCCATTGATCAGGCTATCCGCGAGTGCAATGCAAACGGCATCAAGGGCAAGGAGACCACTCCCTTCCTGCTGGCCCGTGTTGCAGAGCTGACCGGTGGCGATTCCCTCGCTTCCAACATCCGCCTGGTGTTCAACAACGCAAAGGTTGCTGCACAGACCGCTGTTGCTTACTGCAAGAACTAATTATCACTGACATACAGGCACAGCGGAGTTCCTCCGTTGTGCCTGTTCTTGTTTTTTGAGGCTTGCTGTGATAATATGAGAGCAGCAGTTAGACAAACTTGAATTTGACAAAGGAGTGTGAGCATATGAATAAATTATTATGTTTTATGTTGGTAACAATCTGCACCATATCATTGTGTTCGTGTTCAAAATCAGCAAATATCGAAGATATAAAAACATGGGATTGTACTGTTACATGTGCTGAAAAGTCTTCAGATAATGCTTATGTGATTTCATATAGCGAGGAAGAAATCGTTTCTACGAAAGGAGTATTAACACTCGAAAATAGAAATGACTTTGACATAATTGTGCATCTTTTTGCTGATGGTAAGGAACGAGTAGAGGAAATGCCAGCAAATGGAGTTACAGTATTGTATCAGATATCCAAAGATACTGTGTATACCTTGGGTTGCCATGCAGATGTGTCTGAAGGCATAGAAATAAAGTTATATGTTTATGATGGAGAGGGAAATACCATACATCTTGATTGATAAATTCCAATTT
>JBGVFB010000019.1:0-109818 GCA_045120675.1 Faecousia sp. | reverse complement strand
TGAGTTCGTGTTGATTGTCATGTGGGTCCACCTGTTCCCATCCCGAACACAGAAGTTAAGCACATGTACGCCGACGATAGTTACCGGGTGACTGGTTGTGAAAATAGGTAACGCGAACACAAAGCCTCGACTGTAAAGTCGAGGCTTTTTCTTTGTTACAGGCTTGGCTTTGACGCTGCCTGCAAGTGTCCACCGGACACTTGCCGCGGCAGGACGATAGTTACCCTAGTTGTGAAAATAGGTAGTGCATGCAGAAACACTCGACTGAAAAGTCGGGGCTTTTTTCTGCCTATGACAGTTCACTTGGCATTGATGTCATACAATACTTACTGTTGGATTGTTTCTGTTGACTTTTCAGTTGTTATTTGATAAAATCTTTACAAATTTATGCAGTTCATAATTGTTTTGGAGGGTTGAGAATGGAATCGAGAAACGAAAATGAGAATAAGATGCCCCGCCTGAGAAAAACTATTTTTATTCTGATTCTGTTGTGTTTCGCTATTGTGGCAATTCTGCTGTCCTTTCGTCTGCGTGCGCCCGAGCAATCTGTGATCTGCGGTATCGATACATCTAATCTTTTGTTGAAGGATGCACAACAGCTTCTCGAGGATCAAGTAGAGAGATATGCCTTGCGTGTGACCGTTGGCGACCAGTGTTTTGATCTTACTGCGGATGATATTGGTCTTGTTTTTTTAGATGAGGATTTTAAGACTGTTGTGAAGGAAATGCGCAGTACCGGTTCTTCTGCTGATCCCTGGTCTGTTCTTTCTGTTGATGATAAGAAGCTCGTATCCTATTGTACTGAACACTTTGACCAGAGGGTAACAACTGCTGTTCCCGCGTCGGCTGTTTGGGATGATATGAATTGCCAATTTAAGGTTCTCCCGGGTTCTCCGCAGACCTGGTATGATGCGCATGTGCTTGCCGATTTGGTGAAGAATGCTGTCGCAAATCTTTCTTCTGAACTTGATGTTCCGTTGCAAGAACTTTATATGGAAATGCACGATGATGCGCAACTGGCTGAGATTGAGCAACTGGTTGATGAAGCCAATACTTTGTTGGAACTTAAGCTGGAATATGCGTTTCGTCCGCGGCAAGTCGAGCTTGGCTGCGAAGTTCTTGTTGAGAACATGATTGCTTCTTTCCTGCGCTTCGACTATGAGAATAATGTCGTTTATGCGGATGAGAATGCTGTGGCAACATATGTTGAAAGTATTGCTCCCGGGTATACTTATTCCAAAAATAAAGATCGTTTCATTACTCACGGCGGTGATCGCGTAGATGTGCAGATCACTTTCCAGGAGCAGAAGGTTGATACACAAGCCCTCACCGGTATGATCGTTGAGAGTATTAACAACGGTGTTTCCGGCACTTGTGAGGTTCCCTATACCGGTGCCGTGAATTTTGATGGAAATTATATCGAGGTTTCGATTCCTGAGCAGCATCTGTGGGTATATCAGGATGGTGTTGTTGTTTTGGAGTCCGATGTTGTTACCGGCAATCAGGCAAGAAACAAAAGAACACCCAGAGGCCTGAATATGGTTCGTGGCCATTTGAAGAGTATCTATCTGATTGATGACTATTTTGTTGATTATTGGATGAAAATCTCCATGGATGGCACATACGGCTTTCATGATGCTGATCGCTGGCGCAAACCGGAGGAGTACGGCGGAGATACCTATAAGACCAACGGTTCCGGCGGTTGTGTGAATGTACCCCTAGAAAATATGGCAAAGATGTATGAGATGGTCCCGGACTACACACCGGTTGTCATCTATGATGAGTACTTTTATGATTGAAGCCGATAAATTCTGAAACAGCATTCCCGTTTCCCGGTTTTGTGTCATGCAAAACCGGGATTATTTTACGTTACAGAATACAAAATGTTAATCTGACGAGCAGATATCCTTATTTTGACACAATAAAATGATTGCATTATTCGACGGAATATTATATAATGATCATATCATGAAATACTATGCTATTTCGTTTATTCTAATAAAGAAGGTTACGTTATGGGTAAAGGTAAATACTTAAAGAAAGCAAAGACTAGCACAGGTAAGAAGATTCTGCGTGCTGTACTTATTGTCCTGCTGGTTTTGGTACTTCTGGTTGGTGCAGTTTTTGTATTCATTATGTCTAAAGTAGGAAAGATTACTTTTGATGACGGTTCTCACAAGGAAACGCTTGCTACTGTTGAAACAATTGCGAATACGAATGATCCGACGGAAGCTTATGTCCCTACTGAAACTGCAGGTGCAACAGAGCTTCCTGGCACAACAGAAGAGATCGCTGCCGGAACTGAACCGGAGGAAATTATCGATATGGGTGACCTGACGCTTCAGGAAGCACCCGCATACAGTAGCGGCGACCTGTTCAAGGATAAGAATGTTATGAACATTCTGCTGGTTGGTACTGACGAGCGTACCGAAGGCTTTGTTCAGAGTTCCCGTGGTGACGTTAATATTCTTGTGTCCATCAACAAGTCTGAGAATACTGTCAAGCTGGTCAGCTTCTCCCGTGGTATTGCAATTAAGATGCTGGATGGCCCTTATGCCGGCAAGTATGAATGGCTGACCAATGCACACCGCTGGGCAGGCCATGAGGCTGTCACACAGGCTATGTCCGAAGCATTTAAGATTGAACTGGATCGTTATGTCCGAATTAATTTCACTACGGTCGAGAAAGTTGTCGATGCAGTCGGCGGTATTGAAATGGATCTGACTGCAGCTGAAGTCAAGAAAATGTCTGAAGACCGACTCAAGTGGGGCCTGAAGGAAGGAACCAACCATTTGACCGGTGAAATGGCACTTCGTTATGCACGTCTGAGAAAGGTCGACGATGACTGGGGAAGAATGACCCGTCAGAGAAGATGCATTATGGCAGTGATTGACAAGCTGCAGGGTGCAAGCTTCTCCACACTGAATGATCTTTGTGATATGGTTATGCCGATGATTCAGACCAATCTGACAAAGCGCGAAATTGCGGAACTGATTCTGTATTCTCCCAAGTTCATTACTTCTGAGTTTGACCAGATGACCATTCCGATTGAGAACAGCTACGGCGGTATGACTGTTATGTCCGGCGCTGGTGGCTGGGCACTGGACTACGAGAAGAACAATAAAGTGCTGCATGAGTTCCTCTATGGTACCGATGCTGAGTAAGCTCCACAAAAGATAATGATCATGAAGAGAAACCTCCCGTTTTGGGAGGTTTCTTTTTTGTAATTGGTTCTAAATGCTCCTCTGGCTGCATATATAGCATATGAGCGCGTGTACGCTAATAACAGGGAGAGGATGTACTTATGAGAAACGAACCGATCAATTCAGAATTATCCAGTCAGCAATTGGAAACCGAACTCAAACGTATCGAAAAAAGGCGCAGCCGAACCAGTGTGCTGAAAAACGCGGTATGCTGGCTATTCATCTTGATCGCATTGGCTGTAACGATGTCAGCATTGTGGTTTCCGATATTTCTGGTAACCGACTTATCGGAGGTGGATGCGGGGGATCAGATTGCAGTGCTGACGATGCGGACACAGGATTTCCTGCCGGACGATCAGGTGGTTTGGCGCAAAGGTGATGCTGCGGTTTTGCAAAGTGTTGCAGCTGTGGCAAATGACCGTATCGAATTTGACGATCACGGGCTTTTCACTGTAAATGGCCAGCAAAAATATGAAGCGATGGTTCCGGAAACGCTTTCAGCGGTGCCGGAAGGCTGTGTTCTTTTGACTGATTCATTGAATACCTGCATTACCTGTGTTTCAAATGATGAAATTGCGGGAAAAGTCGTGGTACAATTGTGGCCGCTTTCGTAATTTTTCAATTCATAGTCTAAAAGCCGGACATCACTCGATGTCCGGCTTTTGGCATACCAGAGGGGATTCGGTACACAAATGTTTCGCTCCGTCAAGCCGTCGCGAGCAACGCGCGACCGCGTTGCAATTAATTGTTCGAATCCCCTGGAGAAAACAAAATAACCCGAACCCATCTTTTACAGAAATAAGGTTCGGATTATTTATTGTTGGCACACCAGAGGGGATTCGAACCTCCGACCTACCGCTTAGGAGGCGGTTGCTCTGTCCAGCTGAGCTACTGGTGCGTATTAGAATACCCGAACATTTTACTCAATTTCCTGTCCGGTGTCAAGGATATGCAAAGGAATTTTGAAAACATCTTCGTAAAAATGATATTTCCACTTTACAGATTTGCTTCATTCGGTTATAATGTCTGTAACTATGTAAACTTCACGAAATGAGAGATTGCTATATGAATATTGAATTTGATGTATACAAGCAGAAGCTGAATGAATGCAAGCCTGCACTGGATGGTCTTGCAGAATCTTTGAACCTCGTGGGTCTTCGCAACGATCTGGAGCGTATGCAGGCAATGCAGGAGGCTCCCGGCTTCTGGGATGACCCTGACAAGAGCCAGAAGATCGTCGTTAAGGCAAAGCAGACCCAGAGTAAGATCGAAAAGTACGAAGCCATGTGCGGTGACTGGGACGATTTGATGACCATTTGCGAAATGGCAGCAGAGGAAGACGATGATTCCATGCTGGAGGAACTGAAGACCGGCTATGACGCGCTGACCGCAGCCATGGAAGCCTGCCGTCTGCAGACATTGCTCACCGGCAAGTATGATAAGAATAATGCGCTGATGAGCTTCCAGGCAGGTGCTGGCGGCACGGAGGCACAGGACTGGTGCCAGATGCTGTACCGTATGTACACCCGCTGGGCCGAACGCAGCGGCTTCACCTACAAGATTCTGGACTATCAGGAAGGTGATGAAGCCGGCCTGAAGTCTGCTTCCATTATGGTCGAGGGCGAAAATGCCTACGGTTTCCTGAAGGGCGAGAACGGTGTCCACCGTCTGGTTCGTGTTTCTCCCTTTGATGCCAACGCCCGCCGTCAGACCTCTTTCTCTGCAATTGAAGTAATTCCCGAAATCGAAGATGATTCCGAGGACTTCGAGATCAAGCCCGAAGACTATGAAATGCAGGTGTACCGTTCCTCCGGTGCCGGTGGTCAGAAGGTCAACAAGACCTCTTCTGCAGTCCGTCTGATCCACAAGTCCGGTATCGTTGTTTCCTGCCAGACCGAGCGCAGCCAGTTCCAGAATAAGGAAACCTGTCTGCGTATGCTGCGTTCCAAGCTGGTTGAGATCCGTGAGCGTGAGCATCTGGCTAACATTGCTGACATCAAGGGTGTGCAGCAGAAGATTGAATGGGGCAGCCAGATTCGCAACTATGTCTTTATGCCCTATACGCTGGTTAAGGATACCCGTACCGGCTGCGAAACCTCCAATGTCAATGGTGTTATGGACGGTGCGCTGGATCCCTTTATTGAGAGCTACCTGAATTGTCTGGCAACCGGCAATTGGGTACAGAAGTAAGCAGAAGCTTTGGAGATCAGAAATGAGTTACCGTAGAAACAGCGGCGGAAAATTCAGCCGCGGCAGAAACGGAAAATACAGTGGCGATCAGCAGCATAAGCACCACCGGAGTATGCCGGTTGTGGTGGTTGTGTTGATTGACGCACTGGTCGCAGGTCTGATTCTGCTCGTTTTTGCTTTCTTCCACCATGTGATGCCCTGGCTGATCACGGAGAAGAAGCTGCAGGATGCGCAGAACAATCCGACCCAGCCCCAGATGTCTGTTGTAGAGACCGTACCGGAAACAGCTGCACCGACGGATCCGCCGATTGAAACGGAGGCATTTACGGAGCCCACGGTACCACTCACCACAGAGCCTGACACCAGAACACCCTGGCAGATCAAATTCGAGGAGCATTTCTCCGACGAAGTGATCATAACGGAAAATTCCTATAAGAGCCCGGAAGTTTCTGTCACCATCGATACCCATAAGATTGAAATCGAAGGCGATCAGATCGTGTACTATGTGGCGGATATTTATGTGGCCAGCATTGATAACTTCGTTGCGGCTGTTGCCAATAATGACATGAGCTACTACAGCACGCAGAAGTCAACAGAGCTGGATAAGAACGCAAAGGCTATTATTTCGATTTGCGGTGATTTTGTTACTTACCAGAAAACCGGCTTCATGATGCGCAATCGTGAAATCTATGTGGATGACAATAACCGTTACAGCATTTGTGCCTTGTACAGCGATGGAACCATGGATACCTTTGATGCAAAGGATTACCGTATCGACGATATCAAGGCGAAGGATCCGGTTCAGGTGTGGAGCTTTGGCCCGGTGCTGCTGGATGAAGATGGCACCGTCCGTGATAAGTATCAGGTTTCTTCCACCGTGGCGCAGCGTAATCCCCGCAGCGCAGTGGGTTATTATGAACCGGGTCATTATTGCTTCGTGGTGGTTGACGGCCGACAGAAGCACTCTGCAGGCATAAAGATTCCTGCCCTGGCAGCTGTGTTTGAGGAACTGGGCTGCGCAAAGGCCTATAATCTGGATGGCGGCGGCAGTGCGGTGATGATGTTCAATCACAAGCAGTTCAGCAAGCAGAGCAACGGCGCTGACCGAAAGCTGGGTGACCTGCTGGTAATCCGCGATTCCTATTTTGACGCTGAGGAGGGAAATAACGGATGAGATTCCTGAAATCTGTTTTGCCGAATTTGTCCATTTCCCTGAATCTGGCGCTGTTGATCGTATTTTATCTGGATCTGCGCAATCCCATGATGGGCTTTTTGGTTGGCGCACCGTTTCTGGTGCTGGCTGCCTGTACCTGCATCAGTTCCATTGCAACCGGCATTTTACTGTATGCAGATTGGCGAAGAATCGTAAAATACCGTCAAAAACATGCAATAAAATAAAAAAATATCGAATTGCTCTTGCAATTTCAAAATTCGTATGCTACAATAATCGGGCTGTTTGAAACTCGCGTATTTTTGCGAGTGCATATATCCGGTTTGTACCGCAAAAAGCGGAGGGAGGTTATTGACATGGAAATCGTTCTGACTATTCTGGAGGCTATCGCCAGCGTTGCACTGATCGTTATCGTTCTGATGCAGTCCGGCAAGGAGGCTGGTCTGTCCGGCGCTCTGGCTGGTAATTCCGACACCTACCTGAGCAAGGGCAAGGGCAAGAACATGGATCAGGTTCTGGCTTCTGCTACCAAGTGGGTTGCTCTGGCATGGATCGTCCTGACCCTGCTGCTGAGCCTCATCTGATTTTTGACATTGAAAACGAAGACCGCAGAGGTTTCTCTGTGGTCTTTGTTTATTTTGTGGGGGGACTTCACCATGGACATTTCGTCATGTTTGTGATATACTAACCCCAGAATTTGGATACAAGGAGTGTTTCAAATGAATGCTGTTAAACTCGCAGGCCTGAAGCCTGCTTCTGTGTTTGCTTATTTCGAAGAGATTTGCGCCATTCCCCATGGCTCCCGCAATACCAAGGCTATCAGCGATTATTTGGTCGATTTTGCGAAAGCGCGTGGATTGCGCTATATTCAGGACGAAGTAAACAATGTGATTATTTTCCAGGAGGGTACCTGCGGCTATGAGGACCATGAGCCCGTGATCCTGCAGGGCCATATCGATATGGTCTGTGAGAAGGATGCTTCCTGCCCGCTGGATATGGCTGTGGATGGACTGGACATTGCTCATGATGGCCGCCATGTTTTTGCCAAAGGAACCACGCTGGGCGGTGACAATGGTATTGCGGTTGCCTATGCGCTGGCGTTGCTGGACGATACCACGATTCCTCATCCTCCTCTGGAAGTTGTAATGACTGTCGATGAGGAAATCGGCATGCTGGGCGCTGCCGCCATTGATCTGTCTGAGCTGAAGGGTAGACTCCTGCTGAACCTGGACTCCGAGGACGAGGGCGTTTTCACGGTTTCCTGCGCCGGTGGTGCCACTGCTACGATCTCTATGGATGCCGGACGCCGTGCGGTCTACGGTCCTTGCATCCGTCTGTGTGTGGATGGGCTGCAGGGCGGCCACTCCGGTGCGGAGATCCACAAGAACCGCGCCAATGCCAACAAGATTATGGGCGAATTCATGAGCCGTATTCAGGCTCTGATGCCCCTGTGCCTGACTTCCTTTGTGGGCGGCTCCAAGGACAATGCAATTCCCCGCTCCTGTCAGGTCAGCGTGGTTGCTATGGGCATCAATCTGGAGCGCATCAACGGCATTGCCGAAACGCTGCAGGCTGAGGTTCGGGAAAAGTATGACGAGCCGGAGGCAACCATTCAGGCCTTCGATCTGGATGCGTTGGGCGGCAATGCATTGCCCACTGAGGTTACCGCAAAGGTTATCGGTTTGCTCTGCAGTGCACCCAATGGTGTGCAGGCTATGAGCGAGGAAATGCCCGGCCTGGTTCAGACCAGCTTGAACCTGGGCATTGCGAAGCTGGGCAACCAGATGAAGATGACTTTCTCTGTTCGCAGCAGTGTCAACAGCGAGAAGCAGGAGCTGCTGGACAAGCTGCGGGAACTGGCCAAGTTCTACGATGCTTCTTATTCCCAGATGGGTGAATATCCCGCATGGGAGTACAAGACTGATTCCAAACTGCGCAGCATCATGGTCAAGACCTATCAGGAGATGTTCGGCAAGGAGCCGGAAGTCATGGCCATCCATGCAGGTCTGGAATGCGGTCTGCTGGGTGAGAAGCTGCCGGGTCTTGACTGCGTTTCTATCGGACCCCAGATGCAGGACATTCACACCAGCCGCGAAAAGCTGGATATTGCATCCACGGAGCGCACCTGGAATTTTCTGCTGGAAGTTCTGAAAGCACTGTAAAAAGATAAAATGACCCGCTTTTGCGGGTCATTTTTTATATACAAGTCCTTTGATCCATCGAATGTCCGATTTTTGCAGAATGCCAAGCAAAATCAGAAGAGAACAGAGAAGAAGCATATATGTGCAGCATCGAAGGGGAATATTGGAAACGAAGCTTGCTGCCCACACGCTGAACAAAATCGCCGTGGTTGCCCCGATTGGCTTATGCGCCGGTATGTGTCTGATGGTAATCTTGAGCAGCCGCTGCAGACTCAAAATGAAATTGATCAGATGCGTTACAAGAAAACTGGCAAAGTAGCCCCGCATTCCGTAGCGTGGCAATAGAATGTAAAGGAAAAGAACGTCCAGTATGGACGTAAAAATATTATAGCGGACACAGATTTTTTGCTGCCCCAATCCCTTTGTCATGGCATCGGTCACAAGGTCGCAGTACAGCATGGGAACCAGTAATGCATAGGCTTGCATCTGCTGTGCCGCGTTCGGACTGTGGTACAAAGCGATGCAAAGCGTGTTAGCCAGCAGGCACAGAAGACCGCCGGTCAGTGCGCCGTATACCAATGAAACGCGCAATGCTCTGCGTACCAGATAGTGGATTCGCTTCCGGCTTCCTGCCGCTGCGCATCGGGCAAGTTCCGGTATCAGCAGCTCCGTCAGCCCGAAGAGAATCGCAGCGGGGAACATGATGACGGGAAACACCATACCGGTTACCAGCCCGAAGGACGCAAGCGGGCTGGATATTGCGTGGTTGAGGGATAGCCGCTTCGGTACCATCAGATTTTCAATCGTGCTGATTCCGCTTTTGAGGTCATCTGCAATGGCAAGCGGCAGGGCAGTCTGCGCCAGGCGCGAAGCGATTGTAATTCTTGGCCCGACAGGCGCATGTTCCCGCAACCTGAGAATCATCAGACATAAAAGTGTTAACACACATCCGCAGGAACTGCCCAGAATGACACACATGCTTGACCTTACCGGATCGTCTCCTGCAAAGAGTGTCAGGGCACCCAATGTCAATGCCATGGAACAAAACTGCTCCGCTACTTCCACTGCAGCCAACATACCGATACGGTTTGCCGCCGTAAAATAGCCCGTCATGACCCCGCACAGGCAGGTGACGGGAAGAAATGATGCAAAAAGACGCAGCGCATCCACTGTTCGGGGATCACCGATCCAGACAGATGCAATCCACGGGGCGAAATGGTAGAGCGCAGCAGCCACACAGCCGCTGAAGCAGATGCTGTAAAGAAAGCATCCGGATAAAACCCAAACTACATTTTGTGGCTGCTTTCGCCCCAGCTCCTCAGCGGTCAGATACATGGTGGCGGTGCGGATTCCCCCCATACCGGCGACCATGGACAGTCCCCCCACAGACATCACTAGCTGCAGTAGACCGATGCCTGCCGCGCCGATGCGGGAGGACAGATAAACCTGGAACGATGTTCCAACGAAACGAAGAAGCAGATTGACACCGGTGAGCATCAGGGCAGAGTAAAATATCGGTAGTTTCTTTGGCAAAAAGATCCCCCCTTGTCCACAGTCTATGAGGACAAGAGGGGATTAGAACATTCAGGGATTAAACTCTTTACAGAACATGGACAGGGGACATTCCGCGCATTTGGGATTTCTTGCGGTGCAGCAATCCCGACCGAAGAGGACAATTCGGTGACAGAAGTCGGAGCTTTCCTCCGGCGGCAGAATTTTCCGCAGCTGCTGCTCCACCTTTTCAGGTTCCTTGCCGGTGGATAAGCCAAGTCTGCCACAGATGCGGATACAATGGGTATCGCAGACCACACTGCCCGGAACGGCATACAGATCACCAAGTAACAGATTCGCGGTTTTGCGGCCAACTCCGGGAATACGCAGCAGCTGCTCCATGGAACCGGGTACCTTTCCGTCATAATCATTTAAAAGCATCTGACAGCCCAATACGATATCCCGTGCCTTGTGTTTATAAAATCCGCAGGAATGTACATAATTTTCCACATCCGTGATATCTGCTGCCGCCATGGCTTCCAGGGTCGGATATGCCGCAAACAGAGCAGGGGTCACCAGATTCACGCGGGCATCGGTACATTGAGCGGACAGGCGCACGGCAATCATCAGCTCGTAATCCTTCTGATAATGAAGCGCGCAGGGTGCCTCCGGATAGCGAGCTTTTAGAATCTCAATAATGGAATTGACTTTTTCTTCCACACTTAGCCCTCCTTCATACTTTTTCACCATTGTATCACAGGAAAAGCGAAATGGAAAGAGGTTTTCTTTCACAGCTTCCATCGTGCCATAATAGTATGGAGGGAATGATTGGAGGGATTCGTATGATCATGCCTTTGGATCAGGTCCGCTGTGGGCAGTGGGCCTGTGTGATGCATGTGGATACCCGGCCGCAGCTGCGGCAGCGGTTGCGGGATTTTGGCCTTGTTCCGGGTACACGGGTGCGGCGCCGCTATGCCAGTCCCGGGGGCCACGTGGTTGCAATCGAATTGCGGGGTAGTGTGCTTGCTCTGCGAAAAAGTGATCTGCACTGCATTCGGGTGAATCTATGATGGGGGCGCAGGATAAACCAATGAAAATCGCGCTGGCAGGAAATCCCAATGTGGGCAAGTCTACTCTTTTTAACGCGCTCACGGGTTTGCGTCAGCACACAGGCAACTGGCCGGGAAAAACCGTAGGAAAAGCATCGGGAGAGATGACTTTTCACGGGCAGCGCATCGAGCTGATTGACCTGCCCGGTACATATTCCCTTACCGGCAGCAGTGAGGATGAACGGATCGCGGCAGAATACATCGGAAGTGAAGAGGCAGACTGCATCATTGCAGTGTGCGACGCAAGTGCGCTGGAGCGGACACTGATTCTGGTGCTGCAGATTTTGCAGCGTACCAGCCGGGTGGTGCTTTGCGTCAATTTGATGGATGAGGCAGCCCGCCGCGGGATCTGCGTGAATGCAGAGAAACTGGAAAAAATGTTGGGGATTCCGGTCATTCTGACCGCAGCCGGCAGACGTAAAGGGCTGGAGGAACTGATGGAACAGGCGCTAAAGACAAAAGCAGCAGTTGGTACATTTTCCTGCGATGATCCAATCCGATGCGCAGAAGATATAGCTGGCCGCTGCGTGACGATGGAAAGAAACGAAGAAAACTGGCGGCTGGTTCTGGACAGGATTCTGGTCAGCAGGCGGCATGGGATACCGATCCTGCTGCTCATGCTGTTTTTCATTGTATGGCTGACGGTTTGGGGCGCAAATTACCCATCCAGTCTTCTGGAAGCCCTGTTTGACTGGGGATATGTACGTCTTAAAAGTGTCACAAACCTATGGCCGTGGTGGCTGTCGGGTGTTTTGATCGATGGAGTCTATTTGACTACCGGACGGGTCATTTCCGTGATGCTGCCGCCAATGGCGATTTTCTTTCCGCTCTTTACAATTCTGGAAGATGTGGGATATCTGCCGAGAATGGCTGTTTTACTGGATCGTCCCTTGTGCTGCTGCGGCGGCTGCGGGAAACAGGCGCTGACCCTCTGCATGGGTCTTGGATGCAATGCGGTGGGGGTCACCGGCTGCCGCATTATTGATTCTCCGCGGGAACGGCTGCTGGCAATTCTGACCAATGCCATGGTGCCCTGCAACGGGCGGTTTCCCACTCTCATTTTGCTGGGCAGTGTATTCTTTCCGGATGCCGGTGCGGCGCTCATCGTGGCGGGCTGCATCATGCTGGGGGTGCTGGGTGCCATGGGAACCTCGGGTCTTTTGAGCAAAACGGTGCTGCGGCATGAAAGCAGCACCTTTCTCATGGAGCTGCCGCCGTTTCGCCGTCCACGGTTTGGGCAGATCATCGTCCGGTCGTTGATTGACAGAACATTGAAAGTGGCGGGGCGGGCCTTGGTGGTGGCAGCGCCCACCGGTGCAGTCCTATGGGGACTTGCAAACACTTCGCTGCTTGGCAGGCTGGCGGCATTTCTGGATCCTACGGGACAGATACTTGGCATGAACGGTGTGATTTTGCTGGCATTCTGCCTGTCGCTCCCTGCGAATGAACTGCTGATTCCGGTGATTTTTATGATCCGGCTAGGAACGGGAAGTCTTATGGCTGCGGATACGACGAATGCGCTGCAGAATTTCGGATGGACGTGGCAGACGGCGGTTTGCACCATGGTCTTCACACTCTTTCACTGGCCATGCTCCACAACACTTCTCACCATCTACCGTGAAACCAAAAGCGCAGCAAAAACAGCGGCGGCATTATTCCTGCCCACCGCTGTTGGAATGCTGTTGTGCCTGATGCTAAATCTGCTCTTCCAGAATTTCTGCGCTTAATGCGGAAATTTCATAAGCTGTCCGTTCCTGAGGGCCTTCTTCTGTGATTTTTGTGTAGATGCGGCTTTGAAGTCTGCCTTCAATGCGGATGCGGTCCCGTGTATGGCAACGGGCGATTTCATAGGCGGTCCTGCCCCACAGGATGCAGGGCAGATAGTCGGCACGGCGGAAGGCGCGTGGTACTGCCAGCATCACATCGCAGATTTCCCGTCCCAGAGGTGTGCGCCGGTAGGTCGGCTCCTTGCATAGGGGGCCTTCTACAATCACTTCGTTGATGGATTCGCCGTCTTCACAGAGAATCCTGTTTGCAAATACGAAGATCAGCAGATGCCGCACCCCGTTTTCACGTATATTATGCGTGCGAATTTGCCCGGTGACGGTCAGCATACACCCACCGGAGAGGTCCACCTCATTTAGAATCCGTTCTTCGGCGACTACGGGAAGTAAATCCACCGCGCCGGAAAGCCGTGCTACCTCCAGCGTAAAACGGAAGAATTTTCTGCCGTGATTTTCGTGGGAGAAATGGGGCAGCGCCAGTAAGCATCCCCGCAGCCGCACCTGATTTTCAATATGTTCCATCGTACCACCTCATGCCTTTCAGATGTATGGAACATCCTATGGTGCCGATGGCATAAAAATACCCCGTCAATCCCGTGAATTGACGGGGTAATGTTTTATTGACTGTCGATAGATTGCAAAAGTGTCTCTGCACTGATGCCGTAGAGCTTTGCCAGTGCCAGCAGGTTGGAGGTGGACGGGTCGGAGGTGCCGTTTTCCCATTTGCTGACAGCCTGACGGCTGACGCCCAGACGTTCCGCCACAAATTCCTGCGTCATCTGGCAACGAAGGCGCTGCTCTTTCAGTGCTTCGCCCAGATTCTTGCGGGTGGCAGCTTTTTCTTTTCGGATTTCGCCGGTACGCAGATATTTGATCAATGCTTTTACCAAAAGAATGAACAGAATTAATAAAGGTATCCAATGGATTGCAATTGTCAGTAAAAGAAAGAGTGCTGTTGCGATTGGCGATCCATTGTTTGTAACGGTGGTCAGGAATGTCATATTATGCTGCTCCTTTCTGAAGTTATCGAAATAATAGCATAATTCGACCGTTGCATCCACCAACTATTGCGCAACCTTATGTTGCACCTTTAAATAATGACCTCAGAATCGAAATACTGTTCCTGAAATCGGGTCAGTTCTTCGATTTCCTCCTGAGAGAAGGTCATACCCTCCGGCGCGACAACCCATTTGTCTTCTACATCGTCCTTGCGGTGAATCACGGCAATTACTTCTCCTGTGAACGTTTGCAGAGGCGTACCCACACCCAGAATGTAGGCATCCTGCTCTTCACCATCAGGCGCGATGATGCCTTCAATGTAACCGTAATTGACACTGTAATAGATATCCGGATGCTTGGGATGGCAGCTTCCCAGCGGGCGGTCAATGGTGACCGTGACAATTCTTCCGATCATGTGTATCCCTTTCAGCAAAGCTTTTTTGCCAGAATCAGCTCATAGGGGTCACCCAAGGGGGTGAATCCGCCGATGGTTTCGTAACCGAGCTTGCGGTAAAAATGCTGGGCATATTCATCGGATGCGGTGGAGGTCATGACGGATTCATATCCCAGCTGCTGCATTTCCTCTTCCCAATGCAGCACCATCATACGTCCAAGTCCCTCTCCACGTCGGGGTTCAACAACAAAAAGCATATTCATGAAAGGTGTATTATCCCAGAAGAGATTCCAACGCAGCCAGCCGAGTAGATCGCCGCTGTCCTCCAGAATCAGAATACGCTTCTGCGCAATCAGGCTGCGCAGCTCCGTTTCCGCGATATGTGAATCCAGTTGGTGCAGTTTTGGAAAGTGTTCGGCGGAAGCATGGGTGATGTTCATGGCTATTCCTCGCAGTTAGCGCTTTTTCTTAAGTGGTGCCTTGGGTGCAGGCTTCTTGGCGGCAGGCTTCGCTGCCGGTTTTGCGGAGGGTTTCTTTGCGGGAGCCTTCTTGCCAGGCATCTTGGGAGGCGGTGCGGTCACCTTGTCCTTGCGGGGCGGAATGGCACGAATCAGGCACTTGGGGCCGGAGCCGATCAAGTCTTCCCGGTGAGCTTTGATCAGTGCTTCGTGAACCAGATAATAGTTCTTGGGATTGCGGTACTGGATCAAGGCGCGCTGCATGGCTTTTTCATGGGGATCGGTGGGAACGTAGACCTTCTCCATGGTGCGCGGATCCAGACCCGTGTAGTACATGACTGTGGAAAGCGTGGAGGGTGTGGGATAGAAATCCTGCACCTGCTCGGGATTATAACCCATATCGCGAATATATTCCGCCAGTTCCACAGCTTCCTTCATGGTGGAGCCGGGGTGGCTGGACATGAGGTAGGGAACCAGGAACTGGTTCATGCCGTACTGCTTATTCAGGGCATAGTACTTGTCCACAAACTGGTTGTAGACGGCATTTCTGGGCTTGCCCATGCGGCACAGAACCGCGTCAGAAACATGCTCCGGCGCAACCTTCAGCTGTCCGGAAATATGGAACTGAACCAGTTCTTTGAAGAAGGTGTCCTTCTTATCTGCCAGCAGATAGTCAAAGCGAATGCCACTGCGGACGAAGACTTTCTTCACACCTTCAATTTTGCGCAGCTTCCGAAGCAACGCAATGTAGTCACTGTGGTCGGCCTTCATGTTCTTCCAGGGGGTAGGGTACAGGCACTGACGGCCGCCGCAGGCACCCTTGCTCAGCTGCTTTTCGCAGGCGGGGTGGCGGAAGTTTGCGGTGGGGCCGCCAACATCGTGGATGTAGCCCTTGAAATCTTTGTCTTTGACCATCTTTTCCGCTTCTGCGATGATGGATTCGTGGGATCTCGTCTGGATAATGCGACCCTGATGAAAGGTCAGCGCGCAGAAGGAGCAGGCACCGAAACAGCCGCGGTTGGAAACCAGACTGAATTTGACCTCTTCGATGGCAGGCACACCGCCCAGCTTGGCATAGCTGGGATGCCAGGTCCGCTCATAGGGCAGATCATAAACCGCATCCATTTCCTCAGTGGTCAGAGGTTTCTGAGGGGGATTCTGCACAACGAACTTATCGCCGAAAGGCTCTGCCAGCCGTTTGGCCGTAAAGGGATCGCAGTTGCCGTACTGAATCTTGAAAGACTCGGCATATTTACGCTTGTTGGTCTTCAGTTCATCATAAGAGGGCAAAACGATGGTGGGCAGGCTTTCGTCCAGTTCGGAAGTCTTAAACACGGTTCCGTCGATCCATGTAATATCCTTCACATCCATACCGGAGTTCAGGGCATCCGCGATTTCCACAATGGACTTTTCACCCATACCGTACATCAGAAGGTCGGCCTGAGAGTCCAGCAGGATGGAGCGCTTCATGCTTTCACTCCAGTAGTCATAGTGGCTGAGCCTGCGAAGGCTTGCCTCAATACCGCCAATCAGAATGGGTACATTTTTATAGGTCTGTCGAATCAGGTTGCAGTAAACTACCGTTGCGTAGTCGGGGCGCTTGCCCATGACACCGCCGGGAGTAAAAGCATCGGTCTTGCGCTTATGCTTGGTGACGGAGTAATGGTTGACCATGGAGTCCATGTTGCCGCCGGATACCAGAAAGCCCAGACGGGGCCTGCCGTAAATATCAATGGACTTGGGATTTTTCCAGTCCGGCTGGGGGATGAGACCAACGGTGTAGCCGTGGCTCTCCAGAATGCGGCTGATGATGGCATGACCGAAGGAAGGGTGATCCACATAGGCATCACCGCACACATAGACGAAATCGCACTGCTGCCAGCCGCGATCGATCATATCCTGTTTGCAAATGGGCAGAAAAGACATATTCTACCTCCAGTAATCAATATTTTCTCCATTATAGCAGAAAAGAAGCGGAAAGAAAAGAACAAAAAAATGGCGCACTGGATTGTGCGCCACTTTCTTCAGGGTTTCTTCTGCAATTGTTCCAGTGCTTTGATGACTGCTTCCGGCATGGGAATGCCTGCAAGACCCAGATTCTCAATGATGGAGAGTATTTCGTTGACGGCAAAGCCAATACAAACCGCGTCACGGACATAATCAGCCCCAAGAACCCGGTCTACCTGCGTAGCCACCAGCACAAACAGCAGCATCAAGCACTTCTTGCACAGTCCCTTCAAACCGTAAGCGGAGTTGTAGGCACCGGATTCGGTCTTGTTGCTGTTGTGGAACACCAGTGCTACCATGCTACCGGAAAGATAATCTACGCAGATGCAGACAACCAGCGTGGTCATAGCGGCATCCCAGCCGCCGAAAGCCCAGCAGATGGCGGAGCCGATCAAACCGGCTGCGGTACAGAACAGATCCTTCATATCATTCACCCCCTTTTGCAAAGATTCAAAACCTTTAATGCCAATGTGGCGGCTTCGTCTTTGGTCAGAGGGGCATCCCAATCGGTTCCGGGCGGAAACAGCCCCAGCTTGACAGCTTGATCTGCATATTCTCCGGCGGTGACGGGAACGAATGTTTTTCCGTCCGTTTCGATGATTACCCGTGCAATGGCCTCGGCAATCTCGCTGCGCCGCTTTGTGAGAAATGCAACACCCTCGATGCTGTCGTGAAAATCCACCTCAAACAGACATGCCGGTGCCCGTGTGCAGCGCAGTTCATACAGGCTTTTGTTTTCCTTCACGTTCATGCTCCGGTTGTTTTCCTGCCCGATTGCAAGCAGAGCTTCCACAAGCTTTTCGCCGAAGACTTTTCCTGCTTCACTGTAATAGTAGGCAACAGGACCGCGGGCCTGTCCTTTTCCACCCGCATTGGAGTGCAGCGCCAGATGAAAAAAAGCACCCATCCTGTTGGATTCTGCTGCCCGCTGCTGGATGGTCATGTCTGCATCGCCCCGGTGAAAGCTGACACCTGCACGGTCTAGATGGGGAATGATCTCATCCAGAAGCAGGTTCATCTGCTCCTTTTCGCTTCCGTAACCGTTCACACCGATGTTTGCTGCCTGACAGGACGGACTGAAGTACCAGATTCTGTCCATTATTTTCAACCCCTTTCACAAAGGGCGAAAAAAGAACTCCGTGTTGCACGATTCTGTACAACACGGAGGAGTTTATTTGCGGGTAACCTTTACTTTGGTGCCGTCGGGGTAGAGAATGCTGGTGTTTTCCAGTTGACCCTTCAGATTGCCGGTGACACTGTCAATGTAAATGCGGCGCAGTTTTGCGCGTTCTTCCAGTTCCTCAGGGGTCAGACCTTCGGCCTTGTTCTTTGCTGCCAGTTCGTTGATTCTGGCGATCACTTCATTCATGTTCATAGTTCTACCTCACACATAGCGGTGTATGACCACCGAAATTCGATCCTTTTTTGTTTTTCCGTTGACGGATGCAAGCTTGATTTTTCCTAAACCGCGGATGGAAATTTTCATGCCTTCCGTAACAGTTTTATCCGGTTTTTCACAGGGCAGGCCGTCAATGGCGGCTTTTCCGGCGCTGATATACTGGGCGGCAAGGCTGCGTCCGATCCGGAAACCGGAGGAAACCACGCTGTCCAGCCGCAAGGAAGCAACCGTGTCCTTGATCTCCTTAATCTCAGGCTCCGGAATCCTGGCTTCCGAAAGGGAAACCTGATTCAGATGCAGTCTGGTTCTTCCGGCTGACAGAAAATTCTGCAGAATATACGGTGCAATTTCCGCAGTGACGAAGAAGTCGCAGCAGCCGGTGCCGACACAGATATCGCCCACGGTTTCTCTTGCGATGCCGGCGCCCATCAGCGCGCCCAGAAAGTCACGGTGACTTAGTGTATCCGCTTCAAAATAGGTTGCCCGCAGGCAGACCATGGGAGAATCTTCCTCGTACAGGGAACCTTCATCCAGATATTCCGGAAGATAAATGAGCATTTTACGCTCTGCATCCTCATATCCGCCGAAGAATTGCAAGCCCGGTTCTTCACCGAAGAGATAACGCGCCATTTCCTGTTCCCGGGGGGATAAAAAGCAGGTATTTGCAGGGATATTCCGCCGCAGACCGGCATTGATTTTGTCCCACAGCTTTGCAAGCAGCACCCGATCCTCAGGAGACTGCGCGATTTTGTCAATATTGTTGCGATCCATCCTATCACCGCCAGTATTATAGCACATCTTAAGGTTATTGCAAATATGTTTTTTATCGGTTATAATACCATGAAAGAAAGCAGGTGAACTTATGGTAATCGGAATCATCGGTGCCGGTGCCTCCGGCATGGCCGCGGCATTGGCCGCAGCGGAAAATGAAAATGCGCAGGTCATCCTCATGGAACGGCAGGCAAGAGTGGGCAGAAAGCTGGCGGCCACCGGAAATGGACGTTGCAACCTGACCAATCTTCATGCAAACGGATCGGTCTACCATGGAGATGATGCGACTTTTGCCACTGCGGCATTGCAGCGCTACAGTGTGGATGACACACTGAACTGGTTCCGTGACATGGGCCTATATACGGTAGCAGAGGCATCCGGACGTGTGTATCCCTATTCCGATCAGGCCAATTCCGTGGTGGATGTGCTGCGCTTTGCTTTGGAAAAGCCGAATATTCAGCTGCTGACGGGATTTGAAGTGAAGAAAGTAAAAGCTTCCGGAGATGGGTTCCATGTGGAAAGCGCAGAGGAAGCAATTTTCTGCCACAAGCTGATTATTGCCTGCGGCGGCCTTGCCGGTACCAAGCTGGGAGGATCCATGTCCGGTTACCAGCTGCTGCGCAGCTTTGGCCACAAGTGTACGAAACTGCGGCCGACACTGGTGCAGCTGAAATCCTCCTGGGGCGGCTGCGCATCGTTGAAAGGCGTCCGTGCCAATTGCCATGTGCAGATTCTCCATGATGGCAATTTGCACTTGGAGAGCCGCGGCGAACTGCAGTTTACGGATTACGGCCTGTCCGGTCCTGTGATTTTTGAAGTATCCAGAGATACCTGCCAGGGACGCGGCAGATGGACGGCTAAGATGGATTTCCTGCCTGACATGGAAATGGATGTACTGCGAACCGAACTGCTTCGCAGAAAGCAGACCAATTGGAATGCGGATGAACTGCTGACGGGAATTCTTCACAACCGTCTCGGCCGTGTGTTGACCCAGAGCGTGGGTATCAAGGATAAGTGGAAGATTGCAGACCTTCGTGATGACGAGATCGAAGCAGTGTGCCGTGCGGTTAAGTCCTTCGAAGCAGAACTGACCGAAACCATGGGTATGGATGCAGCACAGGTGACTGCCGGCGG
The DNA here is from genome assembly GCA_045120675.1 of Faecousia sp. Taxonomy (GTDB): domain Bacteria; phylum Bacillota; class Clostridia; order Oscillospirales; family Oscillospiraceae; genus Faecousia. Next base: position 89,567 of record JBGVFB010000019.1, on the reverse strand, counting down.
CATCGTCACAGCGGAATTTGACCCGCAGACTATGGAGAGCTGCCGTGTGCCGAACCTTTACGCATGCGGCGAGGTTCTGGATATCGACGGTGATTGCGGCGGATATAATTTACAATGGGCGTGGAGTTCCGGCAGACTGGCCGGAAGGAACGCAGGAGGAAATACATGATCAGAATTCGAGATATTGCACTGCCGCCGGAGCATAACGTGAACCAGCTCCAGTTTGAGGCAGCGCAGCTTTTGAAAGTTCCCAACTCGAAAGTGCGGGGGTTGAAGCTCGTCAAACGCAGTGTGGATGCGCGGAAAAAGCCGGATGTGAAAATTATTTACACGGTCGATGTTGCCATTGATGGCAATGAAGAAAAAATCATTCGCAAATCCGGCTGTAAGCGGGCAAGCATTGCTCCAATCTCTTACTATAAAGTGCCAAAGTGCGACGTGCAGCCGGAAAAACGCCCTGTGGTGGTCGGTTTCGGCCCTGCCGGCATGTTTGCTGCGCTGATTCTGGCAAGAGCAGGTCTCAAGCCCATCGTGCTGGAACGGGGTGAGGATGCCCAGTCCCGCCATGAAAAGGTTCGCAAATTCTGGGAGACCGGAGAGCTGGATCCGCGCAGCAATGTGCAGTTCGGTGAAGGCGGTGCCGGCACTTTTTCCGACGGCAAGCTGAACACCGGTGTCAACAATCCCAGAATCGGCTGGATTTTGGAGCAATTTGTCAAATGCGGTGCCCGGGAGAGTATTCTCTACGACGCAAAGCCCCATGTGGGCACCGATGTGCTGCTGACGGTTGTTCAGAATCTCCGCGGCTGGATTATCAGCCTTGGCGGCGAGGTTCGTTTTCAAACGCAGGTGACCGGTATCCGCAAAGAGAATGGCAGACTGACTGCGCTGGAATTGGAAAACGGAGAGATTCTTCCCTGTGACCATGCCATTTTTGCCATCGGTCACAGCGCCCGGGATACCTTTGAAATGCTCCATCGGGAGCAGCTCCCCATGGAGCCGAAGCCTTTTGCAATGGGCGTGCGCATTGAGCACAAGCAGACTACCATTGATGCTGCCCAGTACGGACGGCTGAGCCCTGTCCTGCCCCCTGCGGACTACAAGCTGGTCAAGCATCTGGAGGATGGAACTGTGTATACTTTCTGCATGTGTCCCGGCGGCTATGTGGTGGCGGCAGCTTCTGAAGAAGGGCGTGTGGTCACCAATGGTATGAGCTATGCTGACCGCGACGGTGAGAATGCCAATGCAGCGCTGTTGGTGACTGTGAATCCCGAAGAGTTTCCCTATGAGGGTACGTTGGGCGGCATGAAATGGCAGCGCGATATTGAGGAAGCTGCCTACAAGGTCAGCGGCAGTTACAAGGCTCCTGCTCAGCGTGTAGGTGATTTTCTTGCAAACCGACCCAGCGAAGGCGCGGGCGAAATCCAGCCTACCTACCGCCCCGGTGTGGTTTGGACGGATCTGAACGATGTTCTGCCGGAGAAAATCTGCCGCAGCCTGAAGCAGGCACTGCCACTGCTGGATGGCAATCTTTCCGGCTTTGCAGGTGCTGATGCGGTGCTGACTGCACCGGAAACCAGAAGCTCCTCTCCGGTGCGTATCATTCGTGGAGAAGACCGCCAGTCGGAGCTGAAAGGCTTCTATCCCTGCGGCGAAGGTGCGGGTTATGCCGGCGGTATTATGTCTGCGGCCATTGATGGTATTCAGTCTGCAGAGGCTGTGATTTGTGCCATCAAGGAGGAATGCTGATGGAACTCACCTATGAACAGTGGAAAATAGCAAGAAAGGACATCAAACGCCGCATGAGCACCACCGGCTGGGCCTTGCTGATCTACTATGGGATCATGAATGTGGCGGTTATCGGCTGGATGGTAGCAGAAACTGTGATCAGTCTGTTGCAGGGTGCGATTTCAGGAGACTTTGACGCGATTGAAAGGTCTGTAATGCAATCAGCTGAAAGTGGCTGGGGATATTTCCTCGCCGCAGTGGTTGGATTCCTGATCCTGCTGATCTGGAAGAAACCGCGCTATTTGAGGGAAGAGGTTTTTGCAAAGGGTGCACCGATGAAAACCGGTGATTTCTTTGTAATCCTGTCAGTTTTCCTTGCTGGACAGATGGTATTCCAATTAGGTTCCACCATTCTGGAATTGATGCTGAATCCCTTCGGTTATTCCATTGTCGAAGGCATGGAAAGTCTGCAGATTGACCCCGATAATTTCAGCATGTTCCTCTATGCAGGTATCCTCGCCCCGATTACGGAGGAAATCCTGTTCCGCGGACTGATTCAGCGATCCATGTTGCCCTTCGGTAAGAAGTTTGCAATTTTTGTATCATCCTTTACCTTTGGCCTGTTCCATGGTAATCTGATTCAGACACCCTATGCCTTTGTGGTAGGTCTGGTGCTGGGTTACGTGGCGGCCGAATACAATATCCTCTGGGCGATGGTGCTGCACATGATCAATAATTTGGTGCTGGGTGATTTGCTCTATCGTCTGCTGGGCGGACTACCGAACGAGACGACCAACCTGATCGTCTGGGGCATCATTCTGGCTTTCACTGTGGCGGCGATTATCCTGATGATTGCTAAGCGCGAAAAAATCGCCGCATGGCTGCGGCAGGAGAAAATGATCGGCGCCTATGTTGGCTGTTATTTCAGCTGCGCCGGTACCATCGTTTTGTTGGCGATACTGGGCATCAGTACCATTGTGACCACATTTATGCTGATTACACCAATGTAAACATCAAAACCCGGACATTTGTCCGGGTTTATCTTATGCTGTCAGCCAGATGACCAATGCAATCTGCCCAATCAGAATTACGGGGATGCCAAGTGTGAACTTGATATGCTTGGTTTTGTGACGGAAAAGATACATACCGGCAAGTGCACCGACGCTGCCGCCGATGGCAGCTATGCCCATCAAGGTCGCTTCCGGAATCCGCCATGCACCGCGCTTTGCTTTCAGCTTGTCCGCAAGCATAAGCAGGAAGGCTGCTGCATTGACTATGATCAGGTACAAAAGGACGAGATGTTCAGTCATATTGATTTTCCTTTCTGGAGGGATGGTATGAAAAAACTTGTGATACTGCTGGTGATGCTTCTGCTGTGTGGATGCGGGGCGGAAGAAACCTTCGAAACCGTAGCCGATGAAATGGTTATGCAGGTTGTGGCGCAGCCCCGTGAAATCCTGCTGACGTTACCGGAGGAAACACTGCTTCCGGCCATGGAGTCCGACGGCAGGACGCTATATCTGTGCAATGGCTACGATGTGGCGGTTCAGACGCTGGAATCCGGTGACCTGGACGCAACAATTCGTCAAGTCTGTGGTTTCGGCAGTGACGAACTGACCGTCATGGAAACGAATTCCGGAGATTGCCGCTCCTATGCATTCGTCTGGACTGCTGCAACGGATTTCGGAGAGCAGGTTGGACGCGCAGAGATTCTCGATGACGGAAATTACCACTATGTATTGACTGCCATGGCACCGGCTGAAAAGGCGCTGAACTATCAGGAAATCTGGAACGGCCTCTTTGAAACCTTTGGAATCGCTTGATGATCAGACTCCCGCCATTTTGGCGGGAGTTTCTTCTTTCATTAGACTATATCCTGTAGCACGTGAATTGTCAATTCTTTCATTCTCGCGGTCAGCATTTGCAATTGCGCTATAAATATGCTATACTTATCTTTTAAAGGAGGTGTAAGCATGACGCGCTATATTGGATGTCATCTGTCGGCAACAAACGGCTACGCGGCTATGGTGCGGACAGCGCAAAGCATTGGAGCCAACACATTTGCGTTCTTCACACGCAATCCCCGGGGAAGCAAAGCAAAAGCCGAAGATCCGGCCGATGCGGCAAAGGCGGTGGAACTGCTGCGCGATGGTCACTTTGGCCCGCTGGTAGCCCATGGTGCCTATACCATGAATCTGTGTACCGCGGATGCGCAGGCCCGCGATTTTGCCTGCAGTGTCCTTTGTGACGACCTGCGCCGCATGGCCGCACTTCCGGGTCAGTATTACAACTTCCACCCCGGCAGTCACGTGGGACAGGGTGTGGACACGGGCATTGACTATATTTCTGCCGCTTTGCGCAAGGCACTGGAGCCGGCTTATCCCGTGACGGTGCTGCTGGAAACCATGGCCGGAAAGGGCAGCGAAATCGGCGGAAGGTTCGAAGAGCTGAAAGCGATTATCGATGCGGTTGGAAGCGACCGTGTGGGTGTATGTCTTGATACCTGCCACGTCTATGACGGCGGATACGATATTGTGAACGACTTGGATGGTGTTCTGGCCGAATTTGACCGGATTATTGGTCTTGACAAACTGAAGGCACTGCATCTGAACGATTCCAAGAACCCCTTTGCCAGCCATAAGGACCGCCATGAATGTATCGGTTCCGGCAGTCTGGGTGAGACAACTTTCCAGACCATTGTGAACCATCCGGCGCTGATGGGACTGCCGATGATTCTGGAAACGCCCAATGAATTGCCCGGCTATGGGCGGGAAATCGCACTGCTGCACAGTCTGTAATCTTAAAGATTTATTCATTTGACAGGCGGCAATATTTATGTCATTTTATAAGAATACTAAGAAACGGAGGTGATGACGTGGAAGAGCTAATTACGATGCTGACACAGGCAAAAGATACATATCTGGATGTCTATATCAGCTTTTTGCGTTATGCCGCGCCGATTCTGGCATTCATTTTGCTGTGGCGCTGCCTGAAACCGCTGCTGTTTTTTAAGCGCGAGCCGGAAATCTGGGCATGGCTGCACATGGCGGACGGCTCTCAACATGCCCTGACCCATTGGGAAAACGTCATCGGCCGAAGTAAATCCAGTGACGTCCGTATCGATTTCTCCACGGTCTCCCGCAATCACGCGGTTCTGACCCGTTATGACGATGGCAGTTGGACTGTCACAGATGCCAACTCCAAGGGCGGTGTCATGGTCAACGGTCAGCGCGTCAAGATATGCGCCTTGGAAGAAGACGATGTGATCAACATCGGCGGGTTGGATATGACCCTCGTGCCCATCACGAAGCGGCAGGAATCCTTGCAGGCACAGCTGCGCACCAAGGGGGCCAGCGGTTTTGACAGTGTTGCGAACCTGCTGATTCTGACGATTTTCCAGTGTCTTTGCTGCATCGGCTTCCTGCTGGGCGGAAATCCGGATCATTTCCCGTCCATCATTCAGGGGTTTGGCGGTATTCTTGTCTGCCAGTGGGTGCTGCTAATTTTCTATGGCATTATCCGGCGCAGCGCCTTTGAAGTGGAAACGGTTGCATTTTTCCTCTGCACCATGGGTATGGCGGCGCTGGCTTCCATTAAGCCCGCAGAAGCCAATAAACAGCTATTTGCCATGATGCTGGGCATTTTGGTATTTCTCATCGTTGGCTGGTCCATGCGCGATCTGGAGCGCGCCAAGAAGTTCCGGTATCTGGCTGTGATTCTGGGCATCGGCTTTCTGGTGTTCACACTTCTGTTTGGCACAGAAACTTACGGTGCCAAGGCTTGGGTGGTCATTGGCGGTATGACGCTGCAGCCTTCGGAGCTGAGCAAGGTCTGCTTTGTCTATGCGGGTGCTTCGGCTATGGACCGGCTGATGAATAAACGCAACCTTTTCCTGTTCATCGTCTATTCCATTGCAATCTGCGGCTGCCTTGCCCTGATGAACGACTTTGGTACCGCCTTGATCTTCTTTGTGGCATTTTTGATGATTGCGTACATGCGTTCCGGCAGTGTCGGTACGGTTGGTCTTGCCTGTACGGCCCTGGGCTTTGCCGGTGTCATTGCGGTGAAAATCGCGCCCCACGCGCTGCGACGCTTTACCATCTGGCGCCACATCTGGGAAGATCCTTTTGGCCTGGGTTTCCAGCAGACCCGTGCCATCATGTGCATCGCATCCGGCGGTCTTCTGGGCCTCGGTGCAGGACGCGGCCTGCTGAAGAATGTCTTCGCTGCGGATTCCGATATCGTTTTTGCATCTATTTCGGAAGAATGGGGCCTCATTATGGCATCAATGCTGGTGCTGAGCATTGTGGCGCTGGCACTGTTTTCTCTGCGCAGTGCATCCATGGCACGCAGTAGTTTTTATGCCATTGGTGCCTGTACTGCATCCGCCATTATGCTGACGCAGGTAATTCTCAACTGCCTTGGCACGGTGGATATACTTCCTTTGACCGGTGTTACATTCCCGTTCCTCAGCAACGGCGGTTCCAGTATGATTGGCGCATGGGGTCTGCTTGCGTTCATCAAGGCGGCGGATACCCGCCAGAATGCCAGCTTTGCTGTGCGTCTTGCGAAAAAAGTAAAGGGGGATGCCGATGAATAGAGTCACAAAACGCGCATCGGCCATCCTGTTTCTGGTGATTGCGCTGGTAGGCGGCCTGATGTTTTTCATCTACGAGTATTTCACGAAGGCGGATCAGTGGATCGTCTCTGCCGGCTCTCCCCATATTTACAACAGCAGCAACATCGGCTGCGGACAAGTTTATGACCGCAGCGGCAAGCTGCTGCTGGATATCACGGAAAAACGGGCCTATTCACCGGACAAAGCCGTGCGCCTTTCCACCCTGCACTGGCTGGGTGACCGCAACGGCAGTATCAGTGCGCCTGCCATTGCCCACTATGCCAAGGAAATGACCGGCTACAACGTTGTGGAAGGCCTGTATTCCTACGGTGGCGATGCCGGTGCGGCTGTGCTGACCCTGTCGTCCAAGGTGCAGACAACCGCTCTGGAGGCCATGGGCGACCGGAAGGGAACTGTGGCGGTTTATAACTATAAAACCGGTGAAATCCTTTGTGCAGTCACGACACCCACCTATGATCCCGACAATGTGCCTGACATTGAAGGGGATACCAGCGGCGCATACGAGGGAATATATCTCAATCGTTTTGTGCAGTCGTCCTATATACCCGGTTCCATTTTCAAGGTGGTGACCACAGCGGCCGCACTGGACAGTGTGGATAACATTCTGGACAAGACCTTTACCTGTACCGGCATTTATGAGTACGGTATCGATAAGGTCACCTGCGAACGGGCCCACGGAAAGCTGAACCTGAAAGAAGCGTTGGCCCGTTCCTGTAACTGCTCCTTTGCACAGATTGCGGCGCTGGTGGGCAAGGACAATATGCAGAAGTATGTGGATCGGTTTGGCGTTGTAAAGCCGCTGCAATTTGACGGTGTGACTACCGCTTCCGGTAACTACGACTTGTCCCATGCCGCGCCGGTGGAATTGGCATGGAGTGCGATTGGCCAGTATACGGATCAGATCAATCCCTGTCGCTATATGACCTTTATGGGCATGGTGGCAGGTGGCGGCAAGGCAGCACTGCCTTATGTTGTCAGCCACGTGACAGCACAGGGTGAGATCGCCTACGAAGCAGAACCTGTTATGTCCGACCGTGTCATGTCTGCGAAGGTTGCCCAGACGCTGCAGGAGTATCTGCGCAACAATGTGGTTTCCATCTACGGCGCCAACAAATTCCCGGATATGACCGTTTGCGGCAAGTCCGGTACCAGTGAGCTTGGCGGCGATCTGGAGCCCAATGCCATGTTTGCCGGCTTCGTCATGGACGAAGAATATCCGCTGGCATTCATTGCCGTGGTGGAAAACGGTGGTTACGGCAGCTCTACCTGTGTTCCGATTCTGAGTAAGGTTCTTTCTGCCTGTAAGGAACTTCTGGACGCGCGCTGAGAAAACAGTTCAATACAAGATACCCCCTGCATAAGCTGTGCAGGGGGTGTTTTTATGTGCAGAAGACAGCAATTGCTGGGCTGTGTTATGCTGGGTTTTGGCTTGGGGCTGATGATCGGTCACTGTCTGGAGTCGTGGTTTGTTTGCTCCTGTGGCGGTATTGTGTTTGTGTTTCTAGGCTGCGGTGGGTTGCGCAGAAAATAGTGGCATAAACTTGTCCCGGTATGAATATGCTTTGGTAGCAACACATACAAGGAGTGATTCGATGGAATTGCAATTTAAGAGCGAAACCTGCCGGTGCCTGACGGCGGCTGTACGGGAAGTCCGCAGTGCAGAGCTGACCCAGGAAGTGCGGCTGACGGATGGAATGCCCGATATTGGCCGGGTGGTGGCATCCTGGGGGCAGATTGTTCTCAGAAGCAAGGAATGGCAAAGTGATCAGGTATGCGTATCCGGCGGCATCATGGTCTGGACCCTGTATGTACCGGAGGATGGCACCCAGCCCCGCTGCGTTGATACATGGATGCCTTTCCAGCTAAAATGGGAACTGGCCGGCGAGAATCGGGAAGGCCCCATTCGTGTCTGCCCTTTGCTGCGGTTTGTGGACAGCAGATGCGTTTCGGTAAGAAAAATAATGGTACGGGCATCTCTTGCCGCTCTGGGAGAAGCACTGTCACCCATGAGCGCAGAGGTCTATGCGCCGACAGAATTGCCCGATGATATTCAGGTGCTGCAAAACACGTATCCCATCCGATTGCCGAAGGAGGCAGGAGAAAAGACATTCCTGATCGATGAAGATCTCTCCTTACCGGCCGGTGCCGCAGAAATTGAAAAACTGCTCGCTTATACGATGGAGCCGCAATTGCAGGAAAAACGTGTGGCTGGGGATAAGGTGATCCTCAGGGGAATCGGAAAACTCCATATGGTCTACCGCTGCCCGGAAGGAAAAATCCATGGGGCGGATCTGGAAATGGCCATTTCTCAGTATGCACAGTTGGAAGAAATCTACGGTACAGAAGCACTGGCAGATGTGCTGATGGGTATTACCAGTCTGGAACTGACACAAGGTGAAGGCAATCAGCTGCGGCTCAAATGCGGTATGGTTGCACAATATTTGATCAGTGACCGGTTCCTTGCGGAGCTGACGGAGGACGCTTACAGTCCACAACGGGACGTGGAGCTTCAAATGGCGGATCTGGAACTTCCTGTGATGCTGGAGAACCGGGCGGAGAATATTTCTGTCCGTCAGCAGCTTCCGGGAGTTACAGGAGAGACTGCAGACCTGACGTTCCTGCCGGATTTCCCCCGCCAGTCGAGAAATGGTGACAAGGTGATGCTGGATCTGACCGGGCAGTTTCAGGTAATCTACTATGCCCCTGACGGAAGCCTGCAAGGCAGCATGGCACGCTGGGAGGAGAATATGCAGCTTCCGGCGGATCCTGCTGCCAATATGGTCTTTTTGGTGCAGATGCAGAATGCGCAGGCGATTGCAGGTATGGATGAGATGAGCCTGTCCGGCCAATATGTGCTTCAATTGCACACGTTCGCTGCACAAGGGATGCCGATGGTGACAGGGCTGGAGATCGGTCCGGAGCGGGAAAGAGACCCCGCGCGGCCATCGCTGATTCTTTGCAGACCTGACGGAGAAACCCTCTGGGAAATGGCAAAGCGCACCGGCTCAACGGTAGCGGATATCCGCCGTGCTAACAATCTGACTGCGGAAAAACAGGAAAACCGGATGCTGCTGATTCCGGTGGAATAAGAAAAGCGCCGTCCCGGGGGAGAGCCGGGGCGGCGCTTTGGCAGTGTCGCATATGGGGGATGTATTCTGCCTGTTACCAGTTTAGCAGAAACGCAATGTCGAAAAACAGAGAAATGCCACGGATATCAAATAAACTGCGCAAACAGCAGCAGAATTACAAGACCGGCGGCATTGGCAACCATAAAGTAACCAAGGAAGCGCATGATCTTTGCACCGGGCCAGCGCATGTAGAATTTCATGGTTATCAGACTGGCAAGAGAGGCGATGGGCGTACCCAGACCGCCGATATTGACGCCGGCCAGCATATGGTGCCACTGATCCGTAAAACCGGACAGAACCACCGCGGCGGGTACATTGCTGATCACCTGACTGGTGCCGACGGCAGTGAGCAGCGCATTTGCCTGCAGCAGCTGCTGCAGGAAGCTGCGGATCGCATCCACGCGACCCAGATTTTCTGAAACAGTAAAGAAACAGACAAAAGTAAGCAGCAGCATATAGTCGATTTCTTTCAGCAGCTTCCGGTCAACAATCAGCAGTGCAAGCACCGTGACGACGGTTGTGACGGGATAGGGAATTACTCTAAAAACGGTCAAAAGACACAGAACAAACAGAGCAAGATAGATCACAAGTTCCTTAATACTCTTGATACCGGCGTGCTCCAGCTGCTGCTGCGGCAGTTCACGGGGCAGCAAGGGGATGGAAGTCAGGGCAAGGACAACCAGACTGACGGCGGTCAGGGGCAGGGTGACGGAGAAGAAGTTACCGATGCTCATGTTGTAGAAAGCATACAGATAGAGATTCTGAGGATTGCCCACGGGTGTAGCCATGCTGCCAAGGTTGGCGGCAATGGTCTGGAAAACGGTCACAGGAATGATCTGATTTCTGCATCCCAGCTGTTCCAGCAGCATCAGGGTAAAGGGAATAAAGATAATCAATGCCACATCATTGGTAACGAACATGGAGCAGAAGAAGGGCAGCAGCACCAGTGTCACACTTAAGATACGGCCGCTGCGAATTTGACGCAGCAGTTGATACGTCAGCCAATTGAAAATGCCGATTGCTTTCAGACCTGCAACCACGGCCATCAGGCACAGCAGCAGACACAGAACGCGGAAATCAATGTAATGCAGGTATTCCCGGTCCGGCGGGACGATGAACATAGTCAAAACGGCACAAGCCGCCGCAACGAAGAGGACCGTTTCTTTTGCGATGAAATTTTTAATCTTATTTAACATCATGATGCCTCCTATGGAGTGGATGTCGGAATTGATCCAGTGTACATCCCTCTGGGATATATCTTAGGATTAATGGATTTATATGGTGAGAATACCGTTTCAATGGGAGCACCGGGATTCGTTGCATTTGCGCCAGTGAAGTGAATGTCGGAATTGATCCCATCTACATCCCTACGGGATGCATCTTGGGATCAATGGATTCTCCCACGGCCTAAAAATTGCTCGCCAGCTCTCAATTTTTACACCAGTGTGCGCACTGGTGCCGGCCTTTCGAATCCACTGCCCATCCAAATAAGAAAGCCCACCCAGTGGGTGGACTTTCTTATTTGGTCGGAGCACCGGGATTCGAACCCGGGGCCTCTTGGACCCGAACCAAGCGCGATACCAAACTTCGCCATGCCCCGATAGACCAAATCATTATAATGAGTTTTCCTGTGATTGTCAAGAGAATAATGGAAATCCCCCGGAAATTCCGGGGGATATGCTTATTCGCCAATATTCTGCTTGATAACCTTGCCCAGATTCCACAGGCGCACCACACCGGCAACAGCTTCTGCCTTTTCTTCCTCGTTTTCATAATCGAGGTAAACAGTGTGGGAGCCGCAGTCGGCGCATTCCACCTGTACGTTCCAGCCGCCTTCATGCACAATCAGGCCGTTGCCACGGCAGCAGGGGCATTCTTCCAAAATGATATTCTTTTCATCCATAGGTCGGATTCTCCTTTATCTGAAAATGTTTCCGTCAATATCGTAGAGCTCCACGCGTTCGCATTTTGCGAAGTCGGGAGCGAGTTCCGGCAGGTGGCGAACCACTGCACCGTGCAGCTGCATGGGATTCAGCGTCGGGTTCTGGCAGCAGACACGTGCCTTCAGCTGGACGGTGTTGTCATCAGTCTGTGCAACTTCCAGCGATTTGATCATGGGCACGATGTTCTGATCCTGAATGCCATTGGTTTTTGTCTTCTTTTCTACAAGAATTTCATCCTGTGCAAAAAATTCGGTCAGCCTTGCAACAGCATCTGCGGGAACACCTGCATCATATTCCATGGTGACGATGGTGTCCAGCAGCGCCAGATTCTTGATCTTCTGGCCGTTATCGTAGACCTTAATGACCCGGATACCGGGCAGCAGATAATCGTTCAGCTTGCCGCGAACAATGCGGTTTGCAACCTTATCGCCATCCAGATCGAAATCCAACAGCTCGCAGCAGCTTTCCACACCCACGCTCAGCGGAAGTGCGATGGATACAGAGGGGCGGGGATTGAAGCCCTGTGTATGGGTCAGGGGAAGACCGGCACGCTTGAAGGCGCGCTGGAACAAACGCATCAGATCCAGATGGGAGATCCAGACAGCATTGCCTTTTTTCTCAAACCAGATTCTAGGCATCGCAGGCCACCTCCTTCAGCAGGCAATTGGCACCACAGCCGGCACAGCCTTCGCGGCAGTCGGGGGTAACCTTGGACTCATAGGCGCGCTTGCGCTCACGCAGCAGGAACTTTTTGTTGATACCCACATCAATGGTATCCCAAGGAAGAACCTCATTCTCACCGAAGCCGCGGGTCGTATAGAAGTCCGCATCAATGCCGCAGGTATTCAGAGCATCGAACCAGCAGGAATAGTTGAAATACTCATCCCAACCGTCCAGTCTGGCACCGTTTTTCACAGCTTCCTCGATGACGGGACCAAGGCGGCGGTCACCGCGGGCGAAGACTGCTTCCAGACGGCTCAGGTCCGGTGCGTGGTAGTTGTATTCGATGGACTTGGAGTAGAAATGAGACTTTAGCAATCTGCAGCGGCGCAGGTATTCATCGGGTGTGATCTGCTGTTCCCACTGGAAGGGTGTGTGGGGCTTGGGAACGAAGTATGCGGTGGCCACATGAACGCGCAGACCGCGCTTTTTGTTGGTGGCGTGTTCCTTCCATGCCTGAATGACCTTGTAGACCAGATCGGCAATGCCCAGAACGTCCTCATCGGTTTCCGTGGGCAGACCCAGCATGAAGTACAGCTTGACGTTATTCCAGCCGCCCTCAAAAGCCTGGGAACAGGTATTGAGAATCTCGTCCTCGGTCAGGGTCTTGTTGATCACATCGCGCAGGCGCTGGGTACCGGCTTCCGGTGCAAAGGTCAGACCGCTCTTACGGACGGTCTGCAGCTTTTCCATCAGTTCACGGGAGAAGTTGTCCGCGCGAAGGGAAGGCACGGAGAGGTTGATCCGGTTCGCTTCGCAGTAGGGAATCAGGGCATCGGTCAGTTCCTTCAGACCCCGATAGTCAGAAGTGGAAAGGCTGGACAGGGTGATTTCGTTGTGGCCGGAATCTTCCATGGTTTCCACAGCCTGACGGTAGAGCACCTCAGGACTCTTCTTGCGTACCGGGCGGCAGCTGAAGCCGGCCTGGCAGAAGCGGCAGCCGCGGATACAGCCTCGGAACACTTCCAGATTGGCGCGGTCGTGAACGATTTCCGTGGAAGGTACGATCATCTTGGTAGGCCAGTAGGCATTGTCCAGATCTTCAATGATCCGCTTGGTGATCTTTTCAGGAGCACCGTTCAAAGGCACGATGGCAGCCAGAGTGCCGTCCTCGTTGTACTCATGGCGGTAGAAGCTGGGCACATAAACACCGGGGATTTTCGCGACTTCCGCAAGGAATGCCTCTTTCGTCCAGTCCTCAGCCTTGGCGCGGTCATACAGCGACACGATTTCCACGGTGCTGTCCTCGCCCTCACCGAGGGAGAAAAAGTCGAAGAAGTCAGCCAAAGGCTCCGGGTTGAAGGTGCAGACACCGCCGGCAAAGACGATGTTCTTAAGACCCTGCCGATCCTTGACATGAAGTGGAATGCCCGCCAGATTCATCATGTTCAGAATATTGGAATAAGCCATCTCGTAGCCGATGGTGAAGGCGATCATATCAAAATCCTTCACAGGAGACTGGCTTTCCAGTGCCCAAAGGGGAAGATGATGATCCCGCATGGCCTTTTCCATATCGCCCCAGGGAGCGAAGACGCGCTCGCACCAGATGCCGTCCATCTCGTTCATGACACCATACAGGATCCGCATGCCCACATTGGACATACCGATTTCGTAGGTGTCGGGAAAGCAGAAGGCAACACGCACACGCACGTCGTTCAAATCTTTTTTGATTTCATTAAATTCACCGCCGGTGTAGCGTGCAGGTTTCTGGACGCTGGGCAGGATTCGTTGTATCAGTTCCGTCATAGTTTTCCCTCTTTGCAGAATTTCAGCTATATTGTACTCAATAACTGCTGTCTTTGCAAGGAGTTTTTCTGCAAAGGGTGGCGGTGAGTATAAAATAGCCACCGATTAAGAGGAAACAGGGCAGGGCTGTTCTCAAATACAGAACCGCACAAATCAGATTAATCAAGATGACAGTACATACTGAAACAGCGCGGCAGATTCTTTCCGTGTATCGCGGTATCAGGAGCGTTGCCATAGAACGCACAATCCTGCCCCCATCCAGCGGATAGACAGGGAGCAGATTATAGATCCCCTGCACAAGAGCGCATAAAGCAAGTGCCGGGAAGATTTTCGCAAACACAAGACAAAGAAGACTTCCCGCAGGGCCGGCAGCAGCGCAGAGCAGTTCCTGAACAGGGGAGAGCGCCGCTGTTTCAATGGCGGCGCCATGGATTCCAATCCGGATACGATGCACGGAAACACCGCAAAGCTTCAGGAGGATCAGGTGGCAACTCTCATGGATCGTCGCTGCAAGGATAACTGCACACAGCCACGGAAGCGGCAGAACGAGGATCATAAGTGCGCCACCGATACAGCCTGCGGCAGAAACCGTGCATTCAACCGGATACTGCCGGGTCATGAGAAATAATTTCTTTACAGAAAACATATAGAGCGTCCCCGAACTGTTCTCCGTTTCGCAGCTCGGACATAAAGCAGCCCAGTGCTTCCTGCGTAATGTTTTGCGGGTCGGGCAGCAACATGGTGCGAAGCTGTGCGCAGCCTGCGGGAAAGAATGTTCGGACCAGAAGAGAAAATACCATCAGCCACACGGCGGTCAGGAGCCGTAACCGGGAGGGCTTGTCCAGGTTTTGACCGGAAGGCACGATGGCTGGACCATATGTAATGCGGTATGGCATAAGAATCACCTCATGGCATCCTATGCCGCCGACAGAAAGAATTTACATCTTTTATCTTGTCAGGGTTGTATTTCGGTGGTATACTATATCCTGATAATTTATGTACAGAAGGTGTTTTCTATGACAAAAGTTGATATCTATTCCGGTTTTCTGGGTGCCGGTAAAACAACCCTGATTAAGAAAATGATTTCCGAGGCCTACAAGGGCCAGAAGTTAGTGCTGATCGAGAACGAGTTCGGTGAGATCGGCATTGACGGCGGTTTCCTGCAGGATGCGGGCATCAACATTACCGAAATGAACTCCGGCTGCATCTGCTGCAGTCTGGTGGGTGACTTCGGCAAGGCGCTGGCTCAGGTTATTGAGCAGTACCATCCTGACCGTGTGATCATCGAGCCCTCCGGTGTCGGCAAGCTGTCCGATGTGATCGGTGCCGTCAACAAGGTCACAGGTGAGGATGTGACGCTGGGCTATACCGTTGCCGTTGTGGATGCCGGCAAGATCAAGGTCTATATGAAGAACTTCGGTGAGTTCTACAATAACCAGATTGAAACCGCTTCCACCATCATTCTCTCCCGTACCGATTCCGCAGCACAGGCCAAGCTGGATGCAGGCATTGCCCTGATTCGCCAGCATAATGATGTGGCAACGATTGTGACTACCCCTTGGGCTGAACTGACCGGCGAGCAGCTGATTCATGCCATGGAGGGCAAGGCAACCCTGGCAGCAGAACTGGCAAAGCTGGAGATGGAGCGTTTGGCTGAGGAGGAACATCACCACCATCATCATGACCATGACGATCATGAATGCTGCTGCGGCCACCATCACGAGGAGCACGAGCATCATCACCATGACCATGACGATCATGAGTGCTGCTGCGGCCACCATCATGAGGAGCATCATCACCATCATGAACACGGTGAACACTGCTCCTGCGGTCACGATCACCACGACCATCACCATCACCATGCTGATGAGGTATTTACTTCCTGGGGCCGCGAGACCCACAAGAAGTTCGAACGTGCTGCCATTGAGAAAGCTCTGCAGGAACTGGATTCCGGTGCTTACGGCATGGTTCTGCGTGCCAAGGGCATCCTGCCCTGCGTGGACGGCAGCTGGATCCATTTCGATATGGTTCCCATGGAAATCAACGTTCGCGAAGGCAGTGCCGACATCAACGGCAAGCTGTGCGTGATCGGCGCAAATCTGGACGAAGCCGGTGTGGCGGAACTGTTTGGAGTGTAAATTATGCAGCAGATCCCTGTTTATGTATTTACCGGATTCCTGGATTCCGGAAAGACCAAATTCATTCAGGAAACCCTGGAAGATGAGCGTTTCAATGCCGGCGAGCGCACCTTGCTGCTGGTATTTGAAGAGGGCGAGGAGGAATTTGATTCTTCCACCTATCCCTATAAGAACGTCTATCAGGAAGTTCTGGACCAGCAGACGGTTACCACCAAGGAACTGGCAGCACTGGCTAAGAAGTACAAAGCCGAGCGCGTTGTGGCAGAACTGAACGGCATGCAGCAGGTGGGAGACTTGTATATGCGCTTCCCCGATGACTGGGCTGTGGCGCAGGAGGTCATGTTTGCCGATTCCACCACTTTCATGGCTTACAATGCCAATATGCGCAATCTGGTGATGGACAAGCTGGTGGGCGCTCAGATGGTGGTTTTTAACCGCCTGGAAAAGGGCGAAGACACCATGCCGCTGCACAAGATTGCCCGTGCAGCCAACCGCAAGATCGACATTCTGTATGATTACACCGACGGCACCACTGCCTTCGACGATGTGATTGATCCGCTGCCTTTCGACATCAACGCTCCCGTGATCGAAGTGAAAGATGATGATTATGCCCTCTGGTACCGCGATGTTACCGAAGAGCCTTTGAAGTACGAAGGTAAGACCGTTCTCTTCAAGGCGCAGGTTGCCATGCTTCGCCGTGAGAAGGAAGGCATGTTCGCTCCCGGCCGGTTTGTGATGACCTGCTGCGTGGAGGATATTGAATTCTGCGGCATTCCCTGCCGTTTTGCCGGTGCAAAAATGCTGGAATCCAGAAGTTGGGTCATGGTTACCGCGAAAATCAGCGCGGAGAAGCACCGTCTGTACAAGGGTGATGTTGGCCCCGTCCTGACCGCCATTGAAGTGACACAGGGCGCAGCACCTGCAGAACCGGACGTTTGCACATTCTGAAATCATCCCCTCCCAAACGGGAGGGGATATATTTTCGAAAGAAAGTTCGAAAATAATGAAAATAAGTAGTGCAATTTTAGAAAAGGTATGCTATACTAAGTAAAATGCAAAGGAGGGCTGCATATGTACCAGCCTTTGGCCGACCTGCTGCGGCCCACAACACTGGATGAAGTTTTTGGACAGGAGCATATTCTGGGGGAGGGCGCCATTCTGCGCCGCCTGATTGACTCCGGCAATGTGCCCAACATGGTTTTCTACGGTCCCAGCGGTACCGGTAAAACCACCGTTGCCAACATCATTGCCCAGCAGACGAACCGTACGCTCTATAAGCTCAACGCAACAACCGCATCCACGGCGGATATCAAGGAGATTGTCTCCCAGTTGGACACCTTCATGTCACCCAACGGTATTCTGCTGTATCTGGATGAGATCCAGTCCTTTAACAAAAAGCAGCAGCAAAGTCTGCTGGAACACATCGAAAATGGTAAGATCACCTTGATCGCATCCACCACGGAAAATCCCTATTTCTATGTGTTCAATGCGATCTTAAGCCGTTCTACGATCTTTGAGTTTAAGCAGATTGACGCACCTGCTGCACTGAAGGCGGTCAAACGGGCCGTTGCTTACATGGAACAGCGCACGGCACTGACTGCCGTTCCGGCGGATGGTGCTCTGGAGTATATTGCCGGTGCCTGCGGCGGTGACCTGCGCAAGGCTATGAACGCGGTAGAGGTGCTGTTTTCCGCCGGCAGCGCCAACAATGGCGAACTGAAGCTGACCATGGAAGATGCCAAGGCGGTTTCTCAAAAGAGCGCTCTGCGGGCAGACCGGGATGGTGATAATTTCTACGATTTGCTTTCTGCCCTGCAGAAGTCCATCCGTGGCTCCGACCCCGATGCGGCCTGCCATTATCTGGCTCGTTTGCTGGAAGCAGGTCAGATGCAGGCGGCCTGCCGCCGTCTGATGGTTATTGCGGCGGAGGACGTGGGTCTTGCATTCCCGCAGATCATCACCATTGTCAATGCAGCCGTCGATATGGCGCTGAAATTGGGTATGCCGGAGGCGCGGATTCCTTTGGGCGATGTGGCAGTTCTTATGGCCACCAGTCCGAAATCCAATTCCGGCCATATTGCCTTGGATGCTGCACTGGCTGATGTGAAGAAGGGCAGAGGTCTTGGCTTCCCCCGCCAGCTGCAGAACATGCATGCGGATACCTACACCCAGGAGCGGGAACAGGGCTATAAATATCCCCACAACTTCCCGAATCACTGGGTACAGCAGCAGTACCTGCCGGATGATCTGGTTGGAACACAGTATTACGAGTATGGCCCCAACAAGCTGGAGCAATCTGCAAAGCAGTATTGGGATGCCATCAAGAAATAGAGGTAAGCAATGGATATTCAGTTACATGATGTTCTTGTGATGAAGAAGGCTCATCCTTGCGGTGAAAAGCGCTGGGAGGTGCTTCGCACCGGAGCAGACTTTCGTCTGAAGTGTCTGGGCTGTGGTCATGAAGTGATGACGCCCCGGCATAAGGCGGAGAAAAATATCCGCAGCATCATCCGTGAGGAAAAATAATCGACAGACGCAAGCGGCAGCCGAGAGAATCGGCTGCCGCTTTTTTGCATCTTGTCCCACATCGGAAGGAACGGATTCAGCTTTGGGAGATTTTTATCTGCAGACTCTAAATCCCATTCGAGTAAATTTTCCGGTTCACACGGGTATACTGGAAACCGTAACAGGTGCGGTGCTTTGGAGGTGGCAAGGTGCAAATCTATGTGGACGTGGTGGCAATTTTGAATACGGTCGTCGATTTCTTGTTGATTCTTGGTACAAACCGTTTGGCCGGATTTCCACCGGACAGCGGCCGGGGGGCGGCAGCAGCGGTGGTTGGCGGTGTTTATGGGGGTGCGTGTCTGATACCAAACTTCACCTTTCTCGGTAATCCTTTCTGGCGCGCAGTCAGCCTGGGCATCATCGCAGTCATTGCATTTGGGTGGAACCGCAGCGCACTGCAGCGGGGCGGGATCTTTGTGCTGCTCAGTATGGCACTTGGAGGCATTGCCATTGGAGTGGGACAGGGAAGTGTTATGATGCTGATACTTTCTGCACTTCTGATGTGGCTGCTTTGCGCGGTCGGTTTTCGGGGCAGTGCGGGACAAAGAGAATACATACCGGTCGAGCTGCATTGGAATGACAAGGAAATGACGGTGATAGCGCTGAAAGATACGGGAAACACCCTGCATGATCCTATGACAGGAGAACAGGTACTTGTAGCAGGTGCCGACGTGGGAATGAAGCTGCTGGGACTTACCGAGCATCAGATCAAACATCCGGTGGAAACACTTGCAGCAGGTGTGATTCCGGGTCTGCGGCTGATTCCTTACCATGCGGTAGGGCAGTCCGGCTCCATGCTGCCGGCAGTGCGTATTCCGCAGGCACGGATCGGAAAACGGATGGTGCAGCCGCTGGTTGCCTTTGCACCGGAACAAATTGCAAGGGGAGAAATGTATCAGATGCTGGCAGGAGGGGCTCTATAATGGAAGGTTTTATGCGGTTATTGATCTGGCTGGGTCTTGCACCACAGCAGAATATTTTTTACATCGGTGGAACGGACATTCTGCCCGCACCTCTGAAGGGGATCGAGGAACAGACGGAACTGGAAGCGCTGGAACGGGGTGAGGAAGCGGCGAAGCAGAGACTGATTGAGCATAATCTGCGCCTTGTGGTTTTTATTGCCCGCCGATTTGAAAACACAGGGGTGAATCTGGAAGATCTGATCTCCATTGGTACCATTGGACTGATCAAGGCAGTGAATACTTACCGCCGTGACAAGAACATCAAGCTTGCCACCTACGCATCCCGCTGCATCGAAAATGAGATTCTGATGCATATTCGGAAGATTACAAATCAAAAGGCGGAAGTTTCGCTGGACGAGCCGATCAACATGGATTATGACGGCAATGAATTGCTGCTTTCCGACATTCTTGGAACAGACGAGGACATTGTCAGCAGCGCATTGGAAGATGATGTGGATTTGCACCTGCTGCGGCAGGCGCTGCGGGAATTGCCACCTCGCGAACGGGAAATCGTGCTGATGCGGTACGGATTGGAAGGTTACAAGGAACTGACCCAGAAGGAAGTCGCGCAAAAGATGGGGATTTCCCAGTCGTACATTTCAAGACTGGAAAAAAGAATCATGCAAAGGCTGAAAAAAGAAATTTTACGGCAAACAAACTGTGCCTGATGACTTGACTTTATGAAATGTACCATGATATAATCGATACAAATTTTTATCGATAAGAGTTTGTATCGAATTGAGGGTGCGATTATGGAAAAGAAAATCTCCAAAGCTGTTTTGAAGCGTCTGCCCGGTTATCTGGCTTATCTGAAAAGCTTGCAGGATCAGGACCATCCCTATATTTCCGCAACAGCGCTGGCCAATGCGCTGGGTATGGGCGAAGTGCAGGTTCGTAAAGATTTGGCCTCTGTTTCTGACGGCGGCCGCCCCAAAATCGGCTATTTACGTGAAAGTTTGATCGAAGATATCGAGCAGTTCCTCGGCTATGATAATACCACCGATGCAGTCCTGATCGGTGCTGGCCGTCTGGGTCAGGCGCTGATGGGTTACAGGGGATTCGAAGAATATGGCCTGAATGTGCTGGCCGCATTCGATACAAATCCTACCTGCGATCATACTGAGGATGGCAAGCCGATTCTGCACATGGACCAGCTGGAGCAGTTTTGCCGTGCCCATAAGGTGCTGATGGGTATCATTACGGTGCCGGACTGCCATGCGCAGGAAGTGTGTGACAAGCTGATCTCCTGCGGAATCAAGGCAATCTGGAACTTTGCACCCATCCATCTGGAGGTGCCCTCCAACATCCTTGTTCAGAGCGAAAATATGGCAACCTCTCTGGCGGTGCTTTCCATGCACCTGCAGGCACATATCAAGGATAAGAAGTAAATGAAAACTCCGTACCGAAGCCGGTACGGAGTTTTTGCGTTAGAATCTCTTGCTGTAGTATATTTTGCATAGCAGGCCGATTAACGAGTGAACAACAACGCAAGTCAGAATTGTGATGCTGACGGTCATGTTGAAGTAGCCGGCTACGATACCAGCTGCAAGACCCATCATTAGGAAGGCTTGCATGGCTGTTGCGCGGGCGGAGGTCCAAATTTTGATATTCCGCTCATCAGTTTCTTCAATATAGAGCTTTTTCAGTGCTTTTTCATCTTTCATTGCCCGTTTGCTTCGTATCAGTCCGATGAGCATTAAAACAAGAATACCAAATGATGCACCGGAAATAATACCGTGCCACATGGATTGCCAATGGCTATCTCCGTCGACCGGCAACATATAATTTCCTACTTCAAACACAAAGCCCAACAAACAAATTACGAGCCAAATGATGATACCAATGACTGTGTTGCGGTTTTGCACTGCCAATTTTTCTTTGTATTCATCCATAATTTAATCCTCCAATTCCGAGAAGTCAAAGACTTCCTCAATGGTCAGCCCGAAGAATCGGGCGATTTTGTAAGCAAGGGGCAAGGATGCGGTGTACTTTCCCACTTCGATGGAGGTAATGGTCTGCCGTGTGGTACCGACAGCATCGGCCAACTCCTCCTGCGAAAGCTTGCGTGCCTTGCGAAGTTCGCGAATCTTTGTTTTCATGGGATAGCTCCTTTTCTTCCGCTTCCCGCGTCCGGAAAACAGAAATACTAAGTTAACTTTGCGTAATTAGCATAGCATACTTTGCATGTTTTGTCAAGTGCGCTTTGCAAAAAATGCCACACCGAAAGGTGTGGCATTTTTAGGGGATAAAATTACTTCTGTGCAGTCAAATCTTTGTAAAATGCGGCATAGGCAGCGTTACGGTAGGGATTCAGTGCCAGATTGCCGATGTTGCATGTGAGTGCGGCCAGAATATCCCAGCCAAGGAAGGTCAGGTCCAGTGTAAACAGCTCGCCCTTATGTCCTTCCATCAGTTCTGTGGAAATGGTGATGGCGTCGTTGGCACTCAGATCGGGATTCTCAGCCATGATGAAGGGCGTCATGGCATAGGCATAACTCTTGACAATACCGGGAATGACGAACAGCAAACTCCAGAGTGTGACATACAGACCACGGAGGAACTTCTGTGCAAAGCCCTGACCGAATCTGTGAAACTGGGAGAACAGATCCTGAAAATCCAATTCTTCGCGGCCATGCTGTTTCAGCAGGAAAACTGCGAAGCCCAGTTCAATCACACCGCCGATCAGAAACTGAGCAAGACCCAGTGCGGAACCCAGACCAAAGGCGGAAATACTTTTCGCAGAAAGAAGATTCAGCAGATCTCCGATATTCGAAATGTCCTGTCCTTCAATGCGGAAATTGAATTGAGGAATGAAGCTTGCACCGGTGATGAGACCGCCAAGAATGCAGGCTACTGCGGCAACGCCGATCGCCAGCGGCCAGTTGCCCTGAAGCCGTTCCCGGGCTACACGGCGGTAATCACTGTAAGTCATAGAATTTACCTCCTTAATTTCCTGTCTATAATATTACTATATCAAATAATGGCAGAATATGATGAATAAAATGTAAAAAGTCCGCACCAAAAGGTGCGGACTTTGTGCTTACTTACCGGGCTTGAAGGAATCCTTCAGACCAACGCTTCTGTTGAACACCAGATGCTCAGCACTGCTGTCCTTGGAGTCAGGGCAGAAATAACCCAGACGCATGAACTGGAAGGAATCGCCAGCCTTAGCATTCTGGAGGCTTGCTTCCACCTTGCAGCCGGTGAGCACTTCCAGAGAACCGGGATTCAGGCATGCCAGGAAATCCTTGCCTGCAGCATCGGGATCGGGATCGTTGAACAGATTGTCGTACTGGCGAACCTCTGCATCCACAGCGGTTTCAGCATCCACCCAGTGGATGGTTGCGCCCTTGACCTTACGGCCGTCAGCGGGGTCGCCGCCGCGGGATTCAGGATCGTAGGTAGCCAGAACTTCGGTGATATTGCCGTTTTCGTCGGTATTGTAACCGGTGCACTTGATCAGGTATGCACCCTTCAGGCGGCACTCGGGTCCTTCGGGATAGAGACGCTTGTACTTGGGTACGGGAGCGCTCAGGAAGTCATCAGCTTCGATCCACAGGTTACGGGAGAAGCTGACCTCACGGGTGCCATCCTCGGGACGGTTGGGATTGTTCTCAACAGTCACAGTTTCGGTCTTACCCTCGGGGTAGTTGGTGATGGTCAGCTTGATGGGCTTGACAACTGCCATCACGCGCTGTGCAGTTTCGTTCAGATCCTCACGCAGGCAGAACTCCAGGAATGCATAGGGGATGGTGTTGGGGCTCTTGGCAACACCCACGCGGTCGCAGAAGTTGCGGATGGAAGCGGGGGTATAGCCGCGGCGGCGCAGGCCGCACAGAGTGGGCATACGGGGATCATCCCAGCCGGAAACATAGCCATTCTCCACCAGCGCTCTCAGCTTGCGCTTGGAAAGAACGGTGTGGTCAATGCCGAGTCTTGCGAACTCGATCTGGCGGGGGGTATGGGGAACAGAGACGTTTTCCACGACCCAGTTGTACAGGGGGCGGTGATTCTCAAACTCCAGAGAACACAGGGAGTGGGTGATACCCTCCAGTGCGTCCTGAATGGGGTGTGCAAAGTCGTACATGGGATAGATGCACCACTTGTCACCCTGACGGTGGTGATGCATATGACGAATACGGTAGATGACAGGATCACGCATATTGAAGTTACCGCTGGCCAGATCGATCTTGGCTCTCAGGGTATACTTGTTGTCCTCAAATTCGCCGGCGCGCATTCTTGCGAACAGGTCCAGGCTCTCCTCGATGGGACGGTCGCGCCAGGGGGAGATGGCGGGCGTGTTCAGGTCACCGCGGTATTCCTTTGCCTGCTCGGGAGTCAGTTCACAAACGTAGGCAAGACCCTTCTTGATCAGCTCTACAGCGTACTCGTAGTCCTTCTCGAAGTAGTCGGAGCCGTAGAAGAATCGGTCACCCCAGTCGAAGCCCAGCCAGTGGATGTCTTCCTTGATGGCCTCGACGAACTCCACGTCTTCCTTGGTGGGATTGGTGTCATCCATGCGCAGGTTGCACAGGCCGTTATACTTCTCTGCAGTACCGAAGTCGATGATCAGCGCCTTGCAGTGACCGATGTGCAGGTAGCCGTTGGGTTCGGGCGGAAAACGGGTATGGACGGTCTTGCCCGCATAGCGGCCGCCCTCGGCGATATCTTCATCAATAAAAGCGTGGATGAAATTTTTGCTTTCAGTCATTTCAGCCATGGTCAGCTTCCTCTCTTATGTTTATTCCATAATGGAGTATTATACCCGAAATTTTTTGGATTTGCAACCGAAAATGCCGCATAAATCACCGCTTTGCAAATGAATTTGCTGTGTTCAATTTGTACAGATTTGTCAAAGTTTATGAAATTTCTAAAAACATTATGGGTTTTCTGAAAATTGTGGTTGTCAATTGGGCTGTCTTATATTAAAATAGGGAAAGATGAAAAAGAAGGAGAGGATATATTTTGTCTGAGATCAAGTATAAGCGCATTATGCTGAAGGTCAGCGGTGAGGCTCTGGCCGGTCCTGCCCATCGCGGTCTGGATTTCGATGTGATCAATACTGTCTGTAAAGCCATCAAGGAGTGCGTGGATCTGGGTGTTCAGGTTGGCCTGATGGTTGGCGCCGGTAATTTCTGGCGCGGTGTGAAGGACGGTGCCGATAAGATGCAGCGTTCCCATGCCGATGCCATGGGCATGCTGGGTACCGTGATGAACTCCATTGCTGTGGCTGATGCGCTGAGCAAGCACGGTGTGGACGCAAGAGTTTTGAGTGCCGTGGAAATGAACAAGTTCTGCGAGTACTTTACCCGTGATCTGGCTGACCGTTACCTGAATGAGGGCAAAGTCGTGATCTTTGCTGCCGGTACCGGAAATCCCTACTTCTCCACCGACACAGGCGTTGTGCTTCGCGGTGTTGAGATTGAAGCAGATGCAATCCTGATGGCAAAGAATGTGGATGCGATCTACTCTGCTGACCCCAACAAGGATCCCAATGCCATCCGGTACACCCATCTTACTTACGGCGAAGCTCTGGCAAAGAATCTGCGCGCAACAGATATCACGGCGATGGCACTGGCAATGGACAATAATATGACCATGGTTTGCTTCGGCCTGGATGAAGAAAACAGCATTATCCGCGTCGTTCGCGGTGAAGAAATCGGTACGACCGTTAAAAACGAATTTTAAGGAGGACTACAATTATGGCAGTCGATTTTAAGGAATTTGAAAGAAGAATGAGTAAGGCAGTGGACCATCTGGCCGATGAGTTCGGTGCTGTCCGTGCAGGCCGTGCCAATGCAAAGGTTCTGGACCGTATTACCGTTGAATATTATGGCAGTGAAACCCCTCTGGCAGGTGTTGCTACCATTTCCTCTCCTGATGCCCGTACGCTGGTCATCTCTCCTTGGGATACCAAGCTGCTGAAGGACATCGCAAAGGCAATCCAGACTTCCGATCTGGGCATCAACCCCCAGAATGACGGCCGCGTGATCCGTCTGACCTTCCCTCAGCTGACTGAGGAGCGCCGTAAGGAACTGGCCAAGCAGGTCAGAAAGTACGCAGAGGACGCAAAGGTCGCAATGCGTAACATCCGCCGTGACGGCATGGACTACGTCAAGAAGCTGAAGAAGAACGCTGAAATCACTGAAGATGATCAGAAGAAGGCAGAGAAGGATCTGCAGACCCTGCTGGATAAGTACATCAAGAAGGTCGACGATGCTCTGGCAGCAAAGGAAAAGGAACTGATGGCTATCTAAGAGATAGCTTCCGCATTGGGGGCGCAGTGCGCCCCCAATGCATCGTTATTATGAAAAGAAAGAGGTGCTGGTTATGGCACTTTCTGATATGGAAAAGTTGGCACCGCCCCGCCATATCGCCATCATCATGGATGGTAATGGCCGCTGGGCGAAGAAGCGTGGTCTGCCCCGCACCGCAGGTCATGCTGCCGGTGCGGAGAGCTTTCGACGCATCGCAAATTACTGCCGCACTCTGGGCGTGGAGTATTTGACCGTCTACGCATTTTCTACTGAAAACTGGAAGCGCAGTGCGGATGAGGTAGCCGGCATCATGCGCCTGCTGGGTCGTTACCTGCGCGAAGCATTGGAAGATATGGAAAAGAACCGTGTCTGTTTCCGTTTCTTCGGTGACTTAAGCAAGCTGAGTCCCGACCTGCAGAAGCTCTGCCAGACGGCCGAAAGCCGCTCGGCGGAGTACGATGTTCAGGTGAATTTCTGCCTGAATTACGGTGGCCGTGACGAAATTGTCCGTGCGGCCAAGTCCTTTGCTACAGATGTGGCAGAAGGTAAGCGAGATCCTGAGGAACTGACGGAGGAACTGCTGAGTCAGTATCTTTACTCCAAGGATGTACCGGATCCGGAACTGATCATCCGGCCTTCCGGTGAACTGCGCACCAGCAATTTCCTGCTGTGGCAGTCTGCTTATTCGGAATATGTGTTTATGAATGTACTGTGGCCTGATTTCTCGCCTGAAGATCTGGATCAGGCCATTGAAGAATATCACCGGCGCAACCGCCGGTTTGGAGGGACATAAATAGAATGAAAACGAGAGTGATTACAGCTGCGGTACTGATTCCCGTGCTGTTGCTTCTTTTGATGGTGGCACCCACCATTGTGACTGCCATTGTTTGGGGCCTGCTGTTGGCTATTGCAGCTTATGAGCTGCTCTATTGCACCGGACTGGTACAGGAACCCCGATTGGTGGTTCATGCTGCTGTGATGGCTTTTGCGGTTTCCATCTGGAGCCATTACGAAGCTGTCCATGCTTTTGGACAGCTTGGCTTGATGATCTTTCTTGGAATCCTGTTTGCTGAAATGATGCTGTCTCATGTGAAGATCACTTTTGATAAGCTCTGCCTGTGTGTTGTGGGGGGCTTTGTCATTCCGTTTCTTCTGAGCAGTTTGATCAGGATCCTCGTTATGAACAGAGTTGGCCGCTACATGGTGCTGATTCCCTTTGTGGTTGCGTTCTGTTCCGATGCAGGTGCATATTTCGCCGGTCATTTCTTCGGCCGTCACAAGCTGGCACCTGTGATCAGCCAGCATAAGACCGTCGAAGGTGCTGTCGGTGGTATCATCTGTGCCATCGTCGGTATGATGCTCTATTGCATCATTTTGCAGTTTGCTTTTGGCTTTGAAGTTAAGTATGGCTATGCCGTTATCTACGGTCTGCTTGGCTCCATGACCGGTGTGTTTGGTGACCTGTGTTTTTCTGTTGTCAAGCGTCAGACCGGTATCAAGGATTATGGACGTCTGATTCCCGGCCACGGCGGTGTGCTGGACCGTTTTGACTCCATGATGATGGTTGGTCCTCTGATGGAATCTCTTCTGATTCTCATTCCTCTGGCGGTGTAATATTATGGTAAAATGTGTAAGCATTCTCGGCTCTACCGGCTCTATCGGCCGGCAGAGTCTTGATATTATCAGCCACCTTCCGGATGTGAAAGTGGCTGCCCTGACGGCCGGCACCAGTGTGCAGCGCATGGCCGAACAGTGTCGTGAATTTCTTCCGGAACTGGCTGTTATGGCAACGCAGGAAGCTGCAGCGCAGCTGAAAAGTGAAATTTCTGATCTGCCTGTTCGGGTAGCTTATGGCGAAGCAGGCCTTATTGAGGCTGCTACCATTGCATCCGCTGATTGCGTGATTACCGCGGTTGTGGGCATGGTTGGTCTGAAACCTACCCTTGCAGCTATCCGCGCCGGTAAGCGTATCGGACTTGCCAATAAGGAGACCATGGTATGTGCCGGTGAGCTGGTTATGGCAGAAGCCAAGGCACATCAAGTGGAAATCATCCCCGTGGACTCTGAGCATTCGGCAATCTTCCAGTGCCTGATGGGCTGCGAAGATCGCAGGGAGATCAAGCGTCTGGTTCTGACCTGTTCCGGCGGCCCCTTCTTCGGCATGAATAAGGAGCAGCTGCAGCAGGTGACAAAGGCCGATGCCCTGAAGCATCCCAACTGGAAAATGGGCGCAAAGATTACCATTGACTGCGCCACACTGATGAACAAGGGCTTGGAAGTTATTGAAGCCATGCGGCTTTATGAGATGAGCGTGGAACTGGTGGATGTGGTCATTCACCGTCAGAGCATCATCCATTCCATGGTAGAGTTTGCGGACGGTGCAGTCATGGCACAGATGGGAGCGCCGGATATGCGTCTGCCCATTCAGCTGGCTCTGACCTATCCGGAGCGTACCGCATGTCCTGTTGATGCGCTGGATCTGCTGAAATGCGGCCCCCTGACTTTTGCGGCTCCTGATCTGGAATGCTTCCCCTGTCTGGCACTCGCAATGGAGTGTGCAAAAAAGGGAGGTACGGCATGCCCTGTTATGAATGGTGCCAATGAAGAAGCGGTTGCCAAATTCCTGCGGGACGAAATCGGTTTTTACGATATTTACCGTTTGGTGCGCCATGCGGTGGATACGGTTCCCTTTATTCAAAATCCTACTCTGGAGGAAATTCTGGAGGCTGATCGCCTTGCCAGAATCTGCGTGAACGAGGGGAATTAATATTTAGCGAGGTCTTTTATGAGCGTTCTTTTTGCGATTCTAATCTTTAGTTTTCTGATTTTTATTCATGAACTGGGTCACTTTGTGGCAGCCAAGCTGTCCGGTGTACAGGTTAACGAGTTTTCCATGTTTATGGGACCTGCAATTTTTAAGAAGCAGGTAGGGGAGACTCTCTATTCGATCCGCTGCATTCCCATTGGCGGCTACTGCGCCATGGAAGGCGAAGACGGCGGCAGTGACAATCCCCGTGCTTTCGACAAAGCTGCATGGTGGAAGAGGTTGATCATCCTTGTTGCCGGCGCTGCCATGAATTTTGTAGCAGGTATTTTGATCTTTGCAATTCTGTATATGCCCGGCAATCAGGTTGTTGCTCCGGTCATTAACGAGTTCATGGATTGCTGCATTTTTAATCAGGAAGATGGGCTGCATGTCGGTGATGAGATTCTGGAGCTGGATGGAGAGAAGATTTACACCAACGGTGATATTTCTTTGATTCTGGAACTGAATAAAAAGGTCAATCATGACATCGTGGTTCTGCGCGATGGTGAAAAACTGGCTTTTAACAACCTGCCCATGGCCCATACCCATACCAACGATGACGGCAGTGAGTATCTGCATTATGGTTTTGCCTTTGGTCAGACCCGTGAAACCGGTCTTCTGGGTAAGATGGGCTTTGTCTGGAAGGTGGTCATTGACAATGTGCGCAATGTGCGTCTGTCGCTGCAGATGCTGCTTTCAGGTCAGGCCGGTGTGCAGGATCTTTCCGGTCCTGTTGGAATTGTGCAGATGATGACCGAGGTGGCAGAGGAGTCTGAGACTTCTAAAATTGCAATTCTCAATATGCTGTCTTTTGGCGGCATGATTGCCGTAAACCTGGCAGTTATGAACCTGCTGCCCATTCCGGCTCTGGACGGTGGCCGTGTAATCGGTGTGTTGATTACGACCGCTGTTGAGAAGATTACCCGTAAGAAGATTGATCCTAAGTATGAGGGTTATCTGCATGGCGCAGGTATGATCCTGCTGCTGGGCCTGATGGCTATCATCATGTTCAAAGATATTTTTGCCATTTTCAGAGGATAATGCTATGACAAGACAGATTCGAGTTGGTGATGTGGTGATCGGCGGCGGTGCGCCGGTGGTCATCCAGTCCATGCTGAACACCAAAACCACAGATGTGGAAGGCTCTCTTGCTCAGATCAAAGCGCTGAAGACTGCCGGCTGTCAGATTGCAAGACTTGCGGTTCCCAATATGGAGGCTGCCCGCGGTTTTGCTGAGATCTGTAAGGAAAGCCCGCTGCCGCTGGTTGCGGACATTCACTTTGACTACAAGCTGGCCATTGCTGCTGCAGAAGGCGGCGCTGCCAAGATCCGCATTAACCCCGGCAACATCGGCGGTGAGGATCGTGTGAAGGCAGTGGTGGATGTGTGCAAAGACAAGCATATTCCCATTCGCATCGGTGTCAACGGCGGCAGCCTTGACAAGCGGCTGCTGGAAAAATACGGTCATCCCACAGCGGAGGCGCTGGTTGAAAGTGCTTTCGAGCATCTGGAACTGCTGGAAAAGTACGGTTTTTATGACACCTGCCTGTCCATGAAGTCCTCTACGGTGCCAACCATGGTAGCAGCTGCGCGCCTTTTCCGCAGCAAATGCGACTACCCGCTGCATATCGGTGTCACGGAAACCGGCCCAGTGAAAATGGGCCTGATGAAATCTGCCATGGGCATCGGCGCTTTGCTGCTGGATGGAATCGGTGATACCATTCGTGTTTCACTGACGGACGATCCCGTGGAAGAAGTCTATGCAGCGAAAGACATCCTCAAAGCTGCCGGCCTTCGCAAGGAAGGTGTCAACATCATCTCCTGTCCTACCTGCGGCCGCACCAGAATTGACCTGATCGGCCTTGTGAATCAGGTGGATGCAGCGCTGAAGGACTGTGAAAAACCCATCACTGTGGCTGTTATGGGCTGCGTGGTCAACGGTCCCGGCGAAGCCCGCGAAGCTGACATCGGCATTGCCGGTGGTGACGGCTGGGGTATGATTTTTGAAAAGGGCGAGCAGGTTGAAAAACTGCCCTACGACCAGTTGCTGGACGCGCTGTTAAAACGAATCGACGCAATGTAACGAAATACCGGCCGGATCACCGGCCGGCACGAAAGAATTACCTATGCCAAAAGATATCTATTTGTTGAATATGTTTCCGGACTATGAGCCGCCTGAGGCGTTGCAAGACGCGCTTTCTCAGGCGGCTATCGTTGCTGCCGATTTGGACGCGACGATGGGAAGTATCCATGTGGCTGCTCATGCGCCAACCTACATTCCGAAGCGATTGATTGATCAGACGGCAAAGGACATCAGCAGATTATATGGTCTGCGGAATCTGTCCATTACGGTCACCCATCCGGAAGATCAGCTCCATGCGATTGAGGATGAAGAACTGCGCGATCTGTTCGTGGAGAAGAATTCCATGAACCGCGGAAGTCTGGCCGGTGCACAGTGGATCTGGTCGGATACGGAACTGACTGTGAAGCTTTTGGGTAACGGCAAGAAGGAACTGGAAGAATGCATTCCGGCCATCCAGACCCATCTGCGGGAACGTTTTGCAGCACCTGTTACCATCCGGATTGAGGCTGGCACCACACTGGAAGGTAAGGCACTTTTTGAAGCGATGGACTCCATGCGGTTCCAGATGATGAAGGAGCGTCCTGCTGCTGCACCTGCCAAGGAAAAGGAAAAAGCAGCCGCTGTTCAAAGTGATGCTTTCTATGGAAAGCCTTTCCGCGGAAATGTGGTTCCTATGAAGGAACTGAATCTGGATATGGGCAGCGTCATCGTTGAAGGTAAGGTCTTCGCGGTGGAGCACAAGGAACTTAAAAAGCGTAATGCATGGGTCATCAGCTTCGATATGACCGATAATTACGGCAGCGTCCGCGTTAACCGCTTCCTCGAAGCAAAGGAAGCTCAGACGATTCTGGAAAATGTGAAAATCGGCTCTATCCTGAAGGTTCAGGGCCGTCTGGAACTGAACCGCTATGATAACGAACTGGTGCTGAAGCCCTTTGCCATGATGCCCGGTAGCATGGAAAAGCGTAAGGACAAGGCCGAAGGCATGAAGCGCGTGGAGCTGCACCTGCATACCACCATGTCCAATATGGATGCGCTGACTTCCACCAAGGCGGCCATTAAGCAGGCTGCGGCATGGGGTCACAAGGCAATTGCCATCACAGACCATGGCTGCTGCCAGTCCTTTACGGATGCGCTGCATGTGGTCGAAGACTGGAAGGGGCCTCCCAAGGTGACGGGTACCAATGATACCATCAAGATCCTCTACGGCTGCGAAGGCTACTACGTTAACGATGTGGACGACCGCATTGTAGTCCACGGCGAACAGGATATGACCTTCGATCAGGAATTTGTGGCTTTCGATCTGGAAACCACAGGCCTTTCTTCCCAAACGGACCGCATCATTGAGATCGGCGCTGTGGTGATGAAGAACGGTCAGGAGGTTGACCGTTTCCAGACCTTTGTGGATCCGGAGCGGAAGCTGGATCGCAAGATCGTGGATCTGACCGGTATTACGGATGACATGCTGGTTGGTGCACCGAAAATTGAAGAGGTCCTGCCGAAGTTCCTTGAATTTATCGGTAATCGTGTGCTGGTTGCTCACAATTCCGACTTTGATACGGGTTTTGTGCGTGCTGAATGCGCAAGACTGGGTTATGAATACAATTTCACGGCGGCAGATACCCTGATTCTTTCTCAGAACCTTCTGCCCCAGCTGGGTAAGTTTAAGCTGAATATCGTTTCCAATACTCTGAGCTTGCCGGACTTTACACATCACAGAGCCGGTGATGATGCACTGACCTGCGGCTATGTGATGACAAAGCTGATGCAGAAGCTGGAAGAAGAACACGATATCCACACCCTGCAGGATATTAATCCTGCTATGACGGCGCTTCGCTCCGGCGGACGGATTACCGAGCGTCAGGCGCGGCATATTATCCTTTTCGCCAAGAATCAGGTGGGTCTGCGCAATCTCTACCATCTGATTTCCGATGCCAATCTGGAGCATTTCCGCCGCGTTCCCAGAATCCCCAAGTCGAAGCTTTTGAAATATCGGGAAGGCCTGATTATTGGCTCTGCCTGCGAAGCCGGTGAACTGTTCCAGGCAATTCTGGACCGCAAGAGTGACGATGAACTGAAACGCATCGCGTCCTTCTACGATTATCTGGAAATCCAGCCTCTGGCGAACAATATGTTTATGCTCGCCAAGGGTTTGGCCGCCGATGTGGAGGAACTGCGCAACTACAACCGCACCGTGGTACGTCTGGGTGAAGAATTGGGTAAGATGGTTGTCGCCACCGGTGACGTCCACTTCCTGAATCCGGAGGATGAAATCTTCCGGCATATTCTGCTGGCAACCAAGGGTTTTGACGATGCTGACAAGCCCAATCCCTTGTATTTCCGCACCACAGATGAGATGCTGGACGAATTCCGCTATCTGGGCGAGGAAAAGGCTTACGAAATCGTAGTCACAAATCCCAACAAAATTGCTGATATGTGCGAGACCATTCGCCCGGTTCCCCACAATCTGTTTGCACCCAAGATCGAGAATTCCGTTGAGGATTTGAAGAGCCTGGTTTATGGAAAACTCCACCGGCTTTACGGTGAGAATCCGCCGAAGCTTTTTGTCGACCGCGTGGAAACCGAACTCAATGACATCATTTCCTGCCATTACGACGTGATTTATATGTCTGCACAGCGACTGGTGCAGAACAGTCTGGAAAACGGCTATCTGGTCGGTTCCCGTGGCTCTGTCGGTTCGTCCATTGTGGCTTTCATGTCCGGCATTACGGAGGTTAACTCCTTCCCGCCCCACTACCGCTGTCCGAATCCTGATTGCAAGCACACCATTCTGGATGTGCCTAAGGAATTCAACTGCGGTGCGGACCTTCCGGATATGGATTGTCCCATCTGCGGCACACGGCTGGAAAAGGATGGCTTCAACATTCCCTTTGAGACCTTCCTTGGCTTTGGCGGTGATAAGGTGCCTGATATTGACCTGAACTTCTCCGGTGAGTATCAGGCGGAAGCGCATAAATACTGTATTTCCATGTTTGGTTCTTCTCACGTGTTCCGTGCCGGCACCATCGGCACGGTGGCAGAAAAGACTGCTTTCGGCTATGTGAAGAAGTATATGCAGGAACGGAATCAGACTGCGGCAAAGGCGGAAGAGGCGCGCCTTGCTTCCGGCTGTGTCGGTGTGCGCCGCACTACGGGACAGCACCCGGGCGGTCTGGTTGTTATCCCGCAGGAGAATGAAATCTGGGATTTCTGCCCTGTTCAGCATCCGGCGGATGACCCCAATTCCGATCAGATTACGACCCATTTTGAATACCACTCCATGGAAGAAAACCTCCTGAAGCTGGATATGCTGGGCCATGATGACCCTACCATGATCCGTATGATGGAGGATATGACCGGTGTGGATGCGAAAACCATCCCCTTGGATGACAAGGGTACCATGTCCATTTTCACATCTTCCAAGATTCTGGGTTATGAGGACAATGCGCTCCTCGGTCCTACCGGTGCGGTTGGTGTTCCTGAATTCAATACCCGCTTTACCCGCGGTGTTCTGCTGGATACGCTCCCCACGAAGTTTGACTTCCTGGTTCGTATCTGTGGCTATACCCACGGTACGGACGTGTGGCTGGGCAACGCAAAGGATCTGATTAACTCCAAAACTGCTACCGTTGACCAGACCATCGGTGCCCGTGACGATATTATGCTCTATCTGATCTCCTGCGGCATGCCCGATAAGCGCGCCTTCAAGATCATGGAGTCTGTTCGTAAGGGCAAGGGTCTGCCTCCCGGTGCGGAAGAGGAAATGGTGGCCGCCGGTGTTCCGGACTGGTACATCGGTTCCTGTAAAAAGATTAAGTATCTCTTCCCGAAGGCCCATGCGGTGGCTTACTGCATGATGGCATTCCGTATCGCGTGGTTCAAGGTCTACCATCCGCTGGCATTCTATGCGGCATATTTCTACCGCCGCAGTCAGAAGGGCGGCTTCGACGCGGCACTGATGACCGGCGGCATGGAAGCAATCCTTGCCAATATCGATGCCATTGATGGCAATGAAGATGCTACGGCTAAAGACGAAGATCTGTTGACCACCATGGAGGTCGTCTATGAATTCTACCTGCGTGGTCTGGAATTTTTGCCGATTTCCATTTACGAGTCCCACGCAACCAAATTCCTGATCAAAGATGGCAAGATTCTGCCGCCCTTCGTGGCTGTTTCCGGCCTTGGTGAAAGTGCCGCATGGGACATCATGGAGGGACGAAAGGGAAAAGAATTCTTATCCATTGAGGAATTTTCCCTCGCGTGTCCCAAGGTTTCCAAGACCCATATCCAGATGCTGAAGGATGCCGGTGCTTTTGGCGACCTGCCCGATACCAGTCAGGTCAGCTTCTTCTGAGGGAGGCAATTGAATGGAACATCGTTTGATTACAGGCTGTGGAGAAATGATCTGCCACTGCATCCGCCTGAAGCGTGGAGAGGACCTGTTGGAGTCTATTCGCAGGATTTGCAGGGAAAAGAATATCGGTGCCGGTGTCATCCTGAGCGGTGTAGGCTGCATTCTCCGTGGCAGAATTCGCGATGCCAGCGGTGTGAACATCCGCGAAATTGGTGAGCATTGCGAGATCGTCAGTCTGAACGGAACGGCCAGCGCTGCCCGCTGTCATATTCACATCGCGCTGTCCAAAGAGGATCTAAGTACCATCGGCGGACATCTTTGCCCCGGCTGCATTGTCAACACCACCTGCGAGCTGGTAATTGGTGAACTGCCCGGTATCGCTTATGCAGAAGAAGCAGATGCGGAGACCGGCTACGACGAGCTTGTATTCCTGAAAGCTTAGGATAGGGAATAATCCTTGCAAGAATCACCCCTATATGCTATACTGTTTTTATCAATTCTGACGAGGAGGATGCACGATGCAAGACATTGGCATGCAATATCACATCCACTGCAAGGAAGGCGACGTAGGTCGCTATTGCTTCCTGCCCGGCGATCCCGGACGCTGTGAGGCCATTGCGCAGCATTTTGATAATCCGGTACATATCGGCATGAACCGGGAATACAATATCTGGACCGGCACACTTCTGGGCGAAAAGGTTTCCGTTTGCTCCACTGGCATCGGCGGTCCTTCCGCGTCCATCGCCATGGAAGAACTGGCGGCCATCGGTACCGATACCTTCATCCGCATCGGCACCTGTGGCGGCATTCATATGGATGTCTGCCCCGGTGATGTGGTAGTTGCCAGCGGCGCAATTCGCTTTGAGCACACGTCACTGGAATATGCGCCCATTGAGTTCCCGGCTGTTGCGGATTTCGATATTACTGCTGCCTTGAAGGCTGCCAGTGAGGATTTGGGCTACCGTACCCATGTGGGTGTTGTTCAGTGTAAGGACTCTTTCTATGGTCAGCACAGCCCCGAGAAGTCTCCTGTTTACTACGATCTGCTGCAGAAGTGGGAAAGCTGGAAGCGTCTGGGTGTCAAGGCCAGCGAGATGGAATCCGCAGCCCTCTTTGTTGTGGCGGCTGCCCTGAATGTCCGCTGTGGCAGCTGCTTCCATGCGGTCTGGAATCAGGAACGTGAAAAGGCCGGCTTGTTCATGGAAATGACCGAGGATACCTCCGGTGCCATTAAGGTGGGCATTGAGGCTATGAAGCGGATCATCGCGGCAGATTTGGCAAAGAAGTGATACAAAAGCAGCCGCAATGCGGCTGCTTTTTACGTAGAAGTATTTTGGCTGGATCGATCGTATGATAGAAAAGGGGGTGGCACATTTGCGAACTGCAATATGGTCCGCACTGCATTTTCTGGTGGACATGGTTTGTGCATGGGCCATGTATGCCTTCTTCTGTGCGGGAAACTACGATAGCTTCCTGATCTATAATTTCTGCGCTTTTGCGCTGCAGCTGCCTTTGGGAGTATTGCTGGATTTGTATCGGCAGAAGCACCCTGAACTGCCAACGCTGTGTGCTGCGGTGGGAGTTGCAATTACTGTAACCGGTGCCTTCCTGCATCCGGCGATTCTTGGAACCGGCAATGCGCTGTTTCATACCGGCGCGGGAGTGGACGTAATTGCAGAGGATTTTTCACTTAATCGACAGGGGAAATACCTTGGTATTTTCGTTGCTCCCGGTGCGATTGGCCTGTATGCGGGTATGCTGCTGGGGAAGAAGCTGGATCATCCTCTTATCGGACTGACAGCGGGGATATGTATGCTGTTGCTGCTTTTTTTCCGGTTTCGTCTAAGGCCCGCATACGAAGATCCGGCACGTACAGAACCGGAAAGACGAGGAAATCTGTTCCTTATTGGGTTTTGCTGTTTTGCTGTGGTCATTATCCGTTCCGTGGTCGGCCTTTCGGTGTCGTTTCCGTGGAAGTCGGTTCCGTTGCTGGGAATACTTGCTGTGTTCGGGGCGGCAGCCGGAAAATGCTGCGGCGGATTTCTTGCGGCGCGCTTTGGTTTGTGCCGAACTGCGACAATTACCTTGCTGCTGGCATCAGTGTGCTACTTGCTGAGCGAAGCGGCAATATTTGGTCTGGCGGCGATTTTCCTGTTTAACATGACCATGCCGCTGACACTTTATCTTCTGGCAGACAAGTTTCCAAATCAACCGGGATTTGCCTTTGGATTATTGACGTTTGGCTTGTTTCTGGGTTTTCTGCCGGTATACTGGCAGACGGATCTGGTGCTTGCACCCCAAACTCTGGGCGCAGTTGGCAGCGCGATTTCCTGTGTTCTGCTGATTGCTGCGGGGAAGGTGGCGGAATATGACAAGATATCTTCTTGAAATGTTTGCAATTTCCCTTGCTTTGACGTTAGTGCTGGAACTGGCAATCGGATTTTGTTTCGGATACAGGAGCAGAAAGCTCTTGCTGCTGATGTTTCTTGTAAATGTATTGACAAATCCTGCCGCGGTGCTGCTGCACTGGTTGGGGATTCCACAGCTTCCGGTTGAACTGGCTGTGATATTTGTGGAAGCGATGATCTACCTTTGGTTTTCCGGGGACGAAAAATGGACTTTACCGAAACCCGTACAATACGCGGTTACTGCAAACTGCATTTCCTGGGGCGCAGGGTTTTTGATACAATGGATTGGAGGATGACTATGAAAAGAATTTTGAGAATTTGCTGCATGATGCTGCTGGCTGCGTTTCTGTTACCACTGACGGCGCAGGCGGATGTAATCTACGAACCCTTTGACAGCTTCTACGAACAGCACCGAAGGGAATGCACCTACATTGCCCGGAATTTTACTGCGATGGGTCCCAACGGGGATGTGACACTCTATACATCTCCTGAAGACGCAAGTGTAGTGAAGACTTATCCTAACGGTACGGTTCTGGATGTTTCCTATTCCTATCAGGCAGATGATGGTGTCATTTGGGCCTGCTGCGATAACTGGGACGATGGTTCCACCGGCTGGGTTCCTATGGAATATCTGGAACTGATTTATGACGGAAAGTCCTTCGAGGAGGAATACGGCGACAAGTTTGTTCCGGTTGAGAAAACACTGGATGTAAGCACTCTGGAAGATGGGGCAATCTATTTCTGGGTATATCCCGGCAGTAAAGAATTCATTCAGGGTCCTGTCGGCATTGACCGGGGACCGGGCCTTCACACCAGCTATACGGATGAATATGGCTATGAATGGGGACAGTGCGGTTATTTCATGGGAATTAAAGGCCATTGGATCAATTTGGACAATCCGACAGCTGACTACGAAACCCTGTATCCGGATGTTCAGGAGGAAACTGCGCCAATGGAAACAGCGCCGCTTGCAACCGAACAGGTGGAGGAAATCAAACCCGCCGGCAATCATGAAAAGCTGACAGTGATCCTTGCGGTCACGGCAGTTGTTGCAATCACGGCAGTGCTGCTGGTGATCCTCAAAAAGAAGCAGAAATAAGAATACCGCCGGCTTAGCCGGCGGTATTTTCGTCGAAGGAGAAATGGTCTTTGATGATGCCGGCGGCTTCTGCTGCACTGATGTGCGCATTTTCCAGCCGGAAATAGTTGGGGAAGGGAATCTCGCCGGGATAGCTTTCACAGCGGTAGCGCTGATCATCACCAATCAGACGCTGGTTGGATGCTTCAATATCCCGTTTGGAAGCTTTGTTTTTCAAACGGTTCTCGGTGTTGTTGCGCTCCAGCCGGACTTCCTGCGGCGCGATCAGCTCCACATAATACACATCTTCTTCCGGAAGACCGAAAATTTTCTTGACGGATTCGAGATACTCCCAGTCAGAGGGCATATCAAAGGCCCACATGAACGTAAAGACCATGCCGTAGTTATCGGTTTTTGCGAATTCCTCAAAGATGACATGACGCAGTTTCTGAATGACATCTCCGCGGAATGCTCCGAAAATATCCAGCACCGGTTCAATCATCATGTGGTTGTGAAACAGGCGGAAGGGTGTGATTTTACACAGTTCCTGTCCGACGGTCATTTTGCCGACGGCAGAGTTTCCGATTAAGAATAATAGTTTCATTGTTTCTTACAGCTTGTTATATGCCTTTTCCAGGAATTTCTGGGCAGGTACAATAACGCGTTTGTGGGTACCGCAGCCGATCTCGCCGCTTTCGTCGTATGCATGGATTTCAAAGGTGATGACCTTTCCCTCTACGGCAGTGACAACAGCCTCTGCACGGACATCCATACCAACGGGTGTGGCAGAGATGTGCTGAATGTTCAGTTCTGTGCCGACGGTGGTCTTATCGTCGTCCATTGCTTCTTCGATCGCCTCGCAGGCGGCACCTTCCATCAGCGCAACCATACAGGGAGTGGCATAAACCAGCAGAGAACCGGAGCCAACTTCCTTGGCCGTGTCCTCTTTTTCAACAAAGCTGAAAACTTCAGCCTTCATACCAACAGTAATTTCCATGGTAAACACTTCCTTTCTGATGCCAATATAGCCCAAAATAGGGGCAGTGTCAACAAAAAAGGATTGCTATTTTCCCGTCAAAGTCTTATAATAGTAACACTATACAGACAAGGGGTGTTCTCCATGAAAGTTTACGACAAGATCAATTTGACCATGCTCTGTGACTTCTATGAGCTGACCATGGCCTACGGTTATTTTGAAGAAGGTTATAAGGACCGCATTACTTACTTTGATGTATTCTACCGCCAGTGCCCTGATGGCGGCGGCTTCGCCATTGCGGCCGGTCTGGAGCAGATCATTGACTACATTCAGGAACTGCATTTTGATCCCGAGGATATTGAATATCTGCGTGGCAGAAAGCTGTTCAGTGAGGAGTTCCTGACGTATCTGAGAAATTTTAAGTTCACCGGCGATATCTGGGCTGTTCCGGAAGGCACTCCCATCTTCCCCCGCGAGCCCATTATGACTGTCCGCGCGCCTGCTATCGAAGCCCAGCTGATTGAAACCTTCCTACTGCTGTCCATCAACCACCAGAGCCTGATTGCAACCAAGGCCAACCGTGTTGTCCGCGCGGCCGAGGGCAGAACCGTTCTGGAATTTGGTTCCCGCCGCGCACAGGGTGCTGATGCTGCTATGCTGGGTGCCCGTGCTGCTTATATTGGCGGCTGCCACGGTACGGCCTGTACCATTTCTGACCAGCTGTTCGGCGTTAAGGCTGGTGGCACCATGGCCCATGCATGGGTTCAGATGCATGATTCGGAGTATGAGGCATTCAAGACCTATGCCCAGATGTATCCCAACAACTGCACACTGCTGGTCGATACCTACAATACTCTGAAATCCGGTGTTCCCAATGCCATTCGTGTCTTTAACGAGGTTTTGAAGCCTCTGGGCGTTACCAAGTGCGGCATCCGCCTGGACTCCGGTGATATGACCTATCTGAGCCGCAAGGCCCGCCAGATGCTGGATGAAGCAGGCTGGACCGAATGCCAGATCAGTGTTTCCAATTCGCTGGATGAGTATATCATTCAGGATATCCTCCGTCAGGGTGCCAAGATCGACTTGTTCGGCGTTGGTGAGCGCCTGATCACTGCCAAGAGCGAGCCTGTTTTCGGCGGTGTTTACAAGCTGGTTGCAGTGGAAAATGAGGACGGCTCCGTCCTGCCCAAGATCAAGATTTCCGAAAATGTCGGTAAGATTACCACACCTCATTACAAGAAGCTGTATCGTTTCTTCGGCCGTGATACCGGCAAGGCGATTGCCGACTACCTGTGCGTTTATGATGAAACCGTCGACGACAGCTGTGATATGGAGATCTTCGATCCCGATGCAACCTGGAAGCGCAAGAATGTCTACAATTTCGAGGCAAAGGAACTGCAGGTTCCCATCTTTAAGAACGGCCAGCTGGTCTATACCTGCCCCGCGCTGGAAGAAATCCGCACCTACTGCCTGGAACAGGTTGACAAGCTGTGGGATGAAGTCAAGCGCTTCGATAATCCCCATACCTACTATGTTGACCTGAGCCAGAAACTATGGGATGTCAAGTACGGTCTGCTGAAAGACAACAACATCAAATGAAAAAGACACCTGCATCTCAAATTGCTTTTGGCGGTATGATGGCGGCGCTGGCGCTGGTCATCATGAATATGGTCGGCTTGATTCCGATTGCCACCTACGTCTGTCCCAGTTTGTGCATGGTTTTACTTTCCGTTGTCCTGAAGCTGTGCGGCAAACGGATCGGCTGGGCATGGTACGGGGCGGTCGCGATTCTCAGCGTCCTGATGGCACCGGATAAAGAGGCTGCGATGATTTTTGCAGTGATTGGCTATTATCCTATCATCAAGCCCGCCTTTGAAAGAACGAAAATGCCCAATACCTGCAAGTACCTGTATTTCAATGTTGTGATTCTGCTTGTATATTGGCTGATGATCAATCTGATGGGCCTGACGGAGATCGCAAAGGAGTTTGCCGAAATGGGGCTTCTCTTTACGATTGTGACGCTATTGATGGGCAATATGGTTTTTCAGCTGCTGGATAAGATCCTCACACGAATCAGTGTATTGAACAAGTGGGGCCGGAAGTAATCCGGCCCCGTTTTTTAAAACGTATGGAACAAACATGGAAATTATACATCCTTCGCTGCCGGGACGGCAGCCTCTACACCGGGATCACTACGGATGTTCAGAAGCGCCTTGCAGCCCACAATGCCGGTAAAGGTGCCAAGTATACCCGTGGTCGCGGACCGCTGGAGCTGGTCTATGAGGATGAATGCGGCGACCATTCCGCTGCGCTGAAGCGGGAGCTGGAAATCAAAGCCATGCCTCGTGAAGAGAAAATGAAACTGATAGAAAAATGACCTTCCGGGCGGAAGGTCATTTTTGTCAACCGCAGCTTTGCAGAATCTGCGGAAAATGCACGTGCGGCTTTCTGGACACCGGAGACTGCGCCTGATACAATATGCTTATCACAAGGAAGGGCGGCGAATGAAATGCAACTGGGCAAGAACTTGCAGTATCTGCGAAAATTACATGGGAATATGACACAGGAAAAACTGGCTGAACGGATGAATGTATCCCGCCAGACGGTTTCGAAATGGGAAACAAGCGACGCATATCCCGATCTGGAGAAGCTGATGGAACTAAGCCGGCTCTTTTCCTGTACCATCGATGCGTTGCTCAAGGAGGATATGGAACCGCAGGAGCAGTATCTCTCGAATGTGTCCATAGTGACAGTTCCGGCCTTTACTCTGGGCCGCTATGTGATCATCAGTCCGCAGCCAGAAAATGATGTGCAGGCATATCTGGACAGCTGGGCAACGCGAAGCGGGCTGTATGAATTTCAGCCAAAACCCAGACAGATCGGCTGGGACTTTCCCTTTGTGTCCATGGAGCAGCAGAACCGTTTCGGACTGAGGGGCTATGTGGCAGGCTGGATAATGCCGGATGGATTTGATCCGCAGTATCCCGGCGTGGAGCTGTACAGGCAGGAAGCGGCAGAATATGCGAAGATCACGATCCGTGATCCGTTCAAGGCAGCATTCGACCGGATTCCGAAAGCCTACCAACGCACATTGCAGTATCTTGGTGCCAATGGGTTCAAGGAATGCCATAGTACGGATTTCCTTGGCTGCTTTGAAGAGGTCTATGAAAAAGACGGAGAAACCTGCATGGATGTCTATATTCATGCGGACTGTGTGGGAAAAGGAAATTTGCACACGGATTTTAGCCGTGGCATGTAAAAAAGCGTGGGCATTTGCCCACGCTTTTATGTTTACAGTTCTTCGCTGACTGCCAGCAGGAGGATACCCACAATGACAACGGCGATAAATGCGTAGGTCTTCCAGGAGAGCTTTTCCTTCAGAAAAATGCGGGAAAGCAGCAAGGAGACAACGCAGACAGAGGAGAGGATGGGTGCGGCAACGGCATCCACACCGCCGAGGGCATAAACATAAGTAAACTGACCGGCAGTTTCAAACACAGCGGCGAGGATCTTATCCTTGTGCTGGGGAACGGAACCGAACTTAACCTTCTTGGACTTCATCAAGATATAGAGGCACAGTGCAAACAGTGCGAAGGTCAGCTCATAGCTGGTATTTGCCACAGCCTCGATGGTTTCTTCGGTAACGTCAACCAGGGGAGAGCTGGCAACATCTTCGATCAGGAAGAAGGCGTCATCCAGGAAAGTGCCGAATGCATCCAGCAGTGCGTACACAAAGGGCATGCAGAAGGAAATGATGGCCAGAGCCTTGCCGTAGTTCTTCTTTCTGGTAGTCTCACCATGGTTTTCCAGATAGCTGACACCTACAACGCCAACGGTGATGACACCGACGGACAGCCAGGTGAGCCAGGAGAATTCATCGCCCATAAACAGGGCAAACAGAAGGACGCAAATGA
Organism: Faecousia sp.; assembly: GCA_045120675.1. Lineage (GTDB taxonomy): Bacteria > Bacillota > Clostridia > Oscillospirales > Oscillospiraceae > Faecousia. The sequence goes on along the minus strand of JBGVFB010000019.1, from coordinate 46,122 downwards.
CACCGGCAGTGTTCTCGATGGGGTCAGAGATGGATTCTTCCAGGAAGCGCATTCCAAAATAGGAAAATGCCATGGAAATGATGTAGAACAGGGAAACGGGCAGATAACGAAGAATGTTGACGGGATTGTAGCCGATATCCTGAGTCAGCAGGGTGAAGACGGCATGGGCACCCATGACGATACCAACCCAGACGCAGATCTTCAGGTGGGAGTACTTCTCATCGGGTTGGGCACCTTTTTTGTAAAATAGTTCTGCAGTACCCCATAATACGGCGGTTGCGACGGAAAAGAATAACCAGGACATAGTATTACCTCTTTCTTTTTATAGATTCACAAGGCCTGCATCAACCATTTTCTGCAGACTGTTGAGAATTCCGAGTTTTGCGTGATGCCAGGTCAGACCACCCTGGAAGTATACCGCGTAAGGCTCACGGATGGGGCCGTCTGCGGACAGTTCCATGGTGCTGCCCTGAATGAAGGCGCCGGCGGCCATAATGACCTGATTTTCATAACCGGGCATATCGCCGGGGATGGGTGTTGCGAAGCTGTCCACGGGAGCGGCGGCCTGAATACCCTTACAGAAAGCAATCATGCCTTCCTCACTGCCCAGCTCCACGGCCTGAATGATGTCATGGCGGCTTTCGGTTGCGTTGGGGACACACTTGAAGCCCAAAGGCTCATACAGGTTTGCTGCAAAGATGGCACCCTTTTCGGCGCTGGCAGTTACATTGGGGGACAGGAAGAAACCCTGATACATCTGGGTCATCAGACCGAAGTTGGCACCGACTTCCTGACCCAGACCGGGTGCGGAGAGTCTGTAGGCGCAGCGGTCGATGCAGGCTCGGGTGCCGGCAATATATCCACCGGAGGAAGCCAGACCACCGCCGGGATTCTTGATCAGACTGCCGACGATCATGTCAGCACCTACGTCAGAAGGCTCGATGGTTTCCACAAACTCACCGTAGCAGTTGTCAACCATAATGACCACATCGGGCTTAATCCCCTTACAGAACTTGATCAGTTCGCCGATCTGGGTAACGGAGAATGTAGGACGTGTAGCATAGCCCTTGGAGCGCTGGATGGTGATCATCTTCGTTTTGGGGTTGATTGCTTTGCGGATGTTCTCGTAGTCAAAGGTGCCGTCGGGCAGCAGATCCACCTGATTGTAGGTGACACCGTACTCAGCAAGGCTGCAGGGAGAGGGGCGGATGCCAATGACCTCCTGCAGGGTGTCATAGGGCAGACCCACAGGGGAGAGCAGCTCGTCACCGGGCAGCAGGTTGGCGCTGAGGGCGATGGTCAGTGCGTGGGTACCGCAGGTGATGTGGGGACGGACCAGAGCAGCTTCCGTATGGAACACGTCTGCGTAGACCTGTTCCAACTTGTCGCGGCCTTCATCGTTATAGCCGTAGCCGGAAGATGCGGCGAAGCAGGTGGCGCTGACACGGTTCTTGCGGAATGCAGCCAGAACCTTGGCCTGATTATACTCGGCGACTTTATCGATTTCGTCAAAGCGATCCCTCAGCCGTGCGATTGCCTCTTCGCCATATTTGTAAACAGCAGGGCAGATGCCCATGCTTTCATAAATTGCAGTTAATTCATTCATAACGGTTAATCCTCTTTTTCTACGGAGTCAAAAATCTGGTTTGCCAGATTATTCAAAGTTTCGGGTCGTGTTACGATCAGACCTGTTTCACTCTTTCCAAGAATCAGCAGTGTATCGCCCGGCTCAATGCCGAAGAATTCTCTTGCTTCTTTTGGAATGACAATCTGCCCGCGGTCGCCGACTTTTGCGGTGCCGAATACCCGCTGGCTGTTGCCTTTGCCGAGGATGTGCTTGCCTGCGGCCATTGAATCACTTCCTTGAATTCATATTTTTCATACTTTTCACACCGGAAGATTATAATGAAAACCGCCCCGGTTGTCAAGTCCGGAGCGGCAGTTTTCTGGTGATTACTGTTAAATTTCGGTGAGAATTTTTGTGGCCTTTTCATATTTGAGCCGCCATGCGGCCTTGCGTTCTTCTGACAGACCGGAGCCAACGCAGCGACTCTGATCGCGATTGTGAGCAAGGTCGGCCAGCTTTACTTTTCTGGCAATGGGATTGTTTTTGATGGTGCGGACATAGTCGAAGTAGTCCACATCCTCGTGATGAGTCATCAGTGCCACAGCATCGGTTACCTCCGGCGGGAAGATGGCCTTCAGTTCATCCAGTGTGACATCCGTATCCTCAACGACATCATGCAGCAGCGCAACGCAGCAGGAGAATTCGTCATCCATGGTTTCTGCCAGATGGATGGGGTGGAAAATATAGGGGATACCGTTATAATCCACCTGCCCGTGATGCGCGCGGTATGCCAGCTTCATTGCGGAATTTGTAAGTGGTGTGTAGATCATGGTTTAATCTCTCCTGCGCCGGCCGCCGAAGAGGATGATCAACCGCAGCAGCTGCGCCAGAGCAACGGCGGTAGCCGCTACATAGGTCATGGCGGCAGCCTTCAGGGTTCTTCTCGCACCGCGCTGTTCTTCTTCGGACAGAATATTGCCCTGCTCAATGGCCTGCATGGCACGGCGGCTGGCATTGAACTCCACCGGCAGTGTCACAAGCTGAAACACCAGAGAAAGACCGAAGCAGGCGATTCCCAGATACACCAGTGTGTAGGAGAAATTACCCATAAAGCTCAGCAAAACACCAAGCAGGATCAGGGGCATGGCCAGCTTGGAACCGATGTTGGTCACCGGAATGATGGCGGCACGCAGTTTGATGGGGCCGTAGTTTTCCGCATACTGCACCGCATGACCGGCTTCGTGGCAGGCAACGCCGATGGCAGCCACGGAAGCGGAGTTGTATACACTGTCCGAAAGCCGGATCACATTGGTTCTGGGGTCATAATGGTCGGTCAGATTGCCGCTGACGCGCTCAATCCGGACGTTGCGGACACCGTTGGCGCTTAAGACCCGTTGAGCGGCTTCGGCACCGGTAATGCGGCGGTAGGAATAAACAGACGAATACTTTTTAAATGTGGAATTGACGGAGGAACTGGCCCACATCGACAGAATGATGCAGGGCAGTACGATTACAAGATAGGTCCAGTCAAAACCGTAACCGTAATAATAGGGCATAGAAATCTCCTTTCAAAAGATGGATTATACGTAACGCGGATCCAGTGCGTTGTGAAGCTTCTCGGTAATCGCACCGCGGAAGATGGGGCCTGCCTGCGCGTGGATCGTCTGCAAGGCACCAACGGAAGCGTGAACCGGAATATTGCCTGCCATGAAAAGGTCTTGATCGAAAATAAATTTTACTTCGTGGTCAGTTTGCCCACTCCGATGAACATGACCGGGACCGGCATGGATTTTGACTTTACATCCTGCACGAAGCGCGATTTCCGCATCGACACTGGAGCGCCCCACGGTACTTTCTGCTACGTCTTCTTCACCCATTAGACCCAGATAACAGGGCATGATAAGCTGTGAGAAGGAAACATCTTCCAGGTCAAGTGTCTGACGGGAGATGAAATTGACATAGCGCAGGCCAACCCGTTCAAAGTAGGCAGGCTTATAGTTTTGAATAAAGGAAACGAGAGGCTGATCCAGCTTCTTGGCAAAATCCTCCCAGCAGGTGTAACGGGTACAGGCCAGTGAAATGAATTTGCTTGTCAGGTTGACCCGCCAGACACCGTCCGCAGAAGCAAACTGGTAATTGGTGATTGGTTCCTGCTTTTCAATGTGAAAGTTTCCCGGTGCACCTGTGATTCTGGGTGCAGGCATTTCTTTACGGGTACTGTATACGGGAAATTCATCCCGAATGGATTCCTGAAAATCAACGGGTAATTTTGCGCCGATGGCGAGAATCTCCGGAAACCGGAGCTGACAGATGACTTCTGCCAATTGATTGTTCCGGTAAATGCAGCGCGGCTCATGGGAAAACACGTCACGACCCCATTTCGTAGTATTTTTCTCCATTATAATCTTTTTATGCGTTGTTGGCAAGGGCGGTATGTGCTGGAATCATGTCGTAATTGTAAATTGTGTAATTGCCATATGCATATTCGTCTGCTATAATAAGAAGCAAATGTTGAGGAGGTATGGAATGGAATTTTTATACTTACTTGAAAAGTTCCGTATGCCGGGGCTGAATGAACTGATGCTGGCGGTGACCACGCTGGGTGAAGAAACGGCATTTCTTGTGATCGGTCTGATTGTTTTCTGGTGCGTGGATAAGCAAAAAGGTTACTATGTTATGGCTGCCGGTTTTGCCGGTACCATGATGAGCCAGATCATGAAGCTTTCCTGCCGTATCCCCAGACCTTGGGTGCTGGATCCGCAGTTTTCCATTCTGGAGCAGGCGAGGGAAGCTGCTGCCGGCTACAGCTTTCCCAGCGGCCATACCCAGACTGCAGTTGGAACTTTCGGCTGCCTTGCGGCTTTGACCAATCGGAAGTGGTGGCGCATAATTTGTATGGTTCTGGCCGCACTGGTCGGTTTTTCCAGAATGTATGTAGGTGTGCACACACCGGCGGATGTGCTGGTAGGCGCAGCCATGGCATGCGCCTTCGTCTGGCTGTTGAAGAAGCCGGTTCTTCAGGGTGGCAGCAAGGCGATGAAGATTACCTTTATTGCGCTGATTCTTTTGGCCTTTGCATTCTGGGCCTATGTGAGCTTCTGGAATTTCCCCGTGGATATGGACGCACATAACATGGAATCCGGGCTGAAAAACGCATATACCATGATGGGCTGCACAATCGGAATGGCACTGGTCTATGTGGCGGACAAGCGGCGGAACTTTTCCGTAGAAGCAGTTTGGTGGGTACAGATTCTGAAAGCCGTTCTGGGCCTTTTGCTGGTGCTTGCGGTGAAGGAAGGCTTGCGCGCACCGCTGGAACTGTTACTGCCTCTTTATACTGCCCGTGCTGTGCGGTATTTCCTGATCGTCATCACCGCAGGTGTGATCTGGCCCATGAGTTTTCAGCATTTTTCTAAATTGGGAGCAAAGAAATGAATTACGCAACGATCAAAAATTGTGACATTGCAAACGGTCCCGGTGTGCGGGTGAGCCTGTTTGTATCCGGGTGTACACACCACTGTCCCGGCTGTTTCAATGAAGTGGCATGGGATTTTGAATACGGGGAACCATTTACTGAGGAAACCATCGACATGATTATCAGAATGATGGAACCCGCGCACATTAAAGGTCTGACGCTGCTGGGTGGGGAACCCTTTGAACCACAGAATCAACCGGAGCTTGTGAAATTGCTGCGCCGAGTCAAGGAAGTCTATCCAGAAAAGAGCATCTGGGCATTTTCTGGCTATCTGTTCGATAAGGACATCCTCGCATGGCGTCTTGGCCCCCGTGAAATTACAGAAGAATACCTTGGCTATCTGGATGTTCTGGTAGACGGGCCGTTTATCCTCGCGAAAAAGAATCTTTCACTGCGTTTTCGCGGCAGTGAAAACCAAAGATTGATCGATGTGCCGGAATCTCTGCGCAGGGGAGAAGTGGTTCTCTGGCAGGACTGGCAGACCGAAGGAAAGGGATTGAGAAAATGAGTCATATTCGCGTCAAGAAATTGCATGAAAATGCCATTCTGCCTACCTATGGCAGTGCGGAAGCTGCCGGTGCGGACCTTTATGCCTGTCTGGAACAGGCGGTGACGGTAGCACCGGGTGAAACCGTCTGGATTCCCACTGGCCTTGCCATGGAAATTCCCAAGGGCTGTGCGGGCCTTGTGTATGCCCGCTCCGGTCTTGCCTGCAAAAAAGGACTGGCACCTGCCAATAAGGTTGGTGTCATTGACAGTGACTACCGCGGTCCTGTGACAGTTGTTCTTCATAATCATGGTAATCAGCCTCAGACCATTGCTCATGGTGAGCGAATTGCGCAGATGGTAATTACCCCGGTACTGACACCATCCTATGAACTGTCTGATGATTTGACCGATACAGGCAGAGGGCAGGGCGGCTTCGGTTCTACAGGCAAGTGATTTGTGTAAATTTGACAAAATATTGTATGCATCTTCGTATATCCAAAAATTTCTCTGTACATTTATTAAGAATGCCTTTATAATTAAAGGTAGGCGTACATGCTACGCAAGCAAGATATTTCGAAAATAGAAAAACAGGAGTTTTCTTATGGAGATTCTAAGTGCGATTATCCAGATGCTCGGCGGTCTGGCTATGTTCCTCTATGGCATTGAAGTCATGGGTGACGGCTTGAAGAACAGTTCCGGCGAAGCTCTCAAGCGTGTTCTGGAGAAGGTGACAGGAAATGTCCTCATGGGTGTTCTGACCGGTGCTGTGGTTACGGCTGTCATCCAGAGTTCCACTGCCACAATCGTTTTGGCCGTTGCTTTGATCGGTGCAGGTGTCCTGAACCTGAAGCAGGCGGTTTCTATCGTCTATGGTGCCAACATTGGTACGACGATTACGGCTTGGCTGACCAATCTGGCTTTTATGGAGTCCGGTGATAACTGGCTGCTGTGGCTGTTCGATACAGATACCCTCGCCCCCATTGCTCTGTTTGCAGGTATTGTTCTGATCATGTTTATTAAGAGCAACAAAACAAAGACCATCGGTGACATCTGCATCGGTTTTGGTATCCTGTTTGTTGGTCTGATGAATATGACCGGCGCAGTGAAGGGTTTTGCAGATTCCCCCTTGTTTATTGAATTCCTGTCCAGCTTCTCTCAGTCTCCGCTGCTGGGCATTCTCGCAGGTCTCGTCATCACGGTCATCGTGCAGAGTTCTTCTGCAACTGTTGCAATGCTGCAGTCTTTGTCTGCTACCGGTGCCATGGATTTTGCCGGTGTGTATCCCATCATTATGGGTATTAACATTGGTACCTGCATCGTTACGGCATTCTACTGCTTCGTAGGCGGTTCTGCCCGCGATTCCAAGCGTACCGGTGTTGCACATGTTGCATTTAATACCATCGGTACTGTTGTGGTCATGATCATTATGAGCCTGATGCAGTACTTTAACGTGTTTGGCTCCGCATTCTGGACCATGACGGTCGACAGCACCGTTATCGCAATTTTCCAGTCCCTGTTTAACGTGTTCACTGCAATCATGCTGCTGCCCTTCACCAATAAGCTGGTGAACCTGTCCATCCTGATTGTTAAGGACGAACCCGAGCATGTGCATCGCCATCCCGAACTGCATACGCTGGATGAGCATCTGTATATCTCTCCTGCAATGGCACTGGCAGAAGCAACCAAGGCAGTTGCTTTCATGGGTGCTGTTGCCAAGGAAAACTTTGCAAGATGCAGCAAAGCACTGATTTCCGGTGACCTTTCTGAAGTTGATAAGATCAATTCTGAAGAAGAAACACTGGATAATTTCGCAGATCTGGCTGACCACTTCATGATCGGTCTGTCCAAGGTCGTTGAATTTGAAGCACAGGACCGTCAGGTGGATATGCTGCTGCAGACGGTTCCCAGCTTTGAAAGAATCGGCGACTATGGTACCAATCTGGTAGAACTGGCTGAACGTCTGAAGAATGAAGACGGCAGCTTCTCTGAAATGGCAAAGAAAGAACTGTCTATCATCTGTGGCGCCGTTAATGAGATCATCGATATCACTGTCAAGGCATTTAGCAACGACGATAATGTTGCCGCAGAAGCCATTGAGCCTTTGGAAGAAACCATCGATGATATGGTTATGATCCTGAAGGATCGCCATACCAAGCGTCTGAAGACCGGTGCTTGCTCCATCGGTTCCGGTCTGGTGTTTATGGATGCACTGAATCATCTGGAGCGTACCTCCGATCATTGTTCCGCCATCGGTGTTATGATGCTGGCCAGAAACAATGAAGCAATCCTGCAGAATCATCATGATTATCTGCACAATATCCATCAGGGTAAGAATGCCAGCTACGCAGCGGAGAAGAGCCGCCGCCGTGAGCAGTATATTACCCCCCTGAACGAGATTCAGTAAAAGAATTTCCCCTGACGCTTTGCGTCAGGGGATTTCAGTAAACATAGGAAGGTTAGAGAGATATGGCTGTTAGACTGAATGATGATAAAGAAATGGTCCAGATGATCCGCGACGGCTTGAAGCGTACGGGCGGTTACTGTCCCTGCCGTCTGGAACGTACCGAGGACAATAAGTGCATTTGTAAGGAATTCCGTGAACAGATTGCGGATCCGGAGTTCACGGGTTTTTGCCATTGCCTGCTTTACTACAAGGATTAAAAATTTTTCCAAAACTGCAAAAAAGATATTGACAAATTTCGCATCGCGTGCTATTATACTCAAGCGCTGAGCGAAAGCGAAGCTTGAAGAGAATAGAGATGGGCGAGTGGTGGAATTGGTAGACTCGCTAGATTCAGGTTCTAGTGTTCACTGCGGACGTGCGGGTTCAAGTCCCGCCTCGCCCACCAAAAAAGCACATCCATCCGGATGTGCTTTTTCTTTTTGATTTTTACGACCGGAGGTTTCGGTATGGCCAGATTTTTTGTGGAAGCGGATCAGATGCATCGTGATGTCATTTCCTTGACCGGTGAAAATGCCCAGCATGCGAAAGTACTGCGTCTGAAAGCGGGAGAACAGGTGCTGGTTTGCGATGGTGCAGGCATGGAATGCCTTTGCGAAGTGACCGCAATCGGAAGCGGTATGGTGGATCTGGCAGTGCTGGAGCGCCGGGAGGCAACTTCCGAGGCTGCAGTGCAGGTGAGCATTTACATGGGCTTTCCCAAATCGGATAAGCTGGAACATGTGATCCAGAAGGCGACGGAGCTGGGTGCCTGTGAGATCATTGCATTTCCTGCTGCACGCAGCGTGTCCAAGCCCGATGATAAAAGCCTGAAGAAGAAACTGGAACGCTGGCAGAAGATTGCAGCTTCTGCTGCGGAGCAATCCGGTCGTGGCCGTATTCCGCAGGTTCTGGTTCTGGACAGCTATGCAGCTGCACTGGAGCGTGCGGCAAAGGCGGACAAGGCATTGCTGTTTTATGAAAATGAGCGGGCAACGACGCTGCGCATGGCATTGGATGCATCTGATTTCCAGACGGTCAGCATGCTGACGGGACCCGAGGGTGGACTGGAAGAGAAAGAAGTACAGCAGGCAATGGATGCAGGCTTGCAGGTTTGCACATTGGGCCGCCGCATTCTGCGCTGCGAAACGGCACCGCTTTGCGCGCTCAGTGCAGTGATGTATGCCGCGGGAGAATTCTAAATAAAGAAAAATGCCAGCCTTCCGGCTGGCATTAAATTTTTACTTAACCGACGGCACCGCCGGACGCGGCAGCTGCACCCAGTGCATCCGCATATTCAGGTGCGGGGGAGGGGAAATTCAGGATCAGGGAAACCAGTGTACACAGAATGATTGCACCGAAACCCATAACCAGCCAGCGGCTGCGGGCCTTCTTAAACTCGCCGAGCATGTACAGATAGACCAGGCATAAACCGGACAGCAGCAGGGCAATAATGAGGGTGAGAACCTTCATAGCACCGATTCCAAAGCCTGCAAAAATCAGATACAGAATAAATACAGCTGTGTCTGCAATCAGAACACGAGTCAACAGTTGATCAATTTGCTTGTAGCGCATACGTTTTGCCACAATAATCCCTCCCGGAATTGTATTCTGTTGCCACTATAACACATTCGGACGGAAAATGCAATCATTTATCGAAAGAAGTCAAAATTTCCTGAAAAGCTTGCACTGAGCGGAAAATAATGCTATAATGCACGTAAATATGTATTCTATTTAGCGAACAGGAGCCATTATGAGTGAACCGCAATACCATCTGGAGGGCATTGTCCGTAACCGTTCGGACGAGATGGAAGATTTTGAAGGCCCGCTGGATGTTATCTTCTTGCTGCTGAGCAAGAACAAAATTGAAATTCAGGATGTTTCCATTACCGCGATTCTGGAGCAATATCTGGCATATCTGGACGAGATGAAGCGGCTGGATATGGAAATAGCCAGTGAATTCATCACCATGGCATCGCACCTGATGTTGATCAAAACCAAGATGCTGCTGTCTGCAGCGGAACAGGCTGAGGCAGAGACAGAACTGGATTTGCTCCGTCAGTCGCTGATTGAGCGCCAGCGGAAGGAAGCAATTGAACAGATTCGTGTTGCAATTACGGAGTTAGAGCCGCGTAACGAAATCGGACGGTGTATTTTTACGAAGGATCCCGAGCCGCTGCGCCGCGACAGAACCTACCAGTATAAGCATGAACCGCTTGATCTTCTGCGTGCGCTGGATGCCATTGCGGAACGCAGCAACCGCCAGCTTCCGCCGCCCACCAACAATTTTAAGGGCATCGTGGGCAAGGAACCTTATCCTGTGACCCGAAAGGCAGGAGAAGTGCTTCGTCAGCTCCTGCTGCGTGGTGTGGAAAAACTGAAGAATCTTTTCCGCGGCAACCGCAGCCGCAGTGAGGTTGTTGCAACCTTTTTGTCCATACTGGAGCTTTGTAAAACCGGCTCCGTTACATTAGAAGGCGATATCTCCGGCGAGAATCCGGAAGTGCGCCTGATCAAAAACGACAGTCCGGAAGGAGGAAACATCAATGGATCAAACTGAATTACAGCGTGCCATTGAGGCGATCCTCTTTGCCGCAGGCGAGCGAATCGAGATTTCCCGTCTGGCTATGGCGCTGGAAACCGATGAGGATGATATCGAACGTGCAGCCGATGCGCTGGCTAACGCACTGGCCTTTGAGCGCCGCGGCATCCGCATTTTGAAACTGGAAAAGGGTTATCAGATGGTTTCCTCCGGTGAGATGGCAGATTACGTCACCAAGGCACTGGAGACCCGTAAACCGCCGAAACTCTCTTCGTCGCAGCTGGAATCTCTGACGATTATTGCCTATTACCAGCCTGCTACCAAGGCCATTGTGGAACAGATTCGCGGTGTCGACAGCGCTTACTCCATTTCTGCGTTGATGAATAAGAAGCTGATCGAAGAGGCGGGCCGCCTGAATGTGCCCGGCCGCCCCATCCAGTACCGGACAACCCCGGATTTTCTGCGTACCTTCGGACTCAGCTCGCTGGAGGAACTGCCGCCCATTGAAAAGATCACCTTTGGTGAGCCGCTGAGTGAGGAGCAAACGGTCCAGGAGGGCGAATGATGGGCTGGCTGATTACACTGCTGATCCTTACCGCTCTTGCGATTCTTCCTTTGGGTGCCAGTATTATCTATGATGAAGACGGCGCAGTCGTCCGTGTCATTGTGGGACCTGTAAAGATCAAGGTTTTTCCGCTTCCGAAAAAGGACAAGAAACCCGAAAAGAAGCCCAAAAAAGAAAAGAAGTTAAAGAAAGAAAAGACTTCATCCAAGAAGCAAGAAAAGAGCAATAAGCAAACCCAGACATCCGGAAAAACGGAAACCGAAGCCAAGAAGAAAAAGGGCGGTCCCATCACGGATTTTCTGCCGCTGGTGAAGGTCCTTCTGAAGTTTCTGGATGGATTCCGAAGAAAGCTGCGCCTGAACGTGCTGGAGCTGAAGCTGATTATGGCTGCAGATGATCCCTGCGATCTTGCGGTCAATTACGGTAAAGCATGGGCAGCGGTGGGTAACCTGATGCCACAGCTGGAACGCGTCTTCGTGATCCAGAAGCGGAATATTGAAGTTGAATGTGATTTCACAGCCGACAAAACGCTGGTGATTGCAAGACTGGATCTGACCATTACACTGGGCAGAATTCTGAGCCTTGTATTCCTGCTGATCGGTCGGGCCATTGTGGAATTGATTAAAATTGTATTGAAAAGAAAAGGCGGTGCTGTTCATGAGCCAAAATCTTCCTAATATGCTGCAGGAAACCATTTCCAAGATCCGTGAGATGGTGGATGTCAACAATGTGATCGGCGAACCCATCACCACACCCGACGGAGTGACCATTATCCCTGTTTCCAAGGTCAGTGTCGGCTTTGGCGGCGGTGGTTCTGACTTCGTTTCCAAGAACCCCAACAAGCAGGATAATCCGTTCGGCGGCGGTGTCGGCGGCGGTGTGAAGGTGACTCCTATTTGCTTCTTGATTGTCAAGGACGGCAATGTGCGCATGATGCCTGTGGCAGCACCTGCCAACACCACGGCTGACCGCATTGTCGAGATGGTTCCCGACACGCTGGACAAGATCTCTGCATTCATTGACAGCCACAGCAAGACTGTTTGATGCATAATCCATCCAATCCCGGGGAAAATAACCGCGGGTGAGGAATTATGAAACGACTTTTCGCCGGGACGGCGGCTGCACTGCTGGCCGCCGTCCTGATTTTTCCTGTAAAGGGCTACGCGCTGTCAGCGGAAAAAGCCATTCTTGCGGATGCGGCAACAGGTCGCATTCTTTATGAAAAGAATGCGGATTCACGGAGCTTGATCGCCAGTACGACCAAGATTATGACGGCTCTGGTGGTTTGTGAGCAGTGCAATGTGCTGGACCGGATGCGAATTCCGAAGGAAGCCGTGGGGATTGAAGGCTCGTCCATGTATCTGCAGGAGGGGGAAGTGCTGACCATTCAGGAACTGCTGTATGGACTGATGCTCCACTCCGGCAATGATGCGGCGGTGGCGCTTGCCATCTATTGCGGCGGTACCGTGGAAGGCTTTGCAGAAATGATGAATGACAAAGCCCGCCAGATCGGAATGCAGAACAGTCATTTTGAAAATCCCAACGGTCTTGATGCACCGGGGCATTATTCCACAGCACGGGATCTTGCGATGCTGGCAGCCTATGCCATGCAAAATCCCATTTTCAGCAAGACCGTTTCGACGAAGAATATCACCATCGGGCAGAGATATCTTCACAATCACAACAAATTGCTTTGGCAGGTGGAGGGTGCGGACGGTGTTAAAACAGGCTACACCCGCGCTGCCGGACGGATTCTGGTTTCCAGCGCCCTGCGCGATGGCAGACGGCTTGTTGCGGTGACCATCAATGCACCGGATGACTGGCACGATCATGCGATGCTTCTGGAGCAGGGCTTTTCCGGTTTTGCGCACCGGAACATCCTACAGGAAGGGCAAATCATCGGTTCCTTAGAGATTGCAGGTGGAGATTGCGGACATGTACAGCTACTGGCAGCGGAGGACTTTGACTATGCACTTGCACCGGATGAAAAGGTGTCCCTTCTGATTCCCGGTACAGGATTTGTCTATGCACCGGTGACGGCCGGAGCCGATGCCGGTTTTGTCCATGTTTGTGTGGATGGCAAAAGTGTTGGAAAAGTGCCGCTGATCTATGGCGCAACGATTGAAAAGACGCAGGATACAGAGAAAAGTATTTGGGATCGTTTGATCGGAGGAGATTAAATGACGCAGCGATTGCAAAAAATACTGTCTGGCCGGGGGATTTGCTCCCGACGCAAGGCGGAGGAATATATCAACGACGGTCGTGTTTGTGTAAACGGAAGCGTCGCGAAGCTGGGCGACAGCGCGGATCCGGAACTGGATGAGATCACGCTGGACGGGAGACCACTCCCGTCCGCAAATGAATATGTGTACATCATGCTGAATAAACCCCGCGGATATGTGACAACACTTTCCGACGAAAAGGGGCGCAAAAATGCAGCCCAGCTGGTAGCAGATTGCGGAACCCGTGTTTATCCGGTGGGACGGTTGGATATGGATTCCGAAGGTTTGCTGCTCTTTACAAACGATGGTGATTTTGCCAATCTGCTCATGCATCCGAAGCATGAGGTTAATAAGACCTACCACGTCGTTGTGACAGACTACAGCCCCGAAAATCTGGAAAAGCTGGCTCAGCCGGTGACGCTGGACGGCTATACCATCCGAAAACCCGATGTGAAGCTGCTGAAAATGCTGGCAGAGCGCAAGGCATTGCTGTCTGTGACGATTCACGAGGGCCGCAACCGTCAGGTGCGCCGCATGTGTGATCTGGCGGGGATGCATGTCACGCGTTTGATCCGGATGTCTGAAGGCGCGCTGCAGCTGGGAAATCTGCAGCTTGGAAAATGGCGCTATCTGACCGCCGCGGAAGTGGAGCGGCTTAAAAAATAAAATGCAGGATTTTGCAATTTCTCTTGCAAATCGTGGCGGCTTTTGCTAGTATGAATTTACAGATTCTGTTAATCACTGCCGGCGGAGGTTTCTATGAATACAGATTTTTTGCAGCTCTTGCAGGATAATGAGCCGACTTTTTCCAAAGGTCAGAAACGCATCGCACACTACATTACGGAATGCTATGACAAAGCTGCCTTCATGACTGCCAACCGCCTGGGAAAGACCGTTGGTGTATCCGAATCCACGGTGGTTCGTTTTGCTGTCGATCTTGGCTTTGACGGCTATCCCAGCATGCAGAAGGCCATGCAGGAGATGGTTCTCAACCGCCTGACATCCGTTCAGCGCATTGAAGTGGCCAACGACCGCATTGGCGATCAGGATATTTTGTCCATGGTGATTCAAAGTGATATCGAAAAGCTGCGCCGTACCGGAGAACTGGTCAGCCGTGATGATTTCAATGCATCTGTGAAGGCAGTTTTGAACGCAAAACGTGTTTTTATTCTGGGCGTTCGTTCTGCGGCACCGCTGGCAAATTTCCTTGGGTACTATCTGAACTATATGTTCAATAATGTGCATATTGTTACCGCATCCGGTACCAGTGAGATGTTCGAGAAAATCGTTGGTATGCATTCCGACGATGTGGTGATCGCCTTCAGCTTCCCGCGTTATTCCACGGCAACATTGAAAGCGGCACAGTATTGTCGTTCCACCGGTGCTGAAGTGATCGCCATCACCGATAACCGGGAATCTCCTTTGGGCCGCTGCGCGACCCATGTGCTGTGCGCCAAGAGCGACATGGTTTCGCTGGTTGACAGCCTTGTGGCACCGCTTAGTGTTGTGAATGCGCTGATCGTTGCCATCGCATCCAAGCGCGAAAAGGAACTGCACAGGACCTTTGAAGAACTGGAACACATCTGGGAAGAATATCACGTCTATGAAAAACGGGATGATAAAGCATGAGTTTTGATGTAACGATTATCGGCGGTGGTCCCGCGGGCATGTTTGCTGCCATTACGGCGGCACAGCGGGGAAAAAGTGTTCTGCTTCTGGAACGCAATGACCGCCTTGGAAAAAAATTACTGATCACGGGCAAGGGCCGCTGCAATGTGACTAACGACTGTGACGGCGCGGAAATATTGCAGAATATTCCCCGCAATGGTCGTTTCCTCTACAGCGCTATGACGGAATTTCCGCCGAAGCGGATCATGGAGTTTCTGGAAAATACCGGATGCGCCTTGAAAACGGAACGTGGAAACCGCGTGTTTCCCGTTTCCGACCGATCTCAGTCTGTTCTGGAAGCATTGCAGAAGGAAATGCGCCGCCTGCATGTGACTGTGAAAACGGCCAGAGTAAAGAAGATCGTGGCCGGAGAGCAGGGTGTTTGCGCGGTTGAAACCGATCACGGAGTTTTCGATACCCGCAGTGTGATTCTTGCCACCGGCGGTGTCAGCTATCCCACCACCGGCTCGACCGGTGACGGTTATGCTATGGCGAAAGAACTGGGACATACGGTCATCGAGCCACAAGGAAGCCTCGTCCCACTGGAAACAGCGGGCAATGATTGTCCCGATATGCAGGGACTTGCCCTTCGTAATGTGGCGGTGAAGCTGGTCAATGCCAAGAATAAGGTGCTGTATAAGGACTTCGGCGAACTGCTCTTTACCCATTTCGGTGTGTCCGGTCCTACGGTGCTGTCCGCCAGCTGCCACCTGAAGGGGGAGGGCTGCCGTCTTGTCATTGACCTGAAGCCGGCACTGGATGAAGGCAAGCTCAACGACCGCATCCTGCGTGACATTGAAATGTACCAGAACCGCGCTATGGAGAATGCCTTGACCGACCTTTTGCCCCGCAGTATGATTCCGGTCGTTCTGCGCAGACTGGAAATTGACCCACAGATGCAGGCAAACAGCCTGACCAAGCAGAAGCGCCGCGCACTGGTAGAACTTCTGAAAGCATTTCCTGTGGAGATTGTTGGCAAACGTCCTGTGGCGGAGGCAATCATCACTTCCGGCGGCATAAAAACTTCGGAAATCGATCCGAAAACCATGGAATCGAAGCTGGTTCCCGGCCTGTATTTTGCCGGTGAGATCATCGACTGCGATGCCTATACAGGCGGCTTTAACCTGCAGATCGCCTGGGCAACCGCCTATGAGGCGGGTATGTCGGTGTAGACAATAAAATCAATCATTGACAAAATACCCGTCTTATAATAGAATACACTGAGATAGGACTCAAAAAGAAATTTGGAGGGACTTATTTATGTACGAGAAACTTGTTAGTTATGCAGCAAAGCAGCTGGAGCTGGACGCTTGCGAAATCACCCCCGACAGCACTTTCGAGAGCCTGGGTATCGATTCTCTGGACATCGTTGAGATGATCATGGATCTGGAAAGCGAGCTGGGCATTGAGCTGGATATGGAGGATCAGAAGATCGCCACTTTCCAGGAGCTGGCTGATTTCATCGATTCCAAGCTGAACTAAGATAATCAAATAACCTTGTTATAGCGTTACCGGCTCATAGCAAGGTCGCACTAGTCGGGGAGTTAGCGGTGCCCTTTACCTGCAATCCGCTTTCGCAGGGATGAATTCCCACACCCGGACAAGTGAATACCAACGCTTTGCGTGGGAGATGGCTCTGCGCAATGGGAAACCGTGAACCATGTCAGGTGGGGAACCAAGCAGCATTAAGCGGATCTTCCTGTGTGCCGCAGGTCGGCCGTTTTCTTAAGGTATTCATTTGGACAAATGTGGGTGTGCGATCTTGTTATGAGCCGGTATTATTTCTGAAAGGAGGGGACGGTATGGCCGTCTACCAGGCATTATATCGCAAATACCGTCCTCAGACCTTTGACGACGTGGTTGGTCAGCTGGCGGTCACCCAGACCCTGAAGACCCAGCTTGTGACCGACAAGATGAGTCATGCGTATCTGTTTACCGGTTCCCGCGGCACCGGTAAGACCAGCTGTGCCAAAATCTTGGCCAAGGCAGTTAACTGCCTGCATCCGGAAAACGGTAATCCCTGCAACCGGTGCAGCGCCTGCCGCAGCATCGATGATGGCTCCTGCATGGACGTGCTGGAAATCGATGCAGCGTCCAACAACGGTGTTGACAACGTACGCGACCTGCGTGATGATGCGATCTACACACCTTCTCAGGTGAAAAAGCGTGTCTATATCATCGACGAGGTGCATATGCTGTCCATCTCGGCTTTCAACGCACTGCTGAAGATCATTGAGGAGCCGCCGGAGCATTTGCTCTTTATCCTTGCAACCACGGAGCTGCATAAGGTTCCCGCTACAATCCTTTCCCGCTGCCAGCGTTTTTCCTTCCGCCGCATCTCGCAGGAGGATATCGCGGCACGGCTGCAGTTTGTCGCTTACCAGGAAAACATCGATATGGACGAGGGTGCCGCCCGCGTTCTGGCACGGCTGGCAGACGGCGGTATGCGCGATGGCCTGAGTTTATTGGATCAGGTTGCGTCTGCCACCACCGGTGAACTGACATCTGAGCGGGTTTATGCCTGCCTTGGTATTGCAGGCGAGCAGCGCTGCGGCGAAATGATGGGCTATATTGCCGATCGAAACTCAAAAAAAGCACTGGAACTGTTCAACAGACTTTATACGGAGGGCAAGGATTTGTCTGCGATGCTGGATGAACTGGCCTGCATGACCCGTGACCTGCTGGTGTTGAAAACAGCACCCGGTACCGGCATTACCATGCTTTCCGGTGTTGCAACCGATCAGGAAGTGTCGGCACTGACGGAGCGATTCTCTACCGGTGAACTGACCCGGATGATGACGCTGTTGCAGCAGACCATGACCGGCTTTACAAGAAGCTCCAGTCGCCGGCTGGATGCGGAACTGTGTATCTTGAATTTGTGTCAGCCGGAACTGAGTCTGGACGCAGAAAGCCTGAATGCACGTTTGACCAGATTGGAAGAACAGATCAAGACCGGTGCATTCACAGTCAAGCAGGTAGCTGCAGCAGCTGTACAGGAAGAACCGGATGAGGAACGGCCGCCCATGCCAGATGATGCGGACGCACCGCCTTCTGACGATCTACCGCAGGCTCCGGCATCACCCAAACAGGAGGCACAGGCACCGGCCGGATTCTGGACGGATTTGATGACCGCTTCCCGCAAGGAATTGAAGCCCCCCGCTTCCGGATTCTTTGTTGCGGCGCAGAATTCCCCTTTGCGCGGCGCGCTGAAGGGTGATGTGCTGGAAATCCGCTGCCAGAATACCTTCGTGGCAGAAGCTGTGAACCGGCCCGATATTCTGGAGGTGGTCGCGAGAAAAGCTGCGGCGCTTCTGAGTCGGCCCGTCCGGATTCAGGTGGTGGATATGTCAGCAAAACCAACAGGCAACCCCAAAATGCAGCAGCTGCTGAACTTCGGCAGAGCGCATTCTGATATTGTAAATATTAAAGAATAACTAGATAGGAGTATATATTATGGCAAAAGGTGGATTTCGCGGCGGTATGCCCGGTGGCATGAATCAGGCCGCAATGATGAAGCAGGCTCAGAAGCTGCAGCAGGAAATGATTCGTATGCAGCAGGAGCAGGAGGCAAAGACCTTCACTGCAAAGGCTGGCGGCGGCATGGTTTCCGCTACCGTTAACGGCAAGCACGAGCTGGTCGGTCTGGAGATCAATCCTGAAGCAGTGGATCCCGATGATGTGGAGATGCTGCAGGATATGGTTTTGGCTGCAGTCAACGAGGCAATGCGTACTGCTGATGCTGAAGCTGCCAACAACATGTCCCGTCTGACCGGCGGAATGAATCTGGGCGGTCTGTTCTAAGGAGGAGCCATGCAGTATTTTCCCGCTGCATTGCAGAATCTGGCGGATCAGTTTGCAAGACTTCCCGGTATCGGCGGCAAGACTGCGCAGCGTCTGGCATTTCATGTGCTTGGTCTTCCGGAGGAAGCTGCGCAGGAATTTGCTGATGCCATTATGGAAGCGAAGAGAAGCGTCCATACTTGTCCCGTATGCCAGAATCTGACGGATCGGGAGCTTTGCCCCATCTGCGATGATGATATGCGTGATCATGGTGTCATCTGCGTGGTGGCAGAGCCGAAGGATGTGATCGCCATGGAGCGCTCCCGCGAATTCCGGGGTGTTTACCATGTGCTGCACGGTGTGATTTCTCCGCTGAACCACGTGACACAGGATGATATCAAAATCAAAGAGCTGCTGATGCGTGTTGGTTCTGAGGATGTCAGAGAGGTCATTATGGCTACGAATCCTGACACCGAGGGTGAGGCCACGGCCATGTATATTTCCCGCCTGCTGCGCCCCATGGAGGTCAAGGTGACCCGCCTTGCCTATGGTGTGCCAGTCGGAAGCCAGCTGGAGTATGCGGATGAAGTAACACTCTCCCGGGCACTGGAAGGCCGTCAGGTAATTTGATAAAAAAGAAACGCACGGTTTAACCGTGCGTTTTCTTCTTTTCGGGAAGCTGCGAGATGATCACGGCGCTGAACACCAGCGCGCAGCCGCAAAGCTCTGCCGGAGACATCCGTTCATGGAGCAACAGCCAGCCGCAAAGGGCAGCAAATACGGATTCCAGACTCATGATCAGGGAAGCCGGGGTCGGTTCCAAATGCTTCTGACCGATGATCTGCAGGGAATAAGCAATGCCCATGGAGCAGATACCGGCATATCCGATGGGAATTGCGGCAGAGACAATGCCGGAAATAGTGGGCGTTTCCGTAAGAAACATCACCACTGCTGAGAATACGGAACAGACAAAAGCCTGAATGCAGTTTAAGCGCAGTCCGTCCAAATCACCTGCCAGTTCGTCCACCAGTGTGATCTGTACCGCAAAGCCCAGCGCACCGCCCAGCATCAGAATATCACCAAGGTTGATTTCAGACGCACCGACACAGCTGAGCAGGTAAAGACCCGCAACTGCCACCACGACACTGATCCATGCACTGACAGGAGGCTTTCGCTTCAGGAAAAGACCCAGAATCGGTACCAGAACGATGTACATGGCTGTGATAAATCCGGCCTTTCCGGCTGAGGTATATACAAGTCCCACCTGCTGCAAGCCTGCAGCCACAAACAGTGCAGTACCGCAGAAGAAACCGGTTTTCCACAGCTTCGGATCTGCCCAGTTCTTAAAATACCGCTTCTTATCCTTTTCAAAAAGGAAAATTATCGGGATCAGAAACAGCGCACCCAGCCCGCAGCGGGAAGCCTGAAAGGTCATGGGGCCGATATGGTCTATACCCACACTTTGCGCAATAAATGCGGAACCCCAGATTACAGTTGCAAATAGCAGTGCAAGAGTACCGCTGAGTTTGTTCTTCATATTCAATCACCATGGCAGAATATAGCATATTGTGTCAGGATTTGCAAGTAGAGGGATGTGGGAGTTGCGGCATTCGCCGTATTGCTTTTTACAATCTGCGTGGTATAATAACAGAAAATACATCCGGGAGGTAATACCAATGGAAGAAAATAAGATCCGGCAGCGCCATGAGATCCCTGCTGAGGATAAGTGGGCGATTGAAGACCTGTATGCAACCGATGAGGCTTGGGAAGCGGAGCTTGCCACCCTTGCGGAAGATCAGGCATATCTTTCCGCATTTGCAGGTCTTCTGGGCGAATCCGCTGAGAAGCTGTATGACTATCTGGTGCGAAACGAGCAGGTCAATGCAAAGGCCGAGTTGTTGGGCAACTACTGCATGAGAAAGGGCGACGAAGATACAAGAAACGGCACCTATCAGGCCATGGGCGGTAAGTTTATGTCCGTTGTAGTGGGCCTGAGCGCTGCTGTCAGCTTTGAAACCCCGGAGATTATGGCGATTCCTGACGAGAAGCTGGATGCCTTCTATGCTGAAAAGCCCGAGCTGGAACGTTACCGCCGCTACCTGACCAATATGCGCCGTATGAAGGAGCATGTACTGTCTCCTGCTGAAGAGAAGCTGCTTGCTGCCGCCGGTGAGATGTCCCAGACACCCTCCGATGTTTACGGAAACTTCGGTAATGCTGACCTGAAGTTCCCTGAAATTGAAGATGCCGAAGGCAAGAAGTACCCTCTGACGCAGGCAAGCTTTGTTCCTTATGAAATGAGCAAGGACCGCGTTCTGCGCAAGAATGCTTATGAAACACTTTATCATACACTAGGTGGCTTTAAGAACACCGCCGCAGCGCTGCTGAACGCACAGGGCAAGCAGCTGAAGTTTTTTGCTGATGCCAGAAAGTATCCTTCCACACTGGATGCTGCGCTGGATCGCACCAATGTGCCTACTTCTGTCTATTTGAATCTGATCGAAGCTGTTCACAATAACATGGATAAGATGCATCGCTATGTGCGCCTGCGCAAGAAGCTGCTGGGTGTGGATGAACTGCATTTCTATGATGTGTATACTTCCTTGCTTTCCGGCGCGGACCGCAAGATTCCCTTTGCCGAAGCGAAGCAGACGGTCTATGATGCGCTGTATCCTCTGGGTGAAGATTACCGTGCTGTTTTGAAGGAAGGCTTTGAAAACCGTTGGATCGATGTTTACGAAAATGAGGGCAAGCGCGGTGGTGCATACTCCGCCGGTGCAGCGGTGCATCCTTTTGTCCTGCTGAACTATTCCGGAACGCTGGACAGCCAGTTCACGCTGGCACATGAGATGGGTCACGCACTTCATTCTTACTACTCCAACAAGCACCAGAATCCCATCGACTCTGATTACGTGATCTTTGTTGCGGAAGTTGCATCCACTTGCAACGAAGCCCTGCTGATGGAATACCTGCTGGGCAAGACCACAGACAAGAAGGAGCGCGCTTACCTGATCAACCACTTCCTGGAGCAGTTCAAGAGCACCCTGTACCGCCAGACCATGTTTGCGGAATTTGAGCTGATCATGGGCCGCATGATCGGTGAGGGCAAGACCCTGACTGCCGATGTTCTTTGCAGCGAGTATAAGAAGCTGAATGAGCTGTACTTTGGCCCCGATATGGTTGTTGACGATGAAATTGCCATGGAATGGGCAAGAATCCCCCATTTCTATTACAACTACTATGTCTTCCAGTATGCAACCGGCTACTCTGCAGCCATTGCATTGTCCCGTAAGATTCTTGCAGAGGGTGAAAGCGCAGTCAAGGATTATCTGGGCTTCCTGTCCGGCGGCTGCTCCAAGAGCCCCATCGATCTGCTGAAGGGCGCCGGTGTCGATATGACCAGCCCCGAACCCATCAATCAGGCCCTGCAGCTGTTCGATGAGCTGCTGGACGAGATGGAAGAACTGACAAAGGATCTGTAAGATGAAAGAAGTATTTCTGCCCACACTCCACTGGTTTGCGATGAAAAACCCCTTCAGTGGCTCCTGCGGGGAATTCCGGTTTATGGCAAAGCCGGACGTGGTCATGGCAACGGCCAAGGAAGTGGATTTTGGCGCCAGCTCCATCAAGTGCGAATTCTGGCATGGTCTTTACTGTTACGAAAAGAGTGAAATGGAAGGGGAAAAGGTATTTCCCATGACAGAAGAAGGCCGCATGGAAATGAAAGCATGGCTTGAAGAGAATATCTGACTGAGGACCCGCCGGGAAACCGGCGGGTCTTGCTGCTTCGTTGTGTATTTTGCACAGTTTATGTAGAAAACGGATACGTTTGTATATTGAAATAATAAAAAACTTCTGCTATAATGTTAACCAATATACGTGTACAGTCTTTTGGAATGCTGACAAATGGAGGTACTGTGTATGGATAATATCAATTTGATCAAAGAGCAGATTTGTGATGTCTGCCACAAGATGTGGCAATTGGGTTGGGTTGCGGCAAATGACGGAAATGTATCTGCGATGCTGGACGATGGTACGATTCTGACCACGCCAACCGGAATGAGCAAGTCATTCATTACACCGGAGAAGCTGATCCGCATTGACCGTGCCGGAAATGTGCTGGAAGCAGCAGAAGGACTTCGTCCGTCCAGCGAGGTCAAAATGCACCTTCGCTGCTACGATAAGCGGCCGGATGTCAGAAGCGTGATTCATGCCCATCCGCCCGGAGCCACCGGCTTTGCGGTTGCCCATAAGGCTATGGATATGTACAACATGATCGAAGATGTGGCGGCAATCGGTTCTGTTCCGCTGACACCTTATGGCACACCTTCGACTGCGGAAGTACCGGATGCCATTGAACCGTATCTGGAGGAGCATGACGTGATGCTGCTGGAAAATCACGGTGCGCTGGCGGTAGGCAGCGATGTCATTACTGCATTTTATCGCATGGAAAGTCTGGAGCTGTGGGCGAAGATCACCATCAATGCGGTCATCCTGGGCGGCAGTATCGACATCACCAGGCCGAATATCCAGAAGCTGATCGATTTGAGAAGCTATTACCGCATCACAGGCCGTCATCCCGGTTATAAAGTGTTTAATCCTGACGATTCGCTCCTGCATAAAAAGGAGGAATCCTGAATGAGAAAAGTCCTTGCCTTTGACTTCGGTGCTTCTTCCGGACGCTCTGTGCTTGGTTCCTTTGATGGTGATCGCATCAGCTACCGGGAGGTTCACCGCTTTGAGAACACTCCGGTTCAGGATGGAGATCGTCTGGCATGGGACTTTTTTGCCATCGTCCATGAGATTGAGAGAACTGTCGATCAGTATCCGGATGTGGATGCACTTGCTTTTGATACATGGGGTGTGGATTACGGCCTCATCGGATCTGACAACTTGTTAACGAGTCTTCCAACCAATTACCGTGATGCGCGCACCAACGGTATTCCGGAAACACTTTTTGAAAGAATGCCGCCGGAGAAGCTCTATCAGGCTACCGGAAATCAGATTATGGCAATCAACACACTTTTTCAGCTGCTGACGGAAGCGGATGGACGACGGAATGCCGACACGATGCTGTTTATGCCGGATCTGTTTGCCTGGGCTTTGTGCGGTTGCCGTACAGTGGAACGGACGATCGCATCTACATCCCAGATGGTCGATCCCGCAACCGGAAACTGGAATCGGGACGTGACGGCATTGACACCCTTTGCGCATGACTTTTTTCCTGAAATTGTGAGCAGCGCGACCATCTGTGGTACGTACAAGGGAATCCCCGTAATCAAGGTGGCCGGCCACGATACCCAGTGCGCTGTGGCGGCTATGCCCTGTGATCAGAAGGCTGAGGCTGCATTCCTGTCCTGCGGCACATGGTCATTGATCGGCTGTGAACTGGATGAACCGATTCTGACGGAAAAGAGCATGGCTGATGAACTGTCCAATGAGATCGGTGCAAATGGAAAGATCAATTATCTGAAAAATATCAGCGGTCTGTGGCTTATTCAGGAGATTCGCAGAAACTTCCGGCGGGAAGGGAAGGCGTATTCCTATAATGACATGGAGCAGCTGGCAAGAAAAGAGCCTGCTTATACTTGCTTCATCGATCCGGATGCTCCGGAATTTGCAATCTCGGGCGATATTTGCGGCAGGATTCGTGACTATTGTGCGCGCACCGGCCAGAGTGTACCTGCAACGGACGGTGCCCTCGTCCGCTGCATCTACGAAAGTCTTTCGATGAAATACCGTTATGCCATCCGGCAGATTCAGGAGAATACAAACAAGCAGTTCTCGGTGCTGCATCTGCTTGGCGGCGGAACAAAGGACAATTTCCTGTGCCAGTTAACGGCGGATGTTCTGGAATTCCCGGTTATCGCTGGTCCCACTGAGGCTACGGCACTGGGTAACATTATGCTGCAGCTGATCGCACTGGGTGAAATCCCCGATGTTGCGACCGGCCGTGAAATGATCCGAAAATCGGAAAAGGTCACGATATATTATCCCGAAGCAGTGGATGCCTTGGACGAGAAATACAATGCATTCTGCAAAGCGATTCAAAAGTAAAACCCCGTGCATTCTGTGCGGTTTTGAAAGGAAAAGTGAAAAATATGGTTGATTTAAGAGCGAAGCCTTATTATCTGGCGGATGAAGACATTGCATGGGTTGAAAATACCATTGCTTCCATGTCTGATGAGGAGAAGGTTGGCCAGCTGTTCTGGCAGCTGACTGCAGGTAACAGCGAAGAATACCTGAAGGAACTGATGGAGAAGTACCATCTGGGTGGCTGCCGCTACAATGGTATGCCCGGTCAGATGGTTCTGAATCAGAACCGTATCCTGCAGAAGTATGCCAAGGTTCCTGTCTTTATCGCTTGTAACCCCGAGCAGGGCGGCAACGGTGTTTGCCCCGATGGCACCTTCGTTGCGAACCAGATCAAGATCGGTGCTACCGGTAAGACGGAATACGCACAGGCGATGGGTCGTATCTCCGGCGTGCAGATCAAGGCGACCGGCTGCAACATGGCATTCGCTCCCGTGGTCGACATTACTTACAACTGGGAATGTGAAGAAACGCTGAACCGTGCCTACGGCAACGATCCCAAGATGGTTGCTGACATGGGCAAGGCTTTCATGGACGGCCTGCATGAAACTGCCGGTGTCTACTGCTGCGCCAAGCATTTCCCGGGTAATGGTCAGGATTACCGCGATGCACATATTTCCAATAACGTCAACCACTTCGGCCATGACGATTGGATGGCTTCCTACGGCCATGTCTATAAGACCCTGATCGACAACGGCCTGGACGCCATTATGGGCGGTCATATTCTGATGCCCACTTTCATGGCAGAGATCAATCCTGATATCACACCTGATACCATCATGCCCGGCACGCTGTGCAAGGAAATCATGACTGACCTGCTCCGTGGCGAGCTGGGCTTCAACGGCATGGTCGTGACTGATGCATCCCACATGGTTGGTATGACCAACCGTATGAAGCGTGTGGATATGCTGCCTGCTGCCATCAATGCCGGCTGTGATATGTTCCTGTTCTTCAACGATCCCGACGAAGACTATGCCATCATGCTGAACGCTTATAAGACCGGTATCATCAGCGAGGAGCGCATGGTTGAGGCACTGAAGCGTATTCTGGGTCTGAAGGCAGCTAAGGGTATGCATAAGATGACCCAGGAAGAGCTCTGCGGCACCGACGAGGAGCTGGCAGCTGCGCTGCAGAATCCTGAGTTCAAAAAGGTTGCTCCCGCAGTTTCCAAGGATTGTCTGACTCTGGTCAAGTACAAGGACGAAGGTGTTCTGCCTCTGAATCCTGAAAAGACCAAGCGCATCATGATCGTCCACATCAAGGGCGCACCGAACCCCCTGATGGCGCTGGCTGCAATGGCTATGGGTGGCGGTGCCAACAAGAAGACTCCCGCTGAGAAGCTTCGTGACCGTCTGATTGAAAAGGGCTTTGATGCGCACATCTATGTCAGCCCCCTGGAGAAGATTCAGCAGATGATCGCTGCCGGCGAGAAGCCCAGCCTGAATCTGTATTTTGCTGGCAAGCATGCCATTGCTGACTTTACTGCCGAGAATGATCTGGTCATCTCTTTGCTGGATGTTACCAACGGTCATCCCTCCTTCGGCCTTTCCAAGGGCGGCGGCGAAATTCCCTGGTATGTCCACGAACTGCCCGTTGTTGGTATCTCCGTGAACAAGCCCACCATGCTGGCTGATGTACCTATGCTGCGTACCTATATCAATACCTACGACTCCAACGATGACACCATGGATGCACTGGTCGAGGCACTGCTGGAAGGCCCTGACGCATTCAAGGGTGTGGATCCCATCGACTCCTACTGTGGCATGTGGGATACCCATATGTAAGCGGAGGATCCGTAATGTCTATTTTTGATTCTTTTGAAAGAAAACACGATTATCTGGTGTGCGTCGATTCCGACGGCTGTGTCATGGATACCATGAACTGCAAGCATTTCCATTGCTTTGGTCCGTGCATGGTCACCGAGTGGGGACTGGAAGCATGGAAGGATGAGATTCTCGACCGCTGGAATGTGATCAACCTGTTTTCTATGAACCGTGGCATTAACCGCTTCAAGGGCCTCGCCATGGCGCTGGGGGAGATCGACAAGAAGTATCAGCCCATTACCGGTATTGAAGCTTTGCAGCACTGGGCAGATACAGCACCTGCACTGAGCAATGATGCTGTTGCAAAGGCAGCTGCGGATGCATCTGATCCCGATGCCAAGCTGGTGCTCCAGAAGGCGCTCAGCTGGTCCAAGGCAGTTAATGCAGCCATCGTGGAACTGGATGAAACATTGAAGGTTCCCTACAACGGTGCCAAGGAAGGCCTTGCGGCGGCCCATACTTTCGCAGATGTTGCTATGGTCTCCTCCGCAAACCGCGACGCGGTGGAAGAGGAATGGGGAAAATTCAGTCTGCTGGAGCATACCGACATCGTTCTGGCGCAGGACATCGGTTCCAAGGCAGCATGCATTAAAGAAATGATGAAATTCGGCTATGACCCTGAGAAGGTTGTCATGATCGGCGATGCACCCGGTGACTGTGATGCGGCAGAGAAGAATGGCGTGCACTACTATCCCATTCTCGTAAACCATGAGAAGGAGAGCTGGGATGAGGCGATTTCCGTTGCGTTCTCTAAGCTCCAATCTGGTGAATATGCTCCTTACGGTGCCGAAAAGAAGCAGGCATTCCTCCACAATCTCGGCGGCTAAATTCAACTGATAAACCACCGGCCTTCTGGCCGGTGGTTTGTGCTTTTTCAGGAAAATTTTACATTTTTCAATGTCTGTGACTTTATCACTTTACTAATCCATAATTATCGTGTATGATACAAAAGTCAAAATATAAACTAACTTGGAGGTACCCCCATGAAAAAGTTCCCCCTGATCCTGAGCCTGATTCTGATCATCAGTCTCCTCACCGGCTGCGCCGGTACCCCCGTTGTCTATTACACCAACTGTACCTGCCCCCCCGCTGCGCATGAGGTTGTTGCAGAACCTGCTCCTGCACCTGTGGTTCCTGAAACGGAAGCTCCCGTTCTGGCCGAAGGCGCACTGAAGACCGGTCTGGCAATTGCCACTTCTATTGCCAAGAGCGCGTCCGCAACTGCTGATGCAGCCGGCAAGGCTGACTACGATATGACCATGGTTGCTGTTCTGGTTGATGACAATGGCATCATTCAGGACTGCATCATTGACGGCATTGCAGCTTCCATCGAGTTCGATGCCACCGGCGCAATCACCACCGATCTGACCGCTGCTCCCCAGACCAAGAACGAGAAGGGTGAGGCTTACGGCATGGTTGCATGGGGCGGCGCGATTGCTGAGTGGGATGTTCAGGCTGCTGCTGTTGCCGCTGCCTGCGTTGGCAAGCACTATGGTGATCTGCAGGGCGTTCTGGTCAATGAGGCTGGTTACGCTGCTGACGGCACTGACCTGGCAACCTCTGCTACCATCAAGATCGGCGGCTATGTAAAGGCTGTAGAGCTGGCTGCCGCAAACGCACAGCATCTGGGTGCACAGGCTGGCGATACCCTCAAAATGGCTACCATTACCGGTATTGGTGACAGCACCTCTGCCAGCGCCGATGCAGCCGGCAACGCACAGCTGAATGCAGATGTTACCGCTCTGACCATGAATGGCGACGTCATTACCTCCTGCTACATCGATTCTGTTCAGGCAAAGGTCGCATTTGATGCAACCGGAACTGTTACCACCGATATCAACACCACTCCCTCCACCAAGAACCAGCTGGGCGAGCAGTACGGCATGGTCGCATGGGGCGGCGCGATTGCCGAGTGGAACGAGCAGGCCGCTTCTTTCGCAGCTTATGTTACCGGTAAGACCGCTGATGAAGTTGCAAACATCAGCATTACTGAAGATAAGAAGCCTGCTGATGCAGACCTGACTGCTTCCGTTACCATCAAGATCAACGGCTTCATGGATCTGATCGTCAAGGCTGCACAGTGATGAAACGGATCCTCTGTCTGCTGCTGGTATGCCTGCTGCTCAGTGGCTGCACGGCAGCTGACGTCCCCGCCGAAACAAAAATCTACGAGGCAACTTTTCTGGAGCTGTTTGACACCGTAACAGTCATCAAAGGCGGTGCGGAAAGTAAAGAAGCTTTTTCGGAAATTGCCCATGATATTCATGACGAATTACAGACTTATCATCAGCTTTTCGACATTTACAATGACTATGAGGGCATCACAAACCTGAAGACTGTCAACGACAGAGCAGGGGAGGAACCGGTTGCCGTTGACCGCCGCATCATTGACCTGCTGTTGGATTGCAAGTCCTATTATGATCTGACAGACGGTCGGGTCAATGTGGCACTTGGCAGCGTTTTGAAGTGCTGGCATGAATCCAGAGATGCTGGTATTGACGATCCGGTGAACGCAAAACTTCCGGATTTGGATGCACTGCAGGAGGCTGCGCTGCATACCAACCTGGATGCGGTCATCATCGATGAAGCTGCGTCTACCGTGTTCATTACAGACTCTGATGTGCGTCTGGATGTGGGAGCGGTTGCAAAGGGCTGGTCTACCCAGCGTGCGGCGGAGCATGCGCCTGCCGGGCTGATGATCAGTGTGGGAGGAAATGTCTGTGCTACGGGTCCAAAGGACGCGAAGGGTACACCGTGGGTTGTGGGAGTCCAGAATCCTGACGGTGATGACTATCTGCATACCCTTTATGTTTCCGGTGAAAGCATTGTCACCAGCGGTGACTATCAGCGCTTTTTTGTGGTGGATGGCATCCGTTACCACCACATCATCGATCCGGATACGTTGTATCCCAGCACTTACTGGCGCAGCGTGACCATTGTTTGTGATGACTCCGGTTTGGCTGATGCTCTGTCAACAGCCCTGTTCCTGCTTCCGTTGGAAGAAGGACAAAAACTTCTTGACCGTTGCGGTGCTGAGGCTATGTGGGTGGATGCGGAAGGAATTCTGCATTACAGCCCCGCCTTTCAAGCACTGATTCGAACATAAATTGAGGTGAATAATAGAATGAAACGCCTGTTTTTTGGTGGTATCCACCCCAAATATAATAAGGAAATGTCCAAGACTGTGACAGATTTCCAGACGATTATCCCCAAGCAGGTCGTCATCCCCATGCAGCAGCATATCGGTGCGCCCTGCCAGCCGCTGGTTGCTGTGGGCGATCGTGTCCTGCGTGGCCAGAAGATCGGTGATGGTGAGGGCCTGTGTGTACCGATTCATGCATCTGTGTCCGGCACCGTTGTGGCCATCGAACCCCGTCCTCACACCAGTGGACGTATGATCAATGCCATTGTGATCGAAAATGATTTCCAGGATGAAACCATTCCTGAAATTGCCTGCGATCTTCCCTTGGAGCAGTTGGACGCGGAAACCGTTCTGCATACGATTCGCGAAGCCGGTATCGTCGGCATGGGCGGTGCCGCATTCCCCGGTAATGTGAAGGCTCTGTCTTCCATGGGCAAGATCGATACCCTGATCGCGAATGCCTGTGAGTGTGAACCCTATATCACCGCTGACGACTCTCTGCTTCGTACAGAACCGGAGCATGTTCTGGAAGGTATGCAGATCCTGCGCCAGATTCTGAAGCCCGAGCGCGTGGTTCTGGCCATCGAGGATAACAAGGCTGAGGCAATCCAGAAGGTGCGGGAACTGCTGAAGGATCATAAAGAGATCCAAGTTGTGGTTCTGCCCACTATGTACCCTCAGGGTGCGGAAAAGCAGCTGGTGCAGTCTGTGACCGGCAGGGAAGTGCTGCCCGGTCAGCTGCCCGCAAGTGTTGGCTGCGCGGTGTTCAATGTTTCCACCTTTGCCGCCATCTACCGTGCCGTCCGTCTGGGAAGACCCCTGTATCAGCGTATTGTCACCGTTTCCGGTGAAGCAATCGCACAGCCTCAGAACTTCATCGTCCGCATTGGTACACCGCTGCACGACCTGATTGAGGTTGCAGGCGGCCTGAATGAAAAGACCGAACGTGTCATCAGCGGCGGTCCCATGATGGGCTTTGCGCAGAGCGATCTGAGTGTACCTGTAATCAAGGCAACCAATTCCGTCCTGTGTCTGCTGAAGGATGTAAACGGTGCGGCCGAGAATCCTGTGTGCCTGCGCTGCGGCAAATGTGTGGCCGTGTGCCCCATGCGACTGCAGCCGCTGTATATGTACCGGTTTGTCAATGCCGGCCGGGTGGACGAACTGCAGCGCCTGAATCTGCTGGACTGCATGGAATGCGGCAGCTGCGCATTCACCTGCCCCGGCAAGCTTCCTCTGGTGGAAAGCTTCCGTAAGGGCAAGGCTATGTTGAGGGAGGCGAAGAATAAATGAAATTGACTGTTGCTTCTTCACCTCATATTCGTGGTGATTTTAAGTCCAGCCGCATCATGCTGGATGTCATGCTGGCACTGGTTCCTGCCATGGTTGTGGGTATCTGGATGCACGGCTTCCGTTCCCTGATCGTGACGCTTGTGTCCATCTCCTCCTGCGTATTTCTGGAGTGGATGTATGCCAAGGTCACCAAGACCCGCAATACCGTCATTGACGGCAGTGCGCTGGTTACCGGCATGTTGCTTGCCATGACCTTACCTGCCACCGTGCCTTACTGGCTGGTGATTGTGGGTGCAGCTTTTGCAATTATTTTTGTTAAGGCACTCTGTGGCGGCTTGGGACAGAATATCTTCAATCCCGCACTGTCCGCCCGTGGCTTTATGATGCTGATTGCACCTGCTTATATGGTACGATTTGAGGGTGTGGACGGTGTGACTGCAGCAACTCCGCTGCACCATATGGTCATGCCCGCACTGCCTGAAGAGAGCATTCTCGATATGTTCCTTGGCAATTGCCCCGGTTCCATCGGCGAAATCTCCGCGCTGGCATTGCTGGCTGGCGGTGCTTACCTTGTCTACCGCAAAGTAATTTCTCCCCGAATCCCGCTGGCATATCTGGGCAGTGTGGCTGTTCTGACACTGGTTTTCCACAGAACAGACGCACCCGTTGATTGGATGCTCTACAGCCTGTTCTCCGGTGGTCTGATGCTTGGTGCCATTTTCATGGCCACGGACTATGCAACTTCTCCCGTGACCGCCAAGGGTCAGGTCATCTACGGCATCGGCTGCGGCATTCTGACTGTGATTTTCCGTTACTTCGGTCTGTTCCCGGAAGGCGTTACTTACGCAATTCTGCTGATGAACGCACTGGTGTGGATCATCGATCGTTATACCGCACCCCGCCGCTTCGGCGTCAAGAAAGGAGGCAAGTGAGCATGAAAAAAGCTATTTTGCTTCCCATCGTCACAATCCTGCTCATTGCGGGTCTTCTGCTTGCTGCATCCTTTGGCCTGAACGGCATTGCAGCGCAGAAGGCACAGGCAGATCATCTCTGGCTGATGCAGACTCTGCTGCCCGACAGCACCGAGTTTACACTGGAACCCTATGCCGGTGAGGATGCCAACATCCGCTCCGTCCATAAAGCTGAAAACGGCTTCGTAATCGAAACTGCTACTTACGGCTATGCAGGTGAGATTACCATGTTTATCGGCGTAAATAATGATGGTAAGGTTACCGGTCTGGTAGTTCGCGACCTGTCTGAGACCTTCGGACTTGGCCGCGAAGCGCTGACTGATCATGTATTCCTGTCCCAGTTCCTGAATTCTTCCGGCAGCTTTGAAGTTGTAACCGGCTCTGCGGATGTGTTCTCCGGTGCCACCGCTGAAGTGACTGAGGTGACCGGCGATACTGTGGATGTGGATGCTCTGACCGGCGCGACGGTTACATCCAAGGCAATTGTCCGTGCTGTCAACTCCGCAGTTGCTTACGTGACCGGCGCAGATGTTGAGTCTGCAGCCACTTCCTGGGGAGGTTAAGAGATGAAAAACAAAACTTATATTCTCAATACACTCCTTGCGGTTGTACTGGGCATCTATCTGCTGGTTGCCGTGGTTGTCCGCACATTCTGCCCCCAGATCATTCTGCCTAAGGCAAACATTCCCAATATGGTGCTGATTTCTCTGATCGCACTGGTGATTGAGCATTATCTGGTACCGGATGCAAAGCGCTGCTACATCTGCATTCCTGTATTTTCTGCCATTACTTTCGGTCTTCTGCCTTACTGCGCTGCGATGGCAGTGCCCATGGAAGCTCTGAAGCTGGCCGTGGTAGGCGCTGTGGTCTTCACGGTAACCACGTGGCTCTTTACCACGATTCAGGAGCGTTTGTCTTCCGGCCCTGCGGCCAAGGCATCCGCCTTCTTCAGCGCGGTCAGCTTGTATATGGCTGCCCAGTGCTTTATCGGCATGATTCTTTAATACGAACAAAAACCCTGACAGAAATTCTGTCAGGGTTTTTCTGCGCCGTGATGTTCAAGATTTTGATAAGAGTGACTGATTGTTGTTACACGTACTGGTATGACATGGTAAATCTATAATGATGATTTATATCCTTTCAGGAGGAGATAACTATGTTGAGACGTATGTTGGCAATGGTACTTAGCATTGTAATGCTGCTGTCACTGGTGCCTGTCCAGGTATTTGCTTTGGATGATGCGGTGGTCGAACCTACCGTTGAAGTGGCACTCCCTGACGAAGAGCTGATTGCTGAAACCGATCCCGTTGAAACGGTCCCCGTCGAAACAGTGGCGGCTGAGACAGTTCCTGCGGAAACCGTGGAAATTCCTGATACTGCAGAACCGACTGTGGTTTTGACTGTCGAAGTGCAGTCTGATTTTGTCAATGCGGTGCAGCCCCGTTCCGCATCCGGCACCTGTGGCACCAATGTGTCCTGGTATCTGGACGATGCAGGCACACTGACCATTTCCGGCACCGGCTCCATGAAGGATTATTCTGAGAGCAGCGCCGCACCCTGGTTTGCGGAGCGCCTGAATATCAAGCAGGTGGTCATCAAAGATGGTGTTACCGATATCGGTAATTATGCCTTCTATTACTGCGTGAATCTGCAGAGCGTGTCCATCGCAGGCACGGTTACCTCTGTTGGTACATGCGCATTTGAATATTGTACGGCGCTGAAGGGGATTACCATTCCTGCCGGAGTGAAGGAACTTTTCAACTATGCATTCTATGGGTGCAGCGCACTGGAATCCGTTTCTCTGCCGGATACCCTAACCCGTATCGGTTATTATTGTTTCCAGCAATGTACCGCACTGGAAGGAATTGAAATTCCTGATTCTGTCAATTATATTGGCTCCGATGCATTCCGGGACTGCACTGCCCTGAAATCCATGGAATTGCCGGATAGCATTACTTCTTTGAATTCCTGCCTGTTCCATAGTTGTCCCAATCTGGAGTCTGTGAAAATCCCCAGTGGTGTTACCTCGATTGGCTACGGTGCTTTTAATGGTTGCGCCAGCTTGAAAGAGATTCGGATTCCCGCAAAAGTGACATCCATCGGTGGCAGTGCGTTCTGTGGTTGTACTTCTTTGACGGAAGTTGTGCTCCCCGATAAGTTGTCTTACATCAGCAGTGGCTGTTCTGATGGCTGTACCGGTCTGACAGAAATTGTGATTCCCAGAGGTGTAGCAAGAATTGAAAGCAGTGCATTCCGTGATTGCGTGAATCTGACCAGTGTTTCTCTCTCTTCCGGTCTGGTAACAATCGGCGAATATGCATTCTATGGTTGCGGTAGCATTGCTTCCATAACAATCGGTGCAAATGTAAAGACTATTGGCAACTATGGATTCTACAGCTGTACGAAACTTGCAGAAGTTGTGCTGCCGGATGGCATTGAAACTCTTGGTGAACGTGCTTTCGCGCAATGCAATAATCTTGAATCCATCAATCTGCCTGCAAGTCTGAAGTCTGTTGGCCGTTATTGTTTCAGCGCAGAAAAAGAAGGTGGCGGCAAGCTTCAGCTGATCGACCTGTCTTCCAATCCTGCCAAGATGGCCGCGCAGGAAATGCAGCTGAAATATTCTCTGCCGAAGGTGCTTGTTGATGCAACCGGTAAGAAGAACGAAATTTACTGGTCCTTTGTGTATACATGGGAGGACCAGCAGGCTGGTAAGCCTAATCCATGGGATATTGCGCATATTGATTACAAAACCGGTATGCTGTATTCAAACGGAAATAGCATCGGAACTGTCACGGTCCTGTGCTGTGATGAATATACCGGTGCAACCGGCACATGGGAAATCGAAATTTCTTCCGGTGTTGTGATTCATACGGACCGGGAAGAGGATTATCTGGTCAGCGGCGATGCCATGCAGCTGTCTGCCTGGATTATGCCCGGCAATATCAAGACAAATGTAAATTGGGGCATTCGCGAACAGGATAAGGAATTTGCTGCCATTAATTCGACCGGTAAATTGACTGCAAGAGCGGTTAACGGTGCCAAGCAGATCGAAGTAACGGCTACACCTTATGACGGCGGCGAAAGCGCAACACTGAAAGTCTGGATTGTGCCCAGAACGACCAGCCTTTACATCTATGAAGGCAAGGGCGATGTGACCGGTCTGGAGCTGGATATCGACAGCTTTGTCTATCCCTCTGTACAGCTGGATGCTGTGACATATCCTGAAGGCGCTATGACGGATGTTTACTGGACAACGAGCGATGAAAATGTTGCATCGGTGGATAACGGTCTGGTTACATTCAATGGTTTGGATACGGTAACCATTTCGGTTATCGCTGGTGATGGCTCCGGAAAGAGTGCAAGCGTCACGCTGAATGTTTCCTTCCGTGAATCTGCAAGAAAGCTCGTTGCGATTGTTGATGCGGAAGATAATACACTGCGCTCCGGCGAAACAGCGCAGATCTGGATTTATGGCTCCGATGAGGATGTTCCCATGGATCCCAGCTTGTTCGAATTCGGTGTTCCGGGCAGCCAGACTGCCGTTGCAACAGTGGATGATGGAGGCCTTATCACCGCCGGAGAAAAGGCCGGTACTGCAACAATTACAGCATCCATGCGTGGAGATCCTCTGGGCCGCCGTGTCAGCATAATGATTACTGTGAAAGCTCGCCAGACCGAAAAACTGCTCCTTCATGCTCTGGCAGATGAGAAAGCACAGGTGCAGATGCTGGATGGTAATGGAAACGTTACTTCTGATGTTAAGAATGCTGTCAGCTATTCCGTACTGATGAAGAAGGCGGATGTGGAGAACGAAGCGTATTCCTTTGTTGTTCGGCCTGAAGCCTTCCATTCTGCCGGCCTTTCCGTGAGCGTAGATCCTTCCTGCAGCGGTCTTATGATTTAGTTCAGCAGAGCGCCTTCCAGGTCACCCAGCATGGTATCCAGTGCCTGAACACCACCGGTGGAAGTATACCAGACGTTTGCGTGTTCGATGAAGTAAACGATCTTACCGTTTTTGTAAACATCCAGTTCCTTAATCAGTTCATTCTCGATCACCTCACGGGCGCCCATTATGCCTTTGTCAGATGCACCGGTAGCGGTACTGCGGTCAAGAATGAACATATACTCGGGATTCAGCGTGATGATGGTTTCCCAGGACGCTTCTTCGCCATGCGTTGCCTTTTGGGATTCGCCAACAGATTCACTCAGGTTCTTGGCACCCAGTTCATTGGCAATCATATTCAACTGGGAAGCGGTACCCATCAGTCCCAGTGCATTGGAGTTGCACATACCCAGCAGAACATTCTTGCCATGAAATAGAGCAACAATCATAGAAAAGACCAACAACACTTCGCAGAATACTGTCGGTTGCAGTATTATGATTGAGCTTCGGTGGTAACGGAAGGGGAGCGTGACGAGATTGTCATATGGGCGGACAATATCAAGGGGATGGCTCTGTGCCGCAGACGGGGGAGGGGATGCTCTTTTGCCGGAGCCATGATGAAAATATACTTTGACATCAATAAGCACCTTTGTTACAATGAAAAAGGACTATGAGATCGGGATTTTTACTTTGCCATGTGCGTAGAGGAAGTCCGATAGTCAGAAATAACATAATGAATCTGGAAGGTGAGCATTTATGAAATATTGCTTTGGTGTTGACATTGGTGGTACTTTTGTAAAATTGGGTCTTTTTACAACGGAGGGTGAACTCCTCGATAAATGGCAGATCCCGACCCGCAGAGAGGATGCCTCTTCTCACATCCTTCCGGATATTGCAGCCGCTATTGAGGCGAAGCTGGAAGAAAAGGGTATCAACAAGGATGATGTGACCGGTGTCGGCTTTGGTACTCCCGGCCCTGTGACCGACGACGGTGTGGCGGTTTGCCCCGCAAATCTGGATTGGGTCAACAAGCCTGTCGCCAAGGAACTGACCGAGCTGACTGGTTTCCCCTCCAAGGGCGGTAATGACGTTAATGTGGCCGGCCTCGGTGAAATGTGGAGAGGCGGCGCCAAGGGTTATAAGAATGTTGTCGTTGTTCCTATCGGTACCGGCGTTGGTGCTGCGATCATTGTCAATGGTAAGATTATCACCGGCACCAGAGGCGCAGCCGGCGAAGTTGGTCACATCCATGTGGATGATGAGATTGAGCAGCCTTGCGGCTGCGGTGCAGTGGGCTGCGTAGAGCAGTTCTCTTCCGCAACCGGTCTGGTGCGCATGGCAAAGAAGGCCCTGGCTGAGAGCGATGTGGCTACCAGACTGCGCGAACTGGACACAGTGACCGCAAAGGATGTTGTCGATGCGGCAAAGGCCGGCGATCAGGTTGCTGATCAGATCTTTGACAAGTTCTGCGATTATCTGGGTTATTCTCTGGCAGCGACGGCCGCTGTCATCGATCCTGAAATCTTCATTATCGGTGGCGGTGTTTCCAAGGCAGGTCAGTACCTGGTAGACCGTGTTCAGTCCTATTTCGTGAAATATGCATGGCCCGGCATCCGTGGCATCAAGTTTGCACTGGCTGAGTTGGGCAACGATGCGGGTATCTACGGTGCCGCAAGTATTGCCATTGGCGGCTAAGTCATTATAAATCAACAGCCCTCCATTCACAGGAATGGAGGGCTGTTTTGTGTGATGAGCTATTTGTGCACATTGGCTTTTCGATATTCAATCGGGCTGATGCCTTCAGCTTTACGGAAACTCTGGGAAAAGTAGCTGGCTGAGGAGAAACCCAGAATGCCGGAAACTTGAGAAAGCGAAAGGTCGGTTTCTGCCAGTAGCCGTTTTCCTTCGTCAATTCTACGGGCGATCATGTAGTTGATTGGCGAAATGCCGTAGGCTTGTTTGTAGGCGTGGGCGAGGTAATATTTGTTGACATTGGCTTCTTCGGCAAGTTGATCCAATGTCAGCGTTTCTTTGTAATGGTTGTCAATGTAGCGGCGGACGGCTGCACATTGGCGGTTGGTAGGCGAACTGTCGGTCACCTGCGTCATAGAGGTTCCGGTATTGCGTAAAAGCTGTACAACAAGTATGTCCATGTATGCCTGACAGGCCATCTGGTGCTCAATGTCGCGCTCATGCATTTCCCGCAGAATGCTCTTCATGCAGTTGAGCACTCTGTTTTCGGTAGGCAGTGTGTAGACACAATATCGGCCTTCATTTGTTCCGGGGATTGAAATTTCCAATCCCTCGATGCCCAGAACAAGATATTCCAACGGATGTGCTTCGTAGCTGAGCTCTGTGTGAATGATATTGGGATTGACAATAATCAGCTGATGCGCACGAACAGGAAAGCGTTCATCATCGATCAGAAACTGACCGTCGCCGCCGATGATATAAAACAGCTCCGTATAATTGTGTGCGTGGGGGATGGAATGCCAGTCACCGCCGTATTTTGCAGTGGCGACACTGCGAAGTTTCAACTGCTCCTGTGTCGGCAGATTTTTTGTGATGTTAAAAGTATAATGGATATTGCTCATGAAGGCACACCCTATCATTAGAAATATTGCTGTACACATATACTATCTTGTTTTGCGATCAAAAGCAATAGGAAAAAGACAAAAAAGGTTGAAAGAGCCTGAATTAACAGCAGAAAAATGGGCTTCGCACAATTGCACAAAACGTGGCGGCTGTTTTGGTGCAAAATGTCAAAATTAAAATCAATAGCAATATGTATAAAGTAGTTGCCAATATTCTGCTTGAAATAACAAGATAAACATATTATGCTAACATCGTGAGTAGGGGGAAACCCCAACACAGAATACACCACTAAATTATGGAGGAATTTCTAATGAAGAAGATCATTGCAATGCTGCTGGTTCTGGCAATGGCTCTGGCTCTGGTCGCTTGCGGCGCTTCCGCTCCCGCTGCTACCGAGGCTCCCAAGGCTGAGGAACCCAAGACTGAGACTCCCGTTGTTGAGACTCCCGCAGAGGCTAAGAAGTACGAAGGCGTTGAGCTGACCTACTGGTCTATGTGGAACGAGGCTGAGCCCCAGGGCAAGGTTATCGTTGAGGCTGTTGCTGCTTTCGAGGCTGAGACCGGTGCTAAGGTCAATGTCGAGTGGAAGGGCCGCGACCTGAACACCGTCATCACCGCTGCTCTGGAAGCTAAGGAAAACGTCGACATTTTCGATGACGACTACGCTCGTATCACCACCGCTTACGCTGCACACACCTACGATCTGACTGAGATGGCTGAGGCTGCCGGCTACGCTGATTACAGCTATGCTTGCTTCAACGATTTCGTTGTCAACACCGCTGGTTACCTGAACTGCATCGTTGAGCAGCCCCAGATCGGCGGCATCTTCTACAACAAGGATGCTTTCGCTGAGGCTGGCATCGAGACCGTTCCCACCACCTGGGCTGAGTTCCTGGATGTCTGCGAAGCTCTGAAGGCTGCTGGCATCGCTCCTCTGGCTCTGGACTCCGCATACTCCAACTTCAACTACTACTTCCACCTGACCCGTCACCTGGGCGAAGCTAAGATCGCTGAGCTGGGCAAGAACGGCGGCTGGGCTGAGGACGAGGCTGCTGTTGCTGCCGCTCAGGAAATCATCGACTTCGTCAATGCCGGCTACCTGGCAGAAGGCGCTCCCGATGCTTACCCCGCTTCTCAGACCAAGGTCGGTCTGGGCACCGCTGCTATGGTTGTCTGCGCTAACTACGTCTGCCCCGAGGTCGACGCTGCTGTTGGCGAAGCTATCAACTGGGGCTTCTTCAACTACCCCGAGGTTGAGAACTGCGCTGATGTCTCTGCTTACGCAGGTGCTAACGCTCTGGCTGTTGCTGCTTACACCGAGAATGCTCAGGCTGCATTCGACTTCATCCTGTATCTGGTTACCGGTACTTACGGACAGAAGCTGGTTGACGAAGCTTCCCACATCCCCGCTGACACCCGCCTGACTGAGGCTACTCTGGCTGGCTCCGTTGAGGCTCTGAAGAACACCTCCGCTCCCATGAGCTGGTGCGCAGGCCTGAACACCCTGCAGAACTGGGGTACCATGAAGACCTCCATGACCGAGCTGTTCGAAGGCAAGTTCGCTACCGGTCTGGAGTACTGCCAGTACCTGGACACTCTGGCTGGCTAATCCCAAAAGCAAATCACTGAATATTGCCGACTGGCACAGTAACAACTGATTTATTCAGGATTAACCAAGTCCCTAAGGAGGCGGCACCTGAAAGGGTGCCGCCTTTTGCAGGACGGGTGCGTGGACTTGCTGCGCAAATTCAGGCACCTGCCCTGCAATATATTATTAACTATGAGGTGATACCGGTATGAAAAAGAATAAGACAATGATTGCCCTGTTCATCGCGCCGACCATCGTCTGCTTGCTGCTGATGTACCTTTATCCGATTACTCGTACTGTGATCATGAGCTTTTTCCATGTGGAAAGCGTCACTGCAGCTGTCAGCGAATGGAGTTTTAATGGTCTGGAAAATTATCTGAAGATTTTCCATAATGCCAGCTTTATCGCATCCATGAAGAACATGATGGTGATCTGGCTGGTTGGTGGTGTGATCTCCCTGACTCTGGCAATGATCATGGCTGTTATTCTGACCAGCGGCATCCGTGGCGCAAAGTTCTTCAAGGCTGCCATCTATATGCCCAACATCATCAGTGCGGTTGCACTGGCCACCATGTGGATTCAGTACATCTTCAACTATGATTACGGTCTGCTGAACCAGATTGTCGAACTGTTTGGCGGTGAGAATGTCCGTTGGCTCGGTTCTGATATGATTTTCTGGGCGATGATGGTCGCGTTTATTTTCGGCGCTGTCGGCTACTATATGCTGATCTTTATCAGTGGTATCGAGGGTATTCCTGCTGACATTTACGAAGCTGCTACCATTGATGGCGCTGACGTGATGACAAAGCTGACCCGTATTACGCTGCCTCTGCTGAAGGGCGTTATCCGTACCACCATTACCTTCTGGAGCATCAACGCTACCACTTTCTTCCTGTGGACCAAGATGTTCTCCCCAATCAATACGGAAGATACTACCATCGTTCCCGTTGTTTATCTGTATGACACCGTCTTCGGTGGCAAGGGCGTTGTGATTCGTGACGCCGGTGCAGGTGCAGCGGTCGGTGTGGTGCTGACTCTGATCATCATTGCTGTGTACGTTATCACCAACGTCACACTGAAAGATTCTGATCTGGAATACTGAGAAAGGGGTGCAATTATGGCAAAGTATCATGAAAGACTTAACTGGAAAAAAGAAGCGCGTCTTCTGCCCGGTTATCTGATCGTCGGCCTGTGGGTTGCCTTCACTGCCGTTATGCTGGTTTGGATCATCGCGGCCAGCCTTTCCACCACCAAGGAAATCATGACCGGCAGAGTTTTTGATTTCTCCAAGGGCATTAACTGGAAAAACTATCTCATTGCATGGAAGACTCAGAATGTATCCGTGTACTTCCTGAACAGCTTGATCTACTCCATCGTTGCTTGTTCCGGTGTTCTGCTGATCTCTGCGCCTGCAGCTTACGTTCTCTCCCGTTGGGAATTTGTGACCAGCAAGATGGTTCGTATCGGTCTGGTCATCGCCATGAGCGTTCCTACCATTATGATCATTCTGCCTCTGTACTCTCTGGCAGTTCAGTGGGGTATTAAGGGCCGTGTTTTGCTTGTGGTCTTGTACATCATGCTACGTGTGCCCTATACCACAGTCTACCTGATGGATTTCTTCTCTACCTTGTCCAAATCTTACGAGGAAGCAGCGTATATCGATGGCTGCAGCCATGGCAAGACTTTCTGGGTCATCATGCTGCCTCTGGTGCAGCCTGCGGTCATTACCGTTACCATCTTCAACTTCATGTCTGTGTGGAATGAGTTCTTCATGGCTCTGATTTTCACCACTGCGGACGAGATGATGCCCGTTGGTGTCGGTCTGCTGCAGATCGTCAATGCGATGAAGTATACCGGTCAGTACGGTGCAATGTTCGCAGCAGTTCTGATCGTCTTCCTGCCCACCTTCCTGCTGTATATCTTTATGTCCGAGAAGATCATCGCTGGTGTCACCGGCGGCGGTGTCAAGGGCTAATCTATAGGTTACCATTCCCTTCCCCCGGAAACCGGGGGAGGGGTATCGCTAAATTTGATACTATTCTTCAAGGAGAAACCCGATATGAATGACGCTAGAAAAATGGGCCGGGTAACCATTCCCACCGACCTGGACGTGGTTCCCGAAACCCTGGAAATTATGAAGCGCTGGGGTGCTGATGCTATCCGCGACTGCGACGGCACCGATTTCCCCGCTGAGCTGCAGAACCAGGATGCCAAGATCTACTCTACCTACTATACCACTCGTAAGGACAACGTTTGGGCAAAGGCCAATCCTGACGAAGTGCAGCAGTGCTACATCATGACCGGCTTCCATACCGCTACCGGCGATACGCTGGAAATTCCTCTGATCAAGGGCATTTCCCCTGAACTGATGCAGGTCAACACCCGTGACGACATCAAGCGTTGGTGGGAAGTCATGGACCGCACCACCGGCGAAATCGTTCCCGTTGATGCTTGGGACTACAATGCTGAGACCGGCTGTGTGGTCATCGCAAATCCCGCTGCTTTCCACGAGTACACCGCTGCTTTCCTGGCTTACCTGATCTGGGACCCCGTACATATGTACAATGCGGTCACCAACAACTGGCAGAACTTCGAGCATCAGATCACCTTCGACGTCCGTCAGCCCAAGACCCGCAAGTACACCATGGAGCGTCTGCGTAAGTTTGTTGAAGAGCATCCTTACGTCAACGTGATCCGCTATACCACCTTCTTCCATCAGTTCACCCTGATGTTCGACGAGCTGAAGCGTGAAAAGTATGTTGATTGGTACGGCTACTCCGCTTCCGTTTCTCCTTACATTCTGAACCAGTTTGAGCAGGAAGTGGGCTATAAGTTCCGCCCCGAGTTCATCGTCGATCAGGGCTACTACAACAACCAGTACCGCGTCCCCTCCAAGGAATTCAAGGATTTCCAGGCTTTCCAGAGAAGAGAAGTTTGCGCACTGGTTAAGGAAATGGTCGATCTGACCCACGAGCTGGGTAAGGAAGCCATGATGTTCCTGGGTGACCACTGGATCGGTACTGAGCCCTTCATGGAGGAGTTCAAGACCACCGGTCTGGATGCAGTTGTCGGCTCCGTTGGTAACGGTTCTACGCTGCGTCTGATTTCCGATATCCCCGGCGTCAAGTACACCGAGGGACGTTTTCTGCCCTACTTCTTCCCCGACACCTTCCACGAGGGCGGCGATCCTGTGAAGGAAGCCAAGGAGAACTGGGTTACCGCACGCCGTGCAATCCTGCGTAAGCCCATTGACCGTATCGGCTACGGCGGCTACCTGAAGCTGGCACTGGAGTTCCCTGAGTTCATTGACTATGTTGAGTCTGTCTGCAATGAGTTCCGTGAACTGTATGAGAACATCAAGGGCACCACTCCCTACTGCGTCAAGACCGTTGCGGTTCTGAACAGCTGGGGCAAGATGCGTGCTTGGGGCTGCCACATGGTTCACCATGCGCTGTATCAGAAGCAGAACTACTCCTACGCAGGCATCATCGAGGCTCTGTCCGGCGCTCCCTTTGATGTGAAGTTTATTTCCTTTGACGATATTCGTAACAATCCCAACCTGCTGGATTCCATTGATGTTATTATCAATGTTGGTGACGCAGATACTGCTCACACCGGCGGCGCTGAGTGGGAAGATCCCACCATCTCCTCTGCTGTCCGTAAGTTCGTTCATAACGGCGGCGGCTTCATCGGTGTTGGCGAGCCTTCCGGTCACCAGTATCAGGGTCACTTCCTGCAGCTGGCAACCCTGCTGGGTGTTGAGAAGGAGACCGGCTTTACCCTGAACTACGACAAGTACAACTGGGAGGAAAAGCAGGGTCACTTCATTCTGGAAGATGTGGCCGGTGAAGTGGACTTCGGCGAAGGCAAGAAGAGCATCTATGCTTACGAAGGCACCGATATTCTGGTACAGAAGGAAAAGGAAGTTCAGATGGCAGTCAACAGCTTCGGCAACGGCCGCAGCGTCTACATCTCCGGCCTGCCCTATTCCTTCGAGAACAGCCGTGTCCTGTACCGTGCTATCCTGTGGGCTGCCCATGGTGAGGAGATCCTGCACAAGTGGTTCTCCA
Source organism: Faecousia sp. (assembly GCA_045120675.1). GTDB lineage: Bacteria > Bacillota > Clostridia > Oscillospirales > Oscillospiraceae > Faecousia. The sequence continues at coordinate 1,913 of JBGVFB010000019.1, read as the reverse complement.
CCAACTACAATGTGGAAGTTCACGCATTTGTTGCAAACGGCAAGTACTGTGTTGTCAACAATACCTATGTGCCTCAGGATACTGTTGTGTATACCGATAACGGCAGCTTTGAACTGCACCTGGATGCCAACGAAATCCGTTGGTACAGCATCTAAGGATATGACAGAAGGCGTGCCGCAGTTTGCGGTACGCCTTTTCTGATTTATGAAAAAAGACATAAAAGGGAGGTTCCCATTATGGATAAACGACCCAATATTATTCTGCTGATGGCAGATCAGATGCGTGCAGACTGTCTGGGTATTGCAGGACATCCGGATGTCAAGACACCGTTCCTGGATTCTCTGGCAGCGGAGGGTGTGATCTACCCCAACGCATATTCCGCTTGCCCCACCTGTGTTCCTGCCCGTGCAACGCTCTATACGGGTATGGCTCAGAAAAAGACCGGTCGTGTGGGATACGAGGATCTGGTTCCCTGGAATTATGAGCATACCCTTGCCGGTGAGCTGAGCAAAGCCGGCTACTATACCCAGTGCGTCGGTAAGATGCATGTGCATCCTCTGCGTAATAATCTGGGCTTCCACAATGTTCGCCTTCATGACGGCTATCTGCATGCCTACCGGGCACCTGATACCCCCAGCTACGAAGACCAGCGTGTTGCGGATGATTATTACTGGTGGCTGAAGCAGGAACTGGGTGTGGATGCCGATCCTGTGGATACCGGCATGGACTGTAACAGCTGGGTGGCACGTCCCTGGATTTACGAAGAGAAGTATCATCCTACCAACTGGGTGGCAAGTGAGTGCTTGGATTTCCTGCGCCGTCGCGACCGCAGCAAGCCTTTCTTCCTGATGGCCAGCTTTGTGCGTCCCCATCCGCCCATTGATGCACCCCGTTATTATTTTGATCTGTATGCAGGCCGTAATTTGGCAGAGCCTTACCGTGGCGACTGGAACGATGAAGAGCGTATGCTGCGGGATGGCCATAGCTATCATGCACAGTCCAGCCCCAGCGATCCTGAATATATCCGCCAGCTGCGTGTTGGTTATTACGGTGCGATCACCCATATGGATCACCAGATCGGCAGAATTATTTCCGCATTGGTAGAGCAGAAACTGATGGACAATACCATCATTCTCTTTGTGTCCGACCACGGTGAAATGCTGGGCGATCACCTGATGTTCCAGAAGGCAAAACCTTATCAGGGCAGTGCGCAGGTTCCCATGTTCATCTCCGGCCCTGAGCGCCTTGTGGGTAAGCACCATCGTGTATGCGGCGATCTGGTGGAACTGCGCGATGTAATGCCCACGCTGCTGGAGCTGGCCGGTGCGGAAATTCCCGAAACTGTGGACGGCGAAAGTATGCTGCATACCATCGAACGTGAGTATATCCATGGCGAGCATACGCTGGGTATGGATTCCATGCACTTTATCGTGACAAAAACCGATAAGTTCGTTTGGTACTCCCAGACCGGCAGAGAACTCTATTTTGATTTGGAAACCGACCCCCACGAGAGCCACAATGCGATCAACGATGAAGAATATGCCCAGCGCATTGAGCATCTGCGGAAGTGCCTGATTCAGGAACTGGATGGCCGTGAGGAAGGCTACAGTGACGGTACGCAGCTGTTTGTGGGCAGAACACCGCTGACGGTTCTGCAAAATCAGGAGGTATAAGTCATGAATGTATTGGTTACCGGCGGCGCCGGCTATATCGGCAGCCATACCGTGGTGGAACTGATTCAGGCAGGCCATCAGGCGATCATTGTGGATGATCTGTCCAATGCCAAGGCAGAGGTTGTGGACCGCATTGAAACCATTACCGGCACCCGCCCTGCTTTTTACGAGTTGGACTGCAAGGACAAAGATGCACTGCGCAAGGTTTTTTCTGTTCACAAAATTGATGCGGTCATTCAC
>JBGVFB010000018.1:0-53551 GCA_045120675.1 Faecousia sp. | reverse complement strand
TTTCATGTTGTGTGGTAACTTTATGATACTACAAAACGGCTGGTTCTTCTACTGGAACCAGCCGTTTCTCTATAAATATTTTTGCAGGCTGTACCTTTCGGCACAGCCTGCTTTTTTAGGGACTTTTTTTACAGCCCCATTCTTGTTTTTATGGGCAAAATCAGGAAATACATATTTCATTGACTTTCCATGCCGTTTGTAGTAGAATATATGAGACAAATTGGGTTCATATGCCTATCGGACGGTTTTTGCCGGTATTCTGGCATATTTTGATGGAAAGAAAGCAGAAAGGACGGAGAAAAATATGAAGATTCTGGTTGTTTGCCAGCATTACTATCCGGAACCTTTCCGACTTCCGGATATCTGTGAAACACTGGTTCGAAGAGGTCACAGCGTCACGGTTGTCACGGGTACACCCAATTATCCGGAGGGAAATATCTACAAGGGCTACGAGCGCGGCGCCAAAGCTGATGAGATGCTGAACGGTGTCCGGGTTCACAGATGCCCCCTCATTCCGCGCAAGACCGGTGTGATTTACCGCGTACTGAATTACTACAGCTTTGCGCTCTCCTCGGACCTGTATCTGCGCCGCGTGAAGGAAGATTTTGATGTGGTCTTTGTCAACCAGCTGTCGCCGGTTATGATGGCTCATGGCGCTCTGAACTGGGCCAAGCGCAACGGCAAAAGATGTGTGCTGTATTGTCTGGACCAGTGGCCGGAAAGCTTGCTTGCCGGCGGCATCCGGAAAGGTTCAGCAATTTACAATCTGTTTTTGGGCGTTTCCCGCAGAATTTACGGCAGGGCAGACGATATTCTGGTAACCTCCCGCGGCTTTGCCACCTACTTTGACAAGGTTTTGAAGCTGGGTCACAAAAAACTTCGGTACCTTCCCCAGTATGCGGAGGACCTGTTCGACGATGTTTCTGCAAGCACCGAAGAAAAGAAACAGGTTGATTTCCTCTTTGCCGGTAATGTGGGACAGCTGCAGTCCGTGGAGACCATCGTGGAAGCGGCCCGCTTGCTGAAGGACGATGAAAAGATTCATCTGCATATTGTCGGCAGCGGTGTTGCGCTGGATCATTGCAAGGAACTGGCGGAGGGGCTTACGAACATTACCTTCCACGGTCGCCGGGATGTGACGGAGATGCCGAAGTTCTATGCTATGGCGGATGCACTGCTGATCACCTTGAAGCATGATCCGGTATTGTCCGAAACACTGCCGGGTAAGGTGCAGTCCTATATGGCGGCTGGCAAGCCTGTTGTGGGTGCCATTGACGGCGAAACCGCAAGGCTTGTGAACGAAGAAGCCTTCTGCGGCATTTGCTGCGGTGCAGAGGATGCGCAGGGACTGGCCGATGCAATCCGAGAAACTGCTGCCGACAGCGCACGAAGAGCGGAGTACGGCGAGAATGCCCGCCGGTATTACAAAGAGCATTTCCGGAAAGAGCGCTTCTTTGAGACCTTGGAAGCGGTTTTGCAGGAAAACTGTGTTTAATTTGATGTGAAGCTTCTGCCTACGAAGCTGGAAATAGGAGCGAAAAGAAATGAGCATTTTTGCGGGTAAAACATTGATGATCACCGGCGGTACCGGTTCTTTCGGCAATGCGGTGCTGAACCGTTTTTTGTCCACCGATATTAAGGAAATCCGCATCTTCTCCCGTGACGAGAAGAAGCAGGACGATATGCGCCATGAGTTTCAGGCCAAAATGCCGGAAGCTGCCGGCAAGATCAAGTTCTTCATCGGTGATGTGCGGGATCCTGCCTCGGTAAAGAGTGCCATGTACGGTGTGGACTATATTTTCCATGCCGCAGCGCTGAAGCAGGTTCCATCCTGTGAGTTCTTCCCCATGGAAGCGGTGAAGACCAACGTTATCGGTACTGATAATGTGCTGACCGCAGCCATTGATGCCGGTGTCGAAACCGTTGTCTGTCTGTCTACCGACAAGGCTGCATACCCCATCAATGCCATGGGCACCTCCAAGGCTATGATGGAAAAGGTCATCGTCGCCAAGTCCCGTACCGTAGATCCCGACAGAACGAAAATCTGCTGCACCCGTTACGGCAACGTCATGTGTTCCCGCGGCAGTGTTATCCCTCTGTGGATCGAGCAGATCAAGGCGGGCAACCCCATTACCATCACGGAGCCTACCATGACCCGTTTCATCATGTCTCTGGACGAGGCAGTTGATCTGGTGCTGTTCGCATTCCAGAACGGTGTCAGCGGTGATATTCTGGTTCAGAAGGCACCTGCCTGCACCATTGAAACGCTGGCAAAGGCTGTGACTGGCCTGTTCAAGCCCGACCATGAGATCAAGGTCATCGGCATTCGCCATGGCGAGAAGATGTACGAGACTCTGCTGACCAACGAAGAGTGCGCAAAGGCGACCGATCTGGGTAACTTCTACCGCGTACCCAGCGATAAGCGCGACCTGAACTACGATAAGTATTTCAAGAAGGGTGACACCACCCGCAATATCCTGCAGGAATTCAACTCCAACAATACGGAAATCCTGAATGTGGAGCAGGTGCAGCAGAAGCTGCTGAGCCTGCAGTATATCCGCGACGAACTGGCTGCCTGGGAGGACAGAAACGCATGAATATTCTGATCACCGGTGCAGCGGGCTTTGTGGGTAAGAATCTGGTTGCCGCGCTGCAGAACATCCGCGACGGCAAGGACAGAACCCACCCGGGACTGGAGATCGGGCAGCTGTTTCTTTACGATATTGATTCTCCGGCGGAACTGCTGGAGGAGGGCTGCTGCAAGGCGGACTTCGTCTTCAATCTGGCAGGTGTGAACCGTCCTCAGAATCAGGAGGAATTCATGCAGGGCAATTTCGGCTTTGCATCCACGCTGCTGGAAACACTGAAAAAGTATCATAATACCTGCCCTGTCATGCTGTCTTCTTCCATTCAGGCAACGCTGGTGGGTCGTTACGCAAACGGCGAATACGGCAAGTCCAAGAAGGCGGGGGAGGAGCTGTTCTTCTCCTATGCCCGGCAGACCGGTGCCAAGGTGCTGGTGTACCGTTTCCCGAACCTCTTCGGCAAATGGTGCAGACCCAACTATAATTCCGCTGTGGCAACCTTTTGCAACAATATCGCAAAGGATTTGCCCATCACGGTGAACGATCCTTCCGTGGAGCTGGAACTGCTGTACATCGACGATCTGGTTGATGAGATGGTCGCCGCGCTGGAAGGAAAGGAACATCACTGCGAATTTGACGGTGTGGAAACGGTCCTGACGGAGTCCGGACGGTACTGCGCCGCGACAGTGACCCATCATGTGACACTGGGCCGCATCGTGGAACTGCTGGAAAGCTTCCGGAATCAGAGCGCAACACTGATGATGCCGGAGATTCCCCACAATTCTTTTGAAAAGAAGCTGTATTCCACGTATCTGAGCTATCTGCCGAAAGAAAAGGTGGCATTTCCGCTGAAGATGAATGTGGATGCCCGGGGCAGCTTCACGGAACTGCTGCGTACCGAAAAGTGCGGACAGTTCAGTGTGAATATTTCGAAGCCCGGCATTACCAAGGGTCAGCACTGGCACCACAGCAAGTGGGAGTTTTTCATCGTGGTTTCCGGCAGGGGCCTGATCCAGATGCGGAAAATCGGCAGCGATGAAGTGCTGAATTTTGAAGTCAGCGGTGAGAAAATCGAGGCAGTGCACATGCTGCCGGGCTTTACCCACAACATCATCAACCTGTCCGATACGGAGGATCTGGTGACGGTCATGTGGGCAAATGAGTGTTTTGACCCCGGCAAGCCCGATACATTTTTTGAGGTGGTAGAGTAATGGATATGAAGCTGGATTACTCCGATATTTCCTTTCAAAATAACGGCAAGCTGAAGCTGCTGGTCATTGTGGGTACCCGCCCCGAGATCATCCGTCTGGCTGCCGTCATCAATAAGTGCCGCCGGTATTTTGATACCGTTCTGGCACATACCGGTCAGAATTATGATTACAACCTGAACGGTGTTTTCTTTAAGGATCTGAAATTGGCTGATCCTGAGGTTTATATGAATGCGGTGGGTGACGATTTGGGCGCCACCGTGGGCAATATCATCAATTGCTCCTACAAGCTGATGAATCAGATCAAGCCCGATGCGCTGCTGATTCTGGGCGATACCAATTCCTGCTTGTCCGCCATTGCGGCAAAGCGGCTGCACATTCCCATTTTCCATATGGAAGCCGGCAACCGCTGCAAGGATGAGTGCCTGCCCGAGGAAACCAACCGCCGCATCGTGGATATCATCTCCGATGTGAATCTGGCTTACTCCGAGCATGCCCGCAAGTATCTGCATGAGTGCGGCCTGCCCAAGGAGCGCGTCTATGTGACCGGTTCTCCCATGGCCGAGGTGCTGCACCAGAATCTGTTAGAAATTGAGCAGAGTGATGTGCATGCACGTCTGGGCCTTGAAAAGGGCAGATACATTCTGCTGTCCGCCCATCGGGAGGAGAATATTGACACGGAGAAGAATTTCTTCTCTTTGTTCAATGCCATCAATGCCATGGCGGAAAAGTACGATATGCCCATTCTCTATTCCTGCCATCCCCGTTCCCGCAAACGTCTGGAGGCAACGGGTTTCCAGCTGGATCCCAGAGTGCGCCTGAATCAGCCTTTGGGCTTCCATGACTACAACTGCCTGCAGATGCATGCATTTGCGGTGGTGTCCGACTCCGGTACCCTGCCGGAAGAGTCCAGCTTCTTCACCTCTGTGGGACATCCCTTCCCCGCGGTGTGTATCCGCACCTCCACGGAGCGGCCCGAAGCACTGGACAAGGCCTGCTTCGTTCTGGCGGGCATTGATGAAAAGGGTCTGCTGCAGGCGGTGGATACGGCCGTGCAGATGAATCTGGATGGTTTCTACGGTATTCCGGTACCGGACTATGTTGAGGAGAATGTTTCCACAAAGGTGGTCAAGATCATCCAGTCTTACACCGGTGTGGTGGATAAAATGGTTTGGAGGAAGTAAGCAATGAAGGCGAAGATCATCAGTAAGGGACAATTGCTGCTGGCTGATGAGAATAAATATGTGTTTTTCAAAAAGGGAAGCCTATACTTTTCGAAAAGCATGCAAGATTCGCCTGAATTTTTGTGCTGCCTTCCCCAGAGCGGATTTAAGAAACTGCTTAGCAAAATTACTCTTGCGGAACGCATGCTGCGGCTTGCACCGCGAACGGCTGTGTGGGTTGATGATCATAGCTTTTTGATCGCACACAGAGGCATTGTCTACCGGATTGAGCTGGAAAGCGGAAAGATCACGCAGGACCATGCTTTTGTGCCCGGAATGAATGCACCGCTTTCCTTTGCTACAGTCTGTGGCGTGAAAGGATTTCGAGATGGCATTGTGTACGGTACCTATGTGGGAGAATCGGAGTATCCGGTTTCCGTCTGGCACCGGAGCATGGATGGTATCTGGAAAGAAATGTTCCAATTCCCGAAGGGAAGTGTGCGCCATGTGCATCAGATTCTTGCTGACCCGGAACATGACCGCTTGCTGATCCTGACGGGCGATACAGGCCATGAAGTTGCCATCTGGGAAGTGAAGGACAACTTTGCGACGGTGACACCCTTGCTCCAGGGCTCCCAGCAGTACCGTTCCTGCTTTGCGTTTGTGGAGGACGATCATATTTACTACGCAACGGACACACCGCTGGAGCAGAATTATTTATACGATTATGATACCGCAAATCAGACAGTCAAGGTCCTGAAGGAATTGCCCGGTCCGGTGATTTACGGAACGGTGCTGAATCAGGCAGAATGCCGGAGCTACCTCTTTGCAACGAGTGTGGAACCGGACAGCAGAATCCGCGGCAAGCGGTATCTGCTGACCTATAAAAAGGGCCCCGGTGTGAAAGATTCCCACACCTGTCTGTATTTTGGAAATCCCCAAAAGGGATTCCGCGTCATTGCGAAATTTAAAAAGGATTTTCTCCCTATGGTGCTTTTCCAGTTCGGAAATGTGCTGTTCCCCGCAGGAAAATCGGAGAAAATCCGTATATGCCCCCAAAGCGTCTACAAGTATCACGGAAAAACAGTTGAAATTGAGGAAGAACTATGAGAATTCTTCATCTTTGCTTAGCAAATTACTATATTGACGGCTACAATTATCAGGAAAATGTTTTGACCCGCATCAACAAGGAAGACGGTCATGAAGTGCGCATCATTGCCTCCACGGAAACATTCAAAGATAATCTGACCATGACCTATGTGGAGCCCTCTGAATATGTGACGGAGTTTGGTGTTCCCATTCAGCGCATTCCTTATGTCAAAATCGGCACCCACTTCAGTACTGTGAAAATCCGTAAATATGTGGGCCTTTACGATGAAATCGCCAAATTTGCACCGGATGTGATTCTGAGCCACGATATCGTCTTTTTGTCCATCTTCGATGTGATTCGCTACAAGAAAGAGCATCCTGAAGTGAAGTTCTATGCCGATACCCACACCGGCATCTACAACAGCGGAACCAACTGGTTGTCGCTGCATGTTCTGCACAGATGCTTTTACCGCTACCTGATCCATAGAACGCTGCCGTATCTGGAAAAGTACTTCTACATCAGTTCCGGCGAGCGGGATTTTGCAAAAGAGCATTACGGCATTCCCGATGAGATGCTGGAATTCTATCCCTTGGGCGGCGATCTGCCCACAGAGGAGGAATATCAGCAGCGCCGCATGACGCGCCGCGCGGAACTGGGCCTTGCGCCCGATGAATTGCTGCTGGTCCATTCCGGTAAGATAACCTCCCTGAAGCGGGCAGATGAATTGCTGAAGGCCCTGGCCGCTGTGCCGGAACTGAAGGCAAAGCTGGCAATCATGGGTTCCATTTCCGATGATATGAAGCCTGTGCTGGAGCCGCTGATGAAGGCGGATGACCGGGTAGTGTATCTGGGCTGGAAGAGTGCATCGGATCTTCTGGAGTATTTGTGCGCCTGTGACCTGTACTGCCAGCCGGGCAGCCTGTCTGCAACGCTGCAGAACGCGGTCTGCTGCGGCAGCCCCATCATGTCCTATCCCCATCCTGCTTACACCGAAGCGCTGGATTACGGCAACATTTTGTGGGTGGACACGCAGGAGGATATGGAGCGGACATTCCGGGCGCTTGCTGCGGGCAAGGTTGATCTGGATGAGCTGCGAAGAAATTCCGGACGCTGTGCACGGGAAGTGCTGGATTACCGGGTTCTGGCGGCACGGATTTACCGGTAAAAAATGAGAGAAACCTGATTCGTAATGAATTTTAGAATAAAGAAGGAACAATTATGCAATTTATCGATCTGAAGGCGCAGTATCAGGCGCTGAAAGCGGAAATTAACGAGAGCATTCAGTCAGTTCTGGATGACGGCCGTTTTATCAGCGGTCCGCAGGTAAAGGAACTGGAAGAAAAATTAGCAGAATATGTGGGCCGTAAGCACTGCATCAGCTGTGCCAACGGTACGGATGCACTGCAGATCGCATTTATGGTTTATGGAATCGGTGCGGGGGATGCGGTGTTCTGTCCCGATATTACCTTCATTGCCTCCACAGAGCCGGCCAAGATGCTGGGTGCCACATCCGTATTCTGCGATATCCAGCCGGATACCTATAACATCTGCCCCGAGAGTCTGGAACGTCAGATTCAGGCGGTACTGGCAGAGGGCAAGCTGACCCCCAAGGCGGTCATTGCCGTGGACATTCTGGGCAATCCCTGTGATTATGATGTGCTGATCCCCCTGTGCGAGAAATACGGTCTGATCCTGATCGAAGACGCAGCGCAGAGCTTTGGTGCAACCTATAAGGGCAAGAAGTGCTGTGCATTCGGCCAGATTGCTACGACATCCTTCTTCCCCGCGAAGCCTCTGGGCTGCTACGGCGACGGCGGTGCCATCTTTGTGGATGACGATGAACTGGCCCATGTGATCCGTTCCATTTGCGTCCATGGAAAAGGTCCCCGCGGCAAGTATGATAACGTCCGGGTGGGTGTGAACTCCCGACTGGATACCCTGCAGGCGGCGATTTTGCTGCCGAAGTTCAAGGCATTGGAAGCTTATGAGATTGCGGAGCGTCAGAAGGTTGCAAACCGCTATAACGAGGCATTCAAGGACCACTTTACGACACCCTTTGTGCAGGAAAATTGCCAGTCTGTCTATGCCCAGTACGCACTTCTTGCGAAGGATACCGAGACCCGTGACCGGGTGATTGCCCACCTGAGCGCAAAGAAGATCCCTAATATGATTTATTATCCCACCCCGCAGCATGCCCTGCCGGTGTTCGGCAGTGAGCCGGCCTACGGTGAGAAATTCACCAATGCCGATGATTACTGCGCCCGCACTTTGAGTTTGCCGATGCATCCCTACCTCGGAGAAGAAGAGCAGCAAATCATCATTGATGCGGTGCTGGAGGCCCTGTAATAACCGTCGAACGGACGGAGCATGAGTTTGTATTTGATGAGGTGATTCCGTATGCAGTTTACATATGCGGCCTATCGTGAACTTCTGAAGCAGCTGCAGGATCATGGCTATGATTTTTCCACCTACCACAATTACGAGAAATCCGATCGCTGTGTCATTTTGCGCCATGATATTGACAACTCTATTGAGGCGGCGATTCCTATGGGAAGAATCGAGGCAGAGTGCTGCGCCCCCTCCACGTTTTTTGTCCTTTTGACCAGTGATTTTTATAATCCCGCATCGCAGAAATCGCTGGCATTGCTGCGCCAGTTGCAGGAAATGGGCCATGAAATCGGCCTGCATTTTGACGAAGTTGCTTACGCAGATACAGAAATTCCGGTCGAAACCCTGATCCGTCGGGAAGCGGACATCCTTTCTGACATTCTCGGAACACCGGTCACATCGGTTTCGATGCACCGTCCCTCTAAAAAAACACTGGAATCGGATATGAAGATTCCGGGATTGGTGAATTCCTACGGTAAAACCTTTTTCCGTGACTTTAAATACCTGTCCGACAGCCGCTGCCGTTGGCGCGAGCCCGTGATGGATATTATTAAAAGTGAAGAATATGCGCGGCTTCATATTCTGACCCATTCGATTTGGTACCACGATGAGCCGCAAGGCATCGAAGACACAGTCAAGAACTTCATTTTAAGTGCCAAGCGGGAACGCTACATGCAAATGATGAACAATATTACAGACTTAAATTCAATCGTTTCGGAGGACATCCTTTGATGGAAATCGATCACATCGGATATGCAGTAAAGAATATCAAGAAGGCACTGCCGGCCTTTCAAGCGCTGGGCTTTGAATTTGCGGAGGAGATCTGTGATGACCTGCGCAAGATCAATCTGTGCTTTGGCCAAAAAGACGGCTATGTGATCGAACTGGTGAGCCCGGCATACAAAGGGGTTCCCAGTCCTGTGGATGACGTTTTAAAGAAAAACGGCGCCATACCCTATCATTTTTGCTACCGCACCACGCAGCCGCTGGACGATGAGATCAAAGCCCTCGAAGCATCTGGTTTTAAGGTTCTGATTCCGCCCATGAGCGCAACGGCCTTTGGAGACAAGCGCGTGGTGTTTATGTACCATATTGCCGTTGGATTGATTGAAATTGTAGAATCGTAGGAGTTGATCCGGTGAAATTCCATGACTTAAGGAAAAACTTAAGAAAAAACACCGACGGAATGCGCGTGGTTAAAATGGCGGTGGTAGCGGACTGGTCCGTGCAGATGCTGTGTCAGGCCATTCGCGGATTTGCTTATACAAAAGGCCTGAACGTGCAGATCTACGAGGGAAGCTATGACCAGATGGAGTCCGAACTGCTGGATCCTGCGTCGCCCCTGTATGCTTTTGAGCCGGACTATATTCTGGTATTTCCCTGTGCGGAGAAGCTGCAGGAGAAATTCCATGGTACACCCAATGATCTTCGTCCGTCCCTGGCACAGGAGGAAGCGCGCCGCATCCGGACACTTTGCGAAAGTGCGGCGGCAAACAGTTCGGCGAAGATCATCTTAAGCAATTATTGTGAGATCCATGATGGCATCTATGGCAATTACGCGGCACTTGTGCATGGGTCATTTACCGATATACAAAGAGAACTCAATCAGAAGATATGTGAGATTGCAGCGGCCAGTTCCCGGATCTTTTTGCTGGATATTTCCGCGCTGCAGGGTATTTACGGCAGACGGAATATGCATGATCCGCGTCTGTATTATGCGTCCAAAACCGTTTTTGCCATTGATTTTCTGCCGGTTCTGGCAGAACAGATCATCAAGATCGTCACGGTGATTCTGGGCTCTGTTAAAAAATGCATCATTACGGATCTGGACAATACCCTCTGGGGCGGTGTGATCGGTGATGATGGAATGGAAGGCATTCAGATCGGAAGCTTCGGTCTGGGTATGGTGTATTCCAACCTGCAATCGTGGATTAAGGAACATGCCAAACGCGGTGTCGCGGTTGCGGTCTGCAGCAAAAATAATGAAGATACCGCAAAAGAACCCTTTGAAAAGCATCCGGATATGATCCTGCGCTTGGAGGATATTTCCGTCTTTGTTGCCAATTGGGACGATAAGGCGACCAATATCAAGCGCATTCAGCAATTGCTGAATATCGGATTTGATTCCATGGTGTTTTTGGACGACAATCCCTTTGAACGGGAACTGGTGCGCACCATGCTGCCGGATGTGACGGTTCCGGAACTGCCGGAAGATCCGGCGGAGTATTTGCCTTACCTGCAGCAGCTGGCGCTGTTTGAAACGGTATACGTGTCGGATGAGGACAAAAGAAGAACAAGCCTTTACCGGCAGGAGGCAGACCGCCTTCAGCTGGAGCAGAAGATGGCATCCATTGATGAATATCTGGAAAGCCTACAGCTGCGCGCGGCTGCGCACCCGCTGGACAGCTACAGCATTCCCCGGGCGGCACAGCTTTCCCAGCGGTCCAACCAGTTTAATCTCAGAACAAAGCGCTATACCGAGCAGGATATGGAGTTCTTCGCACAGCATCCGGAACAGTATGTGACGTTTACAGTTTCGCTGAAGGATAAGTTCGGAGAATATGGCATCATCTGCGTGGTGGTTCTTGAAAAGCGCGACGAGGAGACACTGTTTCTGGATACGCTCTTTATGAGCTGCAGAGTTTTGAAACGTTCTGTTGAAGAATATGTGTTCAACAAAATGGTGAAGCTTGCAGCAGAACAGGAAATCAAAACCATTCTGGGTGAATATCTGCCTACGAAGAAAAACGCAATGGTGAAAGACTTGCTGGGCAAGTATGGCTTTATAGAATATGCGGCCGATGAAAACGGAACGGCCTGGAAGCTGGACGTAGCGCAGTATACACAGAATAAAACGTTTGTGGAGGACGAAGTATGAATAAGAACGAGATTTTCGAAAAGATCAAAGAGGTTTTTGACGATTTTTTTGATGGCGACGTTGAAATCAATGAAGACAGCAGCATGGAGAACGTTTCTGAGTGGGACTCCGTTGCACATATCCAGTTGATGTTTGAACTGGAGGGAGCTTTTGGCATTACCATCAAGTCTGATGAAATCAGTGAGCTGGTTTCCGTGCAGAAGATGATGGATGCAGTGGAAAGAAAGCTGAATCATTGATGAAATACGATATTTTCAGATTAAATGAAGCGGATCTGGGCATTCAGATCCGGAAGCACCTGATCTTGCAGGGCGCATCCACTCTGGACAATCCGAAATCGGAAACGATTCTTTTTGCCAAAAAGATGGATGCTGCAGCCATGCAGAGACTGGAAGCGCAACAGAACTGCCTGCTGATTCTTTCCGATTCCCTGCAGGGTAAACTGCCGGAATCGATGGAGCAAATCCATGAATGTGTATATGTTGCCAATCCCCGTCTGATGTTCGCGAAGGCACTGGGCATTATGGTGCAGGACAGCGAACAGGATAACGTACTGCGGACGATGCCCAACGGCAGCCTTGTAGGTCAGGATGTGGTGATCGGAGAGGGAACACAGATCGGCAGCTTTGTCCAGATCGACTGCGGTGTGGTGATCGGTAAAAATTGCAGAATCCATTCCGGCGTCAAGATCAAGCGGAATGTGATCATCGGTGACGGTGTCGAGATTTGCGACAACACGGTCATTGGATCGCCCGGCTTTGGCTATGAAACTGATGAGACGGGCAGAAATTATATGCTTCCCCATGTGGGCGGTGTGATTATCGGCAACAATACCCGCATCGGTGTCTTGTCCCGCATTGCGGGCGGCACCATTGAGCCCACCGTCATCGGCAGCAATGTCATGATCGACGACAATGTGGCCATCGGCCACAATGTGCAGATCGGAGACGGCTGCGGAATCGCTACCGGAACGGTTTTTGCCGGAAGCGTGGTTGTTGGAAAGAACACCTGGATCGCACCGGGCGTTTCGATCATTCAGAAAAAGAAGATCGGCAGCAACTGCACGGTGGGTATCGGCACGGTGGTCGTCAAGAATGTAAAAGACGGCATGACCATCATGGCCAATCAAAACGCAAAGATTTTTTGATATTTCTTTTGTAACTTAGTGAAATTGGAGACGATTACATGGATCAAAACTATTTTGTTCACGAATCCAGTTACGTTGATGAAGGCTGCCAGATCGGAGAAGGCACAAAAATCTGGCACTTTTCCCACATTATGAAGGACTGCGTCATCGGAAAGCGGTGCAACATCGGTCAGAACGTGGTGATTTCTCCCGGTGTTACGCTGGGTGAAGGTGTTAAAATTCAGAATAACGTGTCGGTGTATACCGGAGTTATTTGCGAGGATGGCGTGTTTCTGGGTCCCTCCTGTGTGTTTACCAATGTGATCAATCCCCGCGCTTTCATTGAGCGGAAAAGCGAATACCGCAAAACCGTGGTAAAAAAAGGCGCCAGCATCGGCGCCAATGCAACCATCGTCTGCGGTCATGATATCGGAAGATATGCGTTCGTAGGTGCCGGAGCGGTGGTTACGAAGGATGTGCCTGATTACGCGCTGGTCTACGGCAGCCCTGCCAAAATCCATGGTTACGTCTGCCGGTGCGGCGAAAAATTACACTTCGAAGAAGGAAAAGCCTGTTGCCCCGTGTGCGGCATGAAATATGAAATGCGCGAAAAGAATGACGTGAAGGAGATCGATTGATATGTCCATCAAAGAGAAACTGATCGAAAAGATTCAAAATAAAACCCTGACCATGGGTGTTTGCGGTCTGGGTTACGTAGGTCTGCCTCTGGCAGTTGACAAGGCAAAGCATGGCTTTAAAACCATCGGTTTCGACGTGCAGAAGCAGAAGGTGGAAATGGTCAATGCGGGCCAGAACTACATTGGTGACGTTGTGGATGCAGACCTGAAGGAACTGGTCGAATCCGGCATGCTGAAGGCCACCACCGATTTCAGTCTGGTGTGCGATGTGGATTTCATCGCCATCTGTGTTCCTACCCCTCTGGACGCACATCAGCAGCCCGATATCAGCTATGTGAGAAACTCTGCCATTGAAATTGCCAAGTACCTGAAGCGCGGCAGCATGGTGGTTCTGGAATCCACCACTTACCCCGGTACTACCGAGGAACTGCTGCTGCCCATTCTGGAGCAGGGAAGCGGTTTGAAGTGCGGCGAGGATTTCTATCTGGGCTTCTCTCCCGAGCGTGTTGACCCCGGTAATCTGGTTTACAAGACCAGCAATACCCCCAAGGTCGTAGGCGCTGTGGGCGCCGATGCCGCTGAGGTTATCTCCATGGTCTATTCTTCCATTCTGGACAGCGATGTCCACACCGTTTCCTGCCCTGCCGTGGCAGAAATGGAGAAGATTCTGGAAAATACCTACCGCAACATCAACATCGGTCTGGTGAACGAACTGGCGATCCTCTGCAACAAGATGGGCATCAACATCTGGGAAGTTATCGATGCAGCAAAGACCAAGCCCTACGGCTTCCAGGCTTTCTATCCCGGCCCCGGTCTCGGCGGTCACTGCATTCCTCTGGACCCCTACTACCTGAGCTGGAAGGCAAGAGAGTATGGCTTCCATACCTCCATGATCGAGGCATCCATGATGATCAACGACCGGATGCCCGAATACACCGTCGAGCGCGCCGGTAAGATCCTGAACCGTTGCCGCAAGCCCCTGAACGGCTCCAAGGTGCTGATTCTGGGCGTTGCCTACAAGCAGGATATCGACGATTACCGCGAAAGCCCCGCCGTCCGCGTCATTGAGGAATTCCACAAGACCGGTGCTGTGGTGGACTTCTACGATCCCTATATCCCTATGTACCGCGAAAAGGGCCAGTGGTTTGAGGGCCTGAAGGAAATCAACCCCGAAATCGTGGCCAAGTACGACCTGGTCTGCATCACCACCGCTCACACCAAGGTGGACTATGAGATGGTTGCAAACGTGGGTGTGCCTGTGTTTGACTGCAAGAACGTGACCAAGAACCTGACTAATAAGGTAAATATCGAAGTTCTGTAAATATACAAAGAGAATCGAGGAAGCAATGATGAACTACGCATTGATCGGCTGCGGCAGAATTGCCACCAATCACATGAAAGCCGCGATCAACAACAAACTGAATATTGTGGCGGTCTGTGATGTTTTGCCCGAGGCAATGGAAGCACTGCTGGCCAAGCATGGCCTGGAAAAGGATGCTTCCATCAAGCGCTACACGGATTACAAGCAGATGATCGCAGAAAACGACCTTGCGCTGGTGAGCATTGCGACCGAATCCGGCATTCATGCTGAAATCGCGCTGCACTGCATCGATTGCGGTGTGAACGTGATCATTGAAAAGCCCATGGCTATGTCCATGGAGGATGCGGAAGAAATTATCCGCCGCAGCGAGGAAAAGGGAGTCAAGGTTTCTGCCTGCCATCAGAATCGATTCAATATCGCCATTCAGGAACTGCGCCGGGCAGTGGAAGCCGGCCGTTTCGGCCGCCTTTCCCATGGCTCCATCCACGTGCGCTGGAACCGCAATGAGAATTATTATACGCAGGCACCCTGGCGCGGCACCTGGGCGCAGGACGGTGGCTGCCTGATGAACCAGTGCATCCATGGCATCGATCTGCTGCGCTGGATGATGGGTGACGAGGTGGAAGAGGTCTACGGTGTCACCAAGCAGCAGTTCCACGATTATCTGGAGTGCGAGGACATCGGCATGGCCGTTGTGAAGTTCAAAAACGGCGCAGTGGGTACCATCGAGGGTACGACTAACGTATATCCGCACAATCTGGAAGAAACATTGTACATGTTTGGTGAAAACGGCACCGTCAAGATTGGCGGCACCTCTACCAATAACATTGATGTCTGGAACTTTGCGGATGAGTGCGAAGATGACCAGAAGAATAAGGGCCTGCAGGAGGCAACCTCCAATGTCTACGGCAATGGCCACACCAGCCTGTTTGCCGATGTGGTGGAAGCCATCGAGCAGGACCGCAAGCCCTATGTGGATGCGGTTGCCGGCCGCAACGCACTGGAAATGATCCTGGCGATCTACCAGTCTGCCGCGACCGGTGTCCCCGTGAAGCTGCCCCTGAAGGGTGTGGCTTCCACAGACTTTACCGGGAGATTTTATAAATGAGTGAATACAAAATCTGCAAAAGATGTGTGATGGACACCAACGGTGACCCGAACATTACTTTTGACGAGCATGGATACTGCAATTACTGCACCTCAGCCATCGATGCAATGGAACAACTGCGTGCGCAGATTGATACAAAGAAGCTGGAAGCAACCTTTGCTAAGATCAAGCAGGACTGCAAGGACGATCCTTATGATTGCCTTGTGGGTGTTTCCGGCGGTCTGGACAGCTCCTATATCATCTATCTGGGTCACAAGTACGGCCTGCGGATGCTGGGTGTGCATATTGATGACGGTCTGGATACGGAGATTGCCAAGCAGAATGTCCGTAACCTCTGCGAAAAGGCACAGGTAGAACTGATCAATGTGCAGCCGGATCCGGAGCAGTACCGGGATCTGACCCTGTCCTTCTTCAAGGCAGCGGTACCGGGACTGGCTCTGCCCCAGGATAACCTGATTCTGGCAGCCCTCACCGATGCGGTGAAGCGCTACAAGCTGAAATATCTGCTTCATGGCACCAACATGTCCATGGAGTGCATTTTGCAGTCCGGCAATGCCTATACGGCAGCGGACAGCACCCACATCCGAGCCATCCAGAAGCAGTTCTCCGGAAAACCCATCGACAAGCTGCGCCTGACCAATACCTTTGAAGACAGCATTCTCAAGCGTCTGAGAAAGGATGTCATCCGTGTTTATCCGCTGGATATGATCGATTACCGGATGGATCAGGCACTGCAGGACTTGAAAGATTTCTGCGATTATGAGTATTATGGCGGCAAGCATCATGAGTCTGTGCTGTGCAGATTCCTGCAGTGCTGGTATCTGCCGCAGCGTTATGGTGTGGACAAGCGTAAATCCCACCTGAGCAGCCTGATCGCTTCCGGTCAGATGACCAGAGAGGAAGCACTGCAAAAGCTGAAAGTCAGCGGCTATCCTTCCGAGGAAATGAAAGAGGCTGATTTTAATACACTGGCCGCATTCCTTGGCATTTCCCGGGCGGAATTTGAAGCACTGCTGGCACTGCCGCCCAAATCCCATGACGATTATCCCAAGTCCTTTTTGTCCAATAAATTAATTCCCATTTTGCTGAAGTATAGAAAGTTTCTGAGGGTTTGAGTATGAAAATTCTGGTTGTTGCCCAGCATCAACATGACGGTCCTCCTACGGCTATTTTTATCCATGACCAAATGAAGGAATATGTCCGCGCAGGTCACGAAGTGCGGGTTATTGCACCTGTTGGAATTGCCAAGCCCGATTGGTTTGACGACAGATTCTCGCTTCGGACTAAAAAATGCGTCATTGATGGGATTCCCCATGTGTTCCCCCGCTATTTGACTTTGTCCCGGTTTGGTGCGAAGCATATCAATACACCCAGTGCGGTATATGTGGTCAAGAAGCAGCTGCCCGATTTGCTGGATGGCTTTCAGCCGGACATCATCCATGCCCATGTGCTTGGCTTTGGTAGCTGCATTGGCGCAGCGCTCAAGGAAATGCTGGGTTGCCCACTGGTTGTGACCACCCATGGCAGCGATACGGTTCTTCCGCTGGAACGTGGAGATGTGGACTTGCTGAAGGATTTTTGTGATCAGGCGGATGTGATACTTGCGGTCAGCAAGAAGCTGAAGGAAAAGCTCTCAACCTGCGGAACCCAAACACCGATCCGTGTGATCCCCAACGGTTATGTTCCGCATTTGCGGCCTGATGGGGGAAAACAGCCTCTTTCTGAAATCATTCAGGTTGGCAACCTGATTCCCAGCAAACGTGTAGATGTAACAATTCGTGCCTTTGCGCAGCTGCGCAAGTCCTGGCCGGACATGAAGCTGACCGTGGTGGGACAAGGTCCCCTTCGTGCGGATCTGGAAGCACTGTGCGCGGAACTGGATGTTGCGGATCATGTTCGTTTTCTGGGCCAGATTCCCAACGAAGAAGTATTCCACAGAATGTGCGAATCGGGCTTTTTTGTGATGGTCAGTAAGCCGGAGGGCTTCGGAATCGTCTATCTGGAAGCGATGGCGGCTGGTTGTGTCACCATTGGCACCGAGGGTGAAGGAATTGCGGATTTGATCGTCAATGGCGAAAACGGCTTCCTTGTTCCGGCAGATGATGCGGCGGCAATTGCAAAGGTGATCGATGCGTGCCGTACCAATCCTGAATGGGCACAGCGCATTGCCCTGCGCGGTAAGGAAGCTGCACAGGATTTAAATTGGGAGAAGAATGCACAGCGATATGTGGATTTATTTGAACAACTGCTGAAAAAATAAGGATATCAACGCTGGCCCTGGGGCAGAAAGGAGATCGTCATGGAACTGCACTTTTCGGTTGTAATACCTGTGTATAATGCAGAAAAATACTTGGAAAGCTGTGTTCAGAGTGTGCTGGCGCAGAAAAACTGCGGCGCACTGGAACTGCTGCTGATCAATGACGGCTCCAAAGATGGCTCTGCTGCGATTTGCGACAGCCTTGCGCAGCGCGATGCACGCATTCATGTGCTTCATCAGAAGAATCAGGGTGTCAGCGCCGCCAGAAATGCGGGTATTGCGCTTGCAAAGGGTCAGTATGTTCTGTTTCTGGACAGTGACGATCTTTGGGAGGAAACACTGCTGGAAGCATTGGAAACCAAACTGCAGCAGGAGCCGGATATGATCGTCTTTGGCTACCGTCAGTTTGGCAGCACGGCTTCTCTGGAGGAATTTGTTCCGGTGGAACAGGAACAGTGTGAAACCGGCATGGATTACTTCCGCCGTTATGAGAACATGGGTAGTATGCCGTCTGTCAGTTGTTGCTGCACGGCATTCCGCCGCCGGTTTCTGGAAGAAAACGGGCTGAAACTGCCGATGCATGTGCAGTATGGCGAGGATTTTCGCTTCTATATGCAGTGCCTGAAGGCAGCGCAGAAGCTGGTTTGTGTTCCTCAAGCCTATTATAAGTACCGGGTGAACGGGGAGAGCGCCACCCACACGCTGAATTTGTCCAAAATCCGTGATCTGCTCTCGGCCTGTGCGGATATGTACAGGTTGGTTCCCTGTGCTATGATGGCGAACTATTACTGCATGAATTTGCTGTCTTTGGCGGATCTGAGCCGGAAAGATGCGGCACAACTGCAGGATTTTCTGCGTGAAAACCGGGACATTCAGAAATTTGTATCCGGAAGAAAACAGCGGTTTGCATGCCTGCTCTATGATTTACTGGGCTGGTATGGCGCGGCCAGATTGGTACGCCTTGGCCTTACGATTCGTTATTTGAGATAACAAAAGGAGCGTTGTGGAATGAATATTCTGATTATCACAACCTATTATCCTCCGGATACTGCTGTGGCCGCTGTGCGGCCATATATGTTTGCCAAGTATCTGACAATGCGCGGACACAAGGTGACTGTCCTCCGTTCGGGAGAATTCTATAACAGCGCATCCGATTTCTTCGATATGAGCATTCCGGTACGGGTGATCTCTTATCTGGGACCCGACAGTCCCGCGGAGCGGTATGCCCGTGGAGAACTGAAAGAAGTTCCCGTTGAAGCCGGAAAAAGCCGGATTTCGTTCCTGCCGGAGAAAATCCGGAAGCCCATTGCATGGGCATACAATACCTGCATGGATCCGGTCCGGTTTATGCAGGCACAGAAGGCCATCGCCGCTAAGGTGGAAAAGCAGAAGGCTGCGCTGGATGCGATGTCTGATGAGCATTTTGATGTGGTATTTTCCACTTTCGGCCAGCAGGAGAATATCACGGCGGCCCAGTATGCGGCGAAGCTGTTTGGCTGCAAGCTGATTCAGGATTTCCGTGACCCCTTGGCCAGAACAGTTTTTTACACCAGATGGCAGTATCGCTATCTGAAGCGGATTCAGGATACCGCCATCAAAAATGCCGACGGCATGACAACGGTTTCCGAGGGTTTCCGCCGGGAACTGACAGACAAACTGAACACTTCCACACCCAATATCACGCTGTATAATGGTTATGAGCCTACTGAGCAGGAAGCGGGAACGGATACCGCGGAGCCGGGTGTGTTTACCTTTTGTTACACAGGCATCCTTTACGAATTCAGTGATTTTACACCGCTGCTGCAGGCTTTGAAACAGCTGGCAGAGAAGGGAAGCATCGATCTTTCCAAGGTCAAGCTGAATTATGCGGGAAAGGATTTCGACCGTCTTCAGGAAATTGCCCGCAATATGGGCATGGAAGCTATTCTGATCAACCACGGCTATGTCAGCCGCGCCGAAGCATTGCGCCTGCAGCGCACTTCGGATATTTTCCTGGTACTCTCCTGGAACCGGCACGATTCTCAGGGTGTCCTGCCGGCAAAGCTCTACGAGGGCATCCGTGCAAAGAAAACGATTGTGTCCCTTGTCAGCGGTGACGCAGCGGGCAGTGAACTGAATTATCTGAATGAGAAGTTTGGTTACGGCTTCTGTTATGAGGAAGCATGCGCAAGTACGCTGCTGCCCGGCCTGTGCGATTTCCTTGAGAAGGCCTACCACGAAAAAATGGAATCCGGTGCGGTACACTACACAGCAAATCCGGAACTGGAAGCGACTTTCCGGTATGATAATCTTGCAAAAAAACTGGAAGAGTTCATGCTGGAAATCTGAACCGCGAGATACAACGAGGAGTTTTTATGAAGAAACGCTTGCTGTTAATCACAAATGGTTATCCCTACGGTGAGTCGGAACGGGGATTCCTGACGGAAGAAGTCAAGGTGCTGTCGGAGCAGTTTGAGTTGTTCATCATGGCGCTGGAAAGCAAGGATGAACTGCGTTATCCCACGGATGGAATCCAGCATATCGAGCAGTACCGGTTTTCCTCCTTCCGGCAGACCCGCCAGTTTCGGGCATTGCCGTCTGTTTTTCAGATGGCTTCGTTACAGGAAGCGTGGGCATATGCAAAATCCAACAGCTTTTCCAATCCTGTGGGAGATCTGCGGTATATTCTTTATTCCCGCTTTAACGTCTGGGAGATGGAACAGCAGATCGGCAAGCTGGTGCAGTCGAAAAAAATCGATATTGTCTACACCTATTGGTGTACGGAATGCACGGTTGCTGCGGTGAATCTGAAAAAACGGTTCCCGGGACTGAAGGTGGTTACCCGTTTCCACGGTATGGATCTTTATGAGGAACGGACCGCTGAGAACTGGCAGCTTTTCCGAAAGGAAATTGCGAAGAAGGCAGATGGCCTCTGCTTCATCTGTGAATTTGGCCGTACTTACTTTATGGAACGCTGGGGTGCCAAATATGCAGATAAAATGCATGTGTTCTACTTGGGCAGTCCGGACTATGGCTTGCAGCCGCCCTGCCGGACTGAAAGTCTGAAACTGGTCAGCTGTTCCAACCTGATTCCTTTGAAGCGGGTGAATCTGATCATCGAAGGTCTGGCAGCGCTGCCTGAAACAGTCAGTGTCCGCTGGGATCATTTCGGTGACGGTGTGGAACGCGCCAAGCTGGAAGAACTGGCAAAAGAAAGACTCGGCAACTGCCCTAACATTCAGTGGACCTTCCACGGTTTTGTGCCCAATTGGACATTGCCGGATGAATACCGTAGAATCGGGCCCGACCTGTTTATCACGACCTCCTCTACGGAGGGCTTGCCGGTGTCGATTCAGGAGGCATTCTCCATGGGCATGCCTGCGATCGGTACCCCGATCGGCGGAATCCCCGATCTGATTATCGATGGAAAAACAGGCTTCATGCTGCCGGAGGATCTGCAGATTCCGGATGTGGCAAATGCGATTATGCGATACGCGGAAATGTCTGAGAGCCGGAAGCTGGAGATGACTGAGGTTGTACGGCAGCATTGGGAAGATAAATTCAATGCGAAGGAAAATGCGGTGCGGTTTGCTGCATATTTGCGCAATCTGGCATCGGAATGAGAAAAGAGTGAGGCAATGATCAAACAATTATTAGAGAAATTGCGTCAATTTGCCAAAGAGGGATTCTTCCACATTTTCGGCAGCAAAGTGATTGCGCAAGTGGGCGGACTGATCTCTTCTATGGTCGTAATCCGTTTTCTGGAGAAAGCAGAATACGGACATTACGTGAATGCAATCAATCTCTACTCCTATCCTGCCGTTTTCGTCGGCCTGGGTATGACTAATGTGGTCATACAGTATTGCAGCGAAAAGGCAACGGATCAGCGGAAAGCATCGATTTATCGACATGGTCTGATTGCCGGTCAAGCAGCGAATTTCCTTGTGGTGGCTGCCATGTTGGTAATGGCGGCCTGGAAAGTCTGGGAAGGAAAGGCCGGAACGGCGCTGTACCTGGTGCTGATGTGCGGTTTGCCCTTCGTAGATTATATGAATGCTTTTGCGCAGACGGCACTGCGGGTCAAACTTAAAAACCATGTGTTTTCTAATGCAAACACAATCAGTACCATCGTTCTGCTGATAGGCAATATTGTTCTGACCAGATTTTTTGATATACCCGGTCTGATTTATTCCAGATATCTTTCTTATTTTGTGGCCATGACGATTTGCATTGCTGCGCTGCAAAAGGAACGTTTCTTCACAAAAATCCTGACCGAAGGAAAACGGTTGGAAAAAGAAGACCGCCGTCAGATCAATAACTACGCATTCATTTGTGCAATCACAAATTTTGCATCCACAATCCTGACACTGCTGGATGTTACCTGCCTGGATCTTGTGCTGGGAGACCCCACAGTTCTGGCAGACTATCATGTTGCTGCGGTGATTCCTTCTGCCTGTGCGTTTGTTCCCAGCAGTTTGATGGTGTTCTTCTATCCCAAGCTGGTTGCGGCAATCTCCGAAGGTAAAAAAGAAGGACGCGCATTCATTCTCCAGATGGCGAAGATCTATGCCGTCGTCAACGTCTTTGTATATGTGTGTCTTGCACTGTTTGCGCCGCTGATCATCTGGATCGTCTACGGTGAGAAGTACATGAACGTGATCCCCCTGTTCCAGATTCTGAGCTTGAACTATCTGTTCTACTGCGTGCGCAACCTGATGGGCAACACCATTGCAGCCATCAAAAAGGTCAAAGTCAATCTGACCTTTGCAGTCATTTCCGGTGTTTTGAATATCATCCTGAATATGCTGCTGATCCCGGTGCTTGGCTCCGTCGGTGCGGCATTTGCAACGTTGATCGTGACCATTGTCATTGCCGTTATGGACTGCGCCTACGTGATGCACCATTTTAAAATCGAAACGTGATTTTCCACAAATCCCTGCCACGAGGCAGGGATTTGTTTTTGCTGGAAATGGAAAGAAATCCTTGCATTTTACGCTGTTTCTGGGTATAATAAACTGATTCATTATCAAGTTTTGTAAGAGGTTATTCTTGTGTACTTAAAAAGTTTGGAATTGCAGGGCTTCAAATCCTTTCCGGATAAGACCCTGATCCGCTTCGGTGACGATATCACCGCCATCGTCGGCCCCAACGGCTCCGGTAAATCCAATATTTCCGATGCCATTTTGTGGGTCATGGGCGAGCAGAGCAGCAAGACGCTCCGCGGTGCCAAGATGGAGGACGTGATTTTCGGCGGCACCCAGAAGCGCAGCGCCGTGGGCTTTGCGGAAGCAACCCTGACGCTGGATAATACAGACCGTGCGCTTCCTTATGATGCGGACGAAGTTATGGTCACCCGTCGGTATTACCGCAGTGGTGACAGCGAATACTATATCAATCGCCAGTCTGCCCGTCTACGTGACATCCATGAGATGTTCATGGATACCGGCATGGGTAAGGAGGGCTATTCCAATATCGGTCAGGGCAGAATTGATGAGATTCTGTCGCTGAAAAGCGCGGACCGCCGTGAGATTTTCGAAGAGGCGGCAGGTATCTCCAAGTACCGTCACCGTAAGGAGGAAACCGAGCGGAAGCTGGAGCGGACGGAGGACAATCTGCTGCGAATCGGCGATAAGGTGTCCGAACTGGAGCTGCAGCTGGAACCCCTGAAAGTGCAGTCCGAGAAGGCAAAGAAGTATCTGGAACTGAAGGACGAGCTGCAGGGCGTGGAAGTTGCCGTGTGGCTGGATACGCTGGAAAAGCTCTCCGCTGCCGCCAAGAAGGCGGAGGAAGATTACGCATCGGCATCTTTCGTGCTGCAGCAGGCGCACGATGATCTGGAGCGGCTTTACCGTCAGGCAGAGGAACTGGGCGACAGCCTGCGCGACAGGGACGGCGAGCTGGAAACGGTTCGCGTAAAGGTCAGCATGCTGGAAGCAACTCATCAGCAGCTGGACGGCCAGATGGCTGTGCTGCGGGGCAATGTGGAAAACAATCAGGCGAACATTGCCCGCATTGAAGAAGAATTACAGGGACAGGAAGACCGCAACGGCGGCATCCAGACCCAGATCCAGCAGGCCAAGGACCGTGTTGTCCAGATTCAGGCTGCGCTGGTGGAAAAGCAGACGGAACTTCAGAATCTGCAGCAGGAGCTGGCGGCTATGGCGGCCAATGCGCAGGGCAGAAACAAGCAGTTCTTCGAACTGCGGGGCAAGGAAACTTCGCTGGCTGCGGACATTGCTGGACGTCAGGCTGACATGCGCGGTCTGGAAGACTCCATGGAACAGACCAAGGCCCGCTTAGTCCAGCTGGAGGAAGATCTGAAAGCCGGAGAAGCCCGGGAACAGGAAGTGCGTGACAATCTCCACACCAGCCGCAGGGAGCTGCACCGGGCGAAGGACGATGTGACGGCTGCGAACAATACCATTTCCGGCTATACGCTGCGCCAGAATACCCGTGCCAAGCGCCGGGATGAACTGGTGGAGCAGCTGCGAAACTTAAACTCGAAGCTGGATTCCGTTGCAGCCAAGGCGCGGGTTTTCCGTGCCATGGAACGGGATTTTGAAAGCTATAACAAATCTGTGCGCATGGTCATGCAGGAGGCGCAGCGCGGTGCCCTGCGGAATGTTCATGGACCGGTTTCCAGACTGGTACGCACGGAGGATCAGTATACCGTTGCCGTTGAAATTGCCCTCGGCGCTGCTATGCAGCAGATCGTTGTTGGCAGTGAGGCTGACGGTAAAGCGGCCATCAGCTACCTGAAGCGTACCGGCGGCGGACGCGCAACGTTCCTGCCCCTTTCTGCCATTGAAGGCAAGCGTCTGCAGGAAAATGGTCTTGAAGACTGCCGTGGCTTCGTGGGCATTGCGTCTGCGCTGGTGGCAAGCGACGACCGCTACCGTGCTGTGGTGGAAAATCTGCTGGGCAGAACCGTCATCGTGCAGGACATTGATGCTGCCATCTCTATGGCAAACAAGTACCGTAACCGGTTTAAGATCGTAACACTGGACGGTCAGGTTATGAATCCCGGCGGCTCCATGACCGGTGGTAGTGTCAACAAGGAAGCGGGTATTCTTTCCCGTGCCAACGAACTGGAAAAGCTGACCAAGCAGGAAAAGGCATTGCAGCAGGAAAAGCTGGTCTGCGAAGCAAATCTGCAGGAGGCCCAGCGCCAGTTCGACGAAGTGGAATTTGAAATCCATACAGCCCGTGAGCAGCTCCGCGAGGCGGAGGATCAGGTGCTTCGCTCCGAGGGTACGGTCCGCCAGTATGAGATGCTGCTGGAAGCCATTGAAGGTGCTGCAGAATCTGCCGAGCGGGAGCGGGATTCTCTGCGCCAGCGCGATAGCAGTGACCGGGAGCGTTATGCCTCCCAGCAGGCAAAGGTGCAGGTTTACACCGAGCAGCTGGCCCAGACCCGTAACGAACTGGCCATGCTGGAAGGTACCCAGACGGAAGCCGAGGCCGCAACCGAGAAGATCACAGATCAGATGATGCAGGCCAAGACCCAAAGCGCCGCACTGGAAGCAGAGCAGGCAACAGCTCTCGGCCATATTGAGGATCTGAAGAATCTGCAGACCGCCATGGAGGGCGACCGCGCCCAGAAAATGGCGCTGATCGAAAACATGCGTGCGGATTCCGCACGTCTGGAGCAGGAGATTGGCAGCCTGCTGGAGCGCCAGACCGACAATGACGGGGAAACCGAGAAGATGCGTCAATCGCTGAACCGGACACTGGCACTGCGTGCGGAAACGGAAGCAACCAAGACCCGTACCGAGCGCGATGCGCAGGACAAGAGCAAGGACATCCTGAACATGGAGCGTGCCTGCGCTGGCCTGGAGCAGAAGAAGATCACCACCGCCATGGAAGAAAAGACCATCATCGACAAGCTGTGGGATTCCTACGGCCTGACTCCCGGCACTGCCGGTGAGCATCGCGGTGAGATCGAATCCGTGGCAGCGGGCAACCGCCGTGCAGCAGAACTGAAACGCAAGATCGGTGCATTGGGTACACCCAACCTCGGTGCCATCGAAGAATATGCCCGCGTCAATGAGCGCTATACATATCTTGCCACCCAGCGGGATGACGTGCTCAGTTCCAAACGGGACTTAGAGGGCATCATCCGGGATATCACGAAAGAAATGACCACGATTTTCGTGGAGGAATTCAAGAAGATCGACCACTATTTCGGTGAGGTCTTTGAGGAAATGTTTGGCGGCGGTAAGGGCGCGCTGGTTCTGGAAGATCCGGAGAATCCCTTGACCTGCGGCATTGAGATTCGTGTGCAGCCCCCCGGAAAGCAGGTCAAGACCATCACCCTGCTCAGCGGTGGTGAAAAGGCATTCGTGGCAACGGCACTGTATTTTGCTATTCTGAAGGTTCGCCCCACACCTTTCTGCATGCTCGACGAGATCGATGCGGCACTGGACGACCGGAATGTGGAACGTTACGCCAAGTACCTGCGCGGCCTGAGTAAGAAGACCCAGTTCATCGTCATTACCCACCGCCGCGGCACCATGGAAGCGGCCGACGTGCTGTACGGTGTGACCATGCAGGAACAGGGTATTTCGACCCTGCTGCGGCTGGATCTGAACCAGATGGAACAGTATCTGGGCATTGTGGAATAAAAGGAGAAAAACAATGGGATTTTTTGATAAAATTAAAGCAGGTCTTGCCAAGACCCGCGCGGCTCTGAGCGACACACTGGACGAGGTTTTTTCCGGTTTTCAGACCATCGACGATGATTTTTATGATGAGCTGGAAGAAACCCTGATTCTGGCAGACTTGGGTGTGGATACCGCAACCAAGGTTGTAAGTGAGCTGCGCCTGCGGGCCATGAACCGTGGCTGGAGCCATCCGGATCATGTGCGTTTCGGCCTGAAGCAGCTGCTGACGGAAATGCTGAATGTGGGCGATACCGCACTGAATCTCAGCACAACCCCTTCTGTGATTCTGGTCATCGGTGTCAACGGTGTGGGTAAGACCACCACCATTGGCAAAATTGCCAAGCAGCTGACGGATCAGGGCAAGAACGTGGTGCTGGTAGCAGGTGATACCTTCCGTGCTGCGGCTGCCGATCAGCTGGAAATCTGGGCAAACCGCACCGGCGCCGGTATTGTGCGCCAGCATGAGGGTGCGGACCCTGCATCCGTGGTTTTTGATGGCATTCAGTCCGCTAAGGCCAAGGGCGCTGATGTGATCATCATCGATACTGCCGGACGTCTGCACAACAAGGCAAACCTGATGAATGAGCTGAACAAGATCAGCCGTATCGTGACCCGTGAACTGCCCGACGCAGCCAAGGAGGTGCTGCTGGTGCTGGATGGCACCACCGGCCAGAATGGCTTGATTCAGGCGAAGACCTTCAAGGAAATCGCCGGTGTGACCGCTGTGGCCATCACCAAGCTGGATGGCACCGCAAAGGGCGGCATTGTTGTAGCTGTTGCGGATACCCTGCAGATTCCTGTGAAGTTTGTGGGTGTGGGCGAGAAGGCAGAAGATCTGATGCCCTTCGTTTCCAAGGACTTTGTGGAAGCACTGATTGGAGAAGACGAATGAAAGTAGTACTTGCAAGCAAGAACAAGCACAAACTGGTAGAGATCAGCAAAATTACCGAGAAGTTCGGTTTTGAACTGGTGCTGCAGTCGGAACTGGGTGTGGATATCGATGTGGAGGAAACCGGCACTACCTTTGAGGAAAACTCCTATATCAAGGCGGAAGCCGTTATGAAGGCCACCGGCCTGCCCGCGCTGGCAGACGATTCCGGCATTGCGGTGGACGCGCTGAACGGTGAACCCGGTATTTACTCCGCCCGCTATGGTTTCGATGATTCTCTGGACGACTGGGGCAGACTGCTTCTGCTGCTGAAAAACACCGAGCATGTGCCGGATGGTCAGCGTCAGGCCCAGTTCGTCTGTGTGATCACCATGGTCACCCCCGAGGGACAGACCATTCAGGCCAGAGGTGAGATCCACGGTGAATTGCTGCGCGCACCCGTTGGCGGAAACGGCTTCGGCTACGATCCTATTTTCTATTATCCCCCTGCCGGTATGAGTACCGCTGAAATGGCCCCGGAGGAGAAGAACAAGGTCTCCCACCGGGCAAATGCATTGAATGTTTTTTATGAGAAATTGAAGGAGGCAGGTTATGCTGACAAGTAAAGAAAGAGCAGAACTTCGCGCTCAGGCGAATGCCATCGATACCACCTTGATTGTTGGTAAGGATGGTGTCACCGAAAATGTGGTGGCAGAGGCGGACCGTCTGCTGACTGCCCGTGAACTGGTCAAGGGCAAGGTTCTGGAGACGGCTCTGATGAGCGCCCGTGAAGTGAGTGATGAAATTTGCGAGGCAACCGGCGCTGACGGTGTTTCCTGCGTCGGTTCCAAGTTTGTGATCTACCGCTTCAGTGAGAAGTGTCAGGAAGAGCGCAACCAGACCGGCCGTGCCAAGCGCAAGGAAGTGAAGGTCAATCCCGTCCGCAAGGGCGCACAGGCTCGCCGTCAGGCAGCCAAGAAGGTCCGTGAGCAGCGCAATGAGTACTTCCGCCAGCAGGCAATCGAGAAGTCCATTGAGCGCAGCCGTGAAAAGAAGCTGAGAGAGCAGGACTGAATTATAATTCAAAATTCAGAATTCAAAATGCAAAGTGAACAGCTTCCGGGTTGAAGCTTCTCCCGAAAAGGACACAGCCTTGGAACAGGCGACACCGAATGATATTGACATGATCAGGAATGGTTTGAAACCATTCCGGAGATAAACCCGAATTCTGCATTCTGCATTATGAATTTTGCATTCAAAACAGAGGAGGGGAACATGATGAAAATCGGCATCTATGGCGGTACCTTCAATCCGCCCCATACCGGCCATCTTCATGCGGCAAAACAGGCGGTCCAGATTCTGGGCCTTGACAAACTGCTGTTGATTCCGGACCGGATC
This sequence comes from Faecousia sp., assembly GCA_045120675.1. Classification (GTDB taxonomy): domain Bacteria; phylum Bacillota; class Clostridia; order Oscillospirales; family Oscillospiraceae; genus Faecousia. The sequence goes on along the minus strand of JBGVFB010000018.1, from coordinate 24,881 downwards.
GCACCCCACAAGGAAATCCCGGCAGGTTCGCCTACACCGGAGCAGCGGCTGCAAATGCTGTGCATCGCGGCGGCGGGAGAACCGAAGATGGAAGTTTCCGACATTGAACTGAAACGGGAGGGTGCAAGCTATTCGTACCTGACTGTGGAGGCTCTGCGCGAAATTTACCCTGAAGCGGAACGGATTCTCCTGATGGGTACCGACATGTTCCTGACCTTTGACACATGGAAAAATCCGGAGCGGATTACCCGCAATGCAACGCTGGCGGTACTGTACCGCGGCGAAAAAGGTGAGCGTGCTGCCATTGATGCGCAGAAGCAGCGCTTCGAAGCGGAGGGCGCGAGCATCGTGATTCTGGAAAATCCGGTTCTTTCCATTTCTTCCACCCAGCTGCGGCGCCTCATCGCCTTCCAATGCGCAGGTGAATTCCTGCCGGATGGTGTGGAAGACTACATCCGGGAAAACGGACTCTATGATGCGGCGGTCCAGTGGAAAAATCTGCCCATGGAGCAGCTGGAACCCATTGTGATCCGCCTTTTGAAGCCCAACCGCGTGGCACATGTGCTGGGCTGCCGGGATACAGCGGTGGAACTGGCAAAGCGCTGGGGCGCGGACGAAAATGATGCTGCCCGTGCGGGAATTCTGCACGATATTACAAAAGCGCTGGATGGTCCGCTGCAATTGACATTGTGCCGCGAATATGGTACGATACTGGATGAATTTGGCTATAAATACCCCAAAACCCTCCATGCTTTGACGGGAAGTCTGGTGGCGGAGCGGATTTTCGGGGAGTCTCCTGCCGTGGTATCTGCCATTTGCCACCATACCACGGGAAAAGCAGATATGAACCTGCTTGAGAAGATCATTTATGTGGCAGACTATATGGAACCCTGCCGCAATTTCCCCGGTGTGGAAAAGCTGCGGGAACTGGCATTTTCCGATATCGACGCGGCTCTGAAACTGGGACTGGAAATGACACTGCAGCACCTGAAAAACTTAGGCGATGAAGTGAGTCCTGCATCCCGCGAGGCGCTGGAATTTTTGAACAAAGCTTCCCAATGAAAGGAAAGAAGATATGTTAAGTGCAAAAGAAGTTGCTTTGGCTGTAACCAAGGCACTGGACGAAAAGAAAGGTATCGACATCAAGCTGCTGCGGATTGAGAAGATTTCTTCTCTGGCAGATTACTTCATCATCTGCACCGGTACGGTCAATACCCATGTTAAGACCCTGTGCGACTACGCAGAGTACACCATGGAGCAGCTGGGTGAGCCCATGCTGGGCCGTGAGGGTCACCGCGGCAACAGCTGGGAACTGCTGGACTTTGGCTCCGTGGTTGTCCATGTGTTTACCGATGAAGCCCGTAAGTTCTACGATCTGGAGAGATTGTGGGCTGACGCAGAATTTGTCGACCTGAGCGAGATCGTTCTGCCTGAATAATACAAAATATGATTGTTGTCGCGAAAGAACGGCAACAATATAAAACAAGAGGTGCTTTTGTCATGCCAAACTATGATTTTTCTGCCATTGAGGCAAAATGGCACAAATACTGGGAAGAGAACAATACCTTTGCCACCGATGTGTGGGATTTCTCCAAGCCCAAGTATTACGTACTGGATATGTTCCCTTATCCTTCCGGTGTCGGTCTGCACGCAGGTCACCCCGAGGGTTACACTGCCACCGATATCATGTCCCGCATGAAGCGCATGCAGGGCTATAACGTGCTGCACCCCATGGGCTACGACTCCTTCGGTCTGCCCGCTGAGCAGTACGCAGTCGATACCGGCAATCATCCCAATGGCTTTACCCAGAAGAATATCGAAACCTTCTCCGGTCAGCTGAAGGAACTGGGCTTCGACTATGACTGGTCCAAGGTCATTGCAACCTCCGACCCCGATTTCTACAAGTGGACCCAGTGGATTTTCAAGAAGCTGTGGGAGAAGGGCTACGCAAAGCGTATCGAGATGCCCGTCAACTGGTGCGAAGCACTGGGCACGGTTCTGGCTAACGACGAAGTGATCGATGGCAAGTCCGAGCGCGGCGGTTACCCCGTTGTGAAGAAGAACATGATGCAGTGGGTCATCGACCAGCCTGCATTCGCAGAAAAGCTGCTGGAAGGTCTGAATGAGATCGACTGGCCTGAATCCACCAAGGAAATCCAGCGCAACTGGATTGGCAAGTCTACCGGCGTGGAAGTTGATTTCAAGCTGGTCGGCGGTGGCGAGTTCTCTATTTACACCACCTGTATCGAAACCATCTACGGTATCACCTTCATGGTTCTGGCTCCCGACGGCAAGATCGTGCAGGGCCTGATGGACCGCGTGGAGAATCGCGAAGAAGTACAGGCTTACATCGACGAGGCTGCAAAGAAGAGTGAAATCGACCGTACCGACTCCAGCAAGACCAAGACCGGCTGCCCCCTGAAGGGCGTTTATGCCATCAATCCCGTCAACGGCAAGGAAGTTCCTGTGTTCATCGGCGACTTCGTGCTGGGTAATTACGGTACCGGCGCAGTTATGGCTGTTCCCAGCCACGACCAGCGTGACTTCGAGTACGCGGTTGCGCACAACATCCCCATGATCCAGGTCATCGAAGGCCGCGATGTATCCGAGTGCGCATTCGAGAAGCAGGATTATCTGGGCAAGGGCTGCAAGCTGGTCAATTCCGAGGAATTCACCGGCCTGACCGTGGAAGAAGCCAAGGAAGCCATCACTGCCAAGCTGGAAAAGGCTGGCGTTGCAAGACGCAAGAATAACTACCACTTCCATGAGTGGATCTTTGCTCGTCAGCGTTACTGGGGCGAGCCTGTTCCCTGTGTCTACACCGAAGACGGCGAGACTGTTTTCCTGCCTGATGAAGAGCTGCCTCTGGTTCTGCCTGTTCTGGAGGACTACAAGGGCCGCGGTGGCCAGGCACCTCTGGAAAATGCCGAGGACTGGAAGTACTACAACAATAACGGCCTGAAGGGCAAGCGTGAGACTTCCACCATGCCCGGCTCCGCAGGTTCTTCCTGGTACTACATGCGCTATATCGATCCCAAGAACGACAAGGCGCTGTGTGATCCGGAACTTCTGAAGCACTGGCTGCCCGTTGACCTGTATGTCGGTGGCCCCGAGCATGCAGTCGGCCACCTGATCTACTCCCGTATCTGGAACCGCTTCCTGTACGATGAGGGTATTTCTCCCGTTGCCGAACCCTTCAAGAAGCTGGTTCATCAGGGCATGATCCTGGGTGAGAACGGCATCAAGATGGGTAAGCGTTTCCCTGAGTTCGTGGTCAATCCTTCCGATATCGTCCGTGAGTACGGTGCTGATACCCTGCGCCTGTACGAAATGTTCATGGGCCCGCTGGAAGTTTCCAAGCCTTGGAGCGCCACCGGTGTCGCCGGTGCCAAGAAGTTCATCAACCGCGTGTGGAACTTCTTCTCCGAGCCTGTCAATGTCACCGAAGAAGACGACGGCAAGCTGACCAAGGTCTATCACCAGACTGTCAAGAAGGTCACTTCCGACTTCGAAACTCTGGGCTTCAATACTGCAATTGCCCAGATGATGGTCTTCATCAATGATGTTTACAAGAACGGCACCTGTCCCAGAGCATATGCCGAGGGCTTCATCAAGATGTTCTCCTGTATTGTTCCCCACGTGGGTGAAGAGCTGTGGCAGCTGCTGGGTCATGACAACACCATCGCTTACGAGCAGTGGCCCACCTATGACGAAGCCAAGTGCAAGGATGAAGAAGTCACCATCGCTGTGCAGGTCAACGGCAAGATGCGCGGTACCGTAATGATGGATGCCGATCTGGACAACGACTCCGTTGTTGCCAACGTTCTGGCCAACGAGAAGATCGCAGCTTTCCTGGCAAAGCAGGAGGGTCAGATCCGCAAGACCATCGTGGTCAAGAACAAGCTGGTCAACCTGATTGTAAAGTAAAGATTTTTGTAAAAAAGAAGAATTCCAGCTTGACAATTGGGGAAAGAGCCTATATAATGTATCAAGCCAGTATGTGGCCCTGAACGCATCCTGGAATTAGCCGGATGCTATCGAGGGGAGGGAAAACAATGTCTGAAATTCGCGTTAAGGAAAACGAATCTCTGGAGAGCGCTCTGCGCCGTTTCAAGCGTAGCTGTGCCAAGGAGGGCGTTATCGCTGAAGTTAAGAAGCGCGAGCATTACGTCAGCCCCAGCCTGAAGCGTAAGCAGAAGTCTGAAGCTGCCCGTAAGAACAAGAGAAAGTTCTACTAATTGAAAATCCCTCTTGATTTATGCTCAAAACCGCCTGCCGTTAGACAGGCGGTTTTTACATTTATTCATGCTTTTCGTTCTGCTTGGCAAGGGCATCATAGGCATCCTTGTTTCGAAGATAAAGTTCAAATCCGGGAAGAATGCCATCTTTGTTATCACTGTGACATTCGACATAGCGTGTTCCCTTTGGCGCATCACCCTGTTCTTCCTCCGTTAAAGGCTTTGTGAAGCTGGCGAAAAGGTGACTGATGGAGGGATCGCAGAGAATCGCTTCCCGTGCTTCCTGGATGGTGGTATAGATTTGCTTGACTTTGAAACCGTAGGATTCAACCAGTTTTTTGATATCTTCCTGCAATCCCGGCAAATCAGTTGCAATGACGGCATATTTGACCTTCGTATTTCTTCCCAGTAGTTCATCGGTGCTCACACCAAAGTAATCCGCCAGCGCGCCCAGCATCAGAATGTCCGGCAGGGTATAGCCGTTCTCCCATTTGGATACGGCGGCTGCTGTGACACCCAGTTCGGCAGCCAGTTCTTCCTGCTTGATACCTTTCTGCTTTCGTAGCTCCAGAATTTTTTGCCCAATGTTCATATGAAAAACCTCCAAAGATAAGTTCAAAGATCTTTGATGGCTTCATGATACCATGGTTTCCCTCTGTGTGCAATCGAGGGTCAAGAAGATTGCTTTCCCATCAGGAAAGTCCCCAGTTCCTGATGCAGTCCTACCGCGCGGACAACACCAAGGGAGCGGCCAAGCTCTAACTTTTCTTTCAGCGTCTCGCGGGTATCGAAAAGGGTAAATGTGATAGTGTCATTGGAAACGGTTGTACGATAGTTACAGCGAAGCTTCGCATCATAAAACCCACCCTCCAGCTGCTGTGTGGGAAATACGGGATCGAAACCGGTACCGGTATGGGTGACCGTAATCCGCTCCTGACACAATGCCGCTTCCAGCCAGATTTCACGACCCTGCCACGGTGCCAGATGCGCCGCAAGGGGCATATGCAGCGGCGCGGGCGCAAGAAATACGGGACAGGACAAGTCCTGGGCGAAGCTTTCTGTGACAGCCACAGGGCAGGGGAGTGCCTGCAAGATGGCACGCACTATGGCACAGCTTTCCACCTCCGGCGGGCGCTCGAAATCCAGAAGCACGCTTTCACATCCCAGCCGCTCCACCGCAGCAGCCAGCTGACCGGCTACCAGATCGGGACTGTGGTGGTCACAGGGAATCCGGTCATTCAGTATCAGAACCGAGCCGAAAGGAAGCGCGTCCGGAATGTTGCTGATTCCCTCCGTGTAGGGAGAAAAGTGGCAGGCCATATAAGCGCAAAGTTCAGGCAGTGGCGAAATGCGGGAAATTTCAGCGGCAGTCAGCGCAAGATATAGGGGCAAAACCATGGACAAATCACCCTTGACGTGTTATAATTCATCCGTATCCTATGAATGAAAGAGGGTTTTTATGCCTTTTCCGCTGCTTCCAAAATTGATCACCGATGAATTGACCGACCTGACACCGGAGCTTCTGAAAGAACACAACATCCGTCTGCTGATGATGGATTTTGACAATACGATTGTGCCCTACACTACGGACGTGCCCACGAAGAAGATGGCTGCGTGGCTGAAGGACATGAATCAATCCGATATCCGGCTTTGTGTGGTGTCCAACAGCAAGCGGGATCGGGTCAGGATTTTCTGCGGTGCTTACGGCATTGACTGCATCACCCATGCAAAGAAGCCCTTCACCAAAGGCATCTATGAGTGCCTTGAAAAATATGGCATTCCGGCGGAGCATGCTGCGCTGGTAGGCGATCAGATCTATACGGATACCTTTGGCGCAAACAACGCAGGCTGTATGCCCATTCTGGTCCGCGCCATCGACAATCATAATATCTGGCTGAAGCTGCGTCATGTGGCTGAACTGCCTTTCATTTTTGCTGCAAGAAAAAGGAGAATGTAACATGAAGAATCTGGAAAAGTACCTGTCCCTGCTGGGCGGCGAGGTGGACGGCCTGCTGCTGACAAGCCGTTACAGCCGTCATTACGGTGCGGAATTCGACATTGCCGAAGGTGCTGCCATTGTCACCGCCAAGGGCTGCCGCTACTTTACCGACAGCCGCTATATTGAGTCCGCTGAGAACAACCTCAAAGGTTTTGAGGTTCTGATGGTGGACAAGGATCACAGCTATTTTCAGCGCTTGAACGATGCAATCGCAGATTTTGGTGTGTCCGTACTGGGCTACGAGGAAAACTATCTGACCGTCGGCGAGCTGATGGGTTATGAGAAGAATCTGAATGCCAAGCTGATTCCGTTCAACAAGCAGATCAACGGCTTCCGCGGCACCAAGGAAGAGTGGGAACTGGATCTGATGCGCAAGGCACAGGCAATTGCCGACAAGGCTTTCGCTGAAGTGCTGCCCCGCATCAAGACCGGCATGACCGAGCTGGAACTGCAGGCAGAACTGATCTACTGCATGTATAAGAACGGTGCCCACGGCCTGTCCTTTGACCCCATCGTGGTTTCCGGCCCCAACACCAGTCTGCCCCACGGTGTTGCCGGCGAGCGCATCATTCAGGAAGGCGATTTCGTTACCATGGACTTTGGCGTCCTGTATTACGGCTACTGCTCCGACATGACTCGTACCGTGGCAGTCGGTTATGCCACCGAGGAGATGAAGAAGGTCTATGATACCGTGCTGCAGGCACAGCTGGCAGGTCTTGCCATCACCAAGGCAGGTGTTTCCGGTAAGGATATCGATGCGGCTGCCCGCAAGGTGATTACCGATGCCGGCTACGGTCCCTACTTCGGCCACGGCTATGGCCACAGCCTGGGTCTGGAAATTCATGAGGCACCCAACACCAATCCCGGAAATCCGGATCCCATGCCCGAAAATGCGGTTGCTTCCGCAGAACCCGGCATCTATCTGCCCGGTAAATTCGGTGTCCGCATTGAGGACGTGACGATTTTTAAGGCTGACGGTCACGAAAATATTACCCACAGCCCCAAAAATCTCATTATTGTCTAAAAAATTTCGCTTTACCTCTTGAAAAACCTACGACTTTCGGTTAGAATATACAAGTTAAAGTATGCCAATATAACACATCCGCAAGGATGACCAATTTAGGAGGATATTTACAATGATTTCTGCAGGCGATATTCGCAACGGCATTACCTTTGAAATGGACGGCAAGGTTATGCAGGTCGTCGAGTTCCAGCACGTTAAGCCCGGCAAGGGCGCTGCTTTCGTTCGCGTTAAGATGCGCAACGTTATCACCGGCGGTGTGACTGAAACTTCCCTGAACCCTTCTGCTAAGTTCCCCACTGCTTTCGTTGAGAGAAAGAAGATGGAGTACTCCTACAACGATGGTGAGCTGTACTACTTCATGGATCAGGAAACCTACGAGCTGGAGCCCCTGGACGGCAGCGTTCTGGACGATTCCTTCAAGTTCGTTAAGGAAAACGACATCTGCACCGTTATGAGCTACAAGGGCAAGGTCTTCGGCGTTGAAGTCCCCAACTTTGTTGACCTGGTTGTTACCGAGACCGAGCCCGGCTTCGCTGGCAACACTGCTACCAACGTCACCAAGCCCGCTACCGTTGAGACCGGCGCTGAGGTCAAGGTGCCTCTGTTCATCAACGAGGGCGACAAGATCCAGATCGACACCCGTACCGGTGAGTATCTGGGCCGTTCCAAGGCTTGATTTTTAGAGGGCACTTCTAAAAATCCCTTTCCGCCTTATGGCGGATCTGTCGACACAACGCTGCACATTGAAAACCTTGAAATGCACAAAGTATTCCTGCGGTTTCCAATGCTTGATTTGTGCCAAAATCTCTCGCCATCAGGCCGAAAATGCATTTTCAGCAGCGCCCTGATTGCGTATGAACCAGCAAACTGCAGGGGACGATTGAAATATATCGTCCCCCTTTTTCAAAAATTTCAGTAAGGAGTAATCGCTATGACTATTTCTGAAAAGTCCGCATACCTGAAGGGCCTGATGGACGGCCTGAAGCTGAGCACCGAGACCGATGAGGGCAAGATGATTGCCGCTATCGTGGATCTGCTGGGCGATCTGACCCGCAAGGTCACCGACATCGAGGATACCACCATCGCAATTTCCGATGAGCTGGACGAGATCGAGGAAGATCTGGATGCAATCGAAGACTTCATCATGGACTATGAAGATGATGAGGACTATGAGGATTACGACGACGAAGACGACTTCGACGACGAGGAGTACGAAGAGGGCTTTGACTTCGGCGACGAGGATTCCACCATTTATGAAGTGGTCTGCCCCGCTTGCAACGAGATCATCAACTTCGACGAAGAGACTCTGGAAAAGGGTTCCATCATTTGCCCTGACTGCGGCGAGACTCTGGAATTCTCTCTGGATGAGGACGAAGAGGACGAGGAGTAATTCCTTCCAGCATTCCGGGCATGCGTAAGCATGCCCGGTTTATCCGGAAAATTGAAATTTTGCAAGAAAAAGCTTGACAGAATCCATTCTCTGTGATAAAATGCATCAAGTGATGGTGCTCAGCACCTGCGGCCAAAATGGGCCTTTAGCTCAGTTGGTTAGAGCCTCCGGCTCATAACCGGATAGTCCCGGGTTCGAATCCCTGAAGGCCCACCACTAAACAATACGGGCGTCACCGCCCTTTATATTTACATAGGGGTATAGCTCAATTGGTAGAGCGGCGGTCTCCAAAACCGTAGGCTCAGGGTTCAAGTCCTTGTGCCCCTGCCAAAATCGGGAATTTACAAGTTTCTCTTGTAAATTCCCGATTTTTGTTATCTAAAAGTTCAGATTACGGATATCAAGAAACTCAAAAAATGCTTCTGAGCCTACGGTTTTGACAAATTGTGAGGTGCAAAGTATGCGAATGAAAATGGTCTGCGATGACCGAACATTGAGAGAAGTTGCCAATGAGTTTCTTGCCTTAAAAAAGGCTCAGAAGGTTCGGGAACGAACACTGAACGATTACAAATAGTACATCGACAAGTTTCTTGAGCAATCTGAAAATTCCTTGGATGTGGATGTCCTGAAGATGGAAATTCTGGAATACTTTGCAGACATCCCGAAAACAAGTCCTGCAAGTCCAGATGCTGATCACTTTGTACTGTGCATTGGCTCAGAATGAGAGCGAGAATATGAGCCGAAATATCCGATGGGGAATTCGGCAGGATTTCAAGAATGGAACATCTGGATTCGCTGACTTCACCTGTTACGGATATCGTCAGGATGAGAGCGGTAATCTAATTGTTCATGATACCGAAGCAAAAATCGTTCAAGAGATATTTGAAATGCGGGCAGATGGCTTTAGCCTGAGCAAGATATCGGAATGGTTGTTTGAAAATGGGATATTGTCACCAACAGGAAAGGAACGCTGGAGTCGGGAGACCTTAAACAAAATGCTGAGGAATGAAAAGTACCTCGGCGATGTGATGCTTCAAAAGACTTTTGTAGATAACCTGTTTGATGGAAAACAGATAGTCAACAATGGGGAATTGGACCGTGTTTTGATACAGAATCACCATCGAGGGATCATTGATAGAAAACTATATGCACGGGTTAATGGAAGTGAGGAATAAATAATGGAGAACGAGAAACTCAACATGGCAAGTTTGCTAGGGGCAAGTATTTTGCTGAAGCAACTGTTGGAACAGGATTACCTGAACTATGAAGAGGCGGAAGCAGTTATGCGTAAGATGGTAAAGGATAATGGTTTTTCAGAAACATATGCTTCTCTACTGGTCCACCATATTCATGGTGAGAAGCATGTCTTAAGAAAAGCAGATGAGGATAAAAGAAAAAACTAATTTACCTATTGTTGGTGGTTGCTCTGACACATTATTTACTGACTATACATTTTTGCTTGCAATAAGGATTTCAGTATGATATCATATATTCGAACATAACATCGAATAAGATGTCGGGGAGGAATCCGTATGACAGAACTGGAAACCATGCAGCGGGCGAAGATGTATATGGACAAGCTGGCGCAGGGAATCGATCCTATTACTAATCAGGAAGTGCCTGAGGACGCTGTGCTGAACAATGTTAGGCTGGCGCGGTGCTTCTTCTATGTATCTGATGTGCTAAGCAAAGTGATTGACAACGGCGGTGTGATTGGTGGAAAGCCGAAGCTGCAGGACTTTACCATCAGTCCGGATCAGCTGGCGCGGGTTCGGATTTCTCAGGAGCCTGTTCGTGTCACACAGTTGGTGGATATGATTGGTGCGGCAGTGGATAACCCTCAGATGAAAAAGCTCAGTACCACGACCGTCACCAACTGGTTGCTGGAGAAGGGCTTCTTGGAAAAGCAGATGGGTCCGGACGGCAAGAGCAGACGGGTCCCTACACAGAATGGTCTGATGCTGGGTTTGTCCACGGAAACCCGCCAGGGACAGTACGGTGAGTATCAGGCGGTCTTCTACACTGCTGCGGCGCAGCAGTTTGTGTTGGACAATCTGCCCGATATCCTGGCGAAGAAAGAAACTGCCCAAAACTAAGGAAGTGAGAAAATGGCAGGCAATGAGCTGATTCTGTTTGAATCGCAGGATAAAAGTATTTCGCTTAATGTTCCGCTGCGGAACGACAGTGTCTGGCTGAACCGCAACCAGATGGCGGAATTGTTTGACCGGGATGTGAAAACCATCGGCAAGCACGTGAACAATGCAATCCGCGAAGAATTGGACGGTCTTTCAGTTGTCGCAAAATTTGCGACAACTGCCGCTGACGGCAAAACCTACATAGTGGATTACTACGATCTGGATGTTATCATCTCCGTTGGCTACCGGGTCAAATCCCAGCGTGGTGTGGAATTCCGAAAGTGGGCAAACAGTGTTCTGCGGCAGTACATAATGCAGGGCTATGCAGTCAATCATAACCGTATCAAGGAACTGGGTGAGGTGATACGGATCATGAAGCGGACGCAGAACAACTTGGATGCCCGGCAGGTACTCTCTGTCATTGAGCGGTACAGCGCCGCACTGGATCTGCTGGACGATTACGACCACCAGACGATGAAGCGCCCGGATGGCAATGCTGCAACCTATGTGCTGACTTATGAGGAATGCCGTGAGGTCATCGATTCTATGCGGTTTGGAACTGAATCCGCGCTCTTTGGTAATGAGAAGGATGATTCCTTCAAGGGCAGCATCGGCAATATCTACCAGTCCTTCGGTGGGCAGGAAATGTATCCGACGCTGGAGGAAAAAGCAGCGAATCTTCTGTACTTTGTGACAAAGAACCACAGCTTCTCAGACGGCAATAAGCGCATCGCGGCTGCGATGTTCCTTTACTTTCTGGATAAGAACGGTGCGTTGTTCGATGAGGGAAAGAAGCTGATTGACGATCACGCTCTGGTTGCGCTGACGATCATGATTGCAGAATCCAAACCGGAAGAAAAGGAAATGATGATCAGCGTGATCATGAATTGCCTCAACGGCAGATAGGAATGTCGAAACTTGCGAACGAAATATTTGAAAAATGAAGCCAGACGACCGGTTTTAGTGTCCGAAAAGTGATATCTAAAGTGTACACTAATTACAAAAAAGTCCAACACCATTTGGTGTTGGACTTTTTTGATTTGGCACGGGACTTGAACCATCCAATGCAACCTGCCGGTGGCAGGTTGCTCGCCGGCGGCTGGACGACGGCGACACATTGATTTTCTGCGCAGCAGAAAATGCAACAAGTCCTTGTGCCCCTGCTAAAATCTACAGATTCACATCAGGTTTGTCGGTTCGATAAAGGATATAGTCAATGCTTACATTATAAAAATCAGCTAATTTGATCAGTGTTTCCGTGGGAGGAATACGCACACCCTTCTCGAATTTTGAGAGGAGGGATTGGTCGACTCCGGTGTCCATTTCAACTGTGATCTGGGAAAGACCTTTGGTTTTGCGCAATTGATACAATCTGTTTTCCATAATTTCACCTCTATGACATTATGTCATATTTTTTGTTGACAAACAGGACAATTTGTCCTAAAATAGAATTGACTTTAATTTAGAGGTGTAAATCATGAAAACAATTATCGACCTGTGGAACGGCAATATTGCACCCTGTGAACACTGTGGCGCCCATGATCCGGAGGTGAATCAGTTGATCTGCCTACTTGAACGGAACCGGGAAAACCTAAACAGTGGATTGACCGAACCGCAAAAGGAGACGTTTCAAAAATACATTGATTGCTCAGAAGGATACTTACTTCGGATGCTGGAACTGGCATTTTTGGAAGGTTTTGCGCTGGCCAGCAAACTGACTGTTGAAGCATTGCTGTAATATGAAAAGTCCGCCGACTTCTGTCGGCGGACTTGACGTTTATGTGGGGTTATTAATCCTCCAGCTGGCGCAGGATGTAGGATTTGACCTTTTCCAGCTTGCTCTGCTTCCACAGACCTTCTTCCCATTTGCGGGAGAAGGGAAGGATGATGTTGAAGTCCATGTGGGCACCGGCGAAGAAACCGTCGGTATTTTCGCTGAAGAAATAGGAATGCCAGGTTTCCTTGGTTGCATTGGTATAAGTTTCGGGCTCTAGATAGATCATCTTGCGGGCATCTTCCACCACAAAGGCATGGGCGGACAGGGGGGCCAGCAGTTCATACTCTTCGGCGGGGACGTTGGTGAAGATATCGGGCAGGGGAGCTACGTCAATGCGTTCATCACCACGGATGATCTGAATGCCAATGGCTTCGAAATCCACCTTCTCTTCCGTGAAGATCAGCTTCAGCAGAACACCCAGATCGGTGTACAGGTGAACACGCTGATAGTTGGTATCAAAAATGAAATTGCCCAGAGAATAGAAGATTGCCTTGCCGCTGTCGAACAGCTCGTAGTTTTCAGGAACATGAGGATGGTGGCCAACGACCACGTCCGCACCCAGTTCCAGGAACTTCAGATACCGGTCGCGGGTATAGGGGCTGGGCAGGCTGGTGAATTCCTCGCCGCCGTGAGAAACAATGACACACCAACGGCACTTGGATTTGATTTCTGCAATGCGCTCTGCGATGTAGTCCAGATCATCCCAGCGGAAGATACCGGGTTCTGTGGCAGTGGCAGGGATGCACTCAGCCATGTAGGAAACGCAGAACATGCCGATACCGCCGGCTTCGTCCAGATAGATGGGTTCGGAAGCTTCTACTTCGTTCAGACCGGCACCAATGGTCAGACAGCCCATATCGGCCGCGATCTTGCGGGTGCTGATGACACCCTCGCGACCTGCGTCCATGGTGTGGTTGTTGCCGATGGACCAAATGTCGGCATTCATTTTCTTCAGCACGGAGGTAGCGGCGGGATTCATGCTGTGGAAGAAAACACCGCGGGAACCGTCATCCACGGCATCGATCAGTGCGCCTTCGACGTTGGCAACGGTATGGTCGGCACTGTTAAAAAAGTCCAGTACACCCTGCGAAAGCAGGCTCTCATCCTCCCATTTTTTGTCCATATATCGATCGAAACCGATATCGCCTGTGAAAATGATGGATGTTTGCTTCTTGCCCATAAGTGATCTCCTTTTAATTTTACAAACTGTATAAATATAATATATCATATTCACCAGAATAAGGCAATATTTTGGTGATAATTTTGTGAATGTACACGCAAAGTGGACAAGTGTCCGTAAAAATGGCTGTTTTCCTTGACAAGTATATGGAAAATATGTATAATTATGACATCGTTCTGTGGTGTTTGTCTGGTATATGTATTAATTTGCAAAGATTTGTGTTCCGTTCGAATGCCTAAGAATATAGAAAGAAGGAGAGAAACATATGATTACCAACGGCTTTACTTACATCGCATTTTTGATGTTCGTAGCAGGCGCTTTGCTGTTCCTGCAGAAGAACACCAAATGGAAGATTTTTGATCTGGTTCCCCCTCTGGTCTGGATCTATGTCCTGCACATGGTTTTCTGCACCATCGGTCTGTACGATCTGGCAGAAACCAAGGCAGCCTATAACGGCTTTAAGAACAACCTGCTTTATGCCATGATTTTTGTCATGCTGCTGCGCTGCGACTTCCGCAAGCTGGCAAAGCTGGGTCCCCGCATGATCGCCATTTTCCTGGGCTGCTCCCTGACTCTGGCAATCGGTACCATTGCTGCTTATCCCGTGTTTATGGGTTCCATGGGTGGCGCTGAGAAGACCTGGGCTGCTGTTGCCGCTCTGTATGCTTCCTGGGTTGGCGGCTCTGCCAACATGGCTGCGATGGAAAATGCATTCTCCATCGATCCCGGTGCTTACGGTGCTGCTCTGGCACTGGATACCGTCTGCTATTCCGTCTGGATTGCTCTGCTGCTGCTGGCAGTCAAGATTGCTCCCAAGTGGAACAAGGCCTGCAAGGCTGATACCTCCAAGCTGGATGATGTTGCCAAGGCTGCCAATGCCGAGGTTGCCAGTTCCAAGAAGATTCCCACCGCTGCTGACTGGATCTTCCTGATCGGTCTGTCCCTGATCGTTTCTGTGATCAGCCAGAAGGCTGGCACCATCATGAACAATGGTCTGGTTGCCATCGGTCTGGATATGTTCGGTGCTGCTACCTGTACCACTGTGTTCGTTACTGTTCTGGGTCTGATCTGTGCTGTTACGCCTCTGGGCAAGCTGGCAGCCGTGGAAGAACTATCCAGCATCTACCTGTACGCAGTTGTCTCCCTGCTGGCATCCCGTGCAACTCTGGTTGACCTGATTGCTGCTCCTATGTGGATTGTTTACGGCTTCGCAATTCTGGCCGTTCACGTTGTTCTGATGTTCGTCCTGTCCAAGGTCTTCAAGTGGGATCTGTGCATGGTGTCCACCGCATCCCTGGCAAACATCGGTGGTTCCGCTTCCGCTCCCATTGTTGCTACCGCTTATGATCCCAACTTCGCCGGTATCGGTGTTCTGATGGGCGTTCTGGGCGCTGCCATCGGTAACTTCTGCGGCTTGGCTATGGGCTACATCCTGCAGCTGTTTGTATAACGACTACTTAAACAAAACTCCCCGCTCCGCTCTTTGGAGCGGGGAGTTTTCTATGGAGAAATAAGCTATGAAAATCAACGAAACCTTGCAATTTCAGAACGTGGGACTGCCGGAAGATATTCTGCGCATGAAGCATCACGGCGACTATGATAATGCGATTAAACTGATCGATATCCGCTTGCAGGATGAAAATCTGCCCCAATGCCTGCGCTATTGTTTGCAGGTGCAGCGGGAAATGATGGTGCGTATGAGCGTGGAATTTCCTTATTCCTATGATGAAGCACTGGCGATCATCCGTGAGCATATCCATGATTTTTCGAAAGAAGAAATGGACTGGCTGATCGCCCAGCGTAAGATTCGCTGGAGCTATGTGAACGGTGAATTCCGCATTTTTAACCGATTCTTCTCTTCTCTGGTTAAGGCATATGCAGGCTTCGCAAAGCGGGCCAATCAGACCCTCCCCGGTGTGGAAAGTGCCGTGGGCGGTATTCCGCTGCTGGACTACAGCATGATGAAAATGAAGGAAAACGGCTCCATGACGAACCGGATCCGTATTCGAAGCACCGCAAAGGTCAAGGATGAAGTGTTCCAAAAGGGTATGTTCGTGCGGGTACATCTGCCGTTCCCCAGTGCCTGCCAGCAGCAAAGTGACATCCGCATCGAAAAGGTGTATCCGGAAAACGGACAGATTGCACCGGAGGATGCCCTGCAGCGTACGGTCTGCTGGGAGGGAAATCTGGAAGAAAATCACGAATTTTACGTGGAGTATTCCTATACGCACAAGGCATGCTACCATGATTTGGAGCAGGAGACTTCTGTTCCGGGTGTCTATGATTTTGATCTGGAGGAGCAGGCACCCCATATCGTCTTTACACCCTATATCCGTGCGCTGGTGCAGGAACTGACAGCGGGTGTAACAGATCCAATGCAGAAGGCGCGGATCTTCTACGATTTTATCACCAAGAATATGAGCTACACCTTCATGCCCAGCTATTTCCTGCTGGAGAATATTCCGGATACCTGCGCTCAGAACTTCAACGGTGACTGCGGTGTTTTTGCACTGCTGTTCCTGACCCTGTGCCGCTGCGCCGGTATCCCTGCCCAGTGGCAGTCCGGCTTTACGGCAGAGCCTGATTTCTGCGGCGGTCACGACTGGGTGCGTTTCTATGTGGAGCCGCAGGGCTGGCTCTTTGCGGATTGTTCCTATGGTGTGTCCGCCCAGCGCAATCAGAATGAGGAACGGCGGAAGTTCTATTTCGGCAATCTGGATCCCTACCGCATGGTGGCCAACAGTGCTTTTGCAGCACCCTTTACCGTGGACAAGGATTTCTGGAGAGCCGATCCCTATGACAATCAGGTGGGCGAAATC
The DNA here is from genome assembly GCA_045120675.1 of Faecousia sp. GTDB lineage: Bacteria > Bacillota > Clostridia > Oscillospirales > Oscillospiraceae > Faecousia. The sequence continues at coordinate 8,319 of JBGVFB010000018.1, read as the reverse complement.
GAAACCGCAGACCGCGGCCTGACCTATGAGGAATATGAGCGCAGTAAGATTGTGCTGCTGTGCGAAGAAGTGAAAGATTGAAAGGTGGACCAATGAAGTTTCTGAATACAATACAAACGAATATGGATGATCTGATTGCTGACCTGCAGGGCTGCATTCAGATCCCCAGCGTGTACACGGAAGATGAAAGCGGCTATCCCTACGGCAAGCCGGTGCAGGATTGTCTGGAATATGTCTTAAGCTGCGCACAGAAGCTGGGCTTTTCCACGGTCAATATGGACAATCAGGTTGGCTGGTGTGAGTTTGGTGAAGGGGAGGAAATGGTAGCGGTACTGGGCCATCTGGATGTGGTGCCGGAAGGCGATGGCTGGACGGTACCGCCTTACGGCGGCCTTGTCCGTGACGGCAGAATCTACGGCCGCGGCACCATGGACGATAAGGGTCCGACCATGTGCGCCCTCTACGCGTTGAAGGCGATTGCAGAATCCGGTTTACCGCTGCAGCGCCGCATCCGCATCCTCTTCGGCCTGAATGAAGAGACCGGCAGCGCGGATATGGCCTACTACAAGGCGCACGGCGGTGAGATTCCCGTGATGGGCTTTACACCCGATGGCGAGTATCCCATCATCAACGGCGAAAAGGGTTTGCTCAATGAAGCATACCGCTGCGAATTTACTCAGTCCGGACCGTTGCATCTGAAGTCCATGTGGGGCGGTACCGCGCATAATATCGTACCCAACTATGCCAAGGCGGAATTTATCTGCCCGGCACAGCTGGCTGCGGAAATCTGCGCCATGGCGGAGGAAAAAATCACCTGCACTGCGACTGCAGATGGTGTCCTGATCGAAGCTGCGGGCATCAATGCCCACGGCGGCACCCCCTGGGACGGTGAGAATGCCATCGGACGGCTGGCAATCTTCCTGAACAGGCTTCCTCTGGAAGGTGGTCTGAAGACTGCAGTGGCTTTCCTGGCGGAGAAAATCGGCATGGAGTGTGATGGCCAGTCTCTGGGTATTGCCATGCGGGACGACGTCTCCGGCATCCTGACTATGAATCTGGGTGTACTGCGCGCGGACGAGCATGCGATGGAAGTCAAGCTGAATTACCGTTATCCGGTGACGAAGGTTTATGAGGAATGCGGTCCCCAGACGCTGGAAGCTTTCCGTCAGGCAGGCTTTGAGCGGACAGTTGCCGGTCACAAGAACAAGCTGTATATGCCGCCAGAGCATCCTCTGGTGGAGAAGCTGCTGGGTGTTTATCACCGCTGCACCGGTCTGGAAGCGGTTCCCAAGGCCATCGGCGGTGGCACCTATGCCAAGATGATTCCCAACGTGCTGGCCTTCGGCCCCATTTTCCCCGGTGACGAAGTGCGTGAACACAAGCCGGATGAATTCATGGAGCTGAGCCGTCTGCTGGATAATACCAACATCCTCGCAGAAGCTATGTACGCGCTGGCAGCGGAGTAAAATCGCCAACGGTCATTGACACTGCCGCATGAAAATGGTAGTATAAAAGCATAAATGGTGTACAGTACACTTTGATCGCAAGGAGGAAAAAGACTATGGCAAAGGAATTTACCATTGAAAATGAATACCTGAAGGTAACAGTCACCACCTGGGGTGCGCAGGTTAAGAGCGTGATCCGCAAGTGCGACGGTGTGGAGCATATCTGGCAGGCTGACAAGTCCGTCTGGGGCTTCCACGCGCCCATCCTCTTCCCCCATGCGGGCAGAGTTGTGAACGGCAAGATCGAGGCCAAGGGGGGCATGTTTGATTCTCCCGCTCACGGTTTTGCCAGAATTATGGAACACGATTTCGTGGATCAGACCAAGGATACCATCGTGCTGGAGCTGTGCGCCTGCGAGCAGACCAGAGCAAGCTTCCCCTTTGAGTTCCGACTGGTTTCTACCTTCACGCTGGAAAACGATACTCTGCATCATACCCTGACCGTGGAGAATCTGGACGAGGAGAGTATGCCCTTCGGTATTGGCTACCATCCCGGCTTCACGGTACCCTTTGATGATAAGCATGTGGCAACGGACTACGAGCTGCGTTTCAGCGATATGGAATCTCCCATTTGCCTGAACTGCCTGCCCACCGGTCTGGTGCAGAAGGATCATTATTATCTGGGCAGCAATATTACGGCTCTGCCCATCGATGAGAAGCTGTTTGCAAACGACAGCCACTGCATGGCCAATCTGAAGTCTGCGACCTTGGGTATTTACGAGAAGGATACCGGCCGTGCGGTAGTGTGCAACATCGAGGAATTCCCCTACACCCTGATCTGGAGCAAGCCCGGCATGCCGAAATTTGTCTGCATTGAGCCCTGGCACAGTCTGCCCAGCCCCGAAGGAGGCAGCACCAAGTGGGAGGAGAAGCCTGCAGCCGCAGTTCTGACTCCCGGTGAAGCCTGGTCCACCACCATGAGCACCGCGTTTGTAAGATGATTTTCCGAAAAGCAGCACTCGAAAGAGTGCTGCTTTTGACTTTTTGGAAAGAACAATTGACTTTTCTGGAAAAACAGGTATAATCCTCCTGAGGAGGGGTATACAATGTTAGAACTTATTACTTCAATCAACAAAGTCCTGAACGACTTTATCTGGGGTGTTCCCGCCATGGTTTGCATCATTGGCGTGGGTTTGTATCTGAGCTTCCGCACGGGATTCCTGCAGATCCGGGAATTCGCCTATTCCATGAAATGCACCGTTGGCCGCATTTTTGAAAAGAAAAAGGCATCTGCCGGTTCTATTACACCGTTTCAGGCGGTTTGCACGGCACTGGCTGCAACGGTTGGTACCGGTAACATTGCCGGCGTTGCCGGCGCAATTGCCATTGGTGGTCCCGGCGCTGTGTTCTGGATGTGGATCTCCGCACTGCTGGGCATGTGCACCAAGTTTGCGGAAGTGACACTGGCGGTTCATTTCCGGGAACGCAATGCCAAGGGTGATTATGTGGGCGGTCCCATGTATTACATCAAGAACAGTCTGGGCAAGAATTGGATGTGGCTGGGTTACCTGTATGCATTCTTTGGTGTCTGTGCTGTTTTTGGTACCGGTAATGCCACTCAGGTCAATACCATCACGGCAGCTATCAACACGGCACTGATCAATTACAACCTGCTGACGCCTGAAAGCACGGCCGGTTCCAATCTGATCATCGGCATCTTTATCTGCATCATCGTGGCACTGATCCTCATTGGCGGTGTCAAGCGCATCGGCAGAGTCAGCGAAAAGCTGGTTCCCCTGATGGCGCTGCTGTACATCATTCTGGGCATCGGCCTGATCGTCATGAAGTTTGACCGCATTCCCGCTGTGTTCTCCATGATCTTCCAGGGCGCATTCAATCCCGCTGCTGTTACCGGCGGTATTGTCGGCAGCTTCTTTGTCAGCATGCAGAAGGGTGTTTCCCGCGGCATTTTCTCCAATGAGGCTGGCCTCGGTACCGGCTCCATTGCCCATGCCTGCGCCGACACCAAGGAGCCTGTCAAACAGGGTATGTTCGGCATTTTTGAAGTCTTTATGGACACCATTGTTATCTGCACCATGACCGCGCTGATCATTCTGCTCAGCGGTGTGCAGATCAATTATGGACAGGCGGCCGGCGCGGAACTGACCATTTCCGGTTTTACGGCTGTCTACGGCAACTGGGTCTCCATTTTCACTGCCATTGCCATGTGCTGCTTTGCATTCTCCACCATCGTCGGCTGGGGTCTGTACGGCCTGCGCTGTGCCGAGTTTATTTTCGGCAGCAAGATCTGGCTGCCCTTCAACATTGCTTATTCTCTGGTTGCCATCGTGGGTGCAACCATGGATCTGGGCATTATCTGGAGTGTTTCTGATACCTTCAACGGTTTCATGACGGTGCCCAACCTGATTGCGGTGTTCCTGCTGACACCGGTGCTGCTGAAGCTGGTTCGGGAGTACTTTAAGAAGGAAAACTAATTCACACGGTGCCGCTTTGTGAAAGCGGCACCGTATTTTCTTTGCATTCCCTTGCGTCGGGAAAATGCATATGATAAAATATACCGAAAGGGGGAATGACAATGCAGAATATCTGGGAAGAAGCAAGCGCTTTGCCCATTCAAACAGGAGCAGATATCGTTGGCGGTTTCGATGTGGGCCTTGATCGGGCAATTCCGGAAGCGACAAAGGATGCACTGATGGACTTTGTCTACTGGGTGGAAGACCGATACCACATGCCGGTGACACTCTGGGTGGATTTCAAGTACCGCTATTATCTGGTGGATAAGAACCGGAGCCGCGTCGGCTACAAGTTCTACTGGGCGGATTTTGTATCATTTCCGGTCTTTGACAATTTTGATGACCTGCCGGTGATTGAATTGCCTGTTCGTGGGGAGAAATCTTCCATGGATGAAATTCTGGCAGCTTTTATTGAAGCGATTACCCATTATTTTGCGTGGCTTTCCCATATGGATATGAACGCTTTTGAACCGGATGAAGCGTTGACGCAGGAAATCCTGAGAGACTATAAAACACGAGGTGAATAATATGTTATTTTTAGAATATCCCCCTTGCAGCACCTGCAAGAAAGCAAAGGCATGGCTGGATGCAAACAGTATTTCGTATACGGCCCGCCATATCAAGGAGGAGAATCCTACTTACGAGGAATTGAAGCTCTGGTATGAGCGCAGCGGCCTGCCTCTGAAGAAATTCTTCAATACCAGTGGCCTGCTTTACAAGTCGCTGAACCTGAAAGAGAAGCTTCCTGCAATGACGGAGGAAGAGCAGCTGCGGTTGCTTGCAACCGACGGTATGCTGGTCAAGCGCCCGCTGGTGGTGCTGGAGGACAAGGTTCTGACCGGTTTCCGGGAAGCAGAGTGGGAAAAAGCACTGAAATGAGGTTTTGATATGGACATGCAGGTACGTGTTGCGCTGATCGGCTTTGGCGGTATGGGCAGAATTTATGCGAAGATGATCCATGCCGGTATGATACCGGAATTGCCATTGACCGGTGTTTGCTGCCGTAACGCATCAGGACAGGAGCTGCTGCGCAAGGATTTTCCTGATGTTTGCATCTACTCGGATACAGACGATATGGCTGCCCATGAAGCGGATTTTGATGCGGTGATCATTGTAACACCTCATACCAGCCATATTCCCATCGGATTGCAAATGGCGCAGCTTGGCAAGCACATTCTCATGGACAAGCCTGCGGGCATCAGCGCCGGAGAAGTGGAGGAACTGGTACGCTACTGCGACGATCATGCATTGACTTTTTCAATGATTTTCCACAACCGCTGCCTGCCTGCTTTTGCAAAGGCGCGGGAAATGGTACGCGCGGGTGCTCTGGGCAAGCTGCACCGGGCGGTATGGGTGTGCAACAGCTGGTACCGTACCCCGGCCTATCACCGCAGCGCACCGTGGCGCAGCAGCTGGAACGGAGAATGCGGCGGCCTGATGATCAATCAGAATCCCCACTATCTCGACATGTGGAACTGGTTCTTTGGCCTGCCTGATAAGGTCTACGCGGCATTGGAATTTGGCCGCTACAATGACTTTCAGGTGGACGATGCAGCGGATGTGCAGTTTTTCTATGACAGCGGTTTTCACGGCACCATGATCAGCGCCACCGGAGAAGCGCCCGGTGTGAATCGTCTGGAAATCTGGGGCAGCAAGGGAAGGCTGACTGTAGAAGATGGCAAAACTCTGATATTCGATGAAAATGAGATGACCACCGAAGAATTTGCGGCGAATAATCGGGAGGTCTTTACGGAACTGCCCCACAATGCCCATCAGATCCCGCTGGAGCCCGCTGGAATCCCGTACCAGCATGTGATGTGTCGTTTCGCGCAAACGGTTCTCACAGGCGCACAGGCGGTTGCAGACGGGTGGGACGGACTGAAGGAAGTGCAGTTGGCCAATGCTGTTTATGTTTCCGGCTGGGAGGAGCGCCGCGTGACGCTTCCTGTGGAAGAAGCACGCTATCTGGACGGTCTGCGCAGCCGCCAACGGGCAGAACGTGAAGAAGACTGACTGCGTGATGGTTTTTGAATCCCGGATGCGTATGCATCCGGGATTTATTTTGATTATTTTCCATAAAAATGCACTTTCCCTCTTGTAAAATCCTCCAATTTGACGTATACTATTCTATATTTTCAGCAAGAAGAGAGGTAACGCAATCATGGAACTTATCACCATGCGTGAACTGTACAAGAACACTGCCAAGTATGCTGACACCGAGATCGAAATCGGTGGCTGGGTGCGCAACCGCCGTCCCTCCAAGCAGTTTGGCTTCATCATGCTGTCTGATGGTACTTATTTCAATCCCATTCAGGTGGTCTATAACGATACGATCGAGAATTTCCAGGAAATCAGCAAGATCAACATCGGTGCTGCCCTGATTGTCAAGGGCACCGTGGTTCTGACCCCTGACTCCAAGCAGCCCTTTGAGATTCAGGCAAAGACCGTCACCGTCGAGGGTCCCTCCACCGGTGACTTCCCCCTGCAGCCCAAGCGCCACTCCATGGAGTTCCTGCGCTCCATTCCTCATCTGCGTCCCAGAACCAACACCTTCCAGGCTGTGTTCCGTGTCCGCAGCCTCGCCGCCATGGCGATCCATCAGTTCTTCCAGGAGCGTGACTTTGTTTACGTCCACACTCCCTTGATCACCGGTTCCGACTGCGAGGGTGCAGGCGAGATGTTCCAGGTCACCACCATGGATCTGAACAACATTCCCAAGACCGAGGATGGAAAGATCGATTTCTCCAAGGACTTCTTCGGCAAGCCCACCAATCTGACTGTTTCCGGCCAGCTGAACGGTGAGACTTTTGCCATGGCTTTCCGCAACATTTACACCTTCGGCCCCACTTTCCGTGCCGAGAACTCCAACACCACCCGTCATGCTGCCGAGTTCTGGATGATTGAGCCTGAAATGGCTTTCGCCGATCTGGATGACCTGCTGCGTGTGGAAGAGGATATGCTGAAGTATATCATTTCCTACGTTCTGGAGCATGCTCCCGAGGAAATGAACTTCTTCAACTCCTTTGTGGACAAGGGCCTGCTGGACCGTCTGAACAACATCCTGAACAACGACTTCGGCCGCATCACCTACACCGATGCTGTGGCTCTGCTGGAGAAGCATAACGATAAGTTTGACTATCCTGTCAGCTGGGGCTGCGACCTGCAGACCGAGCATGAGCGCTTCCTGACCGAGCAGATCTTCAAGAAGCCCGTTTTTGTCACCGACTACCCCAAGGAGATCAAGGCTTTCTACATGAAGCTGAATCCCGACGGAAAGACCGTTGCTGCGGTTGACTGTCTGGTACCCGGCGTTGGCGAGATCACCGGCGGTTCTCAGCGTGAGGATAACTACGAAATCCTCGAAAACCGCATCCGTGAGCTGGGTATGAACCCCGAGGACTATGATTTCTACATGGATCTGCGCAAGTACGGCTCTGCCCGTCATGCGGGCTTCGGTTTGGGCTTCGAGCGTTGTGTCATGTACCTGACCGGCATCGGCAACATCCGTGACGCTATTCCTTTCCCCAGAACGGTCAACAACTGCGAACTGTAAAATTTTTGCTCCGCCGAAAAATTTTTCGGCGGAGCTTTTTCCATGGCTTTTTCCGTTATTTTTTACTGATATTTTCACATATAATGATCTGCTGTGAAGCGCACCCTAAATCCGAGGAGTGATCTGTGTGAAAATTCACTTTAAAATATTCGCTTTGCCTGTGCTGATCCTGTTTCTGTTCACCGGCTGCGCCAGCCGGTCTCCCCAACCCACCGGCACTACGGCTCACCGGGCAGTAACGGAAGTCACTGTCACCTACCAGAACGGCGCCATCAGTGCCCAGCGCCACTACACCAATGCCGAAAAAATGCGCCGGATCCTGAATTATCTTCGCATCATCGATCCCTATGGCGTGCCCAATGAAGATCCGGAAACTGCCGAAGGCAGTGATTTCTATATTGTTCTGTCCTATTCCGACGGCAGCCACAAAACCTATCACCAGAAAAGTGACCGGTTTCTGCTGGAAGAAGGCGGCCAATGGCAGCGGATCGATCCCACAAAGGCGGAAGAATTGAGCCTGATTCTGGGGGAAATGGAAAGCGACGAAGCCTAGACAGTTAAAATATTCCCCTGAAATAAGAAATTATTCCTTGCAATTCCTTTTCTGCGGCGTATAATAACACTCAGAAACAGATACTGCAGGAGGCTTACAATGGAATTTGAAACAATGACCCGGCTTGTCTTCGCCGGTGATTCTGTCACAGATATGGGAAGCAGCCAGCCCGTCGGTGAGGGACTGAAGGATCGTCTGGGCTTTGGCTATGTGCGGATGGTGGAGAATCTGCTG
>JBGVFB010000017.1:0-3897 GCA_045120675.1 Faecousia sp. | reverse complement strand
GACTGGCAGATGCCGTCCAGTGGCAGACCTTTCTTCTTTCGGCTTTCATAGGAGCCGGTGGCAACGGAGCTGTAACACTGGTAGGCATTGCCGGGTTGACGGTCTGCCCGGTCCCACCGCCGCATATTGAAGGTCTTTCCGCATTCGCAGATCAGCAGCTTGCCCCAGACCGTGGTGCGGGGTTTCTTGCCCTTCTGCCTGCCCCTGTTAAGATAAGGCATTTCTGTTTTCTTGCTGTCCATGATTCTTTGCACCCTTTCAAATTCTTCTACGGTGACGATGGGTTCGTGGGTGCCCTGCACCTGGGTGAACTCCAGTTCACCGTAGTTTTTTACTTTTTTCTGCTTCAGATAATCCGGTGTGTACTCCTTGTGATAGGTCATAATGCCGCAGTAGAAGGAGTTTTTCAGCACATGGGAAATAACGGTAAGAAACCACTTGTCATTGCCATGTGCGGTTTTGTAACCCCGCCGTTCCAGCTCGTCCTTGATTTTCACCAGGCCGCAGCCGTCTAAGTACATATCGTAGATCAGGCGGACAGTTCTTGCCTGCTCCGGGTCAATGCGCATCTCCACGCATTTCTTGTCGCCCTCCTTCCACTCATGGCGGGTGTAGCCCAGGATGTTGCCATTACCGTAGATCACACCGTTGTTCATGGAAGTCTGCTGACCGCTTTTGACACGAATGGAGGTCTTGCGGCTTTCGTCCTGGGCAAGGGTGGCCATGATGGTGAGCCGAAGCTCACCATCGCCGTCGAAGGTTTTGATGCCGTCGTTGATGAAGTACACTTCCACACCATGCTCCCGGAGCATTCGGGTGTAGTTCAAAGTGTCCACGGTGTTTCTCGCGAACCGGGACACCTCACGGGTGATGATCATATCGAATTTGTGTTTCTTGGCATCCTCCATCATCCGCATAAACTCCGGGCGCTTTTCTGCGGATGTGCCGGTGATGCCCTCGTCGATGTACTGACCCACCAGTTCCCATTCGGGATGGTAATCCAAAATGGGCTTGTACCAGTCGATCTGGTTTTCCAGAGCGGAGAGCTGGGAATCGTGGTCAGTAGATACTCTGGCGTAGATGACGACTTTGCGCCGGAGGTATTCCATGGAATAGGGGATCATGCTGCATCCTCCTTTTCTTCAAAGATTGTGAATTTCGAGAGGTCTACCATATCCGCATAATCGTTCAGGATATTGCGGAACATATAGGCAGGGATCTGACCGTCCTTATGGAGCTGCTCGATCAGCTTCAGGGCGGCGAAGTAGTGGTCAGGGGTCAGGGATTCGTCCATTTTCTTCACTGCCATGACAGACCTCCCGTTTTGCAACCAACACAATACTCCAAAGGATTGCGGAAAGCTATTGACGAAACTACCACAGATTTGTGGCGCGGATTGGCAGATGCCAATAAAGGTGGATAAACGAACGGTTGACTTTCCCAAGCGGGAACAAATAACATAGGCATTACCTCCATAAAAATAAAATTGGGAGAGGCAGCGTTGCTCGCTACCTCTCCCTGTGTTTATAAACTTACATTCCGCCCATGGACTGACCGTGGTGCTTCTTCCGTTCGGGACGGTAGTGCCGGGTGGTGCTATCCTCCACGGGGCGGTCGTCGATGATATTGGTCAGCCCAGCAGCCAAATATGCCGCGTCAGTTCCCAGATGACCAAGATCAGGCTGGGGATCATCGAGATCCAGAACAGCTTCTTCGAAGTATTCTTCATCCGTTCCTGCTCCTGCAAGATTGCTCTCCCAAACTCCTCGTTCATTTTCCCAGCCTGTCGTTCCAGAGATTTGATCGTATCCTGCATCGTACTGGTGATGTTCTGCGCTTCCCGCATCAGGGCCTGCCGGTACTGCTCCATAGCTTCCCGGCTGGTCTGCCCATCTTCCCGCTGGAGCCGGAGCTGCATATTCATATGCGCCATCATCTGCTCCTCCGTGGTCAGGGTGCAGAGCTGCTCCAGAATTTCTCCCAGAGTATTGACCTGCGCTTTCTGCGATTCGATCATCGCCTTCCAGTTCGGTTCCATGACGGCGACGGTAGGCTGCACCGCTTCCGCTTTCGAGATCATATCTCTCTGCGCCGCCCGCATTTCGGCGGCAGATTTCTTGCCGGATTCTAAACTCATATTCCATTACCTCCTTATGATACTTTAATCCGTTTAATTTACTGTCCCGGCACTTGTGACCGTCCGGGGTGGTGTAGGTGATATTCTTTCGGGTGTCCTCCCAGCGAACTTCATAGCCGCTGTACTCCATCAGCCGGATGAAATGTTCACGGTCACGGGCCAGGGTCATGCACTCATCGATGTTGATTTCCAGATTCATCTTCCAGCTATTGCCCTTGGCATAGGCACGGTACTCCCGGTCGGACATGGTGCGTTCCTTCTTCTGCTTCGTTTTGGATTTGACAACAGAAAGGCCGTACTACATACACAGCTCGTCCGATGCTTTCCAGAGCTGTTCTAGAGAATCCTTGTTGCTGTGGTACTTGAGACCTGTATCGCAGCTTACGGAGTTGATTACGAAGTGGGAGTGAATGTGATCCCGGTCAGTGTGGGTTGCCACTACGATTTCGTAGCCTGGAATCTGCTCCGCCAGCTTCAGAGCAATCTCATGTGCCTGCTCCGGGGTGACCGGATCATCAGGACGGAAGGACTGAACCATGTGGTAGTACAGCCGACCCTTGGTGCTGTGGTGCAGGCGCTTGGTGTTCATAAATTCCTGCAAAGCACACTGGGGCACACAGTTGATGCCGCTGACCAAGGGCCGGCCTTCGTGATCTACCTTGGATGCTTTGCAGCAATAATTCAGGACACCGTTGAGACCGCCCACGGTCTGGGTGCGCTTGTGTTTTACGAAATGGACGATTGCCATTACTGCCACCGCCTTGCCTTGAGAATGTCAGAAAGCAAAGAGCCCACCTGCGCGTATGCGTCGGTGAGCTCATTGAGGTATACAGTTTTCACCTTACCCATGTTCGCCAGGGTGGTGAGCTGATTGAGATTCCGTCCGATGGCTTTCTGCTGCCGGATGACTTCGTCCAGACCATCGATGACGACAATCTGTTTTCCGAGGCAGCAGGCCGTGATATATTCGGTCAGGGTCATATTCGCCTGTTCCGCTTTCTCATGGAACCGCTGCCAATCCGCATCGGAAATGCGGATGCTGAGTTTCCTGTTTTTCATTACATTCCTCCAATCTTGTTGTAAATATGAAAGTGGGCCCGGGCTTCCGCCCGGTTTCTCTGTGGTCGGCGACTAGCCGACCGCGATGCTGGCTACTCCCTAAAGGGAGTAAAATCCCCGCCCCCGCAGGGGCAAAATCATGGATTCTACGAAATCGCCCCAACGGTGGCTTTCTTTGCTGCTTTGGGGTTACTACCCCAGGGAACGGAAATCCCCCGACACAGGGGCAACACCGCCTTCACGGGTGGCGAACGCTCTGTGCCGGGATGGTGGGTTTGATTGAGTGGAAGTGGTGGAAGCGGAGCGGATTTCGCTAGTGCGCCAACGGCTTTTCGGATTTCCCCAGTGGAACCGCAGAGGGAAGAAAGTGGAGGCACAACCCACCTTTGCGCCACGCCTTTCCCCCTCTGTCGGTAAAGAAAACTTCAAGTGCCGCAACGATTTTTGAAGTTTCCTCCCACAGCGCCCACCGTTTTCAGCACACCTCATCCACGATTGCTTGTGCCCGGTCCTTTCGCAGCCAGATCATCCGGGGCGAGGTGTCACCCAGATCCAGCTTCTTGGTGTTCTTACTGCCGTCCCGCAGGCTGAAGCCTTCCTCTGCCAGCGCCTTGGTCAGGGACAGAACAGAGACAGAAAAGCTCTCACCCTGATCCTCGCACAGCTTTTTTACCTGCCGGTGCGCCGCATCTTTGTTGAGG
>JBGVFB010000016.1:0-17558 GCA_045120675.1 Faecousia sp. | reverse complement strand
GAGTTCGTGTTGATTGTCATGTGGGTCCACCTGTTCCCATCCCGAACACAGAAGTTAAGCACATGTACGCCGACGATAGTTACCGGGTGACTGGTTGTGAAAATAGGTAACGCGAACATAAATATTCCTCTTTAGCTCAGTCGGTAGAGCGACGGACTGTTAATCCGCAGGTCGTTGGTTCGAGTCCAACAAGGGGAGCCAATGAAAGAGATCAGCTTTTGCTGGTCTCTTTTGTTTTACTACCATTTTTTGTTGGACTCAAAATGGCGGCTCTTGACAACAGTCCTGTGGACTGCTGCTACCGCAGTGGCTTTTCTACAGAAAAGCGAGTCTAACAAATGAATATTTAAAGTATACAAGGGACACATAAAGCCCACCCCATGAGCGTCACGGGGTGGGCTTTATGTGTCTTAGGAGGTATTGTTTTGATATTGATTATAGATTGAAGAACGCTGCTTTGCCCGGATACTGCGCGTTTTCACCCAGCTCTTCTTCGATGCGAAGCAGCTGATTGTATTTTGCAACACGATCACTTCTACTGGGTGCACCGCTTTTGATTTGGCCTGCATTGGCTGCGACAGCCAGATCTGCGATGGTTGCATCTTCCGTTTCGCCGGACCGGTGGGAGATAATCGCTGTATATCCTGCACGGTTTGCCATGGAAATTGCATCCAACGTTTCCGTCAGCGTTCCAATCTGGTTAACTTTGATCAGAATCGAGTTTCCGACCCTTTTCTCGATGCCCTCAGCCAGTCGCTGCACATTGGTTACGAAGAGATCATCTCCGACAAGCTGTATCTTTTTTCCGAGTGCTTTCGTCAGCATATCCCAACCCTCCCAGTCGGTTTCGGCCATACCGTCCTCCAGTGAGATGATGGGGTATTTATTTGCAAGTCGCTGCCACCTGGCAACCATCTGCTGACGGCTCAAGATTTTCCCGGATTTCGGTAGCTTGTAGAGACCTTGCTGCTCATCGTACCACTCGGACGATGCGGCATCGATGGCAATCATAAAATCTTCACCGGGGATATAGCCGGCGCGCTCAATGGCTGAAACGATGAAACCCAATGCATCCTCATCTCTTTTCAACATCGGCGCATAGCCGCCTTCGTCGCCGACTCCGGTTACAGGAATTTGGTTTTCCTTCAGAACAATCTTCAACGTGTGGAATACTTCAGCTGCGCGTTGCAGTGCTTCTTTCCAGCTTTTGGCGGACACGGGCATGATCATGAATTCCTGAATATCCACATTATTCGTTGCATGGGCACCGCCATTGAGGATATTCATCATAGGAACGGGGAGAACCTTAGCATTACTGCCGCCGATATAACGGTACAGGCTCAGTCCCAAGCTGGCTGCGGCAGCTTTGGCGCTTGCGAGAGATACACCGAGAATTGCATTTGCACCAAGCCGACTTTTGTTCGGCGTGCCATCCAGCACGATCATTGCGCGGTCGATTTCGGCCTGTTCCAGCACATTTTTTCCGATCAGGGCAGGGGCGATTTCCTGGTTGATGTTTTGTACAGCTTTTGATACACCTTTTCCAAGGTAGCGGGACAAATCGCCGTCGCGCAATTCATGTGCTTCGTAAATTCCGGTGGATGCGCCGGAGGGAACGGATGCTCTGCCAATGATGCCATTTTCCAGAATGACATCTACTTCGACAGTGGGATTACCTCTGGAGTCCAGAATTTCTCGTGCGATAATATTTTGAATCAATTGTTTCGATTTCATAATAACCTCTCCTTTGTTGTATGATTATATGACCATAAGTAGCGTACCGGCGGCGATAAGCGCGCAGCCGAAAATAGATTTGATCGTAAATTCCTCTCCAAGAATCAATGCTGCGAGAATCATGGTAAGGACAATGCTCAGTTTATCGATGGGGACAACTTTGGATGCTTGTCCAAGCTGCAGGGCCTTGTAGTAGCACAGCCATGACGCACCGGTTGCAAGTCCGGATAGAATCAGGAAGACCCAGCTTCGTTTGGAAATAGCATCGATTTCGCTGTGTGCGTTGGTTAAGAAAACCATTCCCCATGACATAAGCAGAACGATAAAGGTGCGAATCGCTGTGGCGAGGTTGGAGTTGACACCATCAATACCGATTTTTGCAAGAATCGAAGTGAGTGCTGCAAATACAGAAGAACCGAATGCAAGTATGAACCACATATATGCGTCCTCCTTTCCATCTTTTGTAATGTTAATTTATCAGTTTTTTCCTGCACATTCTGTGATAAACTCACCAAATTTGATGCGGGATATTTGATGCCTTGCAATCATACGAAAGATATGATAAAGTTTTCAAAAAGGAGGGATTGTGTGGAGCCGTTTCAGATGACGATTGCAGGTTTGCCGGTGCAGGTTCGGCCGCTTTTTGAGACTACCGCTGTATATTGCCGAAATTATCTGACGGATGCAGATCCAGCGTGTACCATTGCAATATCAGAAGATGACCTTTATTTTGAGCAGAATATGCTGGATATCGAAGCCAGTGAAGAGGGTATGAAGCTGCGTAAGTTTACAGGGCCGTTTCTGGAGCGGGCCGCCATTCAGCGAAAAATCGCAGAGGAACTGCTGAAGCGGGACACGCTGTTGCTGCACGGCAGTACCGTTGCGGTGGATGGTGCTGCTTATCTCTTCACAGCTGCCTGCGGTACGGGAAAATCTACCCACACCAGATTGTGGAGGGAAGTTTTCGGAGATCGGGCTGTCATGGTCAACGATGATAAGCCTTTTCTGAAATTTACGGGAAACAGCGTGACCGCGTATGGTTCGCCGTGGAGTGGAAAACACGGTCTGGATACGAATATTTGTGCGCCGCTGAAGGGAATCTGCGTTTTAAAACGCGGCGGTGAGAATGTAATTCGCCGTGTAGAACCGGAAGCGGTGATCGAAATGCTGCACCATCAGGCATTTTTATCCACAGATCCTGCGCTGCAGGAAAAGACGGCAGAGCTGGCATGCAGATTAGCGCAAATGGTTCCGTTGTGGGAAATGGAATGTACAAAGGATGCCCGGGCTGCTGAGGTTGCCCATGAAGCTATGTCCAAAGCGGAATAAAAGAGTGCAGCATTGCTGCACTCTTTTCATTTATTCAATGCCCAGACTGCATAATTCAGATAGGCCGCGAAGGTCAGCCAGAGCAGATATGGAATTTGCAGCAGTGCAGCCAGCTGGTCTACTTTCCGGAAGGAGAGAATCATCCACAGCACCAGAATCCAGAGCAAAAGCAGCCAGAGCAGCGCAAATCCATAGGCACCCGCATTGAAGAAGATCGGACTCCAGAAGAAATTGACGATCAGCTGTGCAATGAACAGATTCATGCTGCGGCTGCGCTGGGTGGATGCAGGTGCCAGGCGGATTCGGGCGGCACCGATACCCATCAGCGCATAGAGAAAGGTCCACACGATGGGAAATACAATAGCAGGTGGTGAGAGGGGGGATTGCAGGACGGACGTATTGAAGGACGCGGTGGCACTGCGGGACAAAAGACCTGAAAGAAGCCCGACTGCTTCTGCCAGACCGATCCAGAATACATAGGTTTTCCAATTTGCTTTTTTCATAACATCACCCGATAACAGGATACGCATCCGCAGAACAAATATGATAAGCTTGCCCCCCATTGCTTGCCTGCGGATGAAAGCGGTGTTATAATCACTGCAGGAGGTGTTCGATATGACTGAAAAATACGCAATTGTGCGATGTTCCAATCCGCAGCCGCCGCAGGTTCGGGAGGAAATCGAAAAGGTTTGCAGTGTGCTGTCAGCAGACGGAGCGCAGGCAGTCATCGGAAAGTATCTTTTCACGGATGAAGATCGATTTACCCCCGGCTGGGTGCGGGCGGAAGAACTGATGAAGCTGTACAATACAGACGGAGTTGCAAATATCTTCGATATCTCCGGCGGTGATATGGGCAATGATGTGCTGGATTATCTGGATTATGAAGCAATTGCAAAATCCGGTGCCACATTCTGGGGATACAGTGATTTGTCCACTGTCATCAATGCAATCTACGCCAAAACCGGAAAGATTTCCTGTCTGTACCAGATCCGCAATCTGGTGCGGGACACCACCGGTGCGCGGCTGCGGGATTTTGAGGACTGGCGCAAACGCGGTGAGCAAACCCTGTTTCAATTTGATTATCATTTCCTACGGGGCGGCACTGTGGAAGGAATTGTGGTTGGCGGCAATATTCGCTGTTTGCTGAAACTGGCCGGCACAGAATATTTCCCTGATATGGGAGGGAAGATCCTGCTTCTGGAGGCATTAAGTGGGGAACATCCACAGATTGCGGCCCAGTTTGGCCAGCTGCGGCAGTTAGGTGTATTCAAAAAAGTGCAGGCGGTGGTACTGGGAACTTTCTCCAAGATGGAGGAAACCGGAGCGCTGCCGACGGTGGAAGAAATTGCACTGCAGTATATTCCTGAAAACGTGGCTGTGATCAAGACGAAGCAGGTTGGTCATGGCCGCAGCGCAAAGGCAGTTTTGATCGGCCATCCTTACAGATTTGAAAAAACAGTGGAAATCGATAAAACTTGACAGATATGGCAAAGATAGTATAATAATATCTATAAATCCAAATAAAAGGAGCGGATACTAGCAATGGATGCAAAATATGATGCCCTGTTTACCCCGTGGAAAGTTGGCAACGTTGAGATTAAGAATCGCATTGTCATGTGCCCCATGGGCGGTACCTCCCTGTTCGGCTGGTTCGAACTGACCGGCTGCGGCTTCGATAAAGAGGCAGCAAAGCTGTTTCTGGAGCGCGCCAACAACAATGTCGGACTGATCATTCCCGGCATTGCACCCCTGCGTGATATCTTCTGGGGTAAGTGGCTGTGGCAGAATCCCAAGATGTTTGAAGAACTGAAGGTCTTCATGGATGAAATCCATAAGACCGGCGCCAAGCTCTTCATCCAGCTGACTGCTGGTATGGGCAGAAGCTGGGCAATTACCGAGCTGGTCGGCCCCCTGCACAAGAATAAGTTTACCCGTGCCATCGTCAAGCCCATCATTGATACCAGCCATGAGTTGGCATCTCCCAGTGCGCAGCCTGCCCGCTGGGCACCTGATATCATTTGCCCTGAGATGACCAAGGAGCAGATCCACGAGATCATCGAGGCTTTTGCCAAGACCGCGAAGCTGTGTAAGGATGCCGGCGTTGACGGTGTGGAAGTTCATGCAGTGCATGAAGGCTACCTGCTGGATCAGTTTGCGATTGAGTTCTTCAACAAGCGTACGGATGAGTACGGCGGCAGCTTCGAAAGCCGCTACCGTTTCGCGGCAGAGGTTGTCCATGCCATCAAGGAAGCCTGCGGCGATGATTTCCCCGTTTCTCTGCGTTATTCCGTTGAATCCAAGCTGAAGGGCTTTGCAGAAGGTATTGTCCCCGGTGACGATGCCAAGGAGATGGGCCGTGATATGGCCGAATCCGAGCGTGCTGCCAAGTATCTGCAGGATGCAGGCTACGATATGCTGAACGCGGATAACGGTACTTACGACAGCTGGTACTGGGCCCATCCGCCCATGTACATGCCCCAGAACTGCAATCTGGAGGATGTTGCACACATCAAGAAGTTCGTGGATATCCCCGTGGTCTGCGCCGGCCGTATGGAGCCCGATGTAGCGGCAGCTGCCATTGCTGAAGGCAAGATCGACGGCATGGGTGTTGCCCGCCAGTTCTTGGCTGACCCCGCCTGGATCACCAAACTGATCGAAGATCGTCTGGAAGACATCAAGCCTTGTATCTGCTGCCATAGCGGCTGCTTCAACTTCTCTTCCTCCAAGGGTCACTACAATACGCAGGATCTGACCGATACCATGGGTCTGGCCCGTTGCGCCATCAACGCAGAAACCATGCAGTCCAAGAAGCACTACATCAAGCCTGCCAGGAAGATCAAGAATATCGCTGTCATCGGTGGCGGCATCGGCGGTATGGAAGCTGCTCTGGTTTGTGCCAAGCGCGGCCACAAGGTCACCCTGTACGAAAAGTCCGGCAAGCTGGGCGGTGTGTTCATCGCAGCCGCAGCTCCTTCTTTCAAGGAGAAGGATCGCGACCTGATTGCATGGTACCGCCGCGAGATCACCAAGTATCCCAATATTGAAGTGAAACTGAATGCTGAGGTCAAGAGCCTGAGCGTGGTGGAAGCTGACGAAGTCATTGTCGCCACCGGTTCCACCCCCAACCGCATTCCCGTTCCCGGCATCGACAAGGGTATTCAGGCCATCGATTTCCTGCTGGGTAAGCAGGAGGTTGGCGAGAATGTCACCATCATCGGCGGCGGCCTGACCGGCTGTGAGATCGCCTACGAACTGTACCTGCAGGGCAAGCATCCCACGATTGTGGAAATGATGGATGATCTGGTGGTCACCCCCGGTATTTGCCTTGCCAATACCAGCTTCCTGCGTGACTTCTTCAAGGCAAAAGAAGTTCCCGTCCATCTGGAAACCAAGCTGTGTGAGGTTCTGGACGATGGTGTTATGGTGCAGGATAAGAACGGCATGCAGTATAAGATCGCTGCGGACTCCGTCATCCTTTCCACCGGCTACAGACCCGCACCTCTGGCAGAGAAGGACAAGCATGTCCATGTGATCGGCGATGCCTGCAAGGTGGGCAACCTGCGTACCGTTATCTGGCAGGCATGGGATGTCTGCATGAAACTCTGATATTAGAGGAGGATGCAATATGTACTTAACCGATGAACAACAGGCAATTCTGAACGGCTCCAAGGGCGACGTAATGGCCAAGGTTATGAAGACACTGGTCATGTACGGCGAAACCTTCGGTGCCGACAAGATGGTCCCTGTTACTTCCGACTATAACCATCTGGTTACTTCCTTTGGCCTGAAGATGATGAAGCCTGTCTTCGATCTGATGCAGCAGCTGATCGATGCCGGTGCTGTTTCCGGCCAGAAGTTCTCCGTGGACCCCCGTCCTCTGGATAAGAACGTACCTGCAAATTTCCTGCAGAATTTCATTTTCAACAACTTCATGTATTCCAAGCAGGAAGATTATGAAAAGCAGCTGCAGCAGCTGGGCCTGATGAACGACAATGCCTTCACCTGCGCCTGCTATCTGGATCAGGTAGGCAACAAGCCCGGTAAGGGTGATATCCTCAGCTGGGCAGAGTCTTCCGCTGTCGTCTATGCCAACTCCGTGCTGGGAGCCCGCTGCAACCGCAATTCCGGCATCATGGACATTATGGGCTCCATTGCTGGCTTTGTGCCCCATTTCGGCCTGCTGACCGATGAAGGCAGAAAGGCCACCTGGATCGTGCAGGTCAAGACCACCAAGAAGCCCGAAGCACAGCTGCTGGGCAGCGCCATCGGCATGAAGGTCATGGAAGATGTTCCCTTCATCACCGGCATGGAGCAGTGGCTTGGTACGGAACTGAATGATGAAAACTGTGCCTATCTGAAGGATTTTGGCGCAGCTACCGCTTCCAACGGTGCCGTGGGCCTGTACCACATTGAAAATCTGACTCCTGAAGCCAAGGAACTGGGCGCTTCTCTGGTGGCTCCCGGCGCAAAGGTCTACGTCATTGATGATGCAGAGCTGCAGCGCGTACAGGATAATTATCCCATCATCTGGAAGAATCCGGATGCAAAGCCCAAGCTCTGCTTCATCGGCTGCCCTCATATGAGCCTGCAACAGCTGAAAGATTGGACGGTTGCAGTGGAGGAGGGCCTGAAGGTCGCCGGCAATGCCAAGGTCCTGATTCCCACAGTCTTTACCACTGCTCCCGCTGTTAAGGCAGAGTTTGAGAAGACGGAGTATGCCGCCCGCCTGAAGGCTACCGGTGTGATCCTCAGCTATATCTGCCCCCTGATGTATATGAATAATCCTCTGGCAGGCAAGATGCCCGTCATTACCTGCTCCAACAAGCTGCGTACCTATACCACCGCCCGTTATTACACCGAGGCCCAGATCCTCGAAAAGATCACGAAAGGAGCGTAAGGAATTATGAGACTGTTCAAAGGACGTATTGTCGCTCCCGGTACCGTTACCGCTCCCGCACTGGTCAGCCACGGCGGTTTGAATACGCTGGCATCCTTCCAGAAGGCACTGCAGTTCGGCGATAAGAAAGCCACCTGCGGCGATCAGAACAACCCCGATCTGTATAATAAGCAGATGCTGGGTAAGGCTCTGTGCCTGCCCCAGACCATCGGTTCCACCACCGGCGGTCTGGTGCTGTACTGCGCCTGCGCCATGGAGCGTCAGCCGGCCTGCATGCTGTTCAGTAAGCCCATCGACAGCCTTGCGGCTGCAGGTTCCATCCTCGCTTCCGTTTGGCTGGAAGGTATCAGTATGCCGGTTATTGACAGCCTTGGAGATGAATTCCTGAACTATGTACAGGATGGCATGACTGTGACTGTCAAAGAAGACGGAACTGTTTGCGTTGAGTAAAGAACTTCCCCCGAACCTCAGGTTCGGGGGATTCACTTTTTCCTGTCTGCTGCATATGATGGAATATTCGCCGGTGATGGACAAATGTATGCAGAAAATGACAAAAAGCTATTGACAACGGTTGATTGCAGTGCTATACTCCATGTAATTGAAAATTGTGAATCGATAGAGGTGCGGTGCGCATCAGTATTTTCAGCCAATGGAATCGGGATTCCGGCTGGGAAGAAAGGGCAAACCGCCGAAGTGTTTTCTGATTCCCGGTCAGAAGACGCTGGTCCGCTGGAGAATATCCCCCGGACTGTCACGAAAGTGGAGCGCTATCATTCGTCGTCCTTGCACTGCTGTGCGTTGCCGTGAATGTTGGAGTCTTCCAGGATTCGCGGTTTTTGTTTTGGAAAAGAAAGGACGAAAAGAAAATGAAGAGAATCACAAGAACTTTGCTGCTGCTGATTATGGCAGTGGCCCTGATGACCGGCCTGGTACTGACCGCCAGTGCCGCAGAATTCGGCTCTGTGGATGATGCCATTGGCTATCTGGACGGCTACGCAGACTATGTCGGTACCGATGCTGGCTTCGAAGAAAATATCGATGCTGCGCTGAATATGGTGCGGCAGGATATCGGCAGCTATGCAACCTTTATTTCCTTGCTGCCTCCCATCATTGCTATCGCGCTGGCACTGATTACCAAGGAAGTGTATTCCTCCCTGTTTATTGGCATTCTGTCCGGTGCCCTGATCCATGCCAACTTCAATATCTGGGGCATGGTTACAGGCAGCTTCGATGTGATGGTCAGTAAGCTGGCAGACTCCTGGAACGTGGGCATTCTGATTTTCCTGGTGGTGCTGGGTATGATGGTCAGTCTGGTCAATAAGGCCGGCGGCTCTGCTGCCTATGGCCGCTGGGCAGAGACCCACATCAAGACCCGCGTCGGCGCCCTGATTTCTACTGCAGTTCTGGGTATGCTGATTTTCATCGATGACTATTTCAACTGCCTGACCGTCGGTTCTGTTATGCGCCCTGTCACTGACAAGCATCAGATTTCCCGTGCCAAGCTGGCATTCCTGATCGATGCGACCGCAGCCCCTGTCTGCATCATCGCTCCGATTTCCTCCTGGGCAGCCGCTGTTTCCAGTGTCGCCCCCGAAGGACAGGGCCTGCAGCTGTTCATCCAGTCTATTCCCTACAACTTCTATGCGCTGCTGACGCTGGCTATGGTCATCATGATGTGCCTGCTGAAGGTGGATTTCGGCCCCATGCGTACCCATGAAGCCAATGCCAAGAACGGCGATATCTACACCACAGCTGCACGTCCCTATGCCAATGCAGAAAATGAGGAAGGCAATCCTAAGGGTACCGTTCTGGATCTGGTGCTGCCCATCGTGGCGCTGATCATTTCCTGTGTTCTGACCATGGTCTACACCGGCGGTTTCTTTGATGTGGATTCCGGTTCCTACATGAACTTTATCGATGCATTCAGCGGCTCTGATGCCTCCATGGGTCTGGTTCTGGGTTCCTTCATCGCCCTGATCGTGACCTTCTGCTTCTACATCCCCCGCAAGGTTATTACCATCAAGCAGTTTACCGAGTCCTTCTCCGATGGTTTCAAGCAGATGGTTCCTGCCATTCTGATCCTGACCTTCGCATGGACTTTGTCCGGTGTTACCAACAATCTGGGTGCAAAGGTTTTTGTGGCTGAATTTGTTCGTGTCAATGCCGGCGGGCTGGCAAACTTCCTGCCCGCAATCGTGTTTGTAATTGCTGTGGGTCTGGCATTTGCCACCGGTACCTCCTGGGGTACCTTTGGTGTGCTGCTGCCCATCGTCTGCTCCGTGTTCCCCAGCGGCGAACTGATGATCATTGCAGTTTCCGCATGTTTGGCTGGCGCTGTTTGCGGTGACCACTGCTCTCCCATCTCTGATACCACCATCATGGCATCCACCGGTGCCCAGTGCGAACATATCAACCATGTCAATACCCAGCTGCCCTATGCATTGCTGGCTGCTGGTGTTTCCTTCGTGGGCTTTATTCTGGCCGGTATCATTCAGAGCTGGATGATCGTGCTGCCCATCTGCCTGGTTATGATGTTCGCGATCCTGCTGGTGATCCGTGCAAAGCAGAAGTAAGTTTTTCATAAGATAACGAAAGAGGACTCCCGTGATACGGGAGTCCTTGCTTTTGCCAGAAGCTGGAAGCGATATGCACAAATGTCCACTTAACACGGAGAGAAACAGGAAAAATGATGAAAAATCAGGAGAAAACCATTCTTTTGTAGTTGTAAAATTCTTAAGAATGCTATATAATAATCAGGTTATTGGAATATGAAACCATTATCGGGAGATTTGGAATACATGGTAAAACATAATAAGCTTATTGAAAATTTCTTGGCACCGGGCAAGCATGTCCATCTGGTGGGCATTGGTGGTGTTTCCATGCGTCCGCTGGGTCTTGTGCTGAAGGGCATGGGAATGCTGGTAACCGGTTCTGATATGAATTCCTCCGTTTCCACGGACGAACTGATCAGCAAGGGTATTGAAGTTGCCATCGGACATAGCGCCGAGAATATTGTCGGTGCCGACTGCATCATCCGTACCGCAGCTGCCCACAATGACAACCCTGAAATCGCTGCAGCCCGTGCAGCCGGTATTCCGGTGTTTGAACGTGCACAGGCATGGGGCGAAATCATGAAGTCCTATAAGAATGCCATCTGCATTTCCGGTACCCACGGTAAAACCACCACCACTTCCATGGTGACCCACATCATGATGGAGGCAGAAAGTGATCCCACTGTCATGATCGGCGGCTACCTGCCGCTGCTGCATGCGGGACACCGTGTGGGTCACGGTGATACCATCATTCTGGAAAGCTGCGAATACTGCGACTCTTTCCTGAATTTCTATCCGACCCTTGCCGTTGTTCTGAATATTGAAGAGGATCATCTGGATTATTTTGCTGACCTGAAGGCTATCGAGGCTTCTTTCCATAAGTTTGCGGAGATTTCCAGTCATGGCATTCTGGCAAATGGCGATGATGCAAATACGGTGGATGCTATGCAGGGCCTGAACTATACCACCTTTGGTCTGGGTGAAAAGAACACGATCCATGTGCGCAACATCACCGATGATTACCGCAGTTATGATGTGATTTGTGACGGGGAATACTATTGCCACTTGAATCTGGGGGTTGTTGGTAAGCACAATGCCATCAATGCGCTGGCTGCTGCCGGTACTGCCTGGATGCTGGGTGTACCCGGTGATGTGACAGCTCGTGGTCTTGCCACTTTCCATGGCGCGGGCCGCCGCATGGAATTTAAGGGCAAGTTCCATGGCGCTGATATTTATGATGACTATGCCCATCATCCCGGCGAACTGGCCGCGACCTTTGATGCAGTCCGTACCATGGGCTATGAGCGTGTTGTGGTTGCTTTCCAGCCCCATACCTACACCCGCACCAACGCGCTGTTTGACGATTTTGTCCGTGAACTGAAAAAGCCCGATCAGGTGGTGCTGGCTGAGATTTACGCAGCCCGTGAGCGCAATACGGTGGGTATCTCCTCTGCGGACCTGGCAGCACAGATTCCCGGCTGTATCTTCTGTGAAACCCTGCCTGAAGTGACGGCATGGCTGCGTGCCAATGCCCGTCCCGGCGATCTGATTCTGACTGTTGGCGCCGGTGATATTTACCGTGCCGGCGAAGCGCTGCTGGAGTAAGTAAAATAAAACGTGCCGCATTGCGGCACGTTTTCAGGGTCAGTCTTCCAAAACCAGACGATCTACACCGGAAAGCTGGAACTCGTTCATATAGCGGTCCATCCGGCCGATGATTTCGTCGTAGTTCTCTTCTGTGATTTCGGGATAAGCCATATCCCGGCGGGACAATTCTTCGGCCAGAATCTCATAGAATACATTGTCTTCATAAAAGGCAATGGCTTCATGGATGCCGCCTTCCACATAAGCTTTGGAAGGAACAGGGATTCCGTTCCAGTTTTCGGTCAGCACATCCATCTTGCCGTTCCGGCAAAGACCAAAGAGTTTGCTTTCCAGATTGTCGTAATCTGCGAAACGGTCATCACCGCGGGTGGAGTTGAGAATCCAGTTCCCGATGTATACCATATCCAGCAGGTGGCGAAATTCTTTGGCTGTCAAATCGATTTGCATAAGTATCCTCCTGAAGGTTGCTTGTGACTTATTATAGCAAATAAAACTGTAATTTCCATAGGAAAACGGAAAATATATTGATTCTCAAGAAAATGAGGGGTTTGTTGTGATGAAACTCAGTGTTTGCATTCTGTTCGGTGGCATGAGTCCGGAGCATGAGGTTTCTCTGCGCTCTGCGGAATCTGTGCTGAACAACATTGATCATGAAAAATACAATGTGTTCCCCGTGGGCATTACCAAGGACGGCGACTGGATGCTCTTCGGCGGTAAGGATTATGCGGAGCTGCCCGCAGGTACATGGATGAACAATGCGGCCAATTGCCGCGCTGCTATCTCTCCCATCCGCGGTCAGGGTCTGCTGCGCTTTGAGGGTGACTGTGTGGTCCGCGAACGCATTGATGTAGTATTCCCTGTGATGCACGGCGAGAACTGCGAAGACGGTGCCGTACAGGGCCTGCTGGAGCTGGCAGGTATTCCTTATGTGGGCCCCCATGTGGCGGCATCTGCTGTTGCAATGGATAAAACTCTGACCAAGCTGGTGGTGGACCAGGCTGGCATTCCTCAGGCTGCATGGCATCTGGTGCGCAGCAGCGAACTGGAACACCATGTGGATCATGTGGTGGCGGCTCTGGAGCAGAAATTTACCTACCCCATGTTTGTCAAGCCTGCGGGTACCGGCTCTTCCGTCGGTGTCAGCAAGGCAGCAAACCGTGAAGCCCTTTGCGCTGCACTGCATGCTGCTGCAAAATTCGATACGAAGATTCTGGTTGAAGAATTCATTGACGGTCGCGAGATCGAAGTGGCAGTTATGGGCAATGACAGCCCTGCGGCTTCTGTTTGCGGCGAGATCGACTCCGGCGCAGAATTCTATGATTACGAAGCAAAGTACGTCACAGACACTTCCGTAGCCTATATTCCTGCCCGCATCAGCGAGGAAGTGGAGGAGCAGGTGCGCGAACTGGCAGTCAATGTCTACAGCGCCATCGGTTGTCAGGGCCTGAGCCGCGTGGATTTCTTCGTGACCTATGAAGGCAACCGGATTGTGTTTAACGAGATCAACACCCTGCCGGGCTTTACGTCCATCTCCATGTATCCCAAGCTTTTCGCCGCCAGCGGCATTCCCTATGCACAGCTGATTGATGAGCTGCTGAAGCTGGCAATGGAGGCCTGCAAATGAAACAGCCCGTTGTTCTGTCCATTCGGGGTCGGCAGTGTTATGACGGCCAGGAACCGGACGTGATTGAACTGGTTACCGATGGCACCATGGCATTCACCGATGGCGGCTGGGATATCAGCTATGAGGAAACGGAGCTGACCGGCATGGCCGGTGTTACCACAACCTTCCGGGTGGAGCCGGGAAAAGTGACTCTGCGCCGGACCGGTAAACTGCGTTCTGAAATGGTGTTTCAGGAAGGCGTGCGCCACGAATCTCTGTATCAGCTTGATTTTGGTGCTCTGCTTATGACGATCACTGCCAAGCAGGTGTATTTTGACATCGTTCCCGATGGCGGTGTGATCGACATTGTGTACAGTATCGAAATCGAGAACAGCGCCGCCGGCACCGTGGATTATCATCTGGATATCCGTGCAAAGTAAAAATTACAGCAGGTATTCCTTTCGGAATGCCTGCTTTTTTACGTGAAAACAGGCATTGCCGCTGGGCAATGCCTGTCGTTTGTTATTCAACGTTCTCACTCTCGGCGCTGTCGCTGCTTCCGCTGTCGCTGCTTCCGCCGTCGCTGCTTCCGCCGTCGCTGCTTTCGCCGGTATTGCTTTCGCTACCGGAGTCGGCAGGGGGATCGTTGGTTTCGGGTGGAGCTTCCGTGGGAGTATCGTTGACAGGGGGATTTTCGGTGGTGGAATCGTCCTCAGGAGGCATGGTTTCGTCGGGATCCTCAGGGGCAGGAGCTTCCGTGGGAGGCTCCGTGGGCTTTTCGATTCTTGCAACAACCTTATCGCGCTTCTTGTATCTGGAAGTACGGTCATATTCGCGGGCGATCAGCTCACCGGTTTCCTTGTCATACTTTACCTTGTAGGTCTTGACAGTGTAACCCTTATATGCGGAGACAATGGTATCGCCGTCCTTGTAACCCTCGGGATTATCCTCTTCCATGTCCTCATAAATCGTCTCGGGAGCTTCGCTGCCGATGATTTCGTACTCCATCTCAATGTAATAGTCCTTTTCATCGGTACCGATCAACTGAACATGAACGAAGCCGTCTTCGACCTTGGCTTCAATACGGATGGGATAATTGGTACTGTTCTTGAATGCAAAATCAGGACCGCCCCAGCTGACCGTTGCGTCCGTGCCCAAGGGCATATAGGAGGAAACGTAACTGTGAGGACTGCGGGTGACAATTTCCAGATCTGCAAGGAGGGTACAGTAGTACAGGGTGGAGGAAACCTGACAGATACCGCCGCCAAGGGTCTTGACGGTTTCACCGTTGGAGTAAGCATCCGCAGGTTTATAACCGGCGGCAGCAGTGCGTTCGCCAACAACCTTATTAAAGTCGAAGGTTTCGCCGGGATCCAGAACCAGACCGTTGATCTTTGCGCAAGCCAGTGTCAGGTTGTTGTTTCGGTTGCTGTTATTGGTGTGCTCGGTTTTATAGGCACCCAGCACATCGCGGAACAGCAAATCGGACAGACCGACACCGTGGACTTCCGGCAGAAGGAAACGGAAGGGAATTTCGATCGTATCACCGTACTTGGCCTGTTCCATCTGAAGCAGTGCTTTCTCCAAGTCGAAGTCATAGCCGTAGATTTCCGGCACCACCTTTGTGGACACAACGTCTAAATAGGCATTGGTGGGTTCCACGCGGTACGCGGCATACAGTGCCTCAATATCCAGCGGCTCGGGCAGCTTTTCTTCACTGCCCATCTGTGCCGTTACATGGAATTTGTTGAAGCTGTAGGCATCCAGAATTTGATTGTAAAGGGCATCGATATCAATATAGCGGCCGGGCATACCGATCGTCAGAGTCATGACCTGACAGGGGGCATTTTCCTTGAAGTTAGGATTGCCTGCATCCAGAATGGGTGCAGCAATGTCAAAACTGACAGAAGAAGGAACATAGGTGCTGTTGAAAGCTGCACCGTAGGCATCCAGCTCACCTTTGATGTAGTCCAGATTCAGATTCAGGTAGTTCAGCAGGGGAATATGGTGCGTAGTGGTCAGGGAAGCTTCCCTGATTGCTTCGCGTTCTGCCCGACTGCCGGTGCGGCCATACTCATAGGCAGCCTTCACAACTTCCTTGATGTCCAATTCTGCGCCGGTATCAGCCGGGGAGAGGTGGATGGTAGCATCAGGAAGCTCAACCACCATATCGTTTTTGGTATAGGTGTCGGCCGTAGCTGCAAGCAATACATCCTCTGCCTGCTTCTTCGTCATGCCACCAAGATTAATACCGGAAACCATGACATTATTGAGAATCAAACCGTCATCGGCGGGATTGCCGAGGAAGACACAAATGCCCACAATGGTGCTGATCAACAAGACAGCAGCCACCGCGCAAGCAGAAATCAGGATGATCTTACGATTTTTTGCCAGTGTAGACCCGGGCTGTGCAGGCTGATTGATCGCTGCAGCTTTTTGTTCACCAATGGTGCTCTTCCCATTCTTAGAGGTGGGAGGAACTCTGATCGGCTGGTTGCCACGGGGCTGAGAAAACTTACCCATAGAGATCATCTCCTTTCATGGTAATTAGTTTAGCTGATCTATTATATCATTTTTTGGCGAAATTGCAATATGAGCGGGTAGAAATTGCTTCTTAAGAATTACATAAGTTTTTCAGGTGACCGATGAAGACTTTGCTCTGCTTCAGGCTGTCCACACCGGAGGCCAGCTTCAGACGCAGGGTGGGTTCCTTGGCAGTGGCAACGAACAGCAGACGGTTCTTATAGTCAGGGCTGGAGCAGAGCTGGCTGATGGCTTCGAAATTCAGTTCCGTCAGAGTAAACAGCACATCGCTGCCCTTTTGCTTGATGTCTTTCACACCAACGCTGCGGGCATTGGCACGCAGCAGTGCCACATCGATCAGATTCAGCACACCCTTGGGCGGTTCGCCGTAACGGTCCACGATCTCGTCCAGCAGATCCTCAGCATCCTCTTCCGTGCGGATGGCGGCCATGCGGCGGTACAGATCCATACGCTCCTCACCGCGAGCCACATAATTTTTGTCCACATTGGCGGTGATGTTCAGGTCGGCGGTGCAATCGGGAGTCTTGGGTGCTTCGCCCCGTTCCTCCAGAACTGCTTCATCCAGCAGCTTCAGATACATATCATAGCCCACGCTCATCATGTGGCCCGACTGCTCTGCACCCAGCAGATTGCCTGCACCGCGGATTTCCAGATCGCGCATGGCAATTTTAAAACCGGAGCCAAATTCTGCAAAGTCGCGGACGGCTGAGAGCCGCTTTTCCGCAATTTCGGTCAGATTTTTATCGGGCTTGTAGGTGAAGTAGGCATAGGCATGGCGGGTGGAACGACCTACGCGGCCGCGCAGCTGATGCAGCTGGGAAAGGCCGAACCGGTCGGCATTTTCAATGATCAGTGTGTTGGCATTGGGGATGTCCAGACCGGTTTCGATGATGGTAGTACACACCAGAACCTGAATGTCGCCGTCGGCCATGGCATGCATCACATCGCCCAGTGCATCCTCGCCCATCTGACCGTGGGCAACTGCCACAGAAAGGCCGGGAATGC
The DNA here is from genome assembly GCA_045120675.1 of Faecousia sp. Lineage (GTDB taxonomy): Bacteria > Bacillota > Clostridia > Oscillospirales > Oscillospiraceae > Faecousia. Next base: position 289 of record JBGVFB010000016.1, on the reverse strand, counting down.
GTTTGGTCAAAGCGGACGCGCATTGATCGATGGTCTCGGTGCGGTTGTGGAGGTAATAGACCTGACCACCGCGTTCCACTTCGCGGCGGATGGCATCATCGATGATGGCATTGTTATGCTCCATGACATAGGTTTGGACCGGATAGCGGTCTGCCGGAGGTTCTTCCAGAGTGGACATATCCCGCAGGCCGGACAAAGCCATGTTCAGCGTTCTGGGAATGGGCGTAGCCGACAGGGTCAGCACATCCACACCCTGGGAAATTTCTTTCAGGCGCTCTTTGTGGCTAAC
>JBGVFB010000015.1:0-36163 GCA_045120675.1 Faecousia sp. | reverse complement strand
ATTCGTGTCTAAACGTTGTACAAAATCCAAACTTATCTCCCGATACGATAAATAACGCTTCGAATCGGGCAGTCATGTTTGGTGATTGCCGGATTACCAGTCACGTATTGCCAGCCGGGGCATCCCGGCAAACATCAATTTATCTAAGTATTTTTCAGCTTTCAATCGTATAAGAAGTGAAAGGCTCCGCACTTGCAGGCGGAGCGCAGGTATGGTATGATATAACCGGATACTTTGAGAGGAGGAAACACAATGAAACTGAGAAAACTGACGGCTCTGTTGCTGACACTTGCCATGGCCGCGCTGCTGATGACCGGCTGCGGCGCTTCGGCCAATACAAAGTCGGAAATGGCCATGCCCGAGGCTGCCGCCCCCATGGAAGCCCCTGCGATGGAGGAAATGAAGTATGCGGCAAACGATGCCATCTATTCCACTTCCGTCAGCGGCAATACCTCCGCCAATGTGCAGACCGGCCAGAAGCTGATCCGCAAGGTGAATATCGATGCAGAAACCGAGGACTTGGAAACGCTGCTGGGCAGCCTGACATCCCAGATCAGCGCCCTTGGCGGATATATCGAACAGCAGGAATTGTATAATGGCAGTTCCTATTCCTCTTACCGGCACCGCAGCGCCAACCTGACCGTCCGCATTCCCGCTGAGAAGCTGGACAGCTTCATTGGACAGGTGAAGGATGTTTCCAATGTGGTTTCCTACAACGAAAGCCAGGACGATGTGACGCTGACCTATGTTTCCACCGAAAGCCGCATCAAGGCACTGGAAACGGAGCAGGAACGGCTGCTGGAATTGCTTTCCAAGGCCGAGAATATGAGCGATCTGCTGGAAATCGAAGCAAGACTCACCGACGTGCGCTATGAACTGGAGAATGTGACCAGCCAGCTGCGCGTGCTTGCCAACAAGGTGGACTATGCCACGGTGCACCTGTACATCAGTCAGGTGAAGGTCTACACGGAAGTGGAAGAGCAGACCGTCTGGCAGCGGATCGGCAGCGGTTTTAAGCAGAATCTGCGGGATATCGGTGAGGACATGGAGGATTTCTTTGTCTGGCTGGTGACCTACTCTCCCCAGCTGGTGCTGTGGGCTGCAATCCTTGCGGCTGTGATCGTATTGCTGCGCCGCCGCAGCCGGAAGCGGAAGGCACAGCGGGAAAAGCGCATGACTCCGCCTCAGAATCCCGATCAGGAACAGAATTAAAATAAAAAGGAACGGTTCTTCTGAACCGTTCCTTTTACTTTACTTTTCCAGATCCATGACCCGGGCAATGCGGCGGCAGTGGCGCTCGTCACCGGAAAACTCCGTGGTCAGCCACGTATCAGCCAGCTCCAGCGCGAAGGCTTCTTCCGTTACACCGGCACCCAGTGCCATCATGTTGGTGTCGTTGTGCAGTCTTGTCAGGCGGGCGGACTCCAGATCGTGCAGCAGCGCGCAGCGGATGCCGTGAATCTTATTGGCAGCAATGGAAACACCGATGCCGGTGGTGCAAAGCACGATGCCCCGCTCACATTCTCCTGCGGCAACAGCCCGTGCGGCTGCGGCTGCATAAACGGGATAGTCACAGGAATCGGGGGTATGGGTACCGAAGTCGCAGACCTCATAGCCCTTTTCTTTCAGGTGGGAAACCAGCTTGTTTTTCAGCGCCAGTGCGCCATGGTCACAACCGATTGCAATTCTCATGATTTCTTTCTCCTTAAACGATATATCCGCCGTTGACACTGAGGACATGTCCCGTGACAAATCCGGCATCCGCAAGATACAGCATGGCCTTGGCCACATCTTCCGGCGTGCCGTTGCGGCCTACGGGCGCATCTTCACCCATTTGCTTCAAAATTTCAGGGTCCACTGTGGCGCACATATCGGTGACGATCACACCGGGGGCTACGCAGTTGACCCGGATGCCGCTGGGACCCAGCTCCTGCGCCAGAGCTTTGGTCAGGGCGATGACGGCGCCCTTGGTTGCAGAATAGGCAGCCTCGCAGGAAGCACCTACCTGACCCCACATGGAGCTGACGGTGATGATACAGCCACAGTGGGTCTTCAAAAAGTGGGGCATGGCGGCATTGACACAGTTGTAAATGCCCTTGACGTTCACATCAAAAATGCGGTCCCACGCGGCTTCTTCCATCATGCTCATGAGTCCGTAATGGACAATGCCTGCGTTGCAGACCAGCACGTCCACCTGCTCCAGCGTTTCAAAGACGGCGCGGACAGCCTTGCTGTCAGCCACATCACAGCAGATGGGGGTGGCACCGGTTTTTGCAGCCACAGAAGCGGCAGCTTCATGATTCTTTTCATACAGGAAGTAAACCTTATGACCCTGTGCGGCAAAGGCTTCCACGGCGGCAGCACCGATTCCCCGGGAACCGCCGGTAATGACAACAGTAGACATGATACTATAACCTCATGGAAAAGTCAAATTGATGTTTAACGCACTGTTGGTTCTTCGCTGACAGCTGCGGACTACCACTGTCATTGCGAGGAGCGTTAGCGACGTGGGACCGAAGGGAATGCCTGTGGTGCAATCTCCTGTTTCGCGGACTGATGCGGAAACATCCGATTAACATTGAAAATTCTGGATATTCGATGTTAATCGGTTGGCATTTCTTCGTACTGCGGTGCTGGAGATTCCCACGTCGGGGCTTCGCCCCTCCTCGGAATGACACTCTTGATGGTGCGGTGCAACAGCGCGACAAACTGAAATTTGAATCATTGACGGAAAATCAGGCTGCTGCAAATGCAGCAGCCTGATTGCGATTATCTTCTTCTGCTCTTGGTGCGGTGGTCAGCACGCATGGAGGAAAGCTTGGTGTCCGACTCGGACATGAATGCCTTCAGCTTCTCTTCGAAGAGCTGGTCAGCGGTCTTGGGTGCGGCGGGCTGAACAGGGGCGCTTTTGACGGGACGGGTCTGAGCCTGAGGCTGGAAGCCTGCATTCTCACGGCGGGGCGCATTATTGCCGGCGGGACGGAAATTGCCGCCCTGACGGGGTGCGTTCTCACGCACGGGCTTGGGCTCCAGCCGCTTGATGGACAGGTTGATCTTGCCGTTTTCGTTGCCGATGACCACGACCTTCACATCCTGACCTTCGGTCAGATGGGCGCGGATGTCGCTGACGTATGCATTGGCGACCTCAGAGATATGTACCATGCCGGTCTTGTTTTCCGGCAGGGAAACGAAAGCGCCAAAATTGGTGATGGATTTTACTTTGCCTTCCAGAACGGTTCCAACGGTTAACTCCATAGTTTGATTTTCTTCCTCCAAATATAATGCGTTGCTTTGATTAAGGCTCCTCGCCGTAGAATACAGCATCGGGCTGTGCAAGTCCAAGTTCTTTTTCCGCAATTTCGACAATGCCCTGAATCGAATCCACCTGCTCGATGTCCTCCTGCAGATCTTCGTTTTCTGCTTCCAGCTGGGCGGCTTTATCCCGCAGGTCTTCCGTACGGTTTTTCAGCTGGCTCATGGACAGATGCAGGGCGGTCAGGGCTCCCATAGACAATACGATGGCAATGATGATCGCAATGATCGTCCACTTGCCGCTGCGACGCCGCACGAACCGGACTTTGCTGATCATTTTCTTGAAGTTTGCCATGGTGTTTGCCTCCGAATTTGCTCTGGTCATGCCGATGTTTAGACCATTCTATTGTAACCCATTTTCGTCCAGATGCAAACAAAATTTTTGTCATTTTTGAAATTTTTTTGAAAGGAAGCCATAAAATTCCCCATATTCTGTGAATTGCTTTCCAAAAAACGGAAAAAACCGGCCTGAGGAGCTTTCCGATGGTCATTTCCCATGCAAAACCGCCCAGAAGCATGGCAAAAGTGTAGGCAAAACGGATATCTGCCTGACAGAGCCGGAAATGCAGAAAAAGCCATCCATACAGCGAAACGAAGAGGAACAGCAGGTCAGATAGTGCGGTTTGCTTCGGGCGCAGGGGACGCAGAAAACCATAAACGATCCCGAGAACGGAACCGGTACAGAAAGCAGAAAGAAACCGCTGTGCGGCAAGCAGCGGTGCGGTCATCGAACCAGACGGCTGAACCAGCCGCCGGCGGGGCGGGGCTCTTCGTAGGAAAGGCTGGTAATGTAGCCTTCCACGGTCACATTGCCGCCGGTTTCGCTCAAGGTTTTCAGCTGTAACTCCCGGCCCTGAATGACCAGCATACCCAGGGGTGTGTTCACGACCACGGAGGCTTCGTCAAAGCTGACCACCTCGGTGGCACCGGTCAGGGCCAGCTTTTTTCGCTCGCTGAGCGTCAGGTTATGGGGCAGATTCTGCGGCTCACTCATGTCCATCCCTCCTTTTGGTGCATCCTATGCAAACAGGGGAGGGGTTATGCAATTGATGTTTATTGTGCTGTTGAATGGTTATACCTGACTATCGAAAACCACTGTCATTGCGAGGAGGCCAAAGGCCGACGTGGCAATCTCCAGCACCGAAGTACGAGGAAATACGTACCAATTAACATTGAATATCTGAGATTTACAATGTTAATCGGATGATTCCGCATCAGACCGCGAAGCAGGAGATTGCCACGGCCCTTCGGGCCTCGCAATGACGTGGTAATTTGGTGGCTGGTTGCGTCTATCCAACTGAACGGTCAACTGAAATCTGCACAGCAGTAACGAATCGGGCGGGCCCAATGGTGTATCGATTTCTGCCGGCCTATCAGGCACGCGTTGGCCGTCGGCCCTCGCCGACAAGCTGAAATTTGAAGTGCGGAGGTTCTATTGAAAACGGGCATGACCCGTGGTATAATCGAGAAAAATCGCGGAGGGAAATGCCATGAAAGAACACTTACATACCGCGCCGGTCAATGAAGCATTTTTGTCGGAGGACGAGTGTCCCTTCTGCTACCTGCAGCGGCAGACGGAGCAGCGCATCATTCGCTATGTAGCAGGCCCCGGCGCCAGCTACATGGAGCCGGATGTCCGCGGTGCGACGGACAAGCTGGGCTTCTGCCCCGCGCACCTGAAAAAGCTGTATGACTACGGCAACACCCTTGGCAATGCCCTGATGCTGCAGACCTATTATCTCAGCATGCTGGACCGTCTGAAAGCGGAAATGAACGGGTTTGAAGCGCCCGCACCGAAAAAGCTTTTCTCCAAGCCGCAGGTCAGCACCGACGGTACATGGAAGCATATTCAGCAGGAGACGGACAACTGCTACATCTGCGACCGCCTGAATGAAAATATGGAACGGTATTACCATACCTTCTTTGTGATGCTGAAGGAGGCGGAGTTCCGCAGCCGGGTGGAAAACTGCAAGGGCTTCTGCCTGCACCATTTTTCGCAGCTGCTCCACGGAGCGGAGCAGTGGCTGCCCAACGGCCAGCGGCAGTGGTTTTATGATACGGTGTTCCCGCTGATGGAGAACAATCTGATTCGGGTCAAAAATGATCTGGACTGGCTGATTGCCAAATACGATTACCGCAACGCAGCCGCTGACTGGAAAAATTCCCGGGATGCACTGCAGCGGGCCATGCAGAAGCTGGGCGGCGGCCACGTGGCAGACAAGCCCTTCCACGAAGACTGACATAAAAAAAGCGCCCCATCCGGAGCGTTCATAACTTCATGATTCGCAAGGTGCCTCATGCCGACGTGAAATGACCCTTGACTACCGCTTCTTCTGTCACGATAAGAAACGTTTTTTGTAGTCAAGGGTCATTTCTGTTCATTCTTGGTATCTAACATCATTGATTAACCTCGCTTTCTACAGATTGCATCGCCCAGTTTAAACTCTGTGCTTTGCGTTTCGGTTCGTGATGCTGCGAACCTGTTTCGAATCTGCCTTTCCAGATTCTTTTGACGATTTTCTTTCGTGTCCAATTGCAATTCTTCCGGCTGTTTGAGATTTCATTTTCTTACGATCTCGATTAAGTTTTTCTAACTCGTGCCGTGTGCTTCTTTTCTTCGAAAGGGGATCGTCTTGACTCTAAGCTTTGAATTTTTGATTTTCATTACTTAGAATCTGAAGGATTTACCTGTACATTGGTATCACCTCTTTGTATCTATAAGATATCACAATAAATCGAGAAATTCAAGATGCAATAATGTATAAAACACACAAAAGGTCTTTGTATAAAATACAGATTTACACAAGAGAGAAACAAAACCGCTTGACGCTGCAAGCGGAATATGATATGATACTCGTGTTGGGCGGCCTTTTGGCTGCCCTTTTTGCTGCCCTTTTTGCTGCAAATAAAAAAAGCCCTTTCGGGCAATGAGTAGCTCGGAATCGAGCGGGTTCCGACAGCTGCGATCGTTGATCCGTCATATAAAAGTGAAATGACCCTTGACTACTGCTTCCTGTCTGACTCAAGAAACATTTTTTTGTAGTCAAGGGTCATTTCTGTTCATTCTTGATATCTAACATCATTGATTAACCTCGCTTTCTTTAGATTGACATCGCTCCGTTATGACACTTCGCTTTGTCTTCTTCGGCTCATGATGTTTTGTGAGCCTTTTTGATGTTTCCTTCTTCGAATCTTATGATCTTTCAGATTCCATCCATCTTCTTCGAAACGTCTTGTTTCTCCATACTGTTTGATTTCTTTTGATTTTCCTTTTCGAAAAGGGAAACATCCATGGCCTGCTTTTTTTCCGTTCATCCTTTTGCTGCATGTGCTTAGCTTTCTTTCTGCATGATTCATGTTCATCACATGAAGGACACCTGCTTACACATTATTTGCACTTGATGTTTCGGGTTTGCGGCCATCCGAGAATCACCATTTGGTTTCTTCTCTTTGTGATGATAGTTTAGCACGGCTATTTTGAAAATTCAAGTTGGGATGTTGTATAAATTAAACAACTTTCAATCGTGCAAAATAGAGAATGCTGGAATATCTCACAAATGATGGTTGACAATTGGGATTGTGCTTTGGTATACTGAATTTGTTGGGCGGCCATGGGCCGGCCGATTTTTTGGATTTGGAGAACGTGCTATGCTCATTAAGCGTGACTTTGTTTATTCGCCGAAAGGGAAGAACCGCCCCCTGCACATCTGGCTGCCGGAGGGCTATTTTCATACGGAGGAACGGTACCCGGTGATGTACTTTTTCGACGGGCACAATCTGTTTTCCGACGAAGATGCGACCTACGGAAAGTCCTGGGGATTCAGGGAGTTTCTGACATGGTGGCCCAAGAATATGATCGTTGTGGGCATCGAGTGCGGTCATGAGGGTTACGAACGGCTCAGTGAATATCTGCCCTATCCCGCCGTGGGGCATTTCGGCCAGTTTGAACCCTGGGGTGAAAAGACCATGGACTGGATCGTCCATGAGATTAAGCCCGTGATCGACCGGGAGTACCGTACCATGCCCTTCCGGGAGTGTACGGCCATCGGCGGTTCCAGCATGGGCGGCATCATGAGCCTGTATGCGGCAGTGCATTATAACCGGTGGTTTTCCAAAGCCGCCTGCGTGTCCTCTGCCATGGGCTTCTGTATGGAGCCGCTGTTTGCGGATCTGAATGCAAGCACCATCAGCCCCGATACCCGTATCTATCTTTCCTGGGGTACCCGGGAAGCGAAAAAGCGGGACTATAACCGCGCCGACCGCAGCAGCCATACCTACCACAACAACAAGGCTGTGGCAGATTTTCTGAAAAAGAAAAAGGCAGCGGTCATGATGGATTGTCAGGTAGGCGGCGGACACTGTGAGGCCGATTGGGAAAGATTAGTGCCGACCTTTATGGAATTCCTTTGGATGCAATAAAAAATGCCCCCATCGGGAGCGGAAAAATACAATAGACGTGAAATGACCCTTGACTATCACCTAATCACTGTGAAAGTCAAGGGTCACTTCTGTTCAGTCTTGGTATCTAACATCTATTGGTTAACCTCTCTTTCTACGGCTTTGATAAATACTTTCCATGACAAAATTTGAACACATTCACTTTAGGAGTATTTGGAAGTATTACTTGAAAGCATTTATCTTTGTACTTACATGATAGCACTGACTGCGCAGAAAATCAATTTGGAGAACTCCCTAAAGTTGCAGGGGTGGATTTCAGCAATTGGGAGAAAATGAATGTTTACTATTGACGGACAAATGTCTATGTGCTATGATATATTCGTTGGGGCGGCGGAAAAGCCGCCATCTTTTTTGCAAAAAGTGCTTGACTCTGACGTTACGTCATAGACTATACTTTCTTTCGTGAGGTGACGAAGATGAAAATGCAGATTCAGGAATTTGCGAAGCTCACGGGAGTCAGTGTGCGCACACTGCATTACTACGATGAAATCGGTCTGCTGAAGCCCGCCAGCGTGGAACGATCTACGGGCTATCGTTATTATGATGAAGCTTCCCTGCTTCGGATGCAGGAGATTCTGTTTTACCGTGAACTGGACTTTTCCTTAAAGAGCATTCAGGAAATTTTATCATCTCCCCATTACGACAAAAATAAAGCACTGCAGGAGCAGAAGAAAATGCTCACCCTCAAAAAAGAGCGGCTGGAGCGTCTGATTCTGGCAGTTGACGGAGCCATGAAAGGAGAAAATGTTATGAGCGCATTTGATAACAGCAAGTTTGAACAGTACAAGGCAGAAGCTAAGGCCAAATGGGGCAATACCGAAGCCTACAAAGAGTATGAGCAGCGGGGTAAGACCAATCAGAATGACGCTATGATGGAAATTTTCGCGGAGGTTGGTCAGGTGCTGCATCTTGACCCTGCGTCCGCAGAAGCGCAGGCGCTGGTTGCGAAGCTGCAGAATTTCATCACTGCCAATTACTACACCTGCACCAAGCAGATTCTGCAGGGTCTGGGTCAGATGTATGTGGCAGATGAGCGGTTTAAGGCCAACATCGACCGCGCCGGCGGCGCAGGCACCGCAGAATTTGTAGCCAGTGCCATCGAAATTTACTGCCGCTAAATCGGGTCCCTACCTGAAAAGGTGGGGACTTTTTTATAGGAAAGTTGTCAAATGCTTGCAAATCAGGCAGCCTGTATGTATAATGGGAATATCGTTTACAAAAAGGAGTTATTTCCATGAAAATTTTCCGCCTGTCTACTCCCGCTGAGCGCGCCACCAGCGCTGCTTTCGTTGCGGCTGTTCTGGTTGCCTTCGGCCTGCTGCTGTATGCGCTGCGCAACAGCATCGGCCTGCTGATTGTCTGCGGTCTGGCCATTGTGCTGATTTCTGTCATGCTGGTGATTTATGTGGTCAATGTCATGAGGGCCGCCTGCGTGATTGATACCGCGAACAAGACCATGGAAGTGCAGGGTATGACGAATTATACGGTTGACCTTTCCAATGCGGCCATGCTGCAGACGATTCCCCACAAGGGCGCACAGGCAACCATCCGCGTGCTGGTGTTCACCGATGCGGAGGATCAGATCATTGCCAAGGTTCCTACCATGTTCAGCTTTAAGTCCGGTGTGCAGGCAGAGCCCATGGCCAAGGAAATGGCAAAGGAACTGGGCATCGCGTTCAAGCAGAATGTTCCGGAGTGGGAATACGACAAGGAAAAGTACAAGGAACACGAAAAGGAAGTGGCCGCGCAGCAGAAGAAAGAGGCCAAGGAGCGCCGCCAGAAGCGCATTCAGATGCGCATCAACAAGAACAAGAAGTAAAATCGAGACCCGGTTCGTACAGAACCGGGCCTTTTTTGTGTTGAAATTACTCCACTTCCACCAGTGTGTATGCTCGGGTGCCGTAACCCAGGGCAGCGGCGCATTCGATGGTGTGCAGGCCGTTGCGGCTTTCGATGCGCTCCACCAGATGGGGCTTGCCGGGGTCAGCGCTGGCATAGACCAGATCGACGCAGGCCTGATCGATGGCAATGGGATCGGTGGAAACCAGAATGCCGATATCGGCAATGCAGGGATCTTCGGCCACAGCGCAGCAGTCGCAGTCAACGCTCATGTTCTTCATGACGTTCACGTATACGATATTGCCCTTGAACAGTTCAATGACGCTGCCAGCTGCATCGGCCATGGATTCCAGGAAGGCGTCCTGATCGCCGGTCCAGATCTGCTCGGGAACACCGGCGCCGTGGATATAGGCCTTGCCGTAGGAAGAGGCGCAGCCGATGGACAGCTGCTTCAGGGCGCCGCCGAAGCCGCCTCTGGGATGGCCCTTGAAATGGGACAGCACCAGCATGGAATCGTAATTGGCGATGTCCTTGCCCACGTAATTCTTCTGAATGGTCTTGCCGTTCGGGATGGGCAGCTCCAGATCGGGGCCTTCGGCATCCAGCAGGTCTACTTTGTAGCAGCGCAGCCAGCCGTGGTACTCAAACAGCCGACGGTGCTTTTCGGTGGTGTCTCGCTGGCCGGGATAGGCGGTATTGCACTCGACTACGGTGCCGCCTACGTGGTCAATGACCGGCTTCCAGAATTCGGGCTTCAGGAAGTTCTGGTTTCCTTTTTCACCGGAGTGGACCTTGACAGCCACATTGCCGGTCAGTTCCTTGCCTGCCAGACGGTACAGTTCCAGAACCTTTTCGGGGGTAATTGTTTTGGAGAAATAAACAGTTGCGCCCATGGGGATACCTCCTTGTATTTGTTGTAAGATACGGATCGCATTAAACTGCGGTTTTGAGACTCTTTTTGCCGCTTAGCAGATAGCCGATGGCGGCGAGGATGCTGACACCGTAAGCGGCAGCAGCGACTGCGAAGGGAAGCTGCGCGTGAATGCTGTACAGCAAACCGGCCGTCAGAGAACCGATGACACTGCCCATCCATTTGGTGGCATTGTAAAAGCCCATGACCAGATTCTTTTGCGCCGGATCGGATTCCTCTGCCGACATATGCTGAACCAGCGGCAGACTGATGGAATAACCGGCATAAACCATGATGCTGCAGGCGATGTAAACTGCCATATTCGGAATCAGCAGCACACCGGCGGCAGCAAGCGTACAGAACAGGGTGATGGAGATCATGGATTTTTTGACGTTGGTCTTGTGGAGCATCCACATGCAAAGGGTCATGTTGGCAAGGAAGGAAACAAAGCCGACAGCGGCTTTGATGATGCCGTTGTAGGAGGAAGTCAGATGCAGCTGGTCTTTCAGGTAGTAATTAAAGGCATGATCAAAACCGAAATTACCGAAATTCATCAGGACGTTGACCGTAAAGAGCAAGGCGAAGGCCTTGGTCATAAAGTGCCTGCCGTCCATAATGGCCTGCAGCGGATTGGAGTCCTTGATGATGTCCCGCAGGGGCAGCTTGGAAGTGTGTGTGAAATCCGCTTCGCAAGCAAAGCGGAAAATAAAGCCGGATACCACCACGGCGGAAGCGTGGATGTAAAATGTTCCGATCAGGGACCACTCACCCAGCACACCGCCGGCCAGGTAGCCAAAGGGTGCCGCAACGGCCTGAATGGTGGCGCTGTAGGTCAGGAACTTGGCCTGATCTTCGCTCTTGGCTGTGTTGATCACATAGGTCAGAAAAGCGACGAAGCTGCCGCTGCCGAAGAAACCGGCCAGAGAACGCATGGTCAGCATGGTGACTGGCTGTGTGCAGTAGGCAAGTGTCGCCTGCGCCACGGCATAGCCGATGCTGGTGATCAAAAGGGTGTTGCGGGAAGAAATCATGGTGGTGATTTTTCCCCAGAAGGGAGAAAACAGGAACATGAACAGCAGTGTAGCCGCCGGCATCAGACCGAACATATAGTCAGGAAGGTTCAGATTCTGGATCAGGGTGGGAGTCACCGGATGGATGAAATTGCTGGCGAAAATGAACAGGGTCATTGCGAAAAAGAACAGAGAATAGCGAAGCTTATAGCGCATAACAATGTCCTCACGTTCCGGATTTTTCTGCTTCAAATACAGAAAAATATCCGCAGTATGATGCCGGGGTCTGTGGAAACGATCATATCACGTCATACAGAAAAATTCCATACTTTTCTGCAAAAAACAACACGACCCCGCAAGATAGTCTATTGACTTTGAAAACCGGTTTGGTTACGATTGTTTTGTAATATACAGATGGTTCCACAGCATGATGAAGAGCGGACGGAAACCTGTTCGTCGATTCTGCACCTGTTTGACCGAAAGAGAGGAAAACCATGAAAAAGAAATTACTGCGGATTGCGATTGCTCTGGCGGCTCTGGTGCTGATTGCCACGCTCATCGGCCCTTCCATTGTTCTCGGCATCGTGCGCCAGCCGGAGAGTGCGGAAATCTATGCTTACAGCGATTCCTTCCACACCACTTACGAGGAGGTTCGCGCGCACCAGCAGAAGCTGGCTGAAAATCTGGGCGCGGACAGAGCCAGATATGCCATCGATGAGAGCGAGGGCCTGTATATCGACTCTTTCTATTTGACCGCGCAAGAGGAAAAGACAAATCTCATCATTTTGACCACCGGTGTCCACGGTGTGGAAGGTTACATCGGCTCTGTGATGCTGGACGTATTCTTTGAAGAGGTTTACCCCACACTGGATACCGCCAATACAGGTGTTCTGGTGGTTACCAACGTCAATCCCTACGGCATGAAGAACTACCGCCGCTACAACGAAAACAACGTGGATTTGAACCGGAATTTTATTCTGGACTGGGATTCTTTCGACCGCGCTTCCAACAAGGAGTACCCCAAGGTGGATACCTTCCTCGGACCCACGGGAAAAATCCGCAACGGTCTGTGGCATGAGGTGGGCTTTTACCTGAGCCTTGGCAAAACCGCCATCACCGATGGTGCGGGAACCATTTCCGATGCGCTCCTGACCGGCCAGTACGAATACCCGCAGGGTGTTTACTACGGCGGCGACGGCGACGAGGCATCCACTGTGTACCTGAAGGATGTGTTCAGCCGGAGTCTGGACAGCGAGTATGAGAATGTGGTTCATATCGACATCCATTCCGGCTACGGCCCCCGCTACAATATGGTGATTTTCAACTCCGTTTTTGAAACTATGACCGAAGCGCAGTCGCAGGAGGCCTTCGGCTATGACTATATCATTGCTTATGACTCCGAGGATTTCTATGCCACCACCGGCGATACCACGGACTTCTTCTACCGTCTGGCACAGCGGAAGGGGACGGATACGGAACTGTTTTCTACCTGCTTTGAATTCGGTACCATCGGTGATGCCTTCTTTGACACGATTCTGAGCCTGAAATACACCGTGGACGAAAACCGCAACCACTGGTATCCGACAAACAACAAAACCGCGGCACAGATTGTCCATGAAAACTACATGGAATTGTTCTACCCCACGGAGACCGCGTGGCGGGAGAAAACCGTGCAGGACTTTAAGACGGCCACCATGGGTGTGCTGAATGCGAAACTGAAATGAGAAAAAACCGGAAGATGCGGCGCATCTTCCGGTTTTTCTTGGAAAATGCAAGATTTTTGTTGCTATTTCGGCTGTTTTCGGGTAAAGTAGTCAGCGAAGACCCCCCAAATACAAAAATACGGAGGATCGAAGCCCTATGGAAGTAAATTACCGCTGGAAAAAGCACTATAAAACCGCAAAGTATCCCATCCGCCAGCCGGCATGGCTGACGTGGGTCATCTGGATCTTGTCCAAGATCTGCCTGACCGGAAAGAAGTATACGCTGGAAACCATCGATATGGAAGGTCTGGAGCCGCCCTATATCATTTTCAGCAATCATCAGGCCTTAATCGATTTTGAGCTGGCCGCCATGGTCACCCATCCGAAAAAAGTCAACAATGTGGTCAACATTGACGGTTATCACATGATGCCGTGGCTTTTGACCTGGATCGGCTCCATCTGCACCCGCAAGTTTACCAATGATATCCATCTGGTCAAGTCCATCCGCCGGGTAATCCAGAACGGGGATATCCTGTGCATGTACCCGGAAGCCCGCTACACCCCCATCGGCACCACCTCCTTCCTGCCCAAATCTCTGGGCCGGCTGGTGAAGATGAACAAGGTGCCGCTGGTCATCGTGACCCATCACGGCAACCATCTGTATTCTCCCTTCTGGGCTTACAGCAACAAGCGCAAGGTGCCCATGCATACGGTTTTTCGTCAGGTGCTGACGGCCAAGCAGGTGGAGGAAATGAGCGTTGATGAGATCAATGCCGTCATCCGCAGCGCCATGGAGTACGATGAATACCGCTATCAGCTGGAAAACAACATCATCATTGACGAGCCTTACCGTGCGGAGGGCCTGCAGAAGGTGCTGTACCAGTGCCCGCACTGTGGCACCGAATTCCAGATGGGCACCAAGGGCGCGGAAATTTTCTGCAACCACTGCGGCAAGCGCTGGTTTCTGCAGGAAAACGGCCAGCTGAAGGCAACGGAAGGCGAAACCGAATTCCCCCACATCCCTGACTGGTTTGAATGGGAGCGGGCGCAGGTGCGCGGCCAGATCGAACGGGGCGAGTACCGCTATGAAGATGAGCTGGATGTCTATTCCTTCCCCCGTTGCTACCGCTTTATCCCCCTGGGCAGAGCAAAGGTGCGCCATGATTTCGAAAACGGCTTCACCATCGACGGTCATTACCGCGGCGCGGATTACCATATCCACCGCCCGCCCAAGGGCATGAACAGCCTGCATGTGGAGTACAATTTCCATCGCTTCCGCAAGGAAAACTGCTTCGATATCTCCACAGAGACGGATTCTTTCTATTGCTACCCCACCAATCCTGACATCATCACCAAGCTTGCTTTCGCAACGGAGGAGATTTATAAGCTCCATCTGGGCGACAAGGCCTGATATCATCGACCGGAATCGGAATTATCCGATTCCGGTTTTTTGACGCTTTGCGTGAGAAAGTCACAGAAGGAACACGATCCTCCTGCTAGAATAAGGCCATAAAGAAAAAATAAAAACACCACACAAAACGGAGGAATGAAATATGAAGAATACCAAGTTTTATGTCTGCACCCATTGCCACAACATCGCCGAAATGGTTTACGATACCGATGTACCCCTCTACTGCTGCGGCACCAAGATGGAGGAGCTGCGGCCCGGAACGGTCGAAGCCAGCGGCGAGAAGCACATCCCCGCAGTCAAGGTAGCTGCCGGCAGTGTGGAAGTGAATGTCGGCACTGTGAATCATCCCATGGAGCGCATCCACTGGATCGAGTGGATCCAGCTGGTCACCGACAAAGGCAGTTACAGAAAATGGCTGAACCCCGGTGAAGCACCCAATGTAAAATTCCTGCTGGGCGATGAGAAGCCTGTGGCTGTGTATGCATACTGCAACCTGCATGGCCTTTGGAAGACCGAACTGAACTAAACACCGAAAAGGCAGCTTCTTTTTGAAGCTGCCTTTTGTATGGCGCGGTTTGCAGCGGCATATACCGAAGCTGTACAGAAATTCCTTCGAAGGAGTGTCGGATGAATTGCAAATCCGGTATCTGTGTGATAGAATCAGTCCAAAAGGAGATGATTCTATGCTGCTGAACGGATGCCATGAGGGAAAACACACCCCGCGGCTTTCAGAGGTCAAATGTCCCGCCTGCGGACAGTGGGTGGATGTGTTCATCATCATGGGCGGGCGGCCCGGCCAGACGGGAACGCTCTCCTCGGACGAAAAATGCACCTGCGGTTATGTGCTGCGCGCAGGAACTTACGAAACCGATTACGAACGATAAGCGGTTTGCCGGATACTCAGAAAAAGTGAATCCTCCCTGTGGTCGATCACAGGGAGGATTTTTATATTTTTGTATTGGTGCGAAATAAAACCGGTTCAACAAATTCAAGCCGTCTAACAATCGAATTGCTTGCCGCTTCACTGAATTTCAGGGAACAATCCCTTCAGAACAGGATAGATTTTCTGAAACTGCCGGTAACGGGCTTCATATTTTGCCACCAGTTCCGGTTCGGGCTTGACGATGGATGCGGTAGAGCAAAGGTGTTCACAGCAATCCTTTACGGATGCGTATTCGCCGCAGGCTACCATGGCCAGCATGGCACCGCCCATGCCGGGACCCTGCTCGGACACGGGAACTTCCAGCTCCAGATTCATAATAGCAGCGATCATTCGCTTCCACAGGGCAGACTTTGCACCACCGCCGCAGATTTTGGAGCGATGAACGGTAATACCCAGACCTCTCGCCACTTCCAGACTGTCGCGGATGGCAAAAGCTACACCCTCCAGTACCGCCTGAACCAGATCGGCACGGGTGGTATCCATGGTGATGCCGATGAAGGTACCTCTTGCATTGGTGTCGTTGATGGGGCTGCGTTCGCCCATCAGGTAGGGCAGGAAAAATACATGGTTCTCTCCCAGTTTTTCTTCCTTGATGGCTGCCTGCTCCGCCCCGTGGTCAGAAGTGCCCAGAATATCCTCCAGCAGCCACTTGTTGCAGCTGGCCGCGCTGAGCATACAGCCCATGAGGTGCCAGCCGCCGTCGGCATGGGCAAAGGCATGCAGGCCATTGGAATCGTCCACACCGAATTTCTCCGAGGAAATAAACACCGTACCGGAGGTTCCAAGGCTGATATTGCAGCCGCCTTCTCCCACCACACCGGTACCCACCGCTGCTGCTGCATTGTCACCGGCACCGGCAACCACTTTTACATCAGGTGAAAGGCCCAGCGCCGCGGCGATTTCGGGCTTGACCGTGCCGATGCATTCATAGCTTTCAAAGAGCTTCGGCATCTGGTTTTCGGTAATGCCACAGATGTCCAGCATTTCCTGACTCCAGCATTTCTGCGCAACATCCAGAAGCAGCATACCGGAAGCGTCGGAATAATCACAGGCATGAACACCGGTCAGAATATAATTGATGTAGTCCTTGGGGAGCATGATTTTTGCGATGCGCGCGAAATTCTCCGGCTCGTTTTCCTGCATCCAGAGGATCTTTGGAGCTGTGAAACCTGCAAAAGCAATGTTAGCAGTCAGCTGAGACAGCTTGTCCTTGCCAATTTCGTTATTAAGATAGTCCACCTGTTTGGCGGTTCTGCCGTCATTCCAGAGGATGGCGGGGCGGATGACCTTATCATCCTTGTCCAGCACCACCAGACCGTGCATCTGGCCGCCGGCGCCGATGCCGGCAACGGATGCACCATCGAAGCCGTGAAGAAGCTGCGGGATTCCTTCCATCAGTGCCTGCGCCCAGTCCTCCGGCCTTTGCTGGCTCCAGCCCGGTTGGGGGAATTCCAGCGGATATTCTTTGGATACCACATTTTTAATCTGACCCTCAGCATCCATCAGCAGAAGCTTCATGGCCGATGTGCCGAGGTCAATTCCAATGTATAACATAGAATCCTCCTTTTGGCGAAAGTGTTTCAAAGCCTTTGACTCATTATAACAGACACAGATGTTTTTTGTAAGCAGGAAAACCGGTTTTGACGAAACAAAAAGCGCCCCCTCCGGGACGCAAAGCGGCAAAATAAAAACCCCTGACCACTTCCGTCAGGGGTTTTAGAAATTGTTGGGCTCCAGCATTTACGTAACCTCTACTTTCTGCAGTTTTGAGGGGAGTTTACTTAGTACATTGGACTCACTCCTTTTGTACCTTTATATTAGCGCGCATACACCGGATTTTCAAGATGGGATATTTCATAAGAAACAACATGAATAATTAGAGAAAATGAGAATGGACAGGCAAGACTGTTTTATGATACAATAAATATGTTGGGCGGTCTGTAAGGACTGCCTGTTTTTTTACTGTGGAGGCATCATGCCGGAGTGCAATGTCTGAAATAGCCGGCTCAACAAGAAAGATATATAAACAATACCAAAGGAGGCCGCAAAGCCTCCTTTTTTCATATTTTTAATGCATAAATAGAAGAAGTACGCGTTTTCTCGATGAAGAGATGGAGATTCGCGGTGTACGCGGTACAAAGACAGTTGACCATCAGCAAAAGTCACAAAAGGTCTATGAAGTAATTGTTAAAATTCGGTTAAGATGGACAATTGAAAATTATGCATTCCTAGCATATAATTTCATATATTATGAATCTACGGAATATTGGCTCAAAAATCGGTATAATTTGAAAGAATTACGGGAAATTGTTCAGTTTCACAAATTGCACAAATGATCTGGTTCCGGAAAAGCCGGTGAGCTGAATGGTGAGAAAGGTATGGTTCAATGAATACGAAAACTCTGAAATATATTTTGAAGCGTATTTTGCTGGCTGTGCTGACGGTTTGGGTCGTCATCACCGTCACCTTCTTCGTTATGCGCGCAGTGCCCGGCGGTCCCTTCCTCAGTGAGAAGGCTATCTCCGAAGCGGCACAGGCTGCACTGGAAGCAAAGTACGGACTGGATAAGCCGGTCTTCGAACAGTACACCACTTATCTGAAGGATATTGTTACGAAGTTCGACTTCGGCCCCTCTGTGAAGCTCCGTGGCCGCGATGTTATCGACATCATCGTCGACGGCATGAAGGTCTCCGCCAAGCTGGGTCTGGTCGCTGCATCCATTGCTCTGGTCGTGGGTGTGGTTCTGGGTTCTGTTGCAGCGCTGCGCCGCAACAAGTTCATTGATAAGGTAATCATGGTCATGACCACCGCGTTCATCTCCATGCCTTCCTTTATTATGGGTACGCTGCTGCTGTTGGTCTTCGCACTGGAGCTGGCACTGTTCCCCGCCAACGGCGCCACCGCAGAAGGCCTGGTCCTGCCGGTCATTACGCTGTCGCTGTCTCCCATGGCAAATATCACCCGTCTGACCCGTTCCTCCATGCTGGATGTGCTGGGTCAGGACTACATCCGGACTGCCCGCGCCAAGGGCGTGTCCCAGGTGAAGATCATCTTCGGCCATGCGCTGAAGAATTCCCTGATTCCTGTTATTACCTATTTCGGACCCATGCTGGCATACATCGTCACGGGCTCTCTGGTGGTTGAGCAGATCTTTGCAGTGCCCGGCATTGGCCGTTACTTCGTCAGCTCCATCACCGGTCGTGACTATCCCCTGATCATGGGCACCACCATCGTGCTGGCATCTTTGATCGTTATCATGAATCTGCTGAGCGATATCATGTATAAGATCGTCGATCCCAGAATCACCCTGGAGTAAGGAGAAGTCTCAGATGAAAAACAAAATCTTCAGCATGCATGTGAATATGGACGACTTTCTCCCCGCTACCGAGGAAGAAAAAGCCTATATGGTACAGATGCGCCCCTCCACCACCTTCTTCAAGGATGGTATGAAGCGCCTGTTCCGCAACAAGATCGCAACCATCAGCCTGATCATCATCGTGCTGGTCACCCTGGCTGCACTGATCATCCCCACCTTCTGGCCCTACAGCTACGATGCAATGCTGGGTATCCGTCCCGGTAAGCCCGTTGACGCATCCTACAACAATCTGGCTCCCATGAAATACGGCACCACAGAGATGGAAAATGCTCTGGGTAAGGCCAATGTTCAGGAGTACTTCGTTCCCGCTAAAATGACCGATGAAGCCGCCAGCGCCGAAAAGAAGGCAATTGCGGATTCCATTCTGGAAGCTTACAAGGCAACCAGCGGCGGAAAAGAAGCTTTTGAAGCACTGCAGAGCAGCATCAAGGGCGCGGGCTACAGCGAAAAGGCTGAAATCGCACCCAGCAAGTATAAGAAGAACCCCGCAGTTTGCGACTGGGTCTGGGCCCTGAACTGGCGCGGCGAAGCAGAGCGCGCTGCCGGTGATGTGGCAGTTCTGGCCGGTGAAGACGGCTACTATGTGGTCCGCTTCGACTCCTATGTGGAGGGCGAGACCCAGAAGATCTTCCCCCATGTCTTTGGCACCGACGCTGCAGGTCGTGACTACTTCATCCGTGTGGTCTACGGCACCCGTATTTCTCTGGCTGTCGGCTTCTTTGCAAGTATCATCGTTCTGATTATCGGCACCACGGTCGGCTCTCTGGCTGGCTATCTGGGCGGCAAGGTGGACCTGATCATCATGCGCGTTGTCGATATCATCTACTCCCTGCCTGATATGCTGATGGTCATCCTGCTGGCTTCCGTGCTGAAGCAGAGTGGTCTGGAGGATGCAATTCAGGGTACGATCCTCGAAAAGCTGGGCGGCAACATCATCGCCCTGTTCATCATCTTCGCGCTGCTGTACTGGGTCTCCATGTCCCGTCAGATCCGCGGCCAGATCCTGTCCCTGAAGGAGCAGGAATACGTGCTGGCAGCAAAGTCCACCGGCGCCAATGCCGGCTGGGTCATCCGCAAGCACCTGCTGCCCAACTGCATCAGCGTTGTGGTTATCTCCACCGCGCTGCAGATCCCCAGCGCAATCTTCACCGAAAGCTACCTGTCCTTCCTGGGTCTGGGCGTTAACGCCCCCATGCCTTCTCTGGGCAGCCTCGCATCCGATGCTCTGAACGGCATCACCAGCTACCCCTACCGTCTTGTAATTCCTGCAGTGACCATCTCTCTGATCGTTCTGTCCCTGAACCTCTTCGGCGACGGCCTGCGGGACGCATTCGACCCCAAGCTGAAGAACTAAGGAGGATGCAGCTATGGCAATGTTAGAAGTAAATGATCTGCATACCTCGTTCTTTACCCCTGCCGGTGAGGTCAAGGCCGTTAACGGCGTGTCCTTCTATCTGGATCACGGCAAGGTTCTGGGTATCGTGGGTGAGTCCGGTTCCGGCAAGTCCGTTACCGCTTACTCCATCATGCAGATTCTGGAAAAGACCGGCAAGATCGTGTCCGGTTCTGTGAAATTCAATGGTCAGGAACTGGTCGGTGCCGGTGAGAAGGTCATGAAGACCGTCCGCGGCAACAAGATCTCCATCATCTTCCAGGACCCCATGACCTCCCTGAATCCCACCTACACCATCGGCAAGCAGCTGATGGAGGCGATTATGCTCCATACCAACCGCAACAAGAAGCAGGCAAAGGAGCGCGCCATCGAAATGCTCCGCCTCGTTAACATCAACGAGCCGGAAAAGCGTATCAACCAGTACCCCTTCGAGTTTTCCGGCGGTATGCGCCAGCGTATCATGATCGCCATGGCACTGGCCTGCGAGCCTGATATTCTGATCGCCGACGAGCCCACCACAGCACTGGACGTGACCATTCAGGCACAGATTCTGGAGCTGATGCAGCAGCTGCAGAAGGAACTGGGCATGGCCATCATCATGATCACCCACGATCTGGGTGTTGTGGCACAGATGTGTGACGAAGTGATCGTCATGTATGCCGGCTCCATCTGTGAGCAGGGTACGGCCGATGAAATTTTCTACAACCCCAAGCACGAATATACCAAGGGCCTGATGCGTTCCATCCCCACTGTCGACAATGACGGCGAGAAGCTGGAACCCATCTCCGGTACCCCCATTGACCTGCTGAATATGCCCAAGGGCTGTCCCTTCGCACCCCGCTGTGACAAGGCGATGAAGATCTGCCTGCGGGAGCGCTGTGACCGTATGCAGATCAACGAGTGGCACCAGGCAGGCTGCTGGCTCAATGTCAAGGAAGCACAGGAAGGCGGTGAAGCCGAATGATCGATAACAAGACTCTGGTGGAAGTAAAAAATCTGAAGGAGTACTTCAACATCACCACCGGCATGTTCACCTCCAAGCCTCTGAAGGCTGTTGACGATGTATCTTTCGCCATCCGCAAGGGCGAAACGCTGGGTCTGGTCGGCGAATCCGGCTGCGGCAAGACCACCGTCGGCCGCACCCTGCTGCACCTGTATAAGCCCACTGCCGGCGAGATCTGGTTCGACGGCAAGAAGATCGAAACCAAGAAGGATATTCTGGAATACAGACAGAAGTCTGCCATGGTGTTCCAGGATCCCTACTCTTCCCTGAACCCCCGCATGACCGTTTCCGACATCATTGCCGAGCCTCTGGACGTGCACAAGATGTACCAGAACAAGAAGGAACGGCAGGAACGGATTCTGGAGCTGATGGCCAAGGTCGGCCTGAACTCCGAGCATGCCAACCGCTATGCCCACGAATTCTCCGGCGGTCAGCGCCAGAGAATCGGCATCGCAAGAGCCCTGTCCATGAATCCCGAGTTTGTGGTCTGTGACGAGCCTGTTTCCGCACTGGACGTTTCCATTCAGGCACAGGTTATCAACATGTTCGACGAACTGCAGGACCAGATGGGCCTGACCTACCTGTTCATCGCCCACGACCTGCTGGTCGTTCGCCACATTTCCGACCGCATCGCCGTCATGTATCTGGGCAAGATGGTGGAGCTGGCGGATGCCCGTGAGATTTACGATCATCCCCTGCACCCCTACACCAAGAGCCTGATGTCCGCTGTGCCCCTGCCCGACCCCAAGAAGGCAAGAGAGAACCAGCGTATCGTGCTGACCGGCGATATCCCCAGCCCCCTGAACGCACCTTCCGGCTGCCCCTTCCGCACCCGCTGCCCCTACGCAACGGATGCCTGTGCTGAGGCAATGCCCGAGTTCAAGGAAGTATCCGCAGGCCATTTCGTGGCCTGCCACAACCTGGATAAGATCAACTGATCGCGTCCTGAAACTGTATGATTTCAACTCCGTCCTTTCCGGTCATGCCGTACCGGGAAGCGTGGATATGAAATAAATTTTCTTTTGAGAAAGGAAAAATGAATTATGAAGAAAATGATCGCTATGCTGCTGGCTATGGTCATGGTTCTGTCCCTGGCTGCTTGCGGCGCTCCCGCAGCTCCCGCACCCACCGAGGCTCCCAAGGCTGAAGCTCCTGTTGTCGAGACCCCTGTTGAGACCCCCGCTGAGCCCGCTGAGCCCGCTGGTCCTTCCAGCATCGCTGTGTGTCTGGCTTCCGAGCCCGACACCATCGACCCCGCTCTGAACTCCGCTGTTGACGGCGCTACTCTGGTTTCCCACCTGTTCTCCGGTCTGGCCAAGTGGGGTCAGGACGAGAACGGCGCTCTGGTTCTGGTTGCTGACGCTGCTGTCGAGCTGCCCGAAGGCGTCCTGAACGAGGACGGCACCGTTACCTACACCTACACCCTGAAGGACGGCCTGAAGTGGTCCGACGGCAAGGATCTGACCGCTGCTGACTTCGTCTTCGCATGGAAGCGCGCTGCATCCGAAGAACTGGCTGCTGACTACGGCTACATGTTCGAAGTCGTTAAGGGCTACCCCAATGATCTGGCTGTTGAAGCTACCGACGCCAAGACCATCGTCATCACCCTGAACAATGCTGTTGCTTACTGGAACGAGCTGCTGGCATTCCCCACCTACTTCCCCGTCCGCGAGGATGTTGTTGCTGACGAAGCATGGGCTACCGATGCTGCTACCTACGTCTGCAACGGTGCTTACACCATCTCCAACTGGGAGCACAACTCTGTGATCGTCCTGTCCAAGAACGAGAACTACCACGATGCTGACTCCATCCTGATGGAAGAAATCCAGTTCTACCTGTCCGACGACGCTAACAACATGCTGACCAACTTCAAGAACGGCAGCTGGCTGCTGATCGACGATGTTCCCACCAACGAAATCGCTGCTCTGAAGATCGAGTATCCCGATGAGTTCGTCGTTGCTGGCCAGATCGGTACCTACTACGTCTGCTGGAACGTCAACGAAGAGATCCTGCCCGCTGACTGCGGCCTGACCGGCGCAGAGGCTGAGGCTGCAAAGGCTGAGATCCGTAACGCAATCGGCCTGCTGTACGACCGTAACTACATCGTTGAGGAAATCGGCCAGGCTGGCCAGGTTCCCGCTTCCTCCTTCGTCGCAATGGGCATGACCGATGCTGACGGCTCCGAGTTCTACAAGAACGCTGGTACCTCCGACGAATTCGACGGCTACTACAACGTTTCCGCAGAAGCTTACGAAGACAACTGGGCAGCTGCTATCGAGACCCTGAAGAAGTACTACACCTTCGACGAGGCTACTCAGCAGTTCACCAACTTCCCCACTCTGACCTACCTGTACAACACCTCCGAGGCTCACAAGGCTATCGGTGAGTACCTGGCTGCTACCGTCGCTTCCGTCGGTATCACCATGAACCTGGAGAACCAGGAGTGGAACACCTTCCTGAACACCCGTAAGAACGGCGATTACTCCGTCGCTCGTAACGGCTGGCTGGCTGACTACAACGATCCCATCTGCTTCCTGGATATGTGGGTTACCGCTTCCGGTAACAACGACGTTCAGTTCGGTAAGGGCGCACACGCTGAGCTGGCTATGTACGACCTGGATCTGACCGCTCTGGGCTACGATGTCAAGGTTGAGGATGGCACCTGGGCAGAGACCTACGATGTCGTCATCTCCCTGATCAAGACCTGCACCGACAACGATACCCGTTACGCTCTGATGCACGTTGCAGAAGACATGCTGATGAGCACCGGCTGCATCGTTCCCCTGTACTTCTACACCGACATCTACATGATCGACGATTCCGTGGAAGGCTTCTTCGCTAACCCCCTGGGCTACAAGTACTTCATGTACTGCACCATCGGCTAATTTCTCACCTGTAGAAATTCTCTGATGCTGGCAACATCCTGCTGACCAACTTCAAGAACGGCACTTGGCAGTTGATCAATGATGTTCACCCAACCTGATCACCGCTCTGAAGGCGGAATACCACCCGTAGAGCCGGTGATTGCCGGCCGGAACGGCACCTACTATGTCTGCCGGAACATCAACGAGCAATGCTGCCCGGACTGATTCCTGAAGCTCATAGTCAAACACGGATCCCCTGACTCCAACCGGAGTCAGGGGATTTTTGCACAGTTTCATGTTGCACTTCCCCATGCGCGCTGATACAATGAAAGAAAGCGGAAGCGAGGATGAACCTATGGATATTACGCAGAACTTTTATAATCAATTGGCTTCTCATTATGACAAGCTGTTTTTGGATTGGCAGGCAACGACCCACGAGCAGGCAGAAATTCTGGAAAGAATCTTCCGTCAGTACGGGTTCGACAAAGCAGCATCCGTACTGGACTGCGCCTGCGGGATTGGTACCCAGTCAATCGGACTGGCCGCGCTGGGATACACTGTGACCGCATCCGATATCAGCGATGCCGAGCTTGCTGAAGCAGCAAAACGGGCAGCGGAAAACAATGTGTCTGTCCGATTTGAACACGCGGACTTCTGCGCCTTGTCCGACACATTCCCGGAGACCTTTGATATGATCATCTGCATGGACAATGCGCTGCCCCATATGCTTTCCCATGACGCGTTGGCAGCTGCAATCGCGAGCATCACCGGCAGAATGAAGAAGGACGGCATCTTTGTGGCCAGCATCCGGGATTATGACGCGCTGCTGATGGACAAGCCGCCCTATTCTCCGCCCTATATCCACAAGACCGCCGATGGTCAGCGGGTTTCCTTTCAGACCTGGACTTGGGAAGATGATCGCTATAAGCTGATTCAGTACATCATCGATGATGGTGAAATGTTACAGGTGAATAAGTTTGAATGCGAGTACCGGGCAACCCGCAGAGCAGAAATCACGGATTTGCTGCTGGCGGACGGATGCAGCGAAGTGAAATGGCTGTTCCCGGAAGAAACCGGCTTCTACCAGCCAATCGTGGTCGCCAGAAAATAAAGGAAGCTTTGGATATGATGATCGAATTTGGACAACAAAACCCCAATGTGATTATGCTGCTCCATGGCGGCGGCTTATCCTGGTGGAACTACCGGGAGGCAGCACAGAAGCTGGCAGAGCAGTATCATGTGGTGCTTCCGGTACTGGACGGCCACGCTGACAGCGATACCCCCTTTTCTACCATTGAGGAAAATGCCGCCAGCCTGATTTCCTACATCGATACCCATTTCGGCGGGCAAGTTCTGGCCCTCGGCGGGCTTTCTCTGGGCGGTCAGATCGCGGTGGAGATGCTTTCTCAGCGGAAGGACATCTGCCGGTATGCCTTGCTTGAAAGTGTGCTGGTCAAGCCCATGAAGTTAACCCATGCGTTGATTGAACCCACCTTTGGCATGAGCTACGGTCTGATCAAGCAGAAGTGGTTTGCCAAACTGCAAGCAGACTGCTTGGGCATCCCCAAGGCACTGTTTGATGACTACTACCGGGATACCTGCGCCATCAGCAAAGCGGATATGATCGCTTTTCTGAAGGCCAACAGCATTTATACCATCAAGTCCGGCCTGTCCGAAACGAAGGCAAAGGTCAAAATTGTGGCAGGTTCCCGGGAACAAAAAAGCATCCGGGATTCGGCTGTGCTTTTGAATCAGGCTATTCCGGGGAGCAGTATGGAAATCCTACCGGAATTGCGCCACGGCGATTTGAGCCTGAGTAAACCGGAACGATATGTGAAAATACTGACGGATTGGATTGGGGAGTGAACACAGTGATTCTGAATGAAACGATTTACCGTCGCAAGTCCTGCCGCCAGTTTACCGGAAAGCCGGTAGATGCTGAGATGATTGAGAGAATCTTGTCCGTCGAACCCAAACCTTTGTATCCGGAGATCAAGGTGCGGATGGACGTTGTCAGCCGGGATAAGGTTAAGTGCATCTGCCCCTGGACTACACCCCAGCTGATTGCCATTTACTCCGAGGAAACGGATGGTTATCTGGAGAACATCGGATTCCTGTTTCAGCAAATGGATCTGTACCTGCAGGCTCTGGGGTTAGGTGTTTGCTGGCTGGGCATGGGCCGGATGAATCCCAAGACCACCACGGATGTGGATGGCATGAAGTTCGTCATTATGTTGGCATTCGGTCACCCAAAGGGTGACCCGCTTCGCCAAGGTTTGAAGCAATTCAAGCGTAAACCTATGGAGCAGATTACGGACAAGCCAGACCCTAGACTAGAACCTGCTCGACTGGCCCCCTCTGCAGTCAACAGCCAGCCTTGGTACTTTACCCATGAGGGCGATATCATCCATGTCCATTGTAATAAGAAGGGCAGCCGTCTGGATGCGGGCATTGCCCTGGCGCACCTGTATGTGGCGAATGAGGAAAGCTTCCGTTTCTTCAAGAAAGCGAATGTGACGGAAGTTTCCGGATATATGTACATCGGAAGCTGCACAATTTAAGCAAGGAGATAGATTATGAACATCGGAAAATGGATCATTGCCCATTTCAGTCCCACTGGTGGCACCAAAAAGGTGGCCGATGCCATTGCTGCAGGCTTTCATATTCCCGTTGTGGAAATGGACCTGACCAAAGCAGATAACAAGGTTGCCCTAAGTGAAAACGATGCCTTGATGGCTGTACTTCCTGTTTACGCAGGCCGTGTGCCTCAGATTTCTCTGGAGCGGCTGTCTGCAATGAAAGGAAACGGACAGCAGGCCGTTGCGGTGGTGGTCTATGGCAATCGCGAATTCGAAGACGCGCTGCTGGAAACCAGAGATGCTCTGGAAGCTAGTGGATTCCGCGTGATTGCTGCAGCGGCATTTATCGCGGAGCATTCCATCGCTCGTTCCATCGCTGTCGGTCGCCCTGATGTTGAGGACGAAGCCCTCTGCCGTCAGTTTGCGTCCGATGTGATGGCAAAGGCAGGCGATTCTGCGCTTACACAAGTTCCCGGAAACATCCCTTATAAGGAGCGGAAACCTTCCGCTTTCCACCCTACGGCAGATGAAACTTGCATCAAGTGCGGCGCTTGCGCTGATCAATGCCCCGTGGGTGCCATCCCTCTGGATGATCCCAGCCGGACCAATAACGATTTGTGCATCAATTGTATGCGCTGTGTCCAGGTCTGCTCCGCAAGTAGCCGTGCCCTGCCGGATGTGTTCCTGACTATGGTCACCCAAATGCTGAATCAAACTGCCGCAGGATATAAGAAGCCTACAATTTTTCTGTAATTCCATAACAATAAGAGCAAGCTGTAGAATTTAATCTACAGCTTGCTTTCTGCTTATTTAATGGCGACCTTAATAACCCCATCCAGCTTATTTTAAAAGAGGTGGTAAGCCTTCTCAATATCATCTAATCTATAGCGGTGGGGAATCAGCGGGGCAGTATTGATCCTGATGGTTTCGACGAGAGCGAGTATTTCTGTATAACCACACAAGAATGCATGGGCGGTTTGTTAATCCTGAGATTACCTTTTCATATAAACTACGACCGCTGGATTTTCGCCATACTCTTCGTAGGTACACACCAGAAAGAAGTGCGCGTTGGTGGTAATTCCGAAGCACTTGCCACCCTCCTGCTTTACTTTCCAGCTGATTTCCCAGATCGGTTGTGCCGTCGTCCAGAAACTTGACACGGCAAGGTCGCTTTGTACTGCGGTATTGCCAAAGAAAATGCCAACGGGTTCCATTCCCGGATGGAGTATTTTAACAAGTACTTGCATAGTGGATGCCAATAGCACCGCGGTTGCCGAATCTGATAATATTTTGGGAAGCAAGTCAGTTTTCAAAGTGGCCGAACGAGTTTTGAATAGGGAAAACTGCACAGACAATATTCAGGAGATAAGGATGTTGTAGGCATAGTTTAGTAATGGAAAGCCCTTGTTCCGGCGGTATGATAAATTTGGGGAGGGAACGTCTTATTTGTTGTTATTCTTCCAATAACAGGTGCTGCACGGACAATTCTTGGTGATTTGGGTCAATCTTGATGTGGTATCAGCATAAAGATAATCTGTACCAGTAATTAGATAGTCTAACGATACGCTAAAAGTCCTTGATAAGGCTATTAATACATCTATACTTGGGGTACGACGCCCTTGTTCATACATTCCGATGGTGCTAGGGCTGATATGAAGAAGCATTGCGAGTTGAGACTGGGTAATTCCTCTTTCGATTCTAAGTTTTGTAATTCTATGTGCCAGCATATTTACCCTCCTTGCTTTAGTGCACATCATACTATAGAATTTAGATAAAAAACAAAAAGCGCCGACACTATACGACACGAAATTGTGGACAAAGGAAGTGCATTATGCGATAATAGTCCCAGAGACAGAGAGGATGAGACTATGGTGCGAGCGATAGGGAACACTTTACAACACGCGTTGTTTTTCTCAAGACATCTACGAAAGTGTAACACAAAATGTGTTACAGTAGCGATCCTGCTAGAGATAGGAATCCCTGCAAAGCGGATCGGTTTTGAGTACCTAACACAAGCGATTGTTAGATTTTACGACGATCCGGCTCAAGCGATTACTAAGGAGTTGTATCCGGGTGTTGCTGAAGCTTGCGGATCCGGTGCTGATGCCAAGCAGGTAGAATCGGCAATTCGCGCTGTGATTGCGGAAGCATGGGACAATAGAAATCCGAAAGTATGGGGTTGCTATTTCCCACATTATGTAGGGAGACAGATGGACAGACCATCTAATACGGAGTTCATTTCTGAAATTGCACGGTTTTTGGAACTGTGGCAGGGCTGCTGCGAGGAGGTCATGTATGAAGAATTATAATACGACCGGTTTGCGCGGTGTGATAGAGCAGATGTCGACGGAGCAGCTGGACGAAATGCTGCAGCATGAACTTGAAAAAGAATCTGTCGATGAATCTGCGGTACATCTGATCATGGAGGTACTGGAGAAACGCGATCAGGATGTGCCAGTTGAGATTAACCCGCAGATTGCAGATGCATGGGAGAATTACCAGACGCGTGCATCTGTGCAGAGCCGAGCAAAGTTCTCTTTCAGAAGCTGGCCAGTGCGGATTGCAGTGGCTGTGGCGGTGGTGATTGCACTGGCACTTACCGTGCCACAGAGTGCGGAAGCAGAGAGCTTCTGGGAGCGATTATCCCGATGGACGGACAGCATTTTCGAGTTTTTTGCACCTGGCGATGAGGTGACTGCACAAGAATATGTTTTTAAAACGGACAATCCGGGCTTGCAACAGATGTACGACACGGTGACAGCATTGGGCATTACGGACCCCGTGGTTCCAATGTGGCTACCGGATGGCTGTGAGTTGGTTGAATGCAAGGTTTCTGAGTATCCTTCGAAGACTGCAATCTTTGCTCGTTTCGAAGACGGAAACGGTTTTGTTTCGCTGGACATTGCGATCCGTAACATGGAATCCCCACGGCAATATAGTAAGGATGAGGAGAATGCAAATAAGCTCGAGATCGAGGGTATAGAATATATTGTCTTACATAACGAAGAGTGGTGGACTGCAGCTTGGACGCGAGATAGATTAGAATGTGCCATCTATATAGATTGTCAGGAGGAAACTCTTTATAAGGTACTCAAGTCAATCTATACGATGGAGGATGATTAAATGAAACGTTTTTCCCGCATGGTATGCTTGCTTTTGGCAGTTGTAATGATCTTAGCCATTCCTGTAGCAGCAATGGAGAATGAAAACGCCCGAGCCAGCAGTTTCTTCGGTTCCAGCGATGTCTATCTCTACAAGACCTCAAGCACGAAGTTTCAGGCCTGGTTTGAAGTTACTGCGCCAACAGGAATGGATAAACTTGGCGCTAGTGAGATCAAAATTCAGGAGTCTTCCGATGGTGAAAACTGGACAACGGTGAAAACCTGCACTATGGCCAATTATTCGAACCTCATCTGTGAGAATACTGGCACTCATGGGTCCTATGTCTCCTACACAGGAACAATCGGCAAGTATTACAGAGCGAAGATTACGCTCTATGCAAAAGACAGCACTGGAACGGGGTACTGGACAAGATATACTTCGTCTATCCAGCTGTAACAACTGAAAATCGCGCGGCCAAGTAGCTGCGCACCACACGAGTATCCTCTTGACAATCTTTTGCCCCTCCCATTCCCGGGAGGGGTGTTTTTTATAGCTGGGTATCCAGCCAATTTTGCACGGAGGAAATGGAGCAGGGTTTAAGAAAAACTGCCTGGACGCCAAGCACAGATGTAGCATCCAGAATTGCTGGTTCTGCAAAAGTTGTAAACAGCAAGATGGAGGACGGGAGATGCGATTTGTTTTGCTCTAAAAATGTCAGCCCATCTGTTCCAGGCAAAAAGAGATCAAGCAAAAGAACATCTGTCCGATGCTGTAGCAGAACTGCGCCTTCCTCGGCATTTTTAGCAGAAATCACCCGATAGCGATATTTCAGCATATCTTGTAAAGCCCGGGCAAAATCATCTGATCGTAAAACCAATAACACAGTGCGCATGACACTTCAACCTCTCCAACGAATTTCCGAGACCAAGGTACCATACAACAAGACCCATATGCAACGAACAAGATTCGAGAATTTTCGAGATTTCATGAAACGGTTTCAAGCTGTGAGAGCGAAGAATATAAGTTTGGATTCCTTGATTCTTTATGGAGTACAAGCGCCTGGAGTGCTTAGTAGCGGCAAAAATGTAAAATGCAACCATGAAATGAGCTTTGTGTTGCCCCCCACGATGAAAGTATCCCATTATGTTTGGGTTGGATTTATGTTCTTTTCATATAGTGCCAGAGAACTCAAACGCTTTCGCTTTCTCTTGCGCGGGGCATTCAGAACGTATAAGAAATGCTGCGATTGACACGTCTGTGATAAGGCTTTATCATATAGACATGGAAGGAGAGATATCTGTGATTATCGATTCCCGCGTACATCACAACAATAGTGCCCCCTGATCCTTCCAGCAGTCATCAAAAAGATTGCGGAACTGAAAGGTATCTCTCCTGAAGAAGTGGAGCGAACAACTACGGAAAACACGATACGATTATGTCAATTACCCATGCAGGCTTCACCATTCTGCGGGGTGAGGACGCATTCCGGCCCATCCGGTTCTTTGATGTGGGTGCCCTGGTGTGGTTTGCCCGGATCATCCAGTGGGAGTTCCCGGGCTTCTCTGGGATACCCATTTAGAGAGGCTGATGCGCGCTCAGAAGATTCTGGAAGAACAGGGTTCCATCGATGGGAGCATCCACCGGTTCCTGCTGGTGGCACAGAAAACATAGAAACAGTTAGGTACGTATTTATGGAGTGGTTTAATCCGCTTGGCTTGGTTTTTATAACTATCATGATGATTCCCAACATTGTCTTTGCGATTCGCTGCAAGGACGGGTTTACTAACAATTACAGGAACAAGACCGTCGAGCTGGTGGAACAGATTGGCAGATTCGGCTGCTTCGGCTTTATGATCTTCAATATTCCGGGAGGCTGGGCGTCCAACGAATCCTTCGCCCTGTATCTCATCCTGGATACTCTGCTGGTTGCGTTATACTGCATCCTCTGGATCGTCTACTGGAAGAAAAAAGGTATATTCAAAGCATTGGCCCTGTCCATCATTCCGTCCGTGGCCTTTCTGATCAGCGGCATTATGTGCAGGTCAATCTTGCTGATTGTTGCAGCACTGCTGTTTGCACCGGTGCACATATTCATTTCCTGTCAGAATGCAAAGGGAGAAAAACAATGATCGAAACTGAAAGATTGGTTCTGCGGCCCTTCTGCGCGAAGGACACGGCGAAGGGGTGGGACACAAAGTGGAAATAAGGAGGCACTCTTATGCACGAACTTGCAACGCAATTTGCCAAGTACTGCGAATCTACTTTTGATTTATCAACACAAAGTGATTACGGTTATCAGTCACTTTCCGTCTGCCTGCTGGACTGTGTCTACTCCCTGCGTGCCAGATATTATGATGTAACAGTTCCCCTTGTGCGGCGGTATGCCAACATGTTTATGAATGGTGATCCTCATGGTTCCGGTGATACCGTTTCTATGTTGCTTCAAAGGATGGATGATATTGGACACCTTGCTTTTGCAGAAAGAGTCTTAATAAACCATCAGAAGCTGGGTGGAAAGAAACATATTCCCAAAGAAGAGGTATGTTATCAGCTTGCCCGTTACCTGCGTGATTTACATATCGAGACAATCGAGGATTTTCAGCACTTTGAATCCCAGGAGATACTGGAGATTGTCATCCGTGCAGTCAATGGATTAGGTGATGCGGGTGTGAATTACCTGTTTATGCTGGCAGGAGACCCCAATCGCTGTAAGCCCGATGTTCATATCCACCATTGTATTCGGGATGCTTGCGGACACGATATCAGCAACGAGGACTGCCAGACACTTTTTACAGATGCCGTTACAATACTCCGCGTACAGCACCCAAATTTGACCGTTCGGGGCTTGGATAGTATTATCTGGCGAGCATACCAAATTCGTGCATAGAGGTGGGATTACTATGAAAAAAGTACGCATTACTGCAGTTCGTAAGGCAAGCTACCCGGACCTGGTGGAAAAATACGAAAACCCCATCCAGCATGCCTGCGATATAAAAGAAGGACAGGTCTGGACCGCCAACGGCTGGGCAAAACCGGAGGGTTTCTGCGACAGCGCTTGGGACAGCATTTCTGCCTTTGTGATGACACTGGCCCACGGTGGCGGAAACTTCTACGACGGTTGGATGAAGAATCCTAAGTCGGCCATGATTTCCTGCAATGACGGCTTCCGGCCTGTGAGCTTCTATCTGGAAGCGTTGGAAGAGGAGACAGATGCATGACAATTCTGAAAAAACTTTATGAAAAGAGCGAACTCTGGTTCGCACTGGCATGGATCATCGGCTATGTTGTGCTGGCATCAACAGGCGATAATATTTCGGCGGATTTGGGCATCGACAAGGTCGTGACCTTGCCGATCCTGATTGCAATGTCGGGAGTATTGTATTTTTTTGTGAGTAAGAACGGCCTGACCGAAAAATACGGCCTTTGCAGACCGAAACTCCCCGCTGCAAAGATGCTCTATTACATTCCGCTATTGCTTCTGCTGACGGCGAATTTGTGGTACGGTGTCGCGCTGAATCAGTCCCCACTGGAAACGGTGCTGTATATCCTCGCCATGTTCTGCGTCGGTTTCCTTGAGGAACTGATCTTCCGAGGTCTGCTGTTCCAGGCAATGGCAAAGGGCGGCGAGAAAACCGCGATTATTGTTTCCAGTGTGACTTTTGGAATCGGACATATTGTGAATCTGGTCAACGGTTCCGGCGCGGAACTGCTGCCGAACTTGTTGCAGGTCATGTATGCGGTGGCCATCGGCTTTGCCTTTGTGATGATCTATTGCAGAACCCGGAGTCTAATGCCCTGTATTATCGTACATAGCGTTTTCAATGGACTCAGCGCCTTTGCCAATGAAGCCGTCATGACACCCCGGCGGCAGATTATTTCCGGGATTTTGCTTGCGGTGATCGCCGGCGGATATGCTTTGTATCTTGTATTTGCATGGCAAGAAGAGAATACTGATTTAATAAACTGATCCATATATTACGAAAGCAGGTAGCACTATGAAGACAGAACAACTTATGATAAATGGCTACGGCGGAATCAATCTTCCTGCTATTGTTTGGCAGCCGGAGCAGGATGTAAAAGCGGTTTTGCAGATTACCCACGGCATGACCGAGTATATGGGCCGCTATGAATCCATGGCTGCGGATCTATGCAGCCATGGTATTGCGGTGGCAGGTTTCGATCTGCGGGGCCACGGAAAAAACCCCGGTAATTCGGAAATTGCTTCCTTCGGTGAAGGCGGATGGGCTGCATCCATTGAAGATATGCGCCTGTTCTTTACGGAACTGCAGAACCGTTTCTCCGGAGTTCCCCATCATATGCTGGGCTTCTCACTGGGGTCTTTCCTTCTGCGGGAGTATCTGACGAAGTATCCCTGTGAAGGAGAACTGGCTGGTGCCATTATTGCCGGAACCGGACATCAGCCGGGATGGATTCTTTCTGTTATGATGGCCATTGTCAAGGGTGAGTTCAAAAAAGCCGGTTTTGACGGAACGACTGATCTGATCAAGCAGTTGTCCTTCGGCACCTACAATCAGAAGGTCAAACCCAACCGCACAGAAGCCGACTGGCTTTGTAGCGATACCAAGGCGCTGGACGAATATCTTGTGGATCCTCTGGTGCGGAAAGATATATCCGCAGGTCTTTTCTGGGAACTTCTTGGTTCTATGAAACGATCCGGAAGCGCATTTGAATATGATGGATGGAATACGAGCCTCCCCATTTTGCTGATTTCTGGACAGGATGATCCTGTTGGCGATGCGGGGAAAGGTGTCCGGACAATCTATAACCGCATGAAAAAAGCCGGTATGGAAAATGTGACACTCAAGCTGCTCCCCAATGCCCGGCATGATATTTTCCACGAGGGTGCCAGCGGAACCGCAGAGAACGTGCATCATTGTATTTCTGATTGGATTGTTCCGTGAGGACTCCTGTATCTTTTACGGCTGGCACATGGATAAGGACCATTGGCTCACTGTGGAAAATGAGAAAATCCGCTTTCTGGCGGATATGAGTTATGAATTGACAAAATGAAATGAGCGGAAGTGCCTGGTGCACTTCCGCTCTTACAATTCATGGATTCAATGTCCATCCATGGTCTCCGTGATAGATCATCAGTTTTGTTTGACCGCCGTCGATACAGATGTTCTCACCGGTGATGAAGCCGGCTTTTTCAGATGCCAGAAACAGCACCATATTGGCGATATCCATAGGATTGCCCACACGGCCTGCAGGCTGCTGGATGGCATCGGGGCCTTCGTAAACCATGTAGGCGGTATCAATCCATCCGGGACTTATGGAGTTGACCCGAACTTTTCCGGCAAGCGAAACTGCCAGCGCATGGGTCAGGGCAGCGATGCCTCCCTTTGCCGCAGTATAGCTTTCACTCTGGGGTTGGCTCATCCGGTCCCGGGATGAGGAAATATTGATGATGCTGGCACCCTGTGTGAAATAGGGTGCAAAGAGCTTGCTTAAGTAAAAAGGTGCCGTGATGCCAATTGCCATGGAGCGCTGGAACTGTTCATAGGTGCATTCGTCGATGCCGATAAAGCTGGGAGGCGCGTTGTTAACCAGTACATCCACCCGACCGTATTTCTCGATGACTGTCCCGGAAAAGTCCTCCAAAGTGGCCTTGTCGGCAATGTCGCCCACATAGTGGTCGCCTTCACCGCAGTCAATGACGCACACATGGGCGCCCTGTTTTGAAAATTCCTCTGCAATACACTTGCCGATACCACCCGCACCGCCGGTGATGACGATTACTTTGTTTTGGAACATATAAACCTCCTTGTGTCAGGTTTCAATGGCAACCTTAATAACCCCATCCAGCTTAAAGCAGTGGATGACAGGCATTGGACTTGTCAGGAATAGCGAATTTTCCGTGTTCGATATAGGTTAAGGCTTTCATGGGGAGTCCCTCCCGTTTGCTTTGGAACTATTATAGCGCAGATTTCGAAGAAAAGCTATTTTTCATTGACAGGATTTATGCCAAAGAGATAAAATTAAGGGTAGAAAACCCTTGACTCTCCTCTAAGGGGATAGATTACCATGGTTTCATGGAGGTGAAGCGCATGTTCAAAATCGGTGAATTTTCAAAACTTACCATGCTGACCGTCAAGGCCCTGCGGTTCTACGAAAAGGAAGGTTTGCTGAGCCCTGCCCATGTGGATGAATGGTCCGGCTACCGCTTCTACGAAGCCAGTCAACTGGGAACAGCGGCGACCATCAAAGCTCTGCGGCAACTGGATTTCAGTGTGGAGGAA
>JBGVFB010000014.1:0-20263 GCA_045120675.1 Faecousia sp. | reverse complement strand
TTCTTTCCATATCCACTGGTAATTTCAGTTGGATTGGTGTATAATTCATATCTGTAGTTTTCATGTTGTGTGGTAACTTTATGATACTACAAAACGGCTGGTTCTTCTACTGGAACCAGCCGTTTCTCTATAAATATTTTTGCAGGCTGTACCTTTCGGCACAGCCTGCGTTTTTAGCGACTTTTTTTACAGCCCCTTTGTACTTTATTGACTTCCTCCACCGTTAACACATCACCGTTAACCTGAAAGCGGATATCAAATCCGGCGAAGGTCAAGCCGTAGACACGGCCGGGCTTGCGCTGGTAGGAGGGACGGGGGTCGTGAGACAGGACACCGATGGCAGCATCCCGCTTCTCTTCGGGGAGAATCCGGAGCAGTTCGGCAGGGAATTCCACCTGCAGCAGAAATTCTCCGGCAGTGTCCGTAAAGCCGCCTTTGGCTTCGGGATGGGAATCTCCGTAAGCGATGTAGGGTTTGATATCGAAAATCGGAGTGCCGTCCATCAGGTCGGCACCGCCCACATGCAGAACCGTGCCGAACTTGTCTGTATGCTCGACGCCCAGAAGCTTGACACTGGAAAGTCCCAGATTGTTGGGTCGGAAAGGGGAGCGGGTGGCGAAAACACCCATGCGGGTATTGCCGCCCAGTCGGGGCGGACGAACTGTGGGAGACCAGCCCTGCCGTACCGCTTCGGAAAACTGCCAGATGATCCACAGGTGGGAGAAATCTTCAATGCCCCGCAGGGCATCGGGATTGCGGAATTCCGGCTCGAAGACGATGGTGGAGCGGAGCTCCTCCACCAGTCCGCTCTGGCGGGGGATACCGAATTTGGTGGCAAAATCCGAATGCATACGGGCAATAACCTGAATGTTGACATTTTCCATCTTATCCACGCACCTTTCTGCAAGCAAAGGACACCGCAAAAATCAAAGCCAGAACCAGAGAGATGGCCGCACCGGCAGAAGCACCCAGATGGTAGGAAATGGTAAGACCTGCAAGACCCGATACAAGCGCAAAGAGGACGGAAAGCAGGTGATACTGCTGTAGATTCCTGGCTACATTCCGGCTGGATGCGGCGGGCAGCACCAGCAGACTGTTCAGAATCAAAAGGCCTACACTGGAAATGGACAGTGTTACCACAACGGCGATGGCTACGGTGAAAATCGTCTGGGAGACACCTACAGGAATTCCACGGGAGGATGCCAGCTGAGGGTGAATTGCAGTCAGTGCCAGCCGGTTGGAATAGACACACCAGAACAGCACCACACACAGCAGCACCAGTGCCAGCATACCGATTTCTGCAGGCGTGACGGAAAGAATGTCACCAATCAGGTATTTGTTGTATTTTGTAAAACTGCCGCCGTTCATGGTGGCGATGAAAATGCCCAGTGCAACGGCGGTACTGGAGAATACACCAATCAGCGTGTCAGCTGCCTGATTGGAGCGGCTGCGGACATAAGAGAACAGCAGCGCAAACACCACACTGAATACAACGGCCACCCAGATGGGAGCAGCAACACCGCAGATGGCACCGATGGCGATGCCCGTAAAGGCAGAGTGACCCAGTGCATCGGAGAAGAAGCTCATGCGTCCCGTGACGATCATGGTTGAAAGCAGACCGAAAAGCGGTCCCATCAACAAGATTGCCAGCAGTGCGTTCTTCATGAAATCCCACTGCAGCATTTCAAAGGGAAGTACATCACAAAGTGCATACCAAATGCTCATAACGCTCCTCCTTTGCGATGGAAAATGTTCCGGAATTCCTCAGATGCAAGAACTTCCTCCGGAGTACCCTTCTTCACAATGGCATGATCGATCAGAACGACCTTATCCGTGTAGGTTTGCAGCATGCCGAAATCGTGCGTGGTCATTAGAATGGACAGGTCATAGCGCTTGCGGATCTCGTCCAGCATGTCCATAAGGCCGGTCTGACCTTCCACGTCCACACCGGAGAGCGGCTCGTCCAGAATCAGAATGTTGGGCAGCGGCTCCAGTGCCAGTGCCAGCAGCACACGCTGCAGCTCACCGCCGGAGAGGGTACCGACCCGTTTGTCGATCAGTTCTTCTCCGTGTACACGCTCCAGACATTCCAGTGTCTTATCCCGCATGGCAGCGGAAAGTCCCAGGAATGCGGGTCTACGGCTGAGACAGCAGGCGAAAAGGTCTGCAACGGACAAAGGATCTCCGGGATCAAAGGAGGGACTCTGGGGTACATAGCCGATACGGGGTGGCTTGCGGTGGCGCATACCGGGGGCGGAGAAAGCAATGATACCATCGTAATCCCGCTGACCAAGGACGGCCTTGATCAAGGTGGATTTACCCGCACCGTTGGGGCCGATCAAAGCCACCATCTGACCGCAGTGGATATGCAGATTTACATCCTTTAAAATATCATCTGCACCGATCTTGACGGAAAGATTCTGGATGCGCAGGCAGCAGGAGCTGTCGCAGGACTGACCGTGTCTAAATTTTCTCATCCCAAAGCTCCTTTCAACGTGTCGATGTTTTCATACATGGCATCAAAATAGCTGTCTCCATGCATAGCCATGTCGAGTGTGTAAATCTCAGTACCGGTTTCAGCGGCGATGATTTGTGCTGCGGAAACACTGCCAAGTTTTTCTGTGAAAATAGCAGGAAGACCGTGATGGCGCACTTCCTGAATCAGGTGGATCAGTTCGGCGGCGGATGCTTCGCTGCCGGATTCTTCTTCCACAGCCTCCAGAATGGACAGCTCAAAGCTTTCTGCGAGGTATGCAAAGCCGTCGTGGAAAGTGATCAGTTCCCGGCAGGAAAGGTCTTTCAGCTGGGTTTCGCCATATGCCTGAAGGACTGCCAGATCTGCCAGCAGACCGGAAAGATTCTGGCGGAATGCTTCTGCATGCTCGGGATACTGCGCAGAAAGACCTGCACAGATATTATTTGCCATAATCATGGCATTTTCGGGGGAGAGCCAGATGTGGGGATCTTCTTCATGATGGTGCCCTTCGTGAGGTTCTTCCTCATGATCATGACTGTGTGTGTGTCCGCCGTCGATCAGGTGGACACCCTCGGAGCTGTCGATCACCGTCTTATCATGGAGCAGGTCATCCATAAAATCTTCCAAACCCGCACCGCTGATGACGATCAGTTCGGCGGCTTCCGCGGCGCGAACCTGCCGGACATTCAGAGAATAGTCGTGCAGACAGCTGACTGCTTCCGTGACCAGCTGGGTGACAGTCAGTCCGGTACCATCACACAGGCGGAAGGTCAATTCGTATACGGGAAGTGTAGTGGCGGCAATTTGCGCCTGTGGTTCCTGTGTGGTGCAGCCGGTCAGCAGTGCTGCAACCAATATTAACAGAAGAATACATCTCTTCATAATCATACCTACTTTGCTGGTGAGCATAAATTCCTATCATAATCATAGCACACGTGTCAAGAAAAAGGAGCCTGCTGAAATTCAGCAGGCTCACTTTATGTAGCTGGATTAGTGGTTCTCAATCCACTCGTTGACCTTGGTCTTAGCCAGACGCAGGATGTCCTCGGTGGGGTAGGGAGATGCCTCGCCACCGCCGACATGCAGGAAATACAGACCAGCGGGAGTCTGGTACAGATCTTCCTCGTAGCCTGCGGGATCGCCCAGCTGGCCGAAAGAGTAAGCCTTGATCAGAGTTGCAGTCTCGGTATCGTACTCCTTCTTGCAGATAATCTTCTTCATGGGATGACCTCCTTTCAAATGCATTTCGCAATGAGGTTATTATACATATTTCTGTCATGAAATCAAGTGGAAAACAGGAAAAAATTAAACAAATTGAAAAAGTTTGGGCGATAACCTGATTGGAGATGGGGGATACATGCCTAAAAAGTGTACAAGTTGCACAAAAACAGGCTTATTCGTACAGTTCTCCGCCTTGGTAGAAACTTCCATCCTGACAAATTACACCTACATAGGGGTTGATAAATTCATCATAAAGTGACATCCATTCATCATGCAGGCCACCATAAAAGATGTATCCCAGATAGCTGCATTCATCAAAAGCGTCCTCACGAATGTCCCGTACATGTCCGCTGATGCTGACCGCTTCAAGCGCGCTGCAGCCGTAAAAGGCTTTCTCACCGATCACATTTACAGAGTCGGGAATGGCAATGCCCCGCAGAGAAGTGCAGCCGCAGAAAGCTCCGTCACCAATAGAGGCGAGTGTGTCGGGCAGATTGACGGCGGTCAACTGCGTACAGTCTGCAAAGCAGTCTTCACCCAGTGCATAAACTGTCTGACCTGCAACTTCGGAAGGAACTGTTAATTCTCCACCGCCGTGATAGCGGTGCGCTTCAAAGTACAGAACACCGTTTTGCACATAAAACCATGGCATGCTGCCCTGCGCGCGGATCGGTGCGTGATTGCCGGCAGTGGCGAAGAAAATGATGATACCGACGACAGACATAAGAATCAGAAGCAGCAATGGAACCCAACGGGAACCCTTTCTGGGCTTCGGCTGCTGCAGCGGCGCGCCGCAGAGATAGCAGTAATGATCGGCATCGCCGCAAACTGTTTGACAATTGGGACAAATCATGGTGTTCACCTCACAGTTATGCTATCATACCATATTTTATAAAAGGTTGCAACAGGGGAAAAGAAATGGTAGAATCTATCACAAGGGGTGAGAAGATGAAAGATTTCCCTATGTTTACAACGGAGTTCGGCATCGCCAGTCTGATCTTGCGGGAAATTCCCTACCGGGGTGAAGCGTTCATACTGATACAGGATACACAACAGCCGGAGGAGTTGCTGGCAGAATGTATTTCCTTTTGCCGGATATGCGGCGCGGAGAAAATCTATGCCCGCGGCCATGAAATTGTAGAGCGGTATCCGCTGCACTGCATCGTTTACGAAATGCGGGGACAGGCAGAGGTGGATGAAGCAAAGGTTGAAAGCCTTTGGCCTGTAACGGAGGAAACGGTCACACGGTGGCGGGAACTGATGAATGAGAAAATGCGACCCGTGGATAATTCCGGCACGTTGGAGAAAAAGAACGAAGCAGATATTCTAAGCGGCGGTGCCTATTTTGTCCACCGTGAGGGGGAGCTTCTGGGTGCAGGCTGGCTGATGGGAAATGAACTGCTCCTGCTGGCTTCCTTCAAACCCGGTATGGGCGAACGGGTCATGCATACCATGATGTCGCTGATTCCCGGTCAGGAAGTGAAGCTGGATGTGGTGTCTACCAATACCCGCGCCATCCGGCTTTATGAAAAGCTGGGCTTTATCCGGACATCGGAGCTGCGGCAATGGCACCGCGTCCACTGAAATCGTAAGAAATGCACAAAAAACAAAATTATTTTTTGTGATGTGCAGGAAAAATACTTGACAGTAGGCGACGGTGATGTTATAATGCCTAAGGTTTCAAGGAGAAACCCTTGACAGGAGGAATTCGATGAGCGCTTTTGAGATGATATTGCTGTATGATTACTACGGCAAGATGCTGACGGACAAGCAGCAGGAGTACATCGATATGCGCTATAATCAGGATCTTTCCTTAGGGGAGATCGCTGAGATCCAGAGTGTCAGCCGCCAGGCGGTGTTTGACAATCTGTCGAGAACCGAAGCCCTCCTGCGTCGGATGGAAGAGAATATCGGATGTGTCAAACGGGATATGCAGATACGCAGTGCTGCCAGAACCATTCTGGAGGCTGCCGCCGTACTTGATGCCTCTTCCGATCCGGCTGTTTCAGAACTGGCAAAGCGCATCA
This sequence comes from Faecousia sp., assembly GCA_045120675.1. Classification (GTDB taxonomy): domain Bacteria; phylum Bacillota; class Clostridia; order Oscillospirales; family Oscillospiraceae; genus Faecousia. The sequence continues at coordinate 14,539 of JBGVFB010000014.1, read as the reverse complement.
CGGCTGCTGCACAGACACTTGAGGAGTAAATTATGGCATTTGAAGGCTTAACCGAAAAAATTAATAATACCTTCAAAAAGCTTCGCGGCAAGGGCCGTCTGAAAGAAAGCGACGTGAAGGAGGCTATGCGTGAGATCCGCATGGCACTGCTGGAAGCGGACGTCAGCTACAAGGTCTGCAAGGACTTCACCAAGTCCGTCACCGAACGCTGCGTCGGCAACGATGTTCTGGAATCTCTGACACCTGCCCAGATGATCGTCAAGATCGTCCACGAAGAGATGATCAAGCTCATGGGCAGCAACACCAAGCACATTACCATCAATCCCAACGGTCCTACTGTTGTGATGCTGGTTGGTCTGCAGGGTGCAGGTAAAACCACCAACGGCTCCAAGCTGGCCGGCCTGATGAAGCGTCAGGGCAAGCGGCCTCTGCTGGTAGCTTGCGATATTTATCGTCCCGCTGCGATTCAGCAGTTGAAGGTTTGCGGCGAAAAGCTGGGTATTCCCGTTTTTGAGAAGGGTACACAGGATCCGGTGCAGACCGCCAAGGAAGCAATTCTCTATGCCCGTCAGCATGCGCATGATATGGTGTTCCTCGATACTGCAGGCCGCCTGCATGTGGACGAGGCGCTGATGAACGAGCTGAAGAACATCAAGGAAACCGTCAAGCCTGATGAGATCATGCTGGTGGTTGATGCCATGACCGGTCAGGACGCGGTCAACGCAGCGCAGAGCTTCAATGAATGGCTGGATATCGACTCCGTCATGCTTTCCAAGCTGGACGGTGATGCCAGAGGCGGTGCGGCACTGTCTGTTCGCGCCATTACCGGCAAGCCCATCAAGTTCTCCGGTATCGGTGAAAAGCTGGAAGATATCGAACCCTTCCATCCCGACCGTATGGCCAGCCGTATCCTCGGCATGGGCGATATGCTGACTCTGATCGAAAAGGCTGAAAAGGCCTTTGACATGGAGAAGGCTGCGAAGCTGGAACAGAACCTGCGTTCCAACCGTTTCACATTGCAGGACTACTACGATCAGCTGGTACAGATCAAGAGCATGGGTTCCATGGAAGAAATTCTGGCCCAGATGCCCGGCGGTGCCAACATGAAGGGCCTGAAGGTGGACGAGAAGCAGATGGCAAGAACCGAAGCCATCATCCTGTCCATGACTCCCTATGAACGCGAGCATCCCAACGTGATTGCGGCATCCCGCAAGAAGCGCATTGCCGCCGGTTCCGGCACCAAGGTTGAGGATGTGAACAGACTGCTGAAATCCTTCGAGCAGATGCAGAAGCTGATCAAGCAGTTCTCCGGCCCCGGTATGGGCAAGAAGATGAAGCGTATGGCCCGCAGCTTCGGCGGCTTTAAGGGCGGCTTCCCCGGCTTCTGATAAGAAGCTCAAATTCGTTCGCTGAAAGCAAATTGCTTTGCGATATAGATTCAAATTATTTTTAGATTATTTATGGAGGTGAATCCCATGGTTAAGATCAGACTGAGAAGAATGGGTGCTAAGAAGGCTCCTTACTACCGTATCGTTGTTGCTGATGCTCGTTCCCCCCGCGACGGCCGTTGCATCGAGGAAATCGGCACTTACAACCCCCTGACCAACCCCGCTACCATCACTGTCGACGCAGAGAAGGCACAGGCTTGGATCAAGAACGGCGCTCAGCCCACCGACACTGTTCGTGGCCTGCTGAAGAATGCTGGCGTTCTGTAAGAACCCCAGAAGGAGTTTAGCCCAATGAAGGAACTTTTGCTGTATATGGCAAAGAATCTGGTGGACGACCCCGAATCTGTTACCGTTACCGAAGTCGACTCCGATGAGGGCAAGGTTCTGGAACTGCGTGTTGCCGAAGGCGACATGGGTAAGGTCATCGGCCGCCAGGGTCGGATCGCCAAGGAGATCCGTACCATCGTGAAGACTGTGGCCCAGCGCACCGGCGAAAAGGTCACTGTCGAAATCGTGGATTAATGGATTGTGCGTGGCGAAAGTCGTCACGCATTTTCCTTTTCCTATGGAATTTGAAATCAATCCGGTAATTCCGGTAGAATACAAGGAGCGTAAAGTATGAAACTCCAGTTTATTGAAGCAGGTGAAATCGTCACTACCCATGGCATCAAGGGTGAAGTCAAGGTGCTGCCCTGGCTGGACAGCCCCGAGGATCTGTGCGATTTTGACCGCTGCCGTATTGACGGTAAAGAGTTTGAAATTGAACAGTGCCGCGTACAGAAGACCTGCAATCTGGTCAAATTCGCCGGTATTGATACCATGGAGGCCGCCCAGGCCATGCGCGGCAAACGAATCGAGCTGTACCGTGAGGATATCGACGATGAAGTGATTTTTGCGGCCGAGCTGATCGGTATGGAAGTTTTCTGTGATGGCGAGATGATCGGTAAGATCAAAGAAGTGCTGGATTACCCCGGTAACTCTGTGTATGTGATTAAGGGCGCACGGGAATATATGATTCCTGCGGTGAAGGAATTTATCCTCTCCACCGATATGGAAAAGAACGAAATGCAGGTCAAGCTGATCGAGGGCATGAGAAGCGATGAGAATTGATATTATGACCCTGTTTCCGGAAACACTGGGTGATGTGCTGAGTGAGAGCATTCTCGGCCGCGCACAGGAACGGGGATTTATCAAGATCGATACCCACCAGATTCGGGACTATACTGCCAATAAGCAGAACCAGACCGATGATTATCCCTACGGCGGCGGCCGCGGCGCGGTGATGACGGCAGATCCGCTGTACCGCTGCTGGGAAGCCATCTGCGATGAGGCATCGGGTCCCGTGCATACCATATATATGTCCCCCTGTGGCCATACCTTCAAGCAGGCTGATGCCATTCGCCTCAGCAAGATGGATAATATCATCATCGTCTGCGGCCATTACGAAGGTATCGACCAGCGCTTTATCGACGAGTGCGTGGATGAGGAAATCTCTCTGGGTGACTTTGTGCTCACCGGTGGTGAGATTGCTGCCATGGCAGTGACGGATTCGGTGTGCCGTATGGTGCCGGGTGTTCTGGCTGATCCCGAGTGCTTTGAGGATGAGAGCCATTTTAACGGTCTTCTGGAATACCCCCAGTATAGCCGTCCCGCGGTCTGGCACGGTCGGGAAGTACCTGCGATCCTTCTTTCCGGCAACCATGAAAAAGTGCGCCAGTGGCGCCGTAAGCAGAGCCTCCGACGTACCCGTGAGCGCCGCCCTGATATGTATGAGAAGCTGGATCTTTCCTCCAAGCAGGATAAGAAGCTGCTGAAAGAAATGGCGGAAGAGGATAAAGAAAATGGAATTGAAACTGGTTCCGGTAACGGCTGATAATTGGAAAAAGGCGATTTTCCTGACCACGGATGATTCAGAAAAGTACCCGATCGAAGAACAGTGGATTGCTGCCAATACTTTTTCTTTATTGCAGTGTCATTATGATCCGGACTGGGATTGCCGGTTGATGCTGGATGGCGACAAGGCCGTTGGTTTTGTATTCTACGGCTACTGGCGGGAGGCGGATCACTATCTGCTGTGCCGCTATATGATTGACCGGAAAGAACAGAACAAGGGCTATGGCAGTGCATTCCTGCCCCTTGTGATCAATCAGATTCGCAGCCAGTATGGTGGCAAGGATGTGTATGTGTCAGTCAACGACCAGAATGCACATGCGCTGCATTTGTATCAGAAGGCAGGCTTCGAACTGACGGAAGAGATGGACGAGGAAGAGCACGTCTACGTCCTGCGCGGCGAGTAAGATTTTACACCCACCGATTGTTCGGTGGGTGTTGCTTTTTTGTGCAGCAGCGGATAAAATAAGAGAAAAGGGGGCTGGGTTATGGAACAACTGGAAACTTTGAAACAATGGATTCAGGAGAGCAATCGGATAGTATTCTTCGGTGGCGCGGGAGTCAGTACCGAATCGGGAATCCCTGATTTTCGCAGCGTGGATGGCCTGTACAACCAGAAATTCGAGTATCCGCCGGAAACCATCATCAGCCACAGCTTCTATGAGCAGCGGCCGGAGTATTTTTTCCGCTTTTACCGTGAAAAAATGCTGCCCCTTGGCTTTGAACCGAACATCACCCATAAAGTCCTTGCACGCTGGGAGCAGGAGGGAAAACTCAGCGCCGTGGTAACACAGAACATCGACGGCCTGCACCAGAAAGCAGGCAGCAAGCGGGTCTATGAGCTCCACGGCAGCGTCCTCCGCAATTACTGTACCCGATGCCGGAAATTCCACAGCGCGGAGTTTGTGCGGGATGCTTTCGGTGTTCCAAAGTGTGACTGCGGCGGCACAGTAAAACCCGATGTGGTGCTGTATGAGGAGAGTCTGGATCAGGATACCATTGAGAAAAGTGTTCGCGCAATCCAGTCCGCGGATCTGCTGATCGTGGCAGGTACCAGCCTGACGGTCTATCCTGCGGCTGGTCTGATTCATTATTACCGGGGAAACCGTCTGGTCCTGATCAACCGTGATGCCACCCAGTACGACCATTATGCAAATCTTGTTTTCCACGAAAGTCTGGGTAAAATATTCGAACAGCTATAAAAACAGCCGGAAAGCAATTGCTTTCCGGCTGTGTGCTTATTTCTTTTTGCGGCTGCGCCATGTCAGGTACATGCGCACCACGGTGGATGCCAGCAAAATGCCCACCGCGATGGTTCCGGCGATTGCGGCAGTGTGCAGGCCTTGCAGTGCGAACTGCTCATTCATGCCTCTGACTGCGTAATTCATGGTGTAGTATACACCGGCACCGGGAATCAGAGGGAAAATGGACACAACCAGATAGGAGATTGCGGGATATTTGCGAATACGTGCCATGATTTCGGAATAGGCGGAAGCAAACAGGGAAGACCAGAAATAGGCGCTCAGGTCATTGCCGCTGATTTCGAAGGCAACCAGATACACCATCCATGTGGCTGCGCCGCCGAGGGCACAGATCAGTCCGCCGGGGCCATGGATATTAAAGAGAATCACGAAGCCAATGCAGCCGATGAAACAGAAGATGCACTGAACCACCGCACTGTGCATGATAACTGCGGTGTCCGCAGGCATGCCCAGCAGATCAGAACCTACGCGCCATGCGGCAGCGGTTCCCAGCGCCAGCGCCGCGGCGGTCAGAAACACCTGCACGATGCGGTTGACACCGGAGGTAGTATCGCCGTAAATAATATCGCGCATGGCATTGGTAAAGAGAAGACCCGGCACGAGGATCATCAATGCGCCGATGATCACCATATCCGCATTGCGGCAAATTTGTGCAGCGCCCATCAGGTATGCCAGAAAGGCCATGGAGAAAGCAGCAGCGATGGTGCGGAAGAAGGGATTTGCCTTCATATTCTCCAGAAAACGTGTCACAAGGCCAATCAGAACACCGCAGATACCACCGCAGATGCAATCCAGCCAGTTGCCGCCGAAGAAAACAGAAAAACCGGCCGCACCCAGAAAATTACCCAGCAAATATACGGGGAAACTGTAGTGCAGACGGGACTGACGCACCATATCGAGCCAACGTTTGCCTTCAATCGGGTCGGGCTTGCGGTTACAGATGGCACGGCTGAGACCGTTAAAACGCTCCACCGAGTCTAAGTCATTGCCGTGGGAGCCGATGCGGCGCATGCGGGTCAGAATCTGTCCATCATCAGTTTCCATACTGACAGTCAGGCAGTTTGGAATTGCAAATACTTCTGAAACGATGCCGTATGAGGCCAGAACACGGTTGATGCTTTCTTCCACGCGGAAGGTTTCTGCACCGCTCATGGCCAATTCATAGCCCAGATCCGTAGCTAAATCCAAAAGGGTATTGTAGTCCATAAGATTCCTCTTTATTTCAAGGATGTGCAAACAGTATATCACATCCACGGGGAAATACAAGAAAAAACCGCCGGAAACCCGGCGGTTTTTATCATTTACTTGCGCACAAAGATGATGCCCAGAGTGCCGGGACCGCAGTGGCAGGAAACGGTGCATCCGGCCATGGATTCGCAAACAGTCTCAAAGTGACCGTATTCGGCAACGGTGTTTTTGACAGCCTCATAGGCTTCGTCAGAAACAACGGTCTTGGTGATGAAAACGGTGCTGTTGTCGATATCCTCGCGACCGTCCAGACGCTCCTTGGCATAATTGGCCAGACACTTGGTATAGTTGCCGCGGTACTTCTTGCCTACGGACATTTTGCCGTTCTTGACTTCAATGCAGGGCTTCAGATTCAGCAGATTTGCGCCCAGTGCGGCAGCGGAGGAGCATCGGCCGCCTTTTACCAGATAGTCCAACTTGTCAACAACGAAGGATGCTTCCACTTTCTCGGAGTAGGCGCGCAGTTCGTTTGCCAGATTATCCAGATCCGTAGCAGTCTTCGCCAGCTCGCAGGCCTTGAGGACAACCAGACCCTGACCGGTGGACAAATTCTGAGAATCAACAACGCGAACCTTTTCAAAGTCCTCAGCGGCGAGGCATGCGCTCTGGTAACAGGTGGAGAAGCCGGAGCCGATGGTCACCATAATGATGCCGTCATAGTCGGCATGATACTTCTCGAAGACATCGGCATATTCACCGATGCTGTTAGCGGACGTGGTACACAGGTCGCCGCCTGCGGCAACATGTGCAAAAATATCAGCGGGGGTGATGGTAACACCGTCTTTGAACTGTTCGTCGTTCTTGACAACAGTCAGTGGGGTCAGAGTAATATTATGTTCAGCAACCAGCTGTGCGGGCAGATCGCAGGTGCTGTCAGAAATAATTTTGATTTTCATGGTTTCTCCTTTCAAGGTTTATGCGTTGTGGGAAAGCGGGTCTTTGTTCATCATAAAGCAGCAGGATTCCAGATTTTTGCTGCGCATGTAATCGGCACCCCAGTCACGCATGGCGACGAGAATCGGCAACAGACTGCGGCCCAGCTCCGTCAGGGAATACTCTACCTTCGGCGGAACCACGGCAAAAACCTCACGGTGAATCAGTGCCTGGGACTCCAACTCACGCAGCTGCTGTGTCAGCATCTTGGGAGTGGCAGTTGTGATGACCTTGCGCAGTTCGGAAAAGCGCAGCTTCTTCTCAGAAAGATGCCACAGGATCAATGCTTTATACTTGCCGCCGATCAGGTCGAGGGTTGCCTCTACGGGGCAATTGTCGGTTAATTTCATGAAATCCCTCCAATAGTATCCAAAAGGGTAGTATGGCACAAAATAGTGCATACTTGTATTTTGAGTAGTGCAGTGGTAGAATAATAGCATAAAAATAGACAAGTGTCAATCTGAAAGTTTCGACAACGAGGTGCATCAAAATGAAGCTGAAATTTAATGTCAGTGGTATGACCTGTGCTGCGTGTTCTGCGCGGGTGGAAAAGGTAACAGGGCAGGTAAGCGGTGTCAAGAAAGCGGAAGTGAATCTGCTTGCCGGCACTATGGTGGCGGAAGCAGAAAATGAAGCTGTGATTCCGGAAATCATCAGTGCCATTGAAAAAGCCGGCTATGGTGCAGCCATCGCCGGAGAGAAGGCAGCAAAGAAAGAAAACCCAAAACAGGACGATGCGCTGCAAGAGATGAAAAAGCGGATCATCGCTTCTGCTGTATTTCTTGTGATCCTGATGTATTTCACCATGGGACATATGATGGGATTACCGGTGCCGCACTGGTATCATGGCACGGAAAATGCGCTGGTGGCTGCATTGCTGCAGTTTTTCCTGACGCTGCCTGTAGTGTATCTGAATCGTGCTTACTACATCAAGGGTTTTAAATCTCTGTGGCACCGCAGTCCGAATATGGACAGTTTGATTGCGGTAGGCTCCGGTGCTGCACTGATCTACGGCATTGCAGCACTTTTCGGCATGGCAGATGCCATGGGTGCCGGTGACTGGGAGATTGTGGCGCACTATGCGGGTAATCTCTATTTTGAGTCGGCAGCCATGATTTTGACGCTGATCACACTGGGTAAATTCCTGGAAACCCGCGCCAAGGGCAAAACCGGCGATGCCATCCGTAAGCTGATGGATTTGAGTCCCAAAACGGCACATGTGATTCGAGAGGGCGTGGAAGTGGAGATTCCGGTGGAAGAGGTGCGTGTGGGCGATGTGATCGCGGTGCGTTCCGGCGGCAGTATTCCGGTGGATGGAATCGTGATCAAAGGTCGTGCAGCTGTGGATCAGAGCGCACTGACCGGTGAAAGCATTCCGGTGGAGAAAAAGACAGGTGATCGGGTTGCCGCGGCAACCATCAACACCGAAGGTTATTTCGAATTCCGCGCCGAAAAGGTGGGAGAGGATACGACCCTTTCCCAGATCATTCATATGGTGGAGGAAGCCGGCGGCTCCAAGGCACCCATTGCACGGCTGGCGGACAAAATTGCCGGTATCTTTGTCCCTGTGGTCATGACCATCGCCGCCGTGACCTTACTTGCATGGATGATCATCAGCGGTGATCTGGAGTTCTCGCTAACAAATGCTATTTCTGTGTTGGTCATTTCCTGCCCCTGCGCGCTGGGTCTTGCAACACCTGTTGCCATCATGGTTGGCACCGGCCGTGGCGCCGGTATGGGTGTGCTGTTTAAGAATGCACAGGCGCTGGAAAACCTGCATCGCATCGATACGGTGGTACTGGACAAGACCGGAACCCTGACAACCGGAAAACCTGCGGTGACGGATGTAATTCCAAATGGCATTTCCGAGGTGCAGTTGATGAAGCTGGCGGCATCGCTGGAAAAACAGTCAGAGCATCCCTTTGCAAAGGCGATTCTTACGAAAGCAGGAAAGCTGACGCTGTTTGACGTAACTGATTTTGAGACTGTTCCCGGTCGTGGAGTCAGTGGTATCGTGGGCGGTATCCGTTACTTTGGCGGCAACCGGAAAATGATGTCCGAACACGGCATTGTCGTTCCTGAACATGAGGAACTGGCCAAACAGGGCAAAACACCCCTCTATTTTGCGGCAGAAGACGGCCGTTATCTGGGTATCATTGCGGCAGCTGACGTTTTGAAGCCTGATTCTGCCGCAGCTGTGGCGGCGATGCAGAAACTGCATCTTGACGTAATCCTGCTGACAGGCGATAATGAAGCTGTAGCGAAAGCAATTGCCGCGCAGGCGGGTATTACCCATGTGGTTTCCGAGGTGCTCCCCGGTGACAAGGCAGCAGAAGTGAAAAAACTTCAGAACCGGGAAAAAAACGTGCTGATGGTGGGCGATGGCATCAACGATGCGCCCGCATTGGTTACGGCGGATGTGGGTATGGCCATCGGTGCCGGTACGGATATCGCCATGGAATCGGCGGAAGTGGTGCTGATGCGGGATTCGCTTTCCGGTGTCTCTGATGCGGTACGGCTGAGCAAAGCGACGATCCGCAATATCAAACAGAACCTGTTCTGGGCATTTTTCTATAACTGTCTGGGTATTCCTGTTGCGGCAGGCCTGCTTGCCGGTGTGGGTATTACCCTCAGTCCCATGCTGGGCGCTGCTGCCATGAGCTGTTCCAGCGTCTTTGTGGTGACCAATGCCCTGCGGCTGCGCCGCTTCAAGGCAGAAACGACCGAATGCAATTCCGTCTGCACCTGTGCGGAAGTGGAACAATATGAGGAGGAACCGACTATGGAAACTGTAATCAATGTTAATGGAATGATGTGCCCCCACTGCAAGGCAATGGTGGAGAAGGTATGCAAGGCCGTCCCCGGTACCGTGGATGCTGTGGTTGACCTGCATGCTAAGAATGTGACGGTCACCGGTGATGCTGACGTAGCGGCTCTGAAGAAGGCGATCATCGATGCCGGTTATGAAGTAGTTGAATAAGCCATGGACGGCGAATTTTACTTCGAGTCTGCCGGCGGCGCAAAATGCTATGCCCGTTGCTGGAAACCGGACGGAACTCCCAAGGCGATTGTGCAGCTCATCCATGGTATTGCGGAGCATGTGGACCGTTACGACGATTTCGCCCGCCATTTGAATGAATGCGGTTACATGGTCGTGGCGGAAGACCATATGGGTCACGGAAAATCCATCTGTGCAGCGGTGCCAAAGGGCTGTTTCGCCGGCGGCTGGGATTCAGCGGTGGAAGACTGCTGCTGCCTGATGAATCGGACGATGGCGGAGTATCCGGATGTACCCTATATTATCTTCGGTCATTCCATGGGCTCTTTTCTTGCCAGAAGTGTCCTGATTAAGAAGCCCGGTAGCGGCATTACCGCCGCAATCATTTGCGGCAGCGCCTGGATGCCGGGACTTGTGGTTCACGGTGGCAAGTTCATGAGCGGCCTGCTGATGCACGGAGAAGGCGCCAAGCAGCCCAGCGAAACATTGCAGAAGGTCATGTTCAGCGGCTATGATAAGCGCATCGAGCATCCGAGAACATACTATGACTGGCTGTCCCGTGACGAAAAGATTGTTGATGCTTATCTCGCGGATCCTTTATGCGGATTTGCGCCCGCACCGGTGCTTGCCAATGCGATGATGAAGGGACTGCTGTATATCCAGAATGCAGTGAATCTGAAGCGCATGAAAAAGGATTTGCCCGTCCATTTTATCGCCGGTGGAGAAGACCCTGTGGGTGCTTATGGAGTCGGTGTCCGCAAAGTAGCTGCGGTGTTTGTCCGCAGCGGTATGAAACATGTATCCGTGAAATTATACCCCGGCTGCCGCCATGAGATTCTGAACGAACTGAACAAGGATGAGGTTTATGCGGATGTGGCGGCATGGATCAGTAGTAAACTTCGAGAGGATTTATAAGAATGCGTAATCTAAGGCTTGATATCTGCTACGATGGCACCCGCTATAAGGGCTGGCAGCGGCTGAGCGGAACGGACAATACCATTCAGGGAAAAATCGAAACGGCGCTGAGCCGGATTCTTGAGGAACCCATTGAGATTTCAGGCAGTGGCCGCACCGACGCAGGCGTCCATGCCCGTGGACAGGTGGCCAGCTTCCATTGTGAAAGCAATATGAGTTCCGAGGAGATTTTGTCCAATCTGCGCAGGTATCTGCCGGAGGACATTGGCATATACTCCTGCAAAGAGGTTTCACCCCGTTTTCATGCGCGGCTCAATGCCAAGGAGAAGACATATCTGTACCGCATCTGGAATTCCGAAGCGCCTTGCGTGTTTGAACGGAAGTTTACCGCACAGTTTTCGGAAAAGCTGGATCTGGAGGCAATGAGACAGGCAGCGGTCCAACTGTGCGGCGAGCATGATTTTTCCGCGTTCTGCGGAAATCCGAAATTTAAGAAAAGCACAGTCCGATTTGTCCGCTCCATAGATATGCAGCGCTGCGGACAAGAAATTCGCATAGAAGTCACAGGCAACGGATTCCTGCATTCTATGGTACGTATCATCGTAGGAACATTGATCGAAGTGGGCAGGGGAGAGCGGTGCGTGGACACGATTCCCATGCTCTTTGGCGAGAAAAGGGCGGAAGCCGGTTTTCTCGCTCCGGCGCAGGGCCTGTGCTTGCAGGAGGTATACTATTGAATATTCAAATTTTTGGCAAGTCCAAGTGCTTTGACACGAAAAAGGCGGAACGCTGGTTTAAGGAGCGCCGTATCAAATATCAGTCCATTGACCTTGTAAAATACGGCATGTCCGGCAAGGAGTTTGACAGTGTGCTGCGGGCTATAGGCGGCATTGATCATCTGATTGATTGGGATAACAAATCTCAGGAAATCACCAATATGCGTTATATCGAAGATAAAATCACAAAAGAAGACAAAGTCTTCGATGATCCCCGGCTGATGAAAACACCCGTTGTGCGCAACGGCAAACAGGCCACCGTCGGCTTCTGCCCGGAAATCTGGGCAACATGGGAATAAGAACGAATAGAACAGTACGAAAGCAGCTTCCCGATGGGGGAAGCTGCTTTTTTGCAGGATGGGAAAATATAAGTTGCAAAACAGGCCCGTTGGTGGTATGCTAGGAGGGAATTATGGCTGGATTTGTGGAAAAAGCAAACAGCTTGGTCTGGGGCGCACCGGCACTGCTGCTGATTTTAGGTGTAGGTTTGTTTCTAAGCTTCCGGACAGGCTTTGCGCAGCTCCGACTGTTTCCGAAGGCACTGCAGGAATTCTTGTCCAAACTGCGCACCAGAGAGGACGGGGGCGGTGTTTCACCTTTTCAGGCGCTCTGCACCGCGCTGGCTGCGACCATCGGAACGGGGAATATCGTGGGTGTGGCAGGTGCGATCGCCCTTGGCGGTCCTGGCGCGGTATTCTGGATGTGGATTTCTGCAATCCTTGGAATGATGACAAAGTATGCGGAAGCAACGCTTGCAGTTCACTACCGACAGCGGCAGAACGGTGAATGGATCGGCGGACCAATGTATATGATATCCTGCGGACTTGGCGGGAGATGGCGGTTTCTGGCATCCATTTATTGCTTTTTCGGTGTGTTTGCTGCGTTTGGTGTGGGGAATGCGACCCAGATCAATGCGGTGATTACGGGACTCGGTCAGGTGATCGTCAGCTTTGGCGGAGAAGTGACCCTGCGGAAAAACGTAGGCATGGGGCTTCTTCTTGCGGTGCTGATCGGTGCCGTACTGCTGGGCGGTTCCAAGCGAATCGGAAAGGCAGCGCAGTTTCTGGTTCCCTTTGCAGCATGTGGTTATCTGCTGATCTGCGCTGCAGTACTTGTGCTGCGTGCAAGGTTTGTGCCGGATGCGCTGGCTGACATCATTCAGGGTGCGTTCTCTCCCCAGGCAGTAACCGGCGGTATCGTTGGGTCTGCGTTTCAGGCTTTGCGGGTCGGTGTGTCCCGCGGTGTATTTACCAATGAGGCCGGGATGGGAACTGCGTCCATCGCCCATGCTTCCGCACAGGTAGATGTTGCAGCACGGCAGGGACTCATGGGCATTATGGAAGTGTTTCTGGATACCATCGTAATCTGCACCATGACGGCATTGGTAATCCTTTGCAGCGGCATTCTGATTCCTTACGGACAGAGTGTGGGCGCAGAATTGACGGCGCAGGCATTCTCGGCTGTGTTCGGTGATTGGTCATCTATCTTACTGACATTGGCACTGTGCTGTTTCGCCTTTGCTACGGTTCTCGGCTGGGGCCTCTACGGGGTCCGATGCGCGCAGTATCTGTTTGGCACATCCTGCTGGAGGCTCTTTGCGCTGCTTCAAACGGTCATGGTCTTAATCAGTGCTGTGCTGGAAACCGGTATGATCTGGTCGCTGGCAGAACTGGTCAATGGTCTGATGGCCATTCCGAATTTAATTGCATTGGTTGCCCTGAGCCCAAAACTCCGGCAACTGACGGATATATAAATTGCATTACGGCGGCCCATCCGCCGGTGGAGGTACTTATGAGAATTTCAATCAATGCCAATCGTTGTCAGCCTTCTCCTATGCGAAAGTTCCATCCTTACGCGCAGGAAGCAAAAAGACAGGGAAAGAAGATCTATCATCTGAACATCGGTCAGCCCGATCTGCCGACCCCCAGAGCGTATTTTGACGCGGTGAAGAACTTTGATCCTGCGACGCTGGAGTACGAAGCTTCCCCCGGTATGCCTGTTCTGATTGACGCGATCCGCCGTTATTATCAGACGCTGGATGTATATCTGGATCCCCGTGACATTCTGATCACCACCGGTGGTAGTGAAGCTCTGCTGCTGACACTGCTGAGCATCCTGGATCCCTATACCGAGGTTATCATTCCCGAGCCCTACTATCCCAACTACACCACCTTCGTCAATGCAGCCGGCGGCTTCATCCGCGCGCTGCCCACCAATCCTTGGGAAGGCTACCGCTATGCTGACCGCGAACGGATTGAAAGTCTGATCACTCCCAATACCCGTGCCATCCTGATCACCAACCCCGGTAATCCCACCGGTGTCGTCCTGTCGCAGGAGGAGATGCGCATGATCGCCGACATTGCCAAGAAGCACGGCCTGTTCCTGATCTGCGATGAAGTGTATCGAGAGTTCTGCTATGACGACAAGTTCGGTGTGCCCACCATGGCAAAGTACCGCGATATCGATGAGAATCTGGTTATCATTGACTCGGTTTCCAAGCGCTTCTCTGCCTGCGGTGCCCGTGTCGGCTGCGTGGTGACCCGTAATCAGGAGTTACAGCAGGCACTGGTCAAGTTCTGCCAGTCCCGACTGTCTGTCGCTACCATCGACCAGCTGGGCGCAGCAGCCTTGTACGATATTGATCCTCAGTTCTTCCGTGAGTCCAAGGCAGAGTATCGTCGCCGCCGTGATACCGTCGTTTCCTGCCTGCGCCAGATTCCCGGTGTTGTTGTGGAAGAACCCATGGGTGCGTTCTACGTCATGGCCAGTCTGCCGGTGGACGATACGGATAAGTTCCAGTACTGGCTGCTGGAGGAATTCGATGTGGACGGTGAAACCGTTATGTTTGCGCCCGGTGCGCCCTTCTATGAAACACCCGGTAAGGGAATTAACGAGGTTCGTATTGCGTATGTGCTTCAGAGCGATGAACTGGAGCGGGCCATCGAACTGCTTGCAGAAGGTATTGTCCGCTATCAGCGCGAAGTCATGAAAGTGGAATCCATTGAAAGCAAATAAGGAACGTGGCGGGCCCTTTGCCCGCCCGGTTTTTTTTTTTAAAAACGATTTATA
>JBGVFB010000013.1:0-10894 GCA_045120675.1 Faecousia sp. | reverse complement strand
TTCTTTCCATATCCACTGGTAATTTCAGTTGGATTGGTGTATAATTCATATCTGTAGTTTTCATGTTGTGTGGTAACTTTATGATACTACAAAACGGCTGGTTCTTCTACTGGAACCAGCCGTTTCTCTATAAATATTTTTTCAGGCTGTACCTTTCGGCACAGCCTGCTTTTTTAGGGACTTTTTTTACAGCCCCTTTATGTATTGAACTGTGATATTCAGATTTCCTGTTTGGTTGCATTCACGAGAAGAATGTCTATACATGTGTTATTGCAGAAACAGTCCTTTCTCATCAGCGACAACCGCACAATGGCGCTGTGCCTGCAGTTCCATTGGGCTCCGGGTCACCGAACCCCCATTTCAAATCCCTTCTCCCCGCTATCTGGCCTTGTTTCTTTTATCTGTTTTGGCACTGTATTTATTGCCAGTTTCCGTTATAATAAGTACATAAAACTTCAGGAGGTCAGAATTATGAAGAGTAGAACCACCACAACCAGAAAAATCGTTTTTGCATCACTCCTTGCAGCCTTATGCTACATCGGATTTTCCTACTTCCGTATCGACATTCCGGTTGGCAGTGAAAAAACCGCATTCCATCTGGGCAATGTGTTTTGCGTGCTGGCCGCACTGCTGATTGGCGGTTTCTGGGGCGGTATGTCCGGTGCCATTGGCATGACGATTGCAGATCTGACCACCGGTTATGTTACCTCTGCGCCGAAGACCTTCCTTTTGAAGCTCTGCATCGGCTTGATTGCCGGTTTTGTCGCACACAAAGTATTCCGCATCACCAGCGAGGAGAAACGCAAGGTATCGCTCCCCGTCGCAACGGTACTTTCCTGCACAGCCGGTATGGGATTCAACGTTGTTGCAGACCCGGTGGTCGGATATTTTTACAAAACATATATTCTGGGTGTTCCCCAGTCCGTCGCTTCCATCTGGGCAAAAATGGGTGCAATTACCACACTCGTCAATGCGGTGGTCGCTGTTTTGGTTGCCAGCGTTTTCTATTTGGCACTTCGCCCTGCACTGAAGCGTAGCAATCTGCTTCCCCCCGTTTAAGACTACATACAATATTTCCTCAGTGGTCCAAATCGCCGCACTCTTCGCAGTGCGGCGATTATTTTCTAAAATTTAACATATCTATGCCTGAAAGTTGATATACTATTACATACGAAAGGGGTTTTGAAAATGTCTTTTCAATCTATCATGTTTAACATTGGTGCAACCATCAATGACTATAAGCGGGACAAGGCGATTCCTCTTCCCGAAGGAATCACCCAATGCCGCAATATCTCCTATGGCAGCCACGGCAAGTGGAATCTGCTGGATGTTTACTATCCCGACGGCACTACGGCTCCCCTGCCCACCATCGTTTCCATTCATGGCGGCGGTTATGTGTACGGCAGCAAAGAGATCTACCGCCGTTACGGCATGGACATGGCCCGCCGCGGCTTTGCTTTTGTGAATTTCAATTACCGTCTGGCACCCAAATGGCGCTTCCCCACACCCTTGTGGGATACCAATTCTGTCATGGAGTGGGTCTACAAAAATGCTGTCCGCTATCACCTGGACCCGAGCCGTATCATCATTGTGGGTGACTCTGCAGGTGCCCAGCTGGCCAGCCAGTATGCGGCCATCGCCACGAATCCTGCTTATGCCGCTGCGTTCCGAATGACCGTACCGGATATCACCGTCCGGGCGCTGGGTCTGAACTGCGGTATGTACAATCCCAAGGTATTTCTTGCCAACGGCACAAGCGGAATTACACGGGATTATATGGGCAAAACAGCAGATTTGGAAGATCCCTGTCTGCAGATTCTGGAAGCAATCGGCAGCAATTATCCTGCCGCCCATATCACCACGGCGCATCACGATTTCCTGAAGGAGCACGCAAAGCCCATGTATGATTTCCTGACGGAGCAGGGCATCCGCTGCAAGCTGGATATCTACGGCTCTGAGGATGACCGGACCATCGGCCACGTGTTCCACGTGACCATCAATACACCGGAAGCCATCCGCTGCAACGATGACGCAGCCGCCTTTTTCCGTGAAGTCCTCGAAGCATAATCTTCATGACACAAAAAAGCCTTCTCTACCGAGAAGGCTTTCATTTTTGAAATTGAACTACCTCGTTAGGGGTACAATCTAAAATCGTACAGATTTTCTCCAGCGTCAGCAGTGTAATATTGTTGCCCTTTTTGAGTGCATCCAGTGTTTTGTTATCGACACCGGCCTTGATCAGACGATACTGGCTGACACCTTTTTCTTCCATTGTCCGCCACAAAGGGGAATAATCCAGCATCGGCTCACCTGCTTTCCTATGAATTATCTACATTATAGGAAAAAAACATACATTTCAACATTGTGGAGTTATTCACAATGTGTTATAATGCAGTTCAGGAGGGGGTATGATGGAACGCACAAGCTTTGATGATATGCTCGTATTGGTTGCGGCAGCTTACGATACAACACCTGAAATCATCCGTGAAAGAATCTCTCAGGCAATTGCTCAGGGACAGCAAAGTACCGACCCGCAGATTCGCAACCTCTGGAAATCTCTTCCCCACGAAGGAACTGACCTGACCCTCTGCGACTATGTCGCCTATCTTGCCCAGACTTTACAGAAACCCTTTGAACCATAAGAACACCGCCGCAGAAATCTGCGGCGGTCTTGCTTTATTTCAGTGCTTCCAGTGCCAGCGCATTCTGCGTCTTGTAGAGGGCGGCGTAGATGCCGTCCTTTTCCAGAAGTTCCTCGTGGCTTCCGCATTCGGTAATGATACCGTCAGCAATGGACACGATACGGTGGGCGCTGCGGATGGTACTCAGGCGGTGTGCAATGATCAGCGTGGTTCTGCCAACCGACAGATTGTCAAAGGCACGCTGAATCTTTGCTTCCGTCACGGAGTCCAGCGCGGAAGTTGCCTCGTCCAGAATCAGGATGGGCGGATTCTTCAGGAAGATGCGGGCAATCGCCACGCGCTGCTTCTGACCGCCGGACAGGAGGGTGCCGCGTTCACCTACATAGGTCTCAAAACCATTGGGCATTGCCAGAATATCGTCGTAAATCTCTGCCCGTTTGGCGGCTTCCACGACTTCCTCCATGGTGGCATCGGGCTTGCCGTAGCGGATATTTTCAAAAATCGTATCCGCAAAGAGGAACACATCCTGCTGGACGATACCGATATTTTCATGGATGGATTTTTGGGTCACATCCCGGATATCCTGACCGTCAATGGAAATGGAACCGGAATCCACATCGTAGAAACGGGGAATCAGCTGGCACAGGGTAGTCTTGCCGCCGCCGGAGGGACCGACAATGGCGATGGTCTCGCCGGGCTGCACATGCAGGCTCACATCGTGCAGGACATCCAGGTCGCCTTCGTAGGCAAAGGACACGTTGTTTACCTGAATCTCGCCCTTAACCTCCGCCAGCGGCTTGGCATCGGGCTGATCCTGAATGGTCGGCTCGGTGCGCATGATGGTCACAAACCGGTTCAATCCCGCAAAGCCGTTGGCAAACATCTCAGAGAAGCTGGAGAGCTTACGCATGGGGCTGACGAAGGAAGAAATGTACAGGGTAAAGGTCAGCAGGTCACGGTAATCCATTTCCCCCTGCATGACGAAATAACCGCCAATGCCGATGATGACCACATTCAGACTGCACAGGAAGAACTCCACACTGCTGTGGAACCGGCCCATGGCCTTGTGGAAATCCCGCTTGGACGTCTTGAACAGCTCATTGGCTGCGTTGAAACGGGCATTTTCGGTGGGTTCATTGGCGAAGGCCTTGGCCGTGCGGAAGCCGGACAAGCTGCTTTCAATTTCCTGATTGATATGGGCAGTCTTTTCCTTGGCAACGCGGGATGCCCGTCCCATACTGCGGCGCATGGTCATGACCACGATCAAAAAAATCGGGATCATCAGCGCCACCACCACAGCCAACTGCCAGCGAATGGAACCCATGACAGCCAATGCGCCAATGATAGTCAAGGTAGAGGTCAGCAGGTCTTCCGGACCATGATGTGCCAGTTCCGTCAGCTCAAAGAGGTCAGAAGTCAAGCGGCTCATCAGAGCGCCGGTACGGTTCTGATCATAAAAATCGAAGCTCATTTCCTGCATATGGCGGAACAGATCTTTTCGGATGTCCGCTTCCACACGGATGCCGAAGGTATGACCATAGTATGCCACGATAAACTGCAGAAAGGAGCGCAGTACATAGCTGGCTACAACTGCGATCATAACCGTGAAGAAAGTCCTGTACATCTGGCCCGGCAGCATATCGTAAAGGGCGCTGCGGGTAACCAGCGGGAATGCCAGATCAATGGCGGCGATCAGCACGGCGCAGGTCACGTCGATGGCAAACAGCTTCTTATGGTTGCCAAAATAGCTCAGAAAAATCATCAGCGGCTTCTTCCGCTGGTAGTCTTTTGTGGTCATAAGTATAGCCTCCTGTCTCTTTCATCTCATTATACACAAAAAGTCCAAAGTTGCAAGCGCAACAGTTCCAAAATCGTCAGAACTGTGATACAATGTCAAAAAGAGATCCGGGAGGTCTATGATGACGATTCTATATTCCGATAAGGGGCTCATTGCCTGCATCAAGCCTGTGGGGCTTGACTCTGAATCAGAACTGCCCGCCGCACTGAAGGAGCAGCTGGGCGGAGAAATTTTCCCCATCCACCGGCTGGACAAGAACGTGGGCGGTGTCATGGTCTTTGCCCGTACCAAAGCCGCTGCTGCGGCACTGAGCAAAACGGTTCAGGAAGGCGCCATGATCAAAGAATATGTGGCCATGGTCCACGGTACACCGCCGGAACAAGGTGACTGGTCGGACTTCCTATTCAAAGACAGCCGGAAAAACAAGGTCTTTGTGGTCAAAAAGGAGCGCAAGGGTGTGAAGCCGGCACGGCTGGAATTTGACCGTCTGCATGCCGGAGAAACCAGTCTGGTTCATATCCGCCTGCACACAGGGCGCAGTCACCAAATCCGGGTACAGTTTTCCAGCCGGGGGTTCCCATTGGTTGGCGATCACAAATATGGCTCCCGTGATGCCGCCACGGCACCGATGCTGTTTTCCTGCCGCATTACTCTGCCATGGCAGGGTGAAACGAAAGTTTTTGAGACTCTGCCCGACTGGGCTTGATTTCGGCATATTCAACAAATCCCACGTTATATTTTATCCATCTGTTATGCAACTTCATACTTTCTTAATAATTAACCACTTAATTATTTAACACTCCCCGATTATAATGTAATTACAGAAGTGAATTGTGCTTCTTCTTACATTGATTTTCTTTCTTTTTCATTTTCTTACCTCTCTTTTCTCATGAAAAATCCCCGATGCGGTCTGGTCAACCACATCGGGGCTTTTTCATTTTATTTTACCAGTTTTTCCAGCAGGCCGGTATAGCCGTCGGAATTGAGCATCATGGGATAATTGACAATCAGGCACTGGTCAACACCCTGCTCAGCCGCAAAGGCAGCCAGATCAATATCCGCATTCTTGGCATTGTTGAAATACTGGCGCGGATCGATCAGGATGATCTTGTTGTAATGGTTGGTCAGCCAGGAGATCAGGGCATTGCCATAGGATTCCTTGATGACCAGAATCGTGGGACCTTCCGTATCGGTCTGCACCACTGCAACAGGATGGTCGCCGCCCATGAAGGTCAGATACTTGTTTTCAACCTCCTCACCCACGCGGCAGATGGTGCCCATGGCATAGCCATTGGTCAGCGCCGTGCTCTTGTAGCAGGTGGTGGTGATATTCGCACTGGGCTTCCAGTAATGGACCGTATCAGGATTATCCTTCAGAACCTGGCCCTGCGGATAATTGGCCACGACAGTATACAGTGAGCCAACAAAGCCCTCCCACTGGCCGGTCGCAAAATCGTCGCGGTTCACAGGGGTAAATCCGGCGCTTTCACACAGCGCCGTATAGGCATAGTAGGCGCCCAGATGCGTCCAGTGGTGGTCGGTGCGGAAATAAATATACTCATCGGTGTGCTTTTCGATGGCACTGTAGGCATCTATGAAGGACACATTGGCACCAATGTTGCTCTTCAGCAGGTCGAACATTGCCTTCTGGGAAGTCTTGCCGGTGTGATATTCCTTGTGGGTATAGAACTCTGCGGAGTTGGGAACGGGCATGCTGAAGGTCTTGACATCGCTGCCCAGCAAATCCGCAATGGCAGTCACTGCCTGTGCATACTTGACGATCTGGTCATTATCCGCATGGGGAACGTCAAAAGCGCTGTCGCCGATCAGAACCACACTACCCAGCTGTTCAGCAGCAGCCAGCGGCTCGCTGGGCTTATGCTCAGGTTCAGTTTCATTCTGGGCCTCACCGGTGGGTGCGTCAGAATCTCCCGTAGGCTTCAGTGCTTCGCCATGCTGCGCTGCATTGAGGTTCAAGTCGACGACCAGAGAAGCACTGTCGTCAGAGCCAAAACCGCCAAAATAATAGAAGCCATTGAGCGTCGTATTGGACTTCATCAGGGTCTCGCGATTGGGGAAAGTATCGGCATAATAGGCCCTGTACTCATTGAAGTAAGTGCCGTCAATCAGGCTGGAAACAGTCATTTTCGGCTTGGTTTTCAGTTTGCGTTTTTCTGCTTCTGAGTAGGTCGCGTCCTTATCAAAAGTGGAAAGCAAACCCATCAACATCGCAAACAGCAGGAAAAATACAGAAAGGACAGTATATATTCGCTTCATCGGTTGCTCCTTTCTTAGAAGTCAGCGTAGAGGGAGGGTGTGCTGGTGGTGCCGATCATGGACACAACGCTCAGCCACAGCAGCAGGCAGATGAAACCGAAGCAAATGGCCACATAGACGATTTTGCCCACGTCAATGGTATTGCTTCTGCGGCGCTTGCCGCGCATGCCGCAGGCTCCGGCAATGATTTGACTGACCGTGCGGGGCAGGCTGGTACAGCCAATCACACAGACCACCATCAGAGGCAGTGCGTTCATCAGCAGTGTGCCGGTTCCGGCTGCGGAGAATCCGCCAAAGCCAAGCATGGCCTTGATGGCAATACCAAGCTCTGCAAAGTCCGTATGGCTGAACAGCACCCATCCAAAGAGCACCGCCAGCATGGTCATGAAATTGCGCAGTCTGTCGGGCAATTCTTCCAGCTGCGGCATAATCTGCTTTTCAATGGTCAACAGGACGAAATTATAAACACCCCACAGCACGAAGTTCCAGCTGGCGCCATGCCACAGACCCGTCAGCGCCCAGACCACCAGCATATTCAGAATCTGGCGGACCTTACCCTTGCGGTTGCCGCCCAGAGGGATGTACACATAGTCACGGAAGAAGGTACCCAGACTCATATGCCAGCGGCGCCAGAATTCCGTGATGGACTTGGATGTATAGGGCAGGTCAAAGTTCTCACAGTACTTAAAGCCGAATATCATGCCAAGGCCGATGGCCATATTGGAATAGCCGCAGAAGTCAAAGTACAGCTGGAAGGTAAACATAATGGCGGACAGCCAGGAACCAACCAGCGCAGTATCGCAGCTCAGATCTGCCAGTCGGGCGATGATCTGACCGCAGTAGTCGGCAATCAGCACCTTCTCTGCCAGACCAACGGTGAAACGCTGAATACCTTCAAAGATCATGCGGGGAATCTGCTTGCGCTTATGCAGTTCCACCTGTACCTGTTCATAACGGACAATGGGGCCCATCAGCAGCTGGGGATACATCAGCCAGCACAGCAGCACACTGGAGAAGTTCTTTTCGATCTTGACCTTGCCCATGTACACGTCGCCAAGATAGGAGATCATGGAGAAAATGTAGAAGGAAATACCGATGGGCAGGACAGTTGTCGGATACTGGATGGAGAATCCGATGGCATTGAGTCCGTCGATAATTGTCCGGTAAAAGCTCATCAGCACACCGTGTTCCACCACGATACCGATCATGCTCAGGAAAAAGTCCAGGTATTTGAACGTTGCAAGTGCCAGCAGGTCAATTGCCACCGGCAGTGCGATGCTCCATTTGTCACCGGCACGGATGCGCAGACTCAGTACATAGTTCACATAGGAAATTCCGATCATGAAAACCAGATACAACGGCTGGCCCATGGCATAAAACAGCATACTGATTCCCAGCAGCGCGATGTTCTTCCAATGCATTGTCGGCATCAGGAAGTATACCATCATGGTCAGCGGAAGCAGTATAAACAAAAAATACAGATTTGAGTATTCCATTACGCACCTCGCACGAAACTAAACAATTTCTCATGTTAACAATTACACTAACTATATCAAATCCTGCGACCCTTTTCAACTTATTTTTTATAAAAGAAAACTCCGGAGAGGTTACTCTCCGGAGTTTGAAATTTAGAAAAACAGGAAGATAAATGCCACGATTACCAGCAGGAAAATCACAACAACCGGCAGAATCATCAGCAATGCCGAGATGATCATAGCCAATACGTCATTTTTTTCCAGTCCGCCGTATGCATCGATATCATCCCGCAGCTTCTGCTCTGCTTCGGGATCCGGCTTTTTCAGTCTTTTGAAAATCATGCTTTTCAGGCCTTCTTGCCGGGGGTCTCAAAGAGGTAGTTGCCGTTCTCGTCGATCTTCTGCTCCAGGAAGTGGCAGGCTACGAAGTGGCCGGGCTTGACTTCCACGTAGGGAGGCGGCACGCGCTTGCACTTGTCGCAGGCCATGTAGCAGCGGGTGTGGAACTTACATCCATCCGGCGGCTTGATGGGGCTGGGAATATTGCCTTCCAGAATGATGCGCTCCTTCTTCAGGGCATTGACATCGGTAGTGGGGATGGAAGACAGCAGTGCAACGGTGTAGGGATGACGGGGATCGGAGAAGATTTCCTCTGCGGTACCCAGCTCCACCATGTTGCCCAGATACATAACACCGATACGGTCGGAGATGTAACGGACAACGGACAGGTCGTGGGAAATAAACAGGTAGGTCAGGTTCTCCTTCTCCTTCAGTTCCTCCAGCAGATTGATGATCTGGGACTGGATGGAAACGTCCAGTGCGGAAACACATTCGTCACAGACGATGAACTTGGGCTTGACAGCCAGCGCACGGGCAATGCAGATACGCTGACGCTGGCCACCGGAGAACTGGTGGGGATAGCGGTGCAGCATATAGTCCTGCAGGCCGCAGTTATCCATGACGCTCAGGATGTAATCCTTCATCTTGGGAGAACCGGGCTTAAAGAACTTATGGGTCGTCAGGCCTTCACCGATAATCTGACCGACGGTCATACGGGGATTCAGAGAAGAATAGGGGTCCTGGAAGATGATCTGAATATCCTTACGCAGAACACGCATTTCGGCATACTTCAGACGGCTCAGGTCAACACCATCGTCCAGCATGGCTTCATATTCCATAAACTTGGCATTGGAAGCATGCTTTGCCTTCAGCTGGCTGATCTTCACATTCTGGGCAGCCAGAGCCTCCTTCAGCTTGGCGATCGAAGGCTGAAGGGCTTCAGCCTTCGCTGCAGCTGCTGCAGCGCTCTTTTCTGCCTTGCGGATCTTGGCTTCAGGATTCTTGATGGTATTGTCGGCACGGATCTCATCAGCAACAGCCTTATAGAAAGCCTCATTGCCCTCGAAATCACGAACCTGCTCATTGAGCTTGCTCAGCTTCACATTGATGTTGTATTTTTCCAGCAGGGCCTTTGCACCTTCGGAGCAATCATCCAGTGCTGCAAAACCGCCCAGAATCTTAACCACATTCTGGAAAGCGGTATCTGCTTCCGCCTGTGCCAGATTCTTGTTCTGGTGCTGGAAGAAGGTTGCATTCTCGCCGGCGGCTTCCACTTCCTGAGAAAGCTTCTCAGCCTTGGCCTGCATCTTCTTGTACTGGGCGATCATCTTGGACGCATTCTTCAGAGTCTTTGCAACATAGGAAGGTGCAAAGTCCTCCAGCGTACGGCCGTAGTACAGCGTAGAACCGGCAGTCTGGGGATACAGCTGCAGGATGGTTCTGCCCAGAGTGGACTTGCCGCAGCCGGACTCGCCGACCAGGCCAAAAGTCTCACCGCTGTTGATATCGATGGTAATTTCCTCGTTGGCGCGGACGTACAGCTGTTCCTTCTGGAAAATGCTGGACTTGGCAATGGGGAAATACTTTTTAAGATTTTTTATTGACAAGAGCTTCTGCGTGTTCTGCACTTCTGCGCACCTCCTTCTGAGGATAATGGCAACGGATCATCTGGCCGGGGGTAACCTCTTCCAGAGCGGGCTCCAGATCCAGACATTTCTGCGTTGCGTACTTGCATCTCGGTGCGAACTTGCAGCCCTTGGGCAGTGCCAGGGGATGGGGAACCGCACCGGGAATGGGTTCCAGCTTGTGGGTAATGTTGTCCATACGGGGAATGGAATGCATCAGGCCTTCCGTATAAGGATGGCTGGTGGGGCAGTCAGTAAAGATGACCTTTGCGGAGGTCTTCTCCACAACCTGACCGCAGTACATAACGACAACGTCATCAGCCATCTCATTGATAACACCCAGGTCGTGAGTAATGAAGATGATGGCTGTGCCGTTTTCTCTCTGAAGGTCATTCATCAAACGTAAAATCTGTGCCTGAATGGTTACATCCAGCGCAGTTGTAGGTTCATCCGCGATCAGAATCTTTGGCTTACATGCCAAAGCCATAGCGATCATAACACGCTGACGCATACCACCGGATAACTGGTGTGGATACTGACGAAGTACTGCTTCCGGATTAGGAATCTGTACCGCAGCAAGCATTTCCAGGGCTTTCTGCTCTGCTTCTTTTTTCTTCATCCCCTGGTGGATCATGAATGGGTCGCTAAGCTGTTTTTTGATGGTGAAAACCGGATTTAAGCTTGTCATAGGTTCCTGGAAGATTACGGAAATCTTGTTGCCACGAATTTCGTACATTT
>JBGVFB010000012.1:0-31888 GCA_045120675.1 Faecousia sp. | reverse complement strand
GAGCTGATGGGCACCAAGGACATCAAGATCGTCAACTGCCACCTGGGCAATGGTTCCTCCATGTCCGCTGTCAAGGACGGCAAGTGCCAGGATACCTCCATGGGCCTGACTCCTCTGGCAGGCGTTCCCATGGGTACCCGTTCCGGCGATATCGACGCAGCTGTCGTGCAGTTCATCTGCAACAAGTACGGCATGAGCGTTGACGAGTGCCTGAACATGCTGAACAAGAAGTCCGGCATGCTGGCTATGTCCGGTGTTTCTTCCGACTTCCGTGATCTGGAAGACGGCGCAAAGGCCGGCAACGAAGACTGCGCACTGGCTCGAGAGAAGTTCTGCTATGAAGTCGCTAAGTACGTTGGTGCTTACGCAGCTGCTCTGAACGGTCTGGATGTTCTGACCTTCACCGCAGGTGTCGGCGAGAACGATTGTGCTGTCCGTGCTTCCGTCTGCGAATACCTGGGTTACCTGGGTGTCAAGCTGGATCCCGAACTGAACTCCAAGCGCGGCAAGGAGATGGTCATCTCCACTCCCGACTCCAAGGTTCAGGTTTGGGTTGTTCCCACCAACGAAGAGCTGATGATCGCTCAGGATACCGCTGAGCTGGTCAACGCTGCAAAGTAAGATAGTGATAGCGCAGAGCCGCCGCATACCGCGGCGGCTCTTTTTACAAAGAAGAGAGGCGAGACTCTTGCATCAAAGAATGGAAGAGAAAATCTGGCAGTTGATTCTGGAATACTGTCATGACCACAATCAGCGAATCATCTGGAGAAGGCCGCTCGTCCGGTTTGCGGATGCGCGGAATCCGGGTTTTGAGCGGCTGAAGAAAATCGTTGTTCCGGAGCATCACATACCGGAAGATTTTCTGCCGGGCGTAAAGAATGTACTCAGCTGGTTTTTGCCGTTTCTGCCGGAAGTGGGCAGAAACAATCTGGAAGGCAGTCTGTGTTCAGCGCAGTGGGCAGATGCGTATCTGGTAACCAATGAGATGGCTGCATGGGTGAACGAACAACTGGTAGACTATATTCAAAAGGAAATCGGTGCACCTGCTGCAGCGGTCCGGGATGCCGGTATGATCGGCATGGATAATCCCAAAAGCCGCTGGTCCCAACGGCACGTGGCTTATTTGGCAGGACATGGAACGTTTGGCCGCAATAATATGCTGATTTCGGATGCTGGTTGTGTAGGCCGGTACTTTTCGATTGTGACAGCAATGGAAGTCCAACCGGATCATCCGATTTCCGGGGAACGATGCCTGTGGAAGCAGGATGGTTCCTGCGGCCTGTGCGCTGCAAGATGTGTAGCAGATGCATTAACGGAAGAGGGCTTTGACCGATTCCGGTGTTTAAGTCAATGCCTTGAAAATATGAGCCGGTATCCCGGTGCGGACGTTTGCGGAAAATGTACCGTGGAATTACCGTGTTCCTATGAAATACCCAAAATGAAGGAGATATTACGATGAAAACAGTAACCGAACGGTTTTTGAAATATGTATCTTTTGATACCATGAGTGACGAGTTCTCCGAAACCTGTCCCTCCACCGATAAGCAGAAGAAGCTCGGCGCGGCACTGGTGGAAGAAATGAAGGAAATGGGCATTACCGATGCATTCATGGACGAGAATGGCTATGTCTACGGCACCGTTCCCGGTGATCCCAGCCTTCCTACCATCGGTCTTGTTGCCCACATGGATACTTCCCCCGACACTTCCGGTGCCAATATTAAGACGAAAATCGTGGAATACAACGGCGGCGATGTGTGCCTGAACGAGGAAAAGGGAATCTTTATGCGGGCAGCGGACTATCCTCATCTGAAGAATCATGTGGGCAAGCACCTGATCGTTACGGATGGCACCACACTGCTGGGTGCTGACGATAAGGCTGGTGTTGCTGAAATTATGGCTGCTGCCGAATTCCTGCTGACTACCCGCATGAACCATGCTACCATCAAGATCGGTTTCACTCCAGATGAAGAAATCGGCCGCGGCGCGGATAAGTTTGATGTGAAGGGCTTTGGCGCGGACTATGCCTACACCGCCGACGGCGGCCCTATCGGCGAAATTGAATATGAAAACTTCAATGCAGCTTCCGGCAAGGCGGTCTTCCACGGCCTGAATATCCATCCTGGCTCTGCCAAGGACAAGATGGTCAACTCCCAGTACATTGCTATGGAGTATCAGTCCCTGCTGCCTGCCGCCCAGAAGCCTGAATACACCGACGGCTACGAAGGCTTTATTCACCTGACCGATATGTCCGGTGAGGTGGAGCAAAGCACCCTGCGCTGGATTATCCGTGACCATGACATGGCAAAGTTTGAGGAGAAGAAGGCGGTCATGCGCGCAGCTGCCGATTATATTAATGCGAAGTATGGCGAAGGCACTGTGGAGCTGACGCTGAAGGACAGCTATTTCAATATGAAAAAATGCATCGAGCCCTGCATGTACGTGGTGGAGCGGGCAAAGAAGGCCATGGAGGCTGTAGGAATGAACCCTGTGGAAGTACCCATCCGCGGCGGCACCGACGGTGCCAGACTCTCCTATGAGGGCTTGCCCTGTCCCAACCTTTGCACCGGTGGTGAGAACTATCACGGACGCTTCGAGTTCATTCCTGTGGAGGACATGGAGCTGTGCGTGAAGATGCTGATTCAGATCGCAACCGGCTTGTAAGATACAGAAAAAGACCCATCCCGAAGGATGGGTCTTTTTGTTGTTTTACAATCGGGATTACTCAGCAAAGTCCTCTTCGCTGGCGACGGGCTCATTCTCCTCGATGACGATTTCTTCAACGGGAGCTTCCTCAGCTACGGGCTCTTCAGCGACTTCTTCCTCAGCAGCTTCTTCGGCACACTTGCATTCGCCGCCGCACTTGCATTCGCCTTCACCCTCGCACTCACACTCACATTCGCAGGTGTCGTTGCAGCAGGGGCAGGATGCCAGAATCTTCTTGGCCCAAGCGACGATCTTGTCGCCGTAGGTAGCAATGACATAAACGATGCCGGCAATGGCAGCCAGAGCGGTCAGAATTTTCAGAACGATTTTCATAGAAATGACCTCCATAATCAATTGTTGCTACACTCAGTATAACCAATGCAGTGGGGAATTGCAATTACATTTTCAGCAGAAAATGTAAAATTTACAAGTATTACACATATCCGTACATACCGCGGACGCTGACTTCACCGGAATTGACGGCTTCTGCTGTGCCATCCGGAAAACGTACGATCAAGGCACCTGCATCATCAATATCCAGCGCGGTGCCGTGTCGAATCTCCTCGCCGCGCACCAGAGAAATCTCCTTCCCCAGTGTGATGCAGTCCTTCCGATACCGGTTCAGAATATGTGCCTTGCCGGTCAGCAGTTCCGCATCCATACGATATAAAGCATCCATCATTGCAGCCGCAACAACTGCGCGATCAATCGACTGACCGCTGATGGACGTAAGAGAACCGGCGATACTGCGAATATCCTCAGGGAAATCCGCTTCCTGCTGACAGCAGTTGATTCCGATGCCGATGACGGCAAAATCTACATTTCCACGATTGTCAAAACCCAGTTCCGTCAGCACACCGGCGATTTTGCGCTTGCCGCAGACAAGGTCGTTGGTCCACTTGATGCCGGGGCGGAAGCCGACTGCAGACTCAACTGCATCACACATGGCAACCGCAGCCGCGCAGGTCAGATGCATGATCTGCCGCGGCACGCAGCAAGGACGCAATATGACACTCATATAGATGCCGGAACCGGCAGGGGAATAGAAGCTTCTGCCCCGGCGACCGCGGCCGCCGGTCTGATGATCGGCAATCAGCACCGTTCCATGGGGCGCACCCTGCCGCGCCAGTTCCCGCGCACGGGTGTTGGTAGAATCGATGGAATCAAACCATAGCAGAGAATCCTGCCAGGGGCAGGATTCTCGTAAATTCTTGATAATTTGTTCTTTCATCATTAGGGAATGTCCTGTACCACTTCCGTGGGCGGCTGATCCAGAATTTCAGGATTGCGCAGCAGCCGGCGGTAGTATTTGAAGAAGGTGGCATAGTAATAGCCGTCGCAGATGCGTTCATCCAGCACGAACTTCACATCTACATACTTTCTGGGAACGATGGTGCCGTCTTCCTGAACTTCCACAGCCTTGCGCTTGCAGCCGAAAGCACCGAAAACGGGCAGGTTGCCGAAGTCATACAGGTGATGGTAAATGGGCGGGATGCCCAGACTACCCATGGAGGTAAAGAACAGGCTTCCGTGGAAAGGACTCAGCTCCAGCAGGAATTTGGGCAGCAGACCGAAGTAGTCCAGAAGCTTCAGCAGCCACACGGTAAACTTCAGGACAACGCTGGGGATCAGGTTCAGTGCCATGATCAGGCTATCCAGATTGGAGTCCAGTTCCTGTGTAGCTTTGACACTTTCCACAGCGGCATTGAGCTTCTTGTAAACATCTATTGCAGTGTCGGTGGGCTTCAGATGCACCTTGATGGAGGTGTCAGGAGAATCCACAGTCATCTCCTTCTTGATGACCATGCAGTACTGGATGTCATCACCGCGGGAATAGACCTTCTGACCGTTGATGAAGCGGTTCAGCTGAGGGTACTTTGCCACACCGCGGACATAGGCGGCCAGCAGAACGTGGGTAATGCCGAAATCAGTCAGACCTTCACGGCGCTTCTGGCGGATATAGCGGTCAATATGGGTGATTTCGAAGGATTCTTCGAAGAGGTTGGAGCAGATATTCCGCTCCCACTGGAAATAGGCGGTGATCTGAGCCATGGGGGCGAGAGTGCGGACTTTTCTGCCGTCGATGCGGTCGCCCCATGTGGGATGGTAAGCACCATCAGCATGAACGCGCAATGCAAGAACTACAAAAAAGACACCGACAAGCATCAAAAGATCGGGGAATACGGGGAGTATACTTGCCAGATTGCCAGAAAGGATTGCTGCGCGGAAAAAATACAGAATAAATCCCATGGGAATAAGAACGACTGGCATCAGCAGGAAAATACCGTGCTTTCTGTGACCGGAGGTAATGTCGGTGTACATGGTGGCAAAGAAAACCAGAGCGATCCAGAAAAGCCATACAATCATGCGGTTGGAAACATTCTGGTTAATCCAGATGCCGGAGTAGAATGCAACCATCCAGACAGGAATGGCAGTCTTATAGAACATTTCCTTGCCATTTAGCAGTACGATGAGCACATACAGTAAGGCGGCTGCTGTTGGCAGAACGATTTGGCTCCACACTCCGACTCCTTCCATGCCGGAGCAAATAATGACGCGGGCCACTGCCGAGCCGACCAGACAAAGTGTCATCAGCCATGTCAGCGGGTTCTTCCGACTGACGTAAAAACTAACTCTTTTTTTCATAACAATGTCATTATAGCAAAGAATCTGTCGAATGGCAATCTCTAATTTTGCGTGGGAAAAGGAAAAAGCGGCCGTTCAGGCCGCTTTTGGATTACTTCAGTGCGTTATGGAGGGCTGCGATATATTCCGGTGCCGTGCCGCAGCAGCCGCCAAGAATGGTCGCACCGTTGGTATAACAATCCTTGACGATGGACGCAAATTCATTGGGGGTTTGAGGATAGAAGGGGATTCCGTCTGCGCCGATGACGGGGACTCCGGCATTGGGCTTGCAGATCAGTGCGCCCTTCACATTCCGGCGCAGCTTGCTGACCAGATAAGGTGTCATCATGTTTGCCGCAACGCAGTTAAAGCCCACGGCGCAGGCACCCAGATTTTCCAGCTCATGCAGCACAGGACCTGCATCCCGGCCGGAGAAAAGAGAGCCATCCGGCTGCATGGTAAAGGTATACATGCTGACCTGTGCGTTTTCCAGTTCAGCAGCGCAGAGAATTGCTTCGGCTTCCTGCGGATACAGCAGTGTTTCGCCAATCAGAAGGTCAGCGCCGCCGTCAACCAGACCATGTATCTGCCGGCGGTAGTTTTCCACCAGCAGGTCGAAATTGGCTTCATCCCAGCTGTCACAGAAGGTGGCAAGGGTGGTCAGGTCGCCGGCGATCAGACAGCCGGGAGCTGCGGCGCGGGAGAGGGCTACCAACTGGGCATTGATGGCTTCACATTGGCGGTGGAGATGGACCCGTTCCAGCGCAATGGGCTGCGCCTGAAAAGTGGGGGCATAAATGATGTTGGAACCTGCTTCCGCGTAGGCGCGCTGCAGCGAAACCAGAGCTTCGGGGTGCATGAGCACCCATTCTTCAGTGCAGCAACCTTTGGGCATGCCGGCCTTCTGCAGATTGGAGCCGGTGGCACCGTCTAAAAGCAGAGGTCCTTTTGCAAGTAAATTATGGAATTCTTCTCTTGTGAGCATGGTATTCCCTCACATTCATTTGATTTTTCTTATTATAGCGTGCGGGAGCAAATATTGCAACAACCATTGACGATTGGGTATTATTCTGCTAAAATGGGGAAGATTTCTCAAAAGGAGCGCGATACTATGAAAAAAACTGTTTTAAGAGAATATGCACGACTGATCGTCCGCTGCGGCATTAATGTCCAGAAGGGTCAGGAAGTTATGATTTATGCCGATCTCGACCAGCCTGAGTTTGTGAAACTGGTTGTGGAAGAGGCTTACAAGGCAAAGGCAAAGAAAGTTATCGTTGAGTGGAACTACCAGCCTCTGCAGAAGATCCACACCCGCTACCAGTCCGTCAAGACCATGGGTACTGTGGAAGAATGGGTCAAGGCACGTCAGGAGCATTTCTGCGATGTGATTCCCGCCCGTATCCACCTGATTTCCGAAGATCCTGATGGTTTGAAGGGCATCAACATGGCAAAGGTCGCAAAGGCCCGTCAGATGTCCTATCCCATTCTGAAGTCCTACCGCGACCGCCGCGAGAACAAGGAACAGTGGTGCATCGCTGCCGTTCCCGGTGCCGCATGGGCAAAGAAGGTATTTCCCGGCCAGCCTAAGGGCAAGGCAATGGAAATGCTGTGGGAGGCAATCCTGTCCGCGTCCCGCGTGAACGAGGATCCCGTCAAGGCTTGGGATGAGCACAATGCAGATCTGGCCAAGCGCTGCGATTACCTGAACAGCCTGAATATCCGCAAGCTCCACTACACCGCAGATAACGGTACGGACCTGACCGTCGGACTGATTGCCGAGGGTTGCTGGCGCGGCGGCGGTGATACCAGCCTGCAGGGCATCTATTTCAACCCCAACATCCCCACTGAGGAATGCTTCATTTCTCCCAAGCGCGGCGAAGCTGAGGGCATCGTTTACTCCACGAAACCCTTCTCCTATCGCGGCCAGCTGATCGACAAGTTCTCCCTGCGTTTTGAGGGCGGCAAGGTCGTGGAAGCAAAGGCAGAAGTGGGTGAAGACCTGCTGAACACCATGGTTTCCATGGATGAAGGCGCAGCATATCTGGGCGAGTGTGCTCTGGTTCCCCAGCACAGCCCTATCTGCGAGAGCGGCATTCTGTTCTACAACACCCTGTTCGATGAAAACGCTGCCTGCCATCTGGCTCTGGGCATGGGCTTTGCCGATACCATCAAGGACTTCCAGAACAAGTCTCTGGAGGAGTGCCGTGAGCTGGGCATCAACGATTCCATGATCCACGAGGACTTCATGATCGGCTGCGACAGCATGAACATCGATGCAGTGTGCGAAGACGGCAGTGTTGTTCCTGTGTTCCGTAACGGCAACTGGGCATTCTAACAGTTTTCTGTCATTGCGAGCCAGTGCGCACACTGGCGTGGCAATCTCCAAAGTGAAACACAGTAGGGGAGGGTCTTGACCCTCCCTTATTTTGCGGCAATATGTAAAATATAGTTGACAAAAATGTGGATATGATGTAAGATATATTTGACATCAGGAAAGGAGTGTGTCGTATGTCTACAGGTTTGGTTGTTTTCTTCTTTGCGATTGTCTTTGCGGCAATGCTGGCTGCCTGTGCGTTTACAGTCTATCTGGAGCGCAATTTTCCTTCGGAAAAGTTCGACGAACGGCAAAAGATTGCTCGCGGTGATGCGTACCGTTTTTGCCATTGGGTTGGATTAGTTTACTATTTCGGATTGATGATTTATTTTATTTTCCATACGGGTAAAACGGGATGGCATGCAGAGCCGTTTGTTCTGCTTTTTATCGGAATCCTCATACAGCTGCAAAGCTTCCATATCTATTGCGTCATGACCCACAGCGCACTGCCACTGGGGGAAAAGCCCATGCCCACCATCATCGGCTACCTTGTTCTGGGCACCATGTGGTTCGTGACGTATTTTGCACAGTATGTTCCCGAGAACGTGGGGCTTACAGGGGCGGCAAGTTACAACCTGTTCCGACTGCTGATTGCGCTTGATTTCTATGCGCTGGCGGCAATGCACCTGATTGGACTTTTGTGGAAAGAGAAGGAATGATATGGGAAAGAACTTTGCCATGAAGGATGCCCGCACCCGCGCAGGCCTTTCCCAACAGGAACTGGCAGACAAACTGGGTGTTTCCCGCCAGACCATCAATGCCATCGAAAAGGGTGACTATAATCCAACCATCAAATTATGTGTAGGAATTTGCCGCGTTTTGGGGTTAACGCTGAACGATTTGTTCTGGAATGAAGAATCAGCTGAGATTTTTGAAAAAAAGTGAAAAAAACACTTGCATTCTGCGCAAGTGTGTGGTAGTATATTCGAGCGATTAAAGATTGCTAGGGCTCACTATGCCCTTTAACTGATAAGAAAGAGGTGAACGAAATGAAGGAAGGTATCCATCCCAAGTACGAACAGACCACGATCCGTTGCAACTGCGGTAACGTCTTTACCACTGGCTCCACCAAGAAGGAGATCCGTGTCGAGATCTGCTCCAAGTGCCACCCTTTCTATACCGGCAAGCAGAAGCTGGTTGACGCCGGTGGTCGTGTCGATCGCTTCAACAAGCGTTTTGGCCTGAAGTAAGATAAGGACAAAATCAGTCTGTGCTACGGCTTGTAGCACAGACTTTTTTTATTTTCTACAGGAAATTCTTGTCCGCGGTGCAGGTTTTGTGGTATAATAAGCAAAATGGAGGATTATGGACCTATGGAAATGAATTTTGAAGAACATGTGCAGGAGCGGGCGGTGCTTGTCGGCCTGAACGCAGATTGCTTTACGAAAGAACAGACAGCCACGGACGAAACACTGGAAGAACTGGAAGCGCTGCTGGAAACTGCCGGCGGCTTCTGTACCGGCAAGATCCTGCAGAATCGCCACACTCCCGATTCCCATTCCTTTATCGGTGAGGGCAAGGCGCAGGAAGTAAAAATGCTGGTGGAATTTACCCAGTCCACCATGGTGGTTTTCGATAATGAACTGTCCCCCGGCAATATCCGGGCGCTGGAAGAAATCATCGGTGTGACAGTGCTGGACCGCAGCGCCTTGATTCTGGATATTTTTGCCCAGCGCGCCAAAACCAAGGAAGGCAGACTGCAGGTGGAACTTGCCCAGTACAAGTATCTGCTGCCGAGACTTTCCGGCATGGGCCTGAGTCTTTCCCGTCAGGGCGGTGGCATCGGCACCCGCGGCCCCGGTGAAACCAAGCTGGAATCCGACCGCCGTCATATCCGGGAACGGATTGACCGCCTGCAGACGGAACTGGAGCAGGTCCGGAAGGTGCGGAGCGTTCAGCGCGAGCGCAGAATGAAGAACTCTGTGCCTGTGGTTGCTATCGTGGGTTACACCAATGCCGGCAAATCCACACTGCTGAATCAGCTGACCGGTGCGGGCATCCCTGCCAACAACCGCCTGTTCGATACGCTGGACACCACCTCCCGCCAGCTGAAGGTATCTGACAATCTGGAAGTCATTCTCTCCGACACGGTCGGTTTTATTGCCAAGCTGCCCCACCATCTGGTGGATGCCTTCCGTGCCACGCTGGAAGAGCTGGAATACGCGGATCTGCTGCTGCATGTGATCGATGCATCCGATGAAAACAAGGATGAACACATCGAAGTTGTGGAAAAGCTGATCACCAAACTGGCAAAGCCCGGTGTGCCGGTGCTGCGCTGCTATAACAAGGCTGACCTCGTCAGCCGCGAGGAAATCCCCGTGGGTGACGACGTGGTTGCCATCTCTGCCAAGCAGGGAAGAGGTATGGAAAATCTCCTTGCTGCTATTGAGCGGGCGCTGGGTCAGGCGCGGCATCACGTGGTTCTGTGCCTGCCTTATTCCATGGGCGGCATGGTGGAAACACTCCACAATAATGCACAGGTAAAAAATACCGAATATACCGCTGACGGTATTGAAATCGAAACGATTCTTGATGATATCCTGTACGGAAGGCTGCGGGATTACGTCATAAAGGAAGTGTAATTTTTGGACGAGTATCTGGTGCCGACGGACTTCGGCGAGGATGAATTTATAGAGAAAAAATCCCGCTTCATCGGCCGCCTTTGGCCGGTGGAAACGGAAGAAGCGGCACTGGAAAAGATTCAGGCTATGAAGAAGCAGCACTATGATGCGACCCACAACTGTTGGGCCTATATCATCCGTGACGGTGCGGTGCGCTTTTCTGACGATGGCGAACCCGGCGGCACCGCCGGTATGCCCATGCTGCAGGTGCTGCAGCGGGAAGGCCTGTTCAACTGCGTTTGCGTGGTCACCCGTTATTTCGGCGGCATCCTGCTGGGCGCAGGCGGCCTTGTACGGGCCTATACCAAGGGTGCAAAGATTGCGGTGGATGCGGCTGGAAAGTCCATGAAACGGGTCTGGACGGTGCTGTATGTACCCTGCCCCTATACATATTACGAGCGGGTGAAGCTGGAGGTGGAAGCCTTCGGCGGCATTATCCGCGATACCCAGTTTGGCGCGGAGGTGGAACTGGAATTGCTGTTCCCCGAGGCGCAGGCGCAGCCCTTCCTGGACCGGCTGACGGATATGACCGCAGCCACAGTGGAAGGTATGGAAACCGGCAGGGAATACCGGGCATTTCCTATCTAAGGGGTGTTTGTGATGGAAATCATACCTTACGAGCCTGCCTGCTGGGCGGGTATTGTGGACGTTCACGATGCAGCCCGGATACAGGAACTGCGTTATGCGGGACTGGAGACGGCATTTTTACCCTTGGCGGTTGCAGCGGAGCGGGAAGGCTTGTTTGATTATAATGTCTATGTTGCGAAAAACGGTGAAACGGTAACCGGTTTTGTGGCATTTACGGATGAAGAACTGGCATGGCTTTACGTTCATCCTGCCTATCAGCGACAGGGGATCGGCAGGGCATTGGCAGTATATGCATTGTCAAAAATGTCGGCTGAAGAAAAATGCGTGGAGGTTTTGTGTTGGAACGAACCGGCACGGAAGCTGTATCGCGATATTGGCTTTACGCAGGAAGAGTTGCTGCACGGTCATATGCCGGGCAACGAAGAATTCGAAGTTTCCGCATGGCGGATGACCATGAAATAAAGGAGAGATTACGATGACGGTACGGGAAGAACTGGAACGACAGGAACACAAGCGACTCAATCCCCTTGCTGCCTTTGCGGATCGGAGCAAGGGAAGACCCCGCTTTGAAGCGGACCGGGAAGAAGATGTGCGTACCTGCTATCAGCGGGATATTGACCGTATTGTCCACTGCAAAGCATTTCGCCGTTTGATGCACAAGACACAGGTTTTTCTGCAGCCGGATGGTGACCACTACCGCACCCGCCTGACCCATACCCTGGAAGTTACCCGCATTGCCCGTACCATCACCCGCGCACTGGGTCTGAATGAGGATTTGGCGGAGGCTATTGGCATGGGTCACGATCTTGGTCATACCCCGTTTGGTCACGCGGGCGAAGATGCACTGTCCCGTTGCATGGGCAAACCCTTCCGTCACAACGAGCAGAGTCTGCGTGTGGTGGATGTGCTGGAGCGGGACGGCCGTGGCCTGAATCTGACACACGAGGTTCGAAACGGCATCCTTTGCCACACCGGCGATCCGTGGCCATCCACGTTGGAGGGTATGGTGGTTCGCCGCAGTGACCAGATTGCCTATGTCAACCATGACATTGACGATGCCATCCGTGCCGGAATCTTAACCAATGATGATATCCCGGATTCCATTACAGATGTTCTGGGACATACCCACTCGGTGCGTATTAATTCTCTGGTAACCGATATGATCCGGACCTCCCGTGAAGCAGGTACGGTTATGCTGTCACCTGAGGTCGATAAGGCATTGCGTGATCTGCGCAGCTTCATGTTTGAGCGTGTCTACCGGAATCCTGTTGCAAAAGGACAGGAACGGAAGGCACAGGATATGCTCCAACGCTTGTTTGAATACTACATCAATAATCCTGAAATGCTGCCGGAAGATTTTCATCCCCAGCTTTCTTTTGATGGCATGGAGCGTACGGTTTGTGACTATATCGCCGGTATGACCGATAATTACGCGGTTGATAAATTTGAAGAGATTTTTATCCCCACAGGCTGGAATGTTCGGGGATAATGTGATACAATAACCTTTAGTTTTGTGAAAGGAGGCATTTTCCATGGCATTTCCCCCGTCATTCTTAGACGAACTGATTGCACGCAATCCGATCGAAGATGTGATCGGCCAGTATGTGAGCCTGAAGCGTTCCGGTTCCAACATGTTTGGCCTGTGCCCGTTCCATGGCGAAAAGACTGCCTCCTTCTCCGTTTCTCCCGATAAAGGTATTTACTACTGCTTCGGCTGCCACAAGGGCGGCGGCGCCATCAACTTTATGATGGAGGTGGAGGGACTCAGCTATCCCGACGCGGTTCGCGCGCTGGCAAAACGCGCCGGTATGCAGGTGCCGGAGGATGAGCAGTACCAGTCCCGCTACCGTCAGCAGGAGCGGCTCTGGGCGCTCCATAAGGAAGCGGCCCGCTTTTTCCACAGCCAGCTGTATGCGCCCATTGGCAAGGCTGCGCTGGACTATGCCTTCGGCCGCGGCATGAGCAAGGGAATTCTTACCACCTTCGGTGTGGGCTATGCCCCTGACAGCTGGGACAGCCTCGTGAAGGCGATGCTTGCCAAGGGCTATACGGAGGAAGAACTGAAAGAATCCGGACTGGTGACCGTTTCTCAGAAAAACGGCCGGATTTTCGACCGTTTCCGTGACCGGCTTATGTTCCCCATCATTGAT
The DNA here is from genome assembly GCA_045120675.1 of Faecousia sp. Lineage (GTDB taxonomy): Bacteria > Bacillota > Clostridia > Oscillospirales > Oscillospiraceae > Faecousia. Next base: position 18,827 of record JBGVFB010000012.1, on the reverse strand, counting down.
GTGCGGGGCAATGTGATCGCCTTCGGCGGTCGTATCATCAAAAAGGATTCGGATGCCGCCAAGTATCTGAATTCCCCGGAAACACTGATTTTTAATAAGAGAAAGAACTTGTTTGGACTGAATCTGGCCAAGAAAACCAAACAGGGATTCCTGATTCTGGTAGAGGGCAATATTGACGTGGTGGCACTGCACCAGTATGGTTTTGATAATGCCATTGCATCCCTTGGTACCAGTCTGACAGAGGAACAGGCGGCGCTTATGACCCGCTATGCGGATCAGGTGGTGCTGATCTATGACGGCGATAAAGCCGGTCAGAACGCAACACAGCGTGCCATCCCTATTCTGGAGAAGGCCGGTCTGCAGGTCAAGGTTTTGCAGATCAAGGATGCCAAGGATCCAGATGAATTCCTGCACAAATTCGGCGCAGATCGCTTCAAGCTGCTGCTGGAGGAATCCTCCAACCGGGTGGAATACCAGTTGGCGGCCATTCGCCGGAAATATGATCTGCGGGAAGACGACCAGCGGGTCAAATTCATCGCAGAAGCAGCGGAATTTTTAAGTACCCTTGGCAGCGCAGTCCAGCGGGAGGTCTATGGCCATCGTACCGCAGACGATGCCAAGATCAGCTACGATGCCATGAAGCTTGAGGTAAATAAAGCCTTTAAACGCCGCATGGCAAGAGAGCGCAAAAAGCAGGAGAAAATCAATCTGGCACCTGCTCAGGCACTTCAGCCCAAGGCACGTACCATTCGCTATGACAATATGAAATCCGCCATAGCTGAGGAGACGGTTCTGGCGCTGGCACTTAAGGACCCGTCGCTGCTGGATACGGCGAAGAATCTTACTGCGGATGAGTTTTCCTCATCACTTCTGGGCAGTGTCTATGGACAGCTGCGCAGTCGTCACGATCAGGGACTGGATGTATCGCTTGCGGTACTGGACGGTTTCAGCAGTGAGGAAATGTCCCACATCACCGGTATCTGCCAGCGGCAGACTGGGCCGGTGAATGCGGATGCTTTCTGTGATTGTGTCCGCATCATTCAATCTGAGAACCGGGCATCCAAGGTGACCACCGAGGATGACCTGCTGGCCCTTCGCAAAGCATATCAGGGAAGAAAAGGAATCAATGCATGAGCTTGGCACTCCATGAAAAGGAACTGAATATTCCGGTTTCGTCCAGTGAAGACGATATGAGCCTGTATTTGCGGGACATTCGCTCCTTTCCGCGCCTTTCGCAGGAGGCAGAGCGGGAGCTGGCGAAACGCTGCGCGGAGGGCGACGAGGATGCCATCCGCCAGATGGTCAATTCCAATCTGCGTCTGGTGGTATCTGTAGCCCGGGAATATGCAGGACGAGGTGTTCCACTGCTGGATCTGGTGCAGGAAGGTTCTATCGGACTGCTGGCTGCTGCAAAGAAATTTGATTATACGCTGGACTACCGGTTTTCAACTTACGCGACCAAATGGATCCGGCAGGGTGTGACCCGCAGCCTGTATAATCACGGCGCATTGATTCGTGTGCCGGTACATACGGCAGAACGTATCCGTAAAATCGAACAGGCAAGAATTGCGTTGATGCAGGAAACAGGCGAAGAGCCGACGGTGACTCAGATTGCGGCCCGCTGCGCCATGGCAGAGGACAAGGTTCAGGCGCTGCTGCAACGTGCGCCGGAGATTTGTTCTTTGGATGCGCCTGCAGGTGATGACGACGGAACCCTTGGCATTCTGCTGGAGGATATCCAGTCCAGAAAGCCTTACGAAGAGCTGGTTCATGAAGAACTGGTACAGACCATGGAATCCATGCTGGCAACGTTGAATGACCGTCAACAGCAGATTCTGCGGCTGCACTTCGGTATGGAGGACGGTATTTGCCATTCTCTGGAGGAAATCGGCGGGATGCTGGGTATTTCCAAGGAGCGTACCCGCCAAATTGAAAAACAGGCCATGGACAAGCTGCACAAGATAGGGGCCGACATGGGCTTGGAGGATTTTTTGAATGAGTAATCTGGAATTTACATTTGAAGACAGCACTGCTTTCTTTGCAGATGTGCCTGATGGCGCGTCTGTTTCTGCCGCCCGTTTTCTGACCTTGATGGAAGGTGAAACGGAGGAGACAATGGAAGAAGCGCTGCAGGAAATGGAAAACCGCGGTATTGTGCTGGATATTTCCGACCTGCCGAAGGCATCGGGAACCGGCGAAGCTGCAGTGCGCCTGCGCCGGGAAGCGGAGCTGGTGAAAAACGGCACTTTGATGCAGGCACTGGAGGAAAACGATCCCCTGCGGCTGTATCTGGAAGAAGTGGCTTCCATCCCGTCCTGCGGCGATGTGGCGGTTCTTGCTGCGGATGCAGCGGCCGGAAAGCAGCATGCACAGGAGCGGCTGCTGAACCTGCGTCTTAGCCGTGTACTGGAAATGGCGAAGGAAATGGCCGGCAATGGTGTTTTACTGCTGGATCTGATTCAGGAGGGAAGCCTTGGCTTGTGGCAGGCGATTATGTCCTATCAGGAAGGCGATTTTGAAGCCTACAGCGACCGTTGGATCCGCGGGGCCATGGCGAAGCTGATCACCTTGCAGGCAAGAGACAACGGTGTGGGTCAGAAAATGCGTCAGGCGCTGGAAGACTATAAAGCCGTAGATGAGCGTCTGCTCGGCGAGCTGGGCCGCAATGCCACCATTGAAGAAATCGCAGAAGAAATGCACATGAGCGCTGAGGAAACGGCGCTTGTGAAAAATATGCTCGACAGCGCAAGGCTCATGAACCGTGCAAAGGCGGAGAACGAGCCGGAGGAAGAAACTCCCGAGGATGAGCAGCACGTGGAGGATACGGCGCTGTTCCAGATGCGCCAGCGAATTGCAGACTTGCTGTCCGGCCTTGATGATACGGATGCAAAGCTGCTGACCATGCGTTTCGGTCTGGAAGGCGGCCTGCCTCTCAACCCTGAGGAAACGGGCCGTAAGCTGGGCCTGACTCCCGAAGAGGTTGTTTCCCGTGAAGCTGCTGCCCTTGCGAAGCTGCGCAGCAATTAAGATGAAAGAAGGACGATAGCTATGGCTAAAACATATTCCATCGCCATTGACGGCCCTGCCGGTGCGGGTAAAAGCACCATCGCTAAGCGCCTTGCAAAGGAGCTGGGCTACCAGTATGTGGATACCGGTGCGATTTACCGTACTGTGGCATATTTTCTGGATCTGTGGGGTGTCAGCCCCAAGGATATCGACGGTGTGACCCGCTACATTGATGAACTGACCATCGGCATCGAGTACGATGAAGACGGTGTTCAGCACATGATCATGAACGGTATGGACGTGACCGATGATATCCGCACACAGGATATTTCGCAAAAGGCCAGTCTGGTATCTGCTTATGCCATTGTCCGTGATATGCTGCTGGATATGCAGCGGGATGTGGCGAAGCAGTACAACGTGATTATGGACGGCCGTGATATCGGTACTGTGGTGCTGCCTAAGGCCAATGTCAAGATTTTCCTGACTGCCTCTGCGGAAGTGCGCGCCAAGCGCCGCACGGAGGAACTGACCGCCAAGGGTCAAAAGGCAAATTACAACCAGATTCTGAAGGAAATCCAGCAGCGTGACTATCAGGATACCCACCGTGAGGTGGCCCCCCTGAAGCTGGCACGGGATTCCATCAAGGTGGATACTTCGGAAATGGACATTGAACAGGTGATTGCGGAAATCAAGACCATTGTTGGAAAGAAGATTCCTGTATGAGTGTGACGTTAGCGAAAAATGCCGGTTTCTGCTTCGGTGTCAGCCGGGCAGTGGAAACGGTGGAGCGGGAAGCCGCTGCGGGAAAAAAGGTCGTTACTCTGGGTCCCATTATCCACAACCGCCATGTGGTCGGCAAGTTTGAATCCCTCGGTGTCGGTGTCATCGATCTGCCGGAAGATGCACCTGCCGGTGCAACGGTCATTATCCGCTCCCATGGTGTTTCCCGCGATGTTTACGAGCGGCTGCAGAAGCGGGATGTTGAAATCGTCGATGCCACCTGTCCCTTTGTCAAGCGCATTCACGGCTTGGTCAGCAGTGCGGAAGAAGAGGGGAGACTCCCGATCATCATCGGCACCCGCGCCCACCCTGAGGTGGAGGGCATTGCCGGCTGGTGCAGCAAGTGTTTGATTTTTGAAACACCTGAGGAACTGGAAAACTGGATAAAACTGGAAAAACCTGCAGCCGACCTGCCCCTTTGTATGGTTTCACAAACAACCAGTACCGAATTTTTGTGGAAATTGTGCGGTAAAATTGCAAAAAAACAGTTTACTAATTTGAAAATTTTTGATACAATATGCAGAGCAACTGAAATTAGGCAAAACGAAGCAGCCCAGCTTAGCAAGAACTGTCAGGCAATGGTCGTTGTAGGAGACCCCAAAAGCTCCAACACAGGCCGGCTCGCGATGATTTGCCGGGAACACTGCAGCAATGTGGCACTGGTGGACAATGCGTCCGATTTGAATGCTGCTGACTTTTGCGGTGTAACTGATGTTGGAATCACTGCCGGTGCATCGACTCCGGCGTGGATTATAAAGGAGGTCAACAAGACTATGAGCGAAATTATCAATGTTGAGGCTGTGCAGGAGGATTTTGCTACCCTGCTGGAGCAGTCCATCAAGACTTTAAATACAGGAGATAAGGTTCTGGGAACCGTTACCCGTATCGGTAACACTGAGATCCAGGTGGATCTGGGCACCAAGCATGCCGGTTACATCCCTTACGATGAAGTCAGCGCCGATCCTTCTGTGAAGCCTGAGGACATCCTGCATGTTGGTGACGAGATCGAAGTGTTTGTCGTTCGCGTCAACGATCAGGAAGGCACTGTTCAGCTGTCCAAGAAGAAGCTGGACGGCCTGAAGATTTGGGACGACATGGCTGCATTTGCTGAAGAGAAGGCTACCATCGAAGCTGTCATCACCGAAGAGAACAAGGGCGGCCTGGTTGCTACCTACAAGGGCATCCGCATCTTCGTTCCCGCTTCCCAGTCCGGTGTTGCCAAGGGCGGCGACATGGCTGGTCAGGTCGGCAAGACTGTTCAGCTGAAGGTTACCGAAGTCAACCGCGCACGCCGCCGTGTTATCGGCTCCATCCGCGCTGTTTCTTCCGAGTCTCGCAAGGCTGCTCAGGAGAAGATCTGGGCTGAGATCGAAAACGGCAAGAAGTACCATGGTACTGTCAAGTCCCTGACTTCTTACGGCGCATTCGTCGACATCGGCGGTGTTGATGGCATGGTTCACGTTTCCGAGCTGAGCTGGAACCACATCAAGACTCCTGCTGAGGTTGTCAAGGTTGGCGATGAGATCGACGTTTACGTCATCTCCTTCGACCCCGAAAAGCACAAGATCTCTCTGGGCTACAAGACCGCTGAGATGAACCCCTGGAACCAGTTCATGACGGGCTACAATGTCGGCGACGTTGTCACTGCTAAGGTTGTGAAGCTGATGACCTTCGGTGCATTTGCAGAGATCCTGCCCGGCGTTGACGGTCTGATCCACATTTCCCAGATCGCTGACAAGCGCATCGGCAAGCCCGGGGATGTTCTGTCCGAAGGTCAGGAAGTTCAGGTCAAGATCACTGATGTTGACGCAGAGAACAAGCGTATCTCCCTGTCCATCCGCGCTCTGCTGAGCGAGCAGGCTGCTGAGACTGAAGAAGTCGCTGAGTAATTTAGAAAACGGATACCGGGGCCGAATTTCGACCCCGGTATTCTGTTAGGAGGCCGATTCTATGATCAACGGTGTTATGCATATTGTTGCAGCTGTACTGTTTGCGGTCATTGCCATCGAGGAGGGTGTCAACATCATCTGGTTGGGCATTGCAGGCATCTATCTGGCGACCGGTGTCATCAATTTATCCATTCATGGACTGAAGATGCGCAAAATGGAAAAGGCTGCCAAGAAGGCAGAAAAAAGCAATCAGAAAACTGAAGCGAAAACACAGGAAACGGAAACAACAGGAGGCTAATATGGTTAAGCATATTGTACTTTATACTTTTAAGGAAGATGTTAACAAAGATGACGCGGTGAAGCTGATCGCATCTGTGCTGGAACCCCTGGTGGGCAAAATCCCCGGTCTGCTGCATATGGAGATTCGCCGTGCATTCAACGGCATGGATTATGCGCTGTATTCCGAGTTCGAAAGCCGTGAGGCACTGACGAATTATGCATCCCATCCGCTGCATCTTGAAGCCAAGGAGCATTTCTTCCATCTGCTTGGCAGCCGTGTTGCTGCAGATTATGACCTGTAAGAGGAGTTTTGCACATGAAAGCGATTGTTACTGTTGTAGGTAAGGACCAGGTGGGCATCATCGCTGCCGTCTGTGTCAAGCTTGCCGAGTATAATGTGAACGTGCTGGATATCAGTCAGACTGTCATGCAGGGTTATTTTACCATGATGATGGTGGTGGATGTTTCTGAATGCAAGCTGCCTCTGGCAGAAATGGTGGTGCTGATGGAGGAGATGGGTAAGGAGCGTAATCTTTCTATCCGTCTGCAGCGTGAAGATATTTTCGAAGCGATGCACCGCATCTGAGGTAATGCCATGTTCAGTCAAAAGGATATTTTAAAAACCCAGGATATGATTGACAAGCGGCATCTGGATATCCGTACCATTACCATGGGCATTAGCCTGCTGGATTGCTGTGATACAGATATTGACCGTTGCTGTGAGAAGATTTATAAGAAGATTACAACTTGCGCTGCTGATCTTGTGAAGGTTGGCTGCGAGATTGAAAAGGAATTCGGTATTCCGATCGTGAACAAGCGCATTTCGGTGACCCCGATTGCGCTGGTTGCCGGTTCCTGTGAGACTGATTCCTATGTTAAGATTGCCCAAACGATGGATGCTGCCGCGAAGACTTGCGGTGTCAACTTCATCGGCGGTTTTTCTGCACTTGTGCAGAAGGGCATGACCAAGGGTGACCGGAATCTGATCCGATCCATCCCTGAGGCTATGGCTACGACGGAACGTGTTTGCGCCAGTGTCAATGTGGGTTCTACCAAGGCCGGTATCAATATGGATGCCGTCGCAGAAATGGGTCGCGTGATCAAGCAGACTGCAGAGATCACTGCTGATAACGATGGTCTTGGCTGTGCCAAGCTGGTTGTGTTTGCCAATGCTGTGGAGGATAATCCCTTTATGGCCGGCGCTTTCCACGGTGTCGGTGAGCCGGAGTGTGTCTTGAATGTGGGTGTTTCCGGCCCCGGTGTTGTGTATCACGCACTGCAGAGTGTCAAGGGCCAGCCCTTTGATGTGGTGGCTGAGACCATCAAGAAGACTGCTTTCCAGATCACCCGTATGGGTCAGATCGTAGGTCAGGAAGCATCTATGCGTCTGGGTGTGCCCTTTGGCATTGTAGACCTGAGCCTTGCTCCGACTCCTGCTGTGGGTGACTCCGTGGCCCGCATTCTGGAGGAAATGGGTCTGGAAGTCTGCGGTACCCATGGCACGACAGCGGCTCTGGCACTGCTCAATGACGCGGTGAAGAAGGGCGGCGTTATGGCTTCCAACCATGTCGGAGGTCTTAGCGGCGCGTTCATTCCCGTGTCTGAGGACGAGGGCATGATCGCTGCGGCTGAAAGCGGTACTCTGACTCTATCCAAGCTGGAAGCTATGACCTGTGTCTGCTCCGTGGGTCTGGACATGATTGCTGTTCCCGGTGATACCAGTGCGGCTACCATCTCCGCGATCATCGCCGACGAAGCAGCAATCGGCATGATCAACTGCAAGACTACGGCTGTCCGTATCATTCCCGCACCCGGCAAGCAGGTCGGTGACCGTGTGGAAATGGGTGGTCTGCTGGGCAGCGCTCCTGTTATGCCGGTTCATCCGGAGTCTGCAGTGGACTTTGTTGCCCGCGGTGGACGCATTCCCGCACCGATCCAGAGCTTGAAGAATTAACTGTAGGGGAGGGGATTTGCCCCTCCCTTTTGCAGGAGGATGTTATGAAGATTTACGTTGCGCGCCACGGTGAAACTTCCTGGAATGCCCGGAATATCATCTGTGGCAGAACAGATATTCCGCTGAATGAACGTGGCAAGGAACAGGCAATGCTGCTGGCAGAAAGACTGGCAGGTGTATCCATTGACCGGATTATCGCATCGCCCATGATCCGTGCCCGCCAAACGGCGGAAGCAGTTGCGGAAAAACACGGACTTTCCATTTCGTTTGACGAACGGCTGATCGAGCAGAACTTCGGTATTTATGAGGGAAAAGACCGGAAAGATCCCGGATATCTTGCCAATAAGCGAATGTTTGCCTACCGCTATCCCGGTGGGGAATCCCAGATGGATGTGGCGCACCGGGTCTACGGACTTGTTGAAGAGTTGCGGGAAAAATATCCGGGGGAGAATATACTTCTGGTCTGTCACGGCGGTGTTTGCCGCTCGGTGCGCACCTATTTTGAGGATATGACAAACGATGCGTACTTCTACTTTTCTGAGGAAAATGCCAACGCAAGGGTATACGAACTGTAAAAAAGCACCGGACATAAGTCCGGTGCTTCTTTTATTTGGCGGAAAGATCCACGCTTCTTCTGATCATGCTCAGGGCGGGAACCTGCTTGGGCAGCCGCATATAGAACTTCATCTGGGGCGTTCTGGGCTCGTCCAGCGGATTGCCTTCCAGATCAGTCAAGTTCTCAGGTGCAATCTCAAAGGGCCGCAGATCGGGGCCAACGACTTCCAGTGCATCGCCTGCGCGGAACTTATTGTTCAGGCTGCACAGCGCCAGACCGTTCTCGTCGCATTCTTCGACTTTTGCGACGATCTGCCATTCACGGATGTAACGGGAATTTTCCACATATTGACCCGGCTCGCCGTAATAGAAGCCGGTGGAGTAAATGCGGTGGGAAACGTGATCTACTTCATCGCGCCAGACCTTGTCGATTTTACGGCCTGCGTAGATATCATCGATTACATGGCGGTAGGCACCGGTGACAATGGCCGCATAGTAGGCGGATTTTGCACGGCCTTCGATCTTGATGCAGTCGATACCAGCATCCATCAGATCTTTCAGGTGGTCGATGGTGCACATATCGCGGGAATTGAGGATGTAAGTGCCCTTTTCATCCTCGTAAACGGGGAAGTATTCACCGGGACGCTTTTCCTCCATCAGTGCGTACTGATAGCGGCAGGGCTGGGCGCAGGCACCGCGGTTGGAGTCACGGCCGGTCATATAGTTGCTCAGCAGACACCGGCCGGAATAGCTGACGCACATGGCACCGTGACCGAAGGTTTCAATCTCCAGTGCCGGGTCTACCTTCTGCCGGATTTCTGCGATCTCTTTCAGACTGCATTCTCTGGCCAGAACCACGCGCTGGGCACCCAAGTCAAACCAGCTCTGGGCGCATTCGTAGTTGGCAATGGACTGCTGGGTGGAAATATGCCGCTCGCAGTGGGGCGCATATTTGCCTGCCATCATGAAGGCACCCAGATCAGCCACGATCAATGCGTCTACACCCGCATCATCCAGCTGCTCCAGATAAGCGGGGAGGGCGACAACTTCATCGTTACGGGGCATGATGTTCACCGTCACGTGGGCTTTGACACCGTGGTCGTGGGCGAACTTCACCGCCAGAGGGAGTTCCTCCGGGGTGAAATTACCGGCAAAGGCACGCATGCCAAAGGCCGTGCCTGCCAGATATACTGCATCTGCACCATACAGAACGGCCATTTTCAGCCGTTCCATATCACCTGCAGGACTTAAGAGTTCCAATTTTCTCATGGGATCAATCTCCATAGATCTGCTTGATCTTCTTTTCATGTTCGGCCAGTGTCTGGGAGAACTGATGCGCACCCTTGTCGGGATCCAGCACATAGTAATAGTAAGAAGTGGTTTCGGGATCCAGCGCTGCTTCAATGCTTGCAAGACCGGGATTCGCAATGGGGCCGGGGGTCATGCCAGCATTGGTGTAGGTGTTATAGGGACTGTCCACAGCCATATCTTCGGCTGTCAGATCGCTCTTGCCGCCGAGGGCATAGATGATGGTGGCATCGATGTTCAGATAACGGGGCGTACTGCCCCAGTTAAACAGACGGTTATAAATGACAGATGCGATGCGATAACTCTCCTGGTTGCTTGCGGTTTCCTTCTCAATCAAAGATGCCACATTGACCACATCGCGAATATCAAACTGGTTGGCGGCAATGAATTCCTCGCTGTCACCATTTTTACGCATCATTGCGGTAAGGTGCTCGTTCAATACGGGAATCTTAGCACGTATCTCTTCGCTGACACGATACTCAAAACCGTCCAGCATCTTTTCCAGAGCGGCTCTGGGGGTGCTGTTTTCGTAGAAGTCGTAGGTATCCGGGAACAGGAAACCCTCCAGACAGTACTTATGACCACGTTCCACACCGTCCAGGAACCAGTATTCGGACAGATCACCCTCTGCAGCCCACTTTTCCAGATCAGCGGCTTTACAGATACCCTTTTCTTCCAGCAGAGCGAAAATCTGGCGGCAGTTGTAGCCTTCGGGGATCAGCACGTCTTCCACAACGGCACGGGCACCGGAACGGGGAGACATCTGACTGACCAGGGCGTGGTAGTCATATACGGTGTTCAGTGTGAAGGTGCCGGTGGTGATGTCCTCCTCGGCATCGGTCAGATCTGCATAGAGCAGGAACAGCTCCGGATAGCGGACAAGACCGGCCTGCTGCAGTTTCTGCGCGATGGATTCCATGGTATCGTCCGTGGTGACGGAAATGACCACATCCTTGTCCTCGCGGCCGAAGGCCAGCACGTCAGCCGCGCAGACCCACAGCATACGACCAAGGGTTGTACCGATGGCGACAATAATCAGCAGCCAGACAACGGTCGCGAGCATATGGGGAATGCCCAGCATACCGGCACCCTTTTTCCGCTGGGGACGGCCCTTTCGGACAGGCCGCTCCTTGGGGCGGGAAACGGGCTTCACAGGTACTTCTTCCACTTTGTGGTATTCTTCTTCAATGACCGGTGCATTTTCATCGATGACGTTATCATCAAAATGAAATTCCATATCTTCCGGATGCTGAAGACCTGCGGTGTACATGGCATGATCAGCAGCCATCAGCTCGTCGTCGGTATTCGGTACTTCCAGATCTTCGTGATGAATTTCTTCAGTGGCTTCATCAGTGCTTTCGGATACAGCTTCATCGGCGATGATATCATCCACATTTAAAATATCTGCCAATTCTTCATCGGGGATGACCTCATCTGAAAGCAGTGCTGCTTCCAGCAAATCCTCATCAGCCATGATTTCTTCCGCGGGGAAATCATCGGTCAGATTTAATTCTTCAGTAAAATCAAACTCCTCAGAGAAGTTGGATTCTTTCATGTCAGTTTCCTCCTGTCAGCGGATCACAATCTGCTTTCGGATACGCTCCGCTTCAATTTCGCCCTTCAGCTGCTTGATCAGCTCCAGACCGAAGGGAATGGCACAGCCGGCAGAAGTGCCGGTGGTCAGGCGGCCGTCGGTTACAGCAGCGGCGCCGGGAACCATCACGGCATCACCCATGCCGTCTTCGCAGCCGGGGTAGCAGGTAGCCTGCTTCTGATCGGTGATGCCAAGATCAGCAAGAACCGTGGGACCGGCGCAGATAGCGGCAACGTACTTACCGTTATCCCATGCAAATTTCAGTGCATTCATAGCTGCCTCGCTGGCACGTGCAGAAGCGACACCACCCAGTCCACCGGGCAGAATGATCATTTCCAGCGCGGTCAGATCCATTTCATGCAGTTCGATATCGGCTTCAATGCCAATCTTGTGGCTGCCGTAGACAATTTTTCCGTTGATGCCGACGGTCTGGATTTCCACACCGGCGCGGCGCAGCAGATCCAGAGGTGCAATTGCTTCAGTTTCTTCAAAACCGGTACCCAGTAACATGTAAACCATAATCAGTCCTCCAGATAAGCCGCAACATAGCGGTAGATTTCTTCGTGAATGTCTTCGATGGAACGCATGCCCCCATCCTTGACGCAGTTGATCACAGTCCAGTTGTAGAATGCGGCAGCTGCGCGTCCTGTCCGGCGGCAGGTGGCCAGATATTCCATATCCTTTTCGTGAATGTCAGCGGATGTGTTGGTTTCAGCCTCACGGCCACGCATCATCTTTTCGGTAAAGTTCGTGGGGACATCCAGATAGATTACGAGGTCGGGGCGGGGAAGACCCAGCTTGTCATACTCAAATTCATAGAGCCAGCTGAGGAATTTACCCTGATTCTCGCCGGATTCCTTGGATGCCTGATGGACAGCATTGGAAGTGGTGTACCGGTCAGAAAGAACCAGACCGCCGTTTTCGTACCACTGGCCCCATACCTTTTTATAGGATGCGTAACGGTCAACCGCATAGAATGCAGAAGCGGCATACGCATTGACATCGGAAGGCTTGCTGCCAAATTCGCCGCTTAAGTACATCCGGATCAGTGCGGAGCTTTCCTCCTGATACTGGGGGAAAACCAGTTTCTGAAATTTGTATCCTTCTGCGGCCACTCGCTCCGTCAGCAGACGAAACTGGGTGGATTTGCCGGAACCGTCGGTACCTTCAATTACGATTAGTTTGCCCATAAGTAAAATCTCCTCTCCTTTTTTACAAGGAGTGCGCCTTGAATTTTCAGGAAATCCAAAACCGCATAATTTCTCATAATATGATAAGTTATCATACCATATTTTTGCCCGTTTGTCCACCGATACGTGAATTTCAAATCTTAATTTTCTGGAAACAGCGAAAGACAGTTGCGCTTTCGGCGAAAAAATGATAAAATAATATAATCTATGAATTCAGATACAAAGGAAGAAAGATATGGAAAGCAATATTACCTTTCAGGATCTTGGCTTAAGTGAAGCCATGCTGAAGGCTTTGGAGAAAAAGGGTTATGGCTGGCCTACCACCATTCAGGCGGAAGCCATTCCTCATTTTATGCAGTGGCGCGATGTGATTGCCAAGGCACCCACCGGTACCGGCAAGACCTTCGCCTTCGGAATTCCCATGATCGAGCATATTGACGCAGAGAGTGATGCAGTTCAGGGCCTGATTCTGGCGCCCACCCGTGAACTGGCCATCCAGATCGGTGACGAACTGCGGGGACTGCTGACCTATTATAACGGCATCCGCGTGGCCGTTCTTTATGGTGGCACCGGCATTGGCGGTCAGATCCGCCAGCTGGAAAAGAAGCCCCAGATCGTCGTGGCTACCCCCGGACGGCTGATGGACCACTATAACCGCAAGACCATTCGTCTGGATAAGATCCAGACTGTGGTGCTGGATGAAGCAGACCGGATGCTGGACATGGGCTTTTTCAAGGATGTGACTAAGATTATCGAGAAGGTCAAAAACCGCAAGAATCTGGGTCTGTTCTCTGCAACCATTTCTCAGGAGGTCATGACCGTTTCCTGGATGTACCAGCGTGACGAGGTGGAGATCACCGTTGAACCCAAGAAAGAAGACCGTCCTGATATTGACCAGTACTGCATGACCGTTACGCCGCTGGAAAAAGCAGAGACGACCCTGCGGCTGATTAAGACCCAGGGTTACGAACGTGTCATGATCTTCTGCAATACCAAGGTCATGTGCCAACGGCTGTGTGATGATTTCCAGCGGGCAGGACTCGACTGCGAATGCATCCACGGCGACATCAAGCAGAGTCTGCGTGAAAAAGCCATGCAGAAATACCGCGACGGTAAGCTGCAGGTGCTGATTGCTACCGATGTTGCGTCCCGTGGTATCGACGTGGACGATGTGGACTGCGTCATTAATTTCGATGTTCCGGAAGAAAATGAATACTATGTCCACCGCATCGGCCGTACCGGTCGTGCCAAGCGCAAGGGTGTTGCATGGGCTATTATTGGCAACTTTACGGAGAAAGCCAAGCTGGATGAGATCGCAAAGTATTCCAACTATGCTGTAAAGCCCATGGTACTGGGTGCGGACGGCAGCCTGACCGAGGAAGAGGTCAAAGCACCGGTTCAGCCCAAAAGGAGATTCCGTTGAAAGCCGCAGAGCGGGGATTCCTGCTGCTTAGCTCCCACTTAGGTGACGCGCAGCGCAGACCTTTGTCAACGGCACAGCTGCGTACCCTTGCCCGCAGAATGCAGACGGCGGAAAGAACGGACGGAAATAGGGAATTGAACCCCGATGACCTGATCGCATTGGGGTATAATCGGGAGATGGCTGCGGGAATTGTGGCGCTGCTTTCAGAGGAACGTTTACTGAACGATTACCTGAAGCGGGCTGCAGCCTGTGATTGCGTACCGGTTACCCGCGTCAGCGATGACTATCCGCTGCTGCTGCGCAAGCGCCTTGGACTGGACAGCCCCGGATGCTTGTGGGTCAAAGGTGATGTATCCTTGTTGAAGCAGCCGGCGGTCGCTCTGGTGGGAAGCCGTGATCTTTCTGAAAGAAATGTCGCATTTGCGGCAGAGGTTGGCAGGCAAGCTGCGTTGCAGGGTTACGTGCTGGTTTCGGGCAACGCACGGGGAGCTGACCGAACGGCGCAGGATGCATGCCTTGCCGCGGGCGGACAAGTAATCAGTGTGGTGGCAGACGAGCTTTACAGGCATCCGCTTCGGGACAACATTCTGTATGTCTGCGAGGATGGATTTGCAGAAGAGTTCTCTTCCCAGCGGGCGTTGAGCCGCAATCGGATCATCCACGCATTGGGTCTGAAGACTTTCGTTGCCCAGTCCTCCTTAAAAATGGGTGGCACATGGGACGGCACCATAAAGAATCTTCGCGCCGGATGGAGTGATGTATACTGCTTCAACGATGGCAGTGAAGCGATGATTCTGCTGGAGCAGATGGGTGCAAATCTAATAGGGGTGGCCGAACTTGCAGCCTTCTACGACCTGCCCCAAAAGGAAGAAAACTTATTTGACCGCTGATGAATCGTCAGCGGTCATTTACATCAAAAAAGTCCTTGAAGCCGGAACTTCAAGGACTTTTTGTATGTAATTTAGATGTTCAGCAGATCGGAATAGACCTTCAGGGCACCGTCGGTATCGTGTGCCAGAACCTTCTTGGCCAGAACCTTGCCCAGCTGGACGCCTTCCTGGTCGAAGCTGTTCAGATTCCATGCAAAGCCCTGGAACATGACCTTGTTCTCGAAGTGGGCAAGCAGAGCGCCCAGAGCCTCGGGAGTCAGCTGCTCGCCGATGATGATGGAGGAGGGGCGGCCGCCTTCGAACTTCTTGTTCAGGTTGGTGTCATCCTTGCCGCAGGCAAATGCCACGATCTGAGCAGCCACGTTGGCACACAGCTTCTGCTGGGAGGTGGAACCCTCGATGATCACATCGCTGCCCATCTGGCTGTTACGGAAACCAACGAACTGCAGGGGGATGATGTCAGTGCCCTGATGGAGCAGCTGATAGAAGGAGTGCTGGCCATTGGTGCCGGGCTCGCCGAAGATGACAGGGCCGGTGACGTAATTCACGGGCTCGCCGAAACGGTTGACGGACTTGCCGTTGGACTCCATATCCAGCTGCTGCAGGTGAGCAGGGAAGCGGGACAGAGCCTGAGAGTAGGGCAGCACTGCAGTGCAGGGATAGCCCAGAATGTTGCGCTCGTAAACACCGATCAGAGCATCCAGCATGGCGGGGTTAGCCAGCAGATCCTCGTTCTTGGCCAGTACGTCGGCCTCAGCAGCACCGTTCAGGAAACGGGCAAAGACATCGGGGCCGAATGCCAGACTCAGGACTGCGCCACCAACACCGGAGGTGGAGGAGTAACGGCCGCCGATATAGTCATCCATGAAGAAAGCTGCCAGATAATCAGCAGATTTTGCCAGAGGAGAGGTTTCGGAGGTAACGGCGATCATGTGCTTGGATGCGTCCAGACCTGCCTTGGCCAGTGCGTCCTTGACGAAGGATTCGTTGGTCAGGGTCTCCAGTGTGGTGCCGGACTTGGAAACCAGAACGAAGATGGAGTGAGCTACATCGATCTTGCTCAGGACACCGGCTGCATCGTCAGGGTCGACATTGGAGATGAACTCAGCCTTCATCTTCAGGGTGCCATTGACCTTTGCCCAGTTCTCCAGAGCCAGATACATGGCGCGGGGACCCAGATCAGAGCCGCCGATGCCGATCTGCACGACGGTGGTGAACTTCTCGCCGGCGGCGTTGGTCAGCTCGCCGTTATGAACCTTGTTTGCAAAGGCAGCAATCTTATTCTGCTCGCCCACATAGAACTCGCGCTTGTTGACACCGTCAGCAATCACATCGTCGCCCAGCTGGCCACGGGTCAGCTGATGCAGCACGCGGCGCTTCTCACCGGTATTGATGACTTCACCGTTGTACAGTGCGGCATACTTTCCGGTCAGCTGCTGCTCCTTGGCGAATGCGGCCAGGGCTTCCAGAATGCTCTCATCAACAGGTCTTGCACCGTAGTTGAAGTTCAGGCCGGCACCCATGGGGACGGTGTACTTCTTCACGCGCTCTGCACCGTTCTCACCGCTCATGGCCTTGGCCAGTGCGATGGGAGTGGTAGCCTTCAGTGCTTCATAAGAAGCAAGAGCGTCCATATTTTTCCAAGTGATCATAGGGAATCCTCCTAATAGTAGTCAATATTGTTTTCAGAATATCACTAAAGAACATCATACTACACAATCTAAAAAATTTCAAGAATAGATAGAAGATAATTGTAGATTTCTACGGAGTGCTTGCAAAAAAAGACAATTTGTCCGAAAATGTCGAAGAAAAAATCAGGGGATCCTGATAGCAGGAGCCCCTGAAATATATGGAATTATTGCAGAACCATTGCGGCAATGCCCTTGAAGTGACCATCGAAGATCTGATTGCTGAGCAGGTCGGTTTTTCCTGCCAGCTCCGGCAACTCCACAGAAGTGTCCTTTGAGCAGAATAACAGCGTCACATTCTGTCCCTTCAGGCTGCGTGTGATCCGAATGAAACCAGCATCATCGCGTGTTACCTGACAGCTGATTAAGCCCTCCGTGATGGCGGGAATTTCCTTGCGTAGCTGCAGAAGTCTGCGGTACCAATGAAGCATATCCTTATCCTGATGTGCTTCATCCCACAGCATACCTCTGCGGCAATCGGGATCTTTTGCGCCAGTCATGGCAACTTCGTCACCATAATAGATCATGGGCATGCCGGGCATCAGCAGCTGAAGTGCTGCGGCCAGTTTCTGGCGGCGCTTGTCTTCGCCGCATAGATGGAGGATTCTCGCCGTATCATGACTGCCAATCAGATTCCACAGCAGGGGATAGGCCGCGCTGTGGGTATTACCCCGCTGAAATCCCAGATTTCCCAGAAAATCGCCGGCAGTGATGGAATCCTCTGCCGCGAAATCCAGAACGCTGCGGTAGAAGGGATAATTCATCACGCTGTCCCATTGGTCACCCTGCAGGAAATCCGGCGCATGGTGCCACACTTCGCCTACGATCAGTGCTTCGGGAAATTCTGCTTTTACAGCTTTGCGGAAACTGCGCCAGAAGTGGTGGGAAATTTCGTCGGCTACATCCAGCCTCCAGCCGTCCGCACCGGACTTGCGGAGCCAGTGGAGTGCCACACCGGTGAAATATTCCGCAGCAGCGGTGCATTGCAGATTCACCTTAGGCATGCCCCAGAAGTAACCGAAGCATTTGTAGTTATGCAGTCCGGGAATCCTGCAAACCGGGAATTTATCCACATAATACCAGTCCTTGAATGGGGAGGAGGCACCCTGCTTTACAATGTCCGCGAATGCGAAGAACTCCGGGGATGTGTGGTTGAACACACCGTCCAGTATCACGCGCAGACCCAATTCGTGGGCCTTTGTTACCAGTTCAGTCAGGTCCGCTTCTGTGCCGAAGGACGGATCAATGGTATAATAATCAATTGTATCGTATTTGTGCGTGGAGTTGGAGTAGAAGATGGGTGTCAGATACAAAATGTCGACACCCAAATCGCGGATATAGTCCAGCCGCTGAATGATACCCCGCAGGGAACCTTCCAGATTGGCGCGTGGACCGATGGGAGACTGATACCAGACACTGTCCTTAACCGGCTTATGCGTGGCAAAACGGGAGGGGAAAATCTGATAGACTACTTTGTTGGCTGCCCAACTGGGCGCATGGAAGCATTCTTCCTCCCGGAGTGTCTGGGGGCAGTCAAACAGCCGCTCCATATCGTCGGGGATCGTATCAGTAAAACCGCAGTTGCTGAAAAAGACGCGATTTCCTTCGAGGTCTTCCAATTCGAAGCAATAGCGCAGACAAACTACATGGAATTCCAGTTCTGCCTCATAGTAATCCCGGAACTGGTCTGCGGCAACCCAACGCATGGGCGTTGCTTTGCGTGTGTCTTTCAGCTTCAGGGGCAGATATTTATCCCGCGTGTGCAGTGTGACGCTGCGCAGGTCATGCTTTCCGGTCTGCAGCCGGAACAGAAATTTGCCGGGGGTCAGACAGTAACAGTAGTCCTGCGTTGCCTCATGGCGGATGGCAGCATAGTTCATAGAGATCCCTCACAATACGTTCAGCAATTGAAAGAAAAACCCTGAAATCGAAGGCTTAATAGGGATAAGTAACTATTTAAGTTGCAGAAGAACGGTGTGACCAAAAGGTCACGCCGTTTTTCTGTTTTTAGTAGGTCTTTCGTAGATGATGGGTTCAAATACAGCGGGAATTTCCACTTCATCAAGGAAGTTGAAGAAGATGCGAACTCGCTGCTGACGCTTTCCGCTGGATTTATCCGGTGCATAAACAAGGATTTTCTTGATAAACTCGTTTACGATAGTCGGTGTCAGTTCCGGAATATCCACATACTTTTCTGCCAGAGCGAGGAAAGCATCCAGATTGTTCTCAAGCTCCATCTGCTGATCTACCCATTCTTCTGTTACTTCAATC
>JBGVFB010000011.1:0-11887 GCA_045120675.1 Faecousia sp. | reverse complement strand
TTCTTCGACTCACTCCGCTGCCTCAGAATGACAAACTTTTTACCTCTGAGCGGCGAGGCGGTGCGCCCGCAGGGAATTGGCATATATATGATTGCCGGGGGCAATCATACAACAATCAATAAGACCTCGCCCTACAATGGGCTAATGGAAACAGCCCGACAAATTCCAATTTATCCGCTTCGCCGGCGGCAATTCTGCCAAAATGCCGGGGTGTTACCTCGACACAAACGAAATATCCGGCCCGTCCCCGCAGGGACAGGCCGGATGTTTTGCTGTTACGGATTGTAAATTACGGTATAGGTGGGACGGCCATCAGAGGTGGTGCCCTCGATGATTGTGTAAGCAGCAGGAACTTCTGCGCTGGTCTGGCCCTCCAGGAAGTAATATCCGTTATAGCCCCAGGCAGGGTTCATACCAACGAAAGTACCGCCGTAAACCTTGAGTTCGCCGTTGGTTCCGCGGACCAGCGTCTTTCTGGCACAATCCGCGGTGCTGCAACCGCTGTCAAAGTAGCCGCCCTTGATAATAATTTTACCGGAGCCATCCTTTTCCCACGGCTGGCCACTGTAAATCAACATACCGGTATTGCCGTCATCACGGTTTCTCACAAATGTACCGTTCTCAATGATAATTTCACCGCGGACGGAGAATACAGCAGTCGCGGACTTGAAGCTTCCCAAATCAAAGGTACCGTTGCCGGTAATGGTCAGAACAGAATTTGCATCTGTCGAAACCATAGGATCGAGCCTGCTGTTGCCAAGCACCATCGTCTTACCGTTCATGTCCAAAACGATATTTTGGTTTTCACGGCCAACGATCCACTTGGTGTAATCATCCACGACGATGTCATTTACGAGTTTGAGCGTTCCGCTTCCATACATGGCATCAGCCAGTTCGTCATCCGAGCTGATGGAAACAGAGGGTGCGGGATGTGTAGCATCCTTATCATACTGGTTATTGAAGCTGTCAGCTTCATTGGCATCCTGCGTGGCAAGGACTGTAATGCCGATGCCGTCGAGGGTCAGGCCCTGATACTCATTTCCGGCAGCCTCGTCCATTTTCGCCACGATTCTCAGTGCGGTATAGGGCTGGTTGGCTGCAAGCTTGATTTCGCCGTCAGGTGCGTAGTCCGTCAGGCTGCCCCAAATTTCAGCGCCGCTGCCATAGCCATAAACGCAGACTTCAATATCAAAGTCAATCACTTCTAGCAGTTTCTCATCGGCGTCAATGCCGGTGATGGCGATTTTTGCTTTCGCGTTCAGGTTGCCCTTGTTCACGACCGTGAAATCAGGGGTCATAAAGGTTGCGCCAGGCTCCCACAGGATGTCGGTCTTGCCATTTTTGTCACGGAAAGACAGTTTTCCGTTTTCCAAATCGGTGTAGGTGCTCAGCTCACTCATGTTGAACACCTTGGTGGCGGGCATTTCATAAAGGCCAATATCCAATGTACCGGACTGAATGGTGTTGATGCCGGAAGATACTTCATCTGTAAACCATGCAAAGGTTGTGCCCACCAGCATGGAGCAGCACAGCAACAGAGAAAGAACGCTTCCAAACAGTGCTTTTTTGCTTGTTTTCATGATATTTTTCCTTCCTTTCCTTATTCAGAGGTTCATCCTCTTTCCCGGAGGGAAAGAGGATGGGGTACCCCATCGCTGATTTTATTGTCTTGTCGGCCCCGAATGTCAACAAAGGATGAACATTTGCATTTCACAAAATAGTGCACGCTATTTTATGCACTATGACCGAAAATCGGACATTGGGCGCATTTTGTGGGCACCGGGCGGTGTCCCCCTTTGGGTGCAAAAAAGCCCGCACCGAAACCGGTACGGGCTTATCTTGTATCAAAGCAGGTCGATTACACCAGCTCGATGATTGCCATTTCAGCAGCATCGCCGCGGCGAGCGCCGGTACGGGTCACGCGGGTGTAACCACCGTTGCGGTCAGCGTACTTGGGAGCAATCTCGTTGAACAGCTTGTGAGCGACATCTTCCTTGGTGATGAAAGCCAGAGCTCTGCGGTAGTTGACCAGGCCGCCCTTCTTGCCCAGGGTGATCATCTTCTCAACCACGGGCTGCACTTCCTTGGCGCGATAGAAAGTGGTTTCCATCTTGCCGTTGGCCAGCAGGTCGGTCACCTGCTGACGCAGGAGTGCCTTTCTCTGAGTGCTGGTCTTACCCAGCTTACGAGTGCCAAACATGAACGTTTCCTCCTTCTAAAAGGTTAGCGATTAGTTGTTGCCGGCAGAATCTTCGCTGGCCAGGGACAGGCCCATCATCTCCAGCTTCTTCTGCACCTCGTCCAGGGACTTCTTGCCCATGTTCCGAACCTTCATCATATCCTCGCCGGTCTTGTTAATCAGGTCGGCGACGGTGTTGATGTTGGCCCGCTTCAGGCAGTTAAAGCTCCGGACGGACAGATCCAGCTCATCAATGGTCATGGACAGCTTTGCGTCGGGGCGATCCTGCACCTTCTCCACCACGGTGGAGGAAGTGGCGACGCTGTCGGACAGGTTGGTGAACACCGTCAGATGGTCGCTGAGAATCTTGGCACCCAGGGACACGGCGTCCTTGGCAGTGATGGTGGAATCGGTCCAGACCTCAAGGGTCAGCTTGTCGTAATCGGTCTTGTCACCGACACGGGTGGGCTCCACCGAGTAATTCACCTTGGTCACAGGGGAATAGATGGAGTCGATGGGAATCACACCGATGGGGGTCTGGGCAGTCTTATTCCGGTCAGCGGAATCGTAGCCACGGCCCTGGGACAGGGTGACTTCCATGTTAAAAGTGGCGCCTTCGCCCAGAGTGCAGATATGCAGTTCCGGGTTCATAATCTCGACCTCGCTATCCGCCTGGAAGTCACCGGCGGTGACTTCGCAGGGGCCAACGGCATCGATGTAGATGGTCTTAACCTCCGGGCAGTGCAGCTTCATGATCATGCGCTTGATGTTCAGAACGATTTCCGTCACATCCTCGGTAACACCGGGGATGGTGGAAAACTCGTGCTGGACACCGGCAATCTTCACAGAAGTGGCTGCGTAGCCGGGCAGGCTGCTCAGCAGGATCCGGCGCAGAGAGTTGCCCAGCGTCATGCCGTAGCCTCTCTCCAGAGGCTCCACCACATATTTGCCGTAGGACAGATCCTCAGGATTATCCAGGCAGGTAATGCGAGGCTTTTCAATTTCTACCATGAACGATAAACCCTCCTTCTCAAGAGTATGGGGTGTAGAATGCACCCCACAATTGACAATACGAACTTACAGGGGGTCGGTCGATTACTTGGAGTACAACTCGACGATGAGGTGCACAGCGATATCGAAGTCGATATCGTCCTTCGTGGGCATAGCAATGACCTTACCGGTGAGGGTATTCTTATCACGGTCGAGCCACTTGGGGGCAGCAACAAACGTATCGGCTTCCTTCAGATTCTTGAAGAAGGTGTTGGAAACGCTCTTTTCGCAAACGGCCACCACATCGCCAGTCTTGACCAGATAGCTGGGGATGTTGACGCGGTTGCCGTTAACAGTAAAGTGGCCATGGTTCACCAGCTGGCGAGCCTGGCGGCGGGAGTTGGCAAAGCCCAGACGGTACACGACATTGTCCAGACGGCGCTCCACGAAAGTCAGCAACTCCTCGCCGGTGTTGCCGGGCATACGGGAAGCCTTATCGTAGTAGTTACGGAACTGCTTCTCCTGGATGCCATAAACAAACTTGACCTTCTGCTTCTCGGTCAGCTGAGAAGCGTACTCAGACTTCTTGGTTCTTCTCTGACCGCCGGGGTTCTTGTTGGAAGTCTTAGCGTAACCCATTGCGGCAGGAGAAACGCCCAGCTTTCTGCAACGCTTCAGCACGGGCTGCATATTCTTAGCCATATTGAATAATTCCTCCTATACCAAAATCAGACACGGCGTCTCTTGGGAGGACGGCAGCCATTGTGAGGAATGGGGGTGACATCCTTGAGGGAGACGACTTCCAGACCAGCGGACTGGAGTGCACGGATAGCGGCCTCACGGCCCTGACCGGGACCCTTAACGAAGACTTCCACAGTCTTCAGGCCACAGGCGTCAATCGCAGCCTTCGCGGCAGTTTCTGCAGCGGTCTGGGCAGCGAAGGGGGTAGACTTACGGGAGCCACGGAAGCCCAGTCCGCCGGAGGAAGCCCAGGACAGGGCGTTGCCTTCCAGGTCGGTGATGGTCACCATGGTGTTGTTGAAAGAGGAACGGATATGTGCCGCACCCTTTTCAATATTCTTGCGCTCGCGACGGCGCTTAATAACCTTCTTAGCAGCAGCTTTAGCAGCCATTTACATATCCCTCCTTACTTCTTCTTGTTCGCAATGGTCTTCTTGGGACCCTTGCGGGTACGGGCGTTGGTCTTGGTGCGCTGGCCATGGCAAGGCAGGCCACGGCGATGACGCAGACCACGGTAGCAGCCGATTTCGCTCAGCCGCTTAATGTTCATGCCGACTTCACGGCGCAGGTCACCCTCGATGATGTAGTGATGCTCGATGGCATCACGCAGCAGGGCTTCCTGATCCTCGGTCAGGTCCTTCACGCGGGTGTCGGGGTTGATGCCGGTGGTCTCCAGGACCTTGGCAGCCCGAGCCGGACCGATGCCGTAGATATAAGTCAGAGCAACTTCAATTCGCTTATCGCGGGGAAGATCGATACCAGAAATACGTGCCATATTTTGTCAGCACCTCCTATTAGCCTTGTCTCTGCTTGTGTTTCGGGTTTTCGCAAATTACCATTACGCGACCCTTGCGCTTAATGACCTTGCACTTCTCGCACATGGGTTTAACGGACGGTCTTACTTTCATACTGTTGAACCTCCATATGAGAAAAAATATCTCTAAGTGTTACTTGCTTCTCCAGGTGATCCGACCCTGAGTCAGATCATAAGGAGACATTTGTACGGTTACTTTGTCACCGGGCAAGATCTTAATGAAATTCATTCTGAGCTTGCCGGAAATGTGTGCCAGAATGGTGTGTCCGTTGCCAATGTCAACAGTGAACATAGCATTCGGCAGTGCATCGGTAACGATGCCCTCAATCTCGATTACGTCGTCTTTTGCCAAGTTAGAAACCTCCTCAGGTTGTGACTTTGCATTTCCCGGCAAATGCCGGTTTCTCTTCGTAATTCGCTGTTGAGCACTTTGTCGCCCAGCGTCTGCCGAGGACGACTCTGGTCTCAGAGCGAAGGACCTGCAGTCCAGTTCGGTCCTTTTTCTTTCCAGGTACATGGAAAAAATCCGGTTTCCTGGGCTATTTGTTAAAGTCCTTCTGTGACGGTGAGTATTTCCGGCTCGCCGTCGGTGATGAGTACAGTATTTTCATAGTGGGCAGACAGCTTGCCGTCGGCCGTCACGGTGGTCCAGCCGTCCTTCAGGACGCGAACCTCGTGGGTGCCTGCATTGACCATGGGCTCAATGGCCAGGGTCATGCCGGGAAGCAATCTGGGACCACGGCCGGGATTGCCGAAATTCGGCACTTCCGGCTCTTCATGCAGCTGCGCGCCAACGCCGTGACCTACGAATGAACGCACAACTGAAAAACCGTTAGACTCCACATACGTCTGTATGGCATGGGAGATGTCGGACACGCGGTGTCCCAATTTTGCAAAGCGGATGCCTTCGAAGAAGCTCTGCTTTGTAACAGCAATCAGCTTTTCAGCTTCGGCACTGATGGTGCCGCAGGGAAAAGTGGCTGCACAATCGCCGTGGAACCCCTTAAAGTAAGCGCCCACATCAATGGAAACAATGTCCCCGTCCTTCAGCACATATCCGCCGGGAATGCCGTGGATAACGGTGCTGTTGACGCTGACGCAAGCGCTGCCGGGAAAGCCGTGATAGTTCAGGAACGACGGTTTCGCGCCCTGCCCCACGATAAACTCGCGGACGGCTTTGTCAATCTCTTTGGTGCTGACGCCGGGTCTTACCATTTCCCCTGCCAAGGCACGGGCTGCCGCGGTAATTTTACAAGCCTGGCGCATCGCATCAATGTCATGTCCACTTTTGATTATGATCATGCCTTTGCCCCTATTGCCACCAAAATATCCCGATTGGCATCCTGGATAGGCTGGTTGCCCTCAATGAGAACCAGCTTGCCCTGCTGGGCATAGTAGTCCTTCAGGACTTCCGTCTTTTCGTGATACAGCTTCAGGCGGTTGCGCACCGTTTCCGGTGCGTCGTCTTCCCGAATGGTCAGAGCCGCGCCGCAGTGATCACAGATACCTTCGGTTTTTGGGCGATTGTTTTCGATGTGGAAACTGGCGCCGCAGCCGGAGCAAACCCGGCGGCCGCTCATGCGCTTTTCAATCACATCGTCGGCAATCTCAAGAGAAATTACATAGTCCACGGGGATGCCGGCTGCGTCCAGGGCCTTTGCCTGGGACAGGGTGCGGGGCACCCCGTCCAGGATAAAGCCGTTTTTGCAGTCGTCCGCGGTGATGCGCTCGGCCACAATGGCCATAATCACATCATCGGGAACCAGCATACCGCGTTCCATGATTTCGTGTACCTGCTTGCCCAGTTCAGAGCCATTGTTCATGGACTCTCTGAGCATTGCCCCGGTAGATATGGCGGGGATGGAGAGCTTTTCAATCAGCAACTCCGCTTGTGTCCCCTTTCCGGCGCCGGGGGCGCCCAGTAGGATCAAATTCATCCTGCCACCTCCCGGATTAGTCCAGGAAACCCTTGTAATGACGCATCAGCATCTGTGCTTCCAGTGCCTTCACCGTCTCCAGAGCAACACCGACCACGATGATGACGGAAGTACCGCCGATGGCCAGGCTCTTGACGGAGGACAGCAGGTTACCTGCCACCACGGGCAGCAGGGCAACAACAGCCAGATAAACAGCGCCGAAAACAACGATCTTGGCGATAACCTTCTTGATGAAGTCAGCGGTGGGCTTGCCGGGACGGAAGCCGGGGATGAAGCCGCCGTTCTTCTTCAGGTTGTTGGAAATCTCCACGGGGTCATACTGAATGGTGGAGTAGAACCAGCTGAAGAAGAAAATCATCAGGCCGTACATCACCACATAGAACCAGGATTCGTTAGAAACGAAGTGGTCGTAGAACCAGCCGTCGTTCCAGCCTGCGAACACGCAGACGGTAGCGGGCAGGGAGCAGATGGACTGG
This sequence comes from Faecousia sp., assembly GCA_045120675.1. Taxonomy (GTDB): domain Bacteria; phylum Bacillota; class Clostridia; order Oscillospirales; family Oscillospiraceae; genus Faecousia. The sequence continues at coordinate 4,750 of JBGVFB010000011.1, read as the reverse complement.
GCGAAAATGACGGGCATAACACCGGACATGGCCACCTTGATGGGCATATTGGTGCTCTGGCCGCCGTAAACCTTCCGGCCGACCACGCGCTTGGCGTACTGAACGGGAATGCGGCGCTCGGCATCATTGATGAACACAATGAAGACAATCAGCGCAGCCATGCCCACCAGAATCACAATGGGCTGCCACCAGGTCTTGGCGGTAAACAGGCTCACCAGCGTGCCGACCATGGAAGGAATGCCGGAAATGATGTTGGCAAACAGAATCATGGAGATGCCGTTGCCGATGCCATGCTCGGTAATCTGCTCACCCAGCCACATCACCACGGTGGAACCGGCGGTGAAGGTCAGGATGATGACCAGAGCGGGGATAAAGCCGCTCTCGGTGATGATACCGGCGGAGTTGAGCATGCTGTAGTAGCCGAAGCCCATCAGCAGGCCCAGACCCACGGTGGTGTACCGGGTGATGGCGTTAATCTTCTTCTTACCTTCCTCGCCCTCGTCCTTGGCCATCCGCTCCAGAGCGGGGATAGCCACGGTCAGCAGCTGGATGATAATAGAAGCGTTAATGTAGGGCTGGATGGACAGCGCCAGAACATTGGCCTGGGACAGGCCGGAACCGGACATGGCGTTGTACAGGCCCAGAATGGTGTTCGACAGAGTTTCCTGGAAGTAGTGGGACAGCTCCGCAGCATCAATGTAGGGAACCGGAATCACACAACCCACACGGTAAATCAGGAGGATGAACAGGGTGAACATGATCTTCTTGCGAAGCTCAGGAATACCCCAGGCATTCTTCAGCGTCTTGAACACTTAAACCACCTCGGCCTTTCCGCCTGCCTGCTCGATTTTTTCCTTAGCAGACTCAGAGAAAGCCGCGGCCTTAACAGTAATTTTCTTGGTCAGGGTGCCGTTAGCCAGAACCTTCAGACCATAGGGGCAGTCGGAGATGATGCCCTTTTCAATCAAAGCAGCAGCGTCCACCACTGCGCCATCCTCAAAGCGGTTCAGAACAGCCAGGTTGATGGCAGTCAGGGGCTTCGCGAAGATGTTGTTGAAGCCACGCTTGGGAATACGGCGCACCAGAGGCATCTGGCCGCCTTCGAAACCGGCACGGACCTTGCCGCCGGAACGAGCCTTCTGGCCCTTGTGACCGCGGCCGCCGGTCTTGCCGTTGCCGCTGCCGTGACCACGGCCCTTACGCTTACCTACCTGGGTAGAACCCTTGACAGGAGAAAGGTTAAACAGTTCCATGGATCTTCTCCTCCTTATTCAACTTCGGTAACCTGCAGCAGGTAGCCAATCTTGGCAATCTTGCCGCGGGTCTGAGTGTTGTCGGGCTGGATGGTCACATTGCCGATCTTGCGCAGGCCCAGGGAGTGGGCGGTGGCGATGTGCTTTTCCAGACGGCCGTTGAGGCTCTTAACCAGGGTAATCTTCAGATTTGCCATTGTAAAAGCCCTCCTTAACCGACGATTTCTTCCACGCTCTTGCCGCGGACAGCAGCAACCTGCTCAGGAGAACGCAGGCTCATCAGGCCAGCCATGGTGGCCTTGACCACGTTCTGAGGGTTGTTGGAGCGCATGCACTTGGCGCAGATGTTCTTGATGCCAACCGCTTCCATCACGGCACGGACAGCGCCGCCGGCGATAACGCCGGTACCTTCGGGAGCGGGCTTCAGCAGAACGGTGCCGGCACCGAAGATGCCGATCACATCATGAGGAATGGTGTCGCCGTCCAGAGAAACCTTGACCATGTTCTTCTTGGCATCAGCGATGCCCTTGATGATGGCCTCGGAAACTTCGGCGGCCTTGCCCAGACCATAACCGACGGTGCCCTTGCCGTCGCCCACGACGACCAGAGCGGAGAACTTCATGACACGGCCGCCCTTGACGGTCTTGGAGACGCGGTTCAGGTAAACGACCTTCTCAATGAGCTCGGGAGCTTCATTGTTGGGAGTCTTATTGTAAGCCATTTCTTTTCCTCCTAACACTTAGAACTTGAGTCCGGCTTCACGAGCACCCTCAGCCAGAGCAGCGACACGGCCGTGATACACATAGCCGCCACGGTCGAAAACGACCTCTTCGATGCCCTTTGCCTTGGCACGCTCTGCCAGGACAGCGCCCACCTTCTTGGCAGCTTCGCAGTTGCCGGTAGCGCCCTCAAATTCCTTCTCCAGCGTATTGGCGGAAACCAGAGTTACGCCGTTGACGTCGTCGATAATCTGAGCGTAAATGTTGGCATTGGAGCGGAACACGTTCAGACGGGGACGCTCAGTGGTGCCGGAGATCTTGCCACGCACGCGGACATGCCGGTGCAGGCGCATTGCTTTCTTATTAACCTTGCTGACCATTTCGGCACACCTCCATTACTTCTTACCACCGGTCTTACCAACCTTGCGGCGGATGACTTCGGTGGAGTACTTGATGCCCTTGCCCTTGTAAGGCTCGGGGGGACGCTTACCACGGACTTCGGCGGCAAACTGGCCAACGACCTGCTTGTCGGTGCCCTTGATAACGATTTTGTTGGGGGTGGGAACTTCGATGGTGATGCCGGGGATTTCGCTCACGATAACTTCGTGGGAGAAACCCAGACGCATGACCAGCTGAGTGCCCTTCTTCTCGCAGCGGAAACCAACGCCGTTGACTTCCAGCTCCTTGGAGTAACCCTTGCTGACGCCCTCGACCATGTTGTGGATCAGGGTGCGGGTCAGACCGTGCAGTGCTCTGTTCTGAGCCTCGTCGTTGGGACGGGAAACGGTCAGGGTGTTGCCCTCAACAGTGATGATCATGTTGGGATGGAAGGTGTTGCTCAGCTCGCCCAGGGGGCCCTTCACGGTGACCACATTGCCTTCGGCAACGCTCACGGTGACATTTGCCGGGATGATAACCGGCTTCTTACCAATTCTAGACATTGCGTTACCTCCCTTACCACACAAAGGCCAGGACTTCGCCGCCGATGTGCAGCTCGCGAGCCTTCTTGTCAGTCATGACGCCCTTGGAAGTGGACACGATAGCGATACCCAGACCCTTCAGAACCTTGGGCAGCTCCTCGGCACCGGCGTAGATACGCAGGCCGGGCTTGGAAACCCGCTTCAGGCCGGAGATAACAGCCTGCTTCTTGCCCACATACTTCAGGGTGATGTGGATGATGCCCTGGTTGCCGTTGTCAACGATTTCGAAAGCCTTGATGTAGCCCTCGTCCAGCAGGATCTGAGCAATAGCCTTCTTCAGGTTGGAAGCGGGGACATCCACGGTGTCGTGTTTTGCAGAGCTGGCGTTGCGAATACGGGTCAGCATATCTGCTACGGTATCAGTGATTTGCATTTTTATATCCTCCTTAATGAAGTTACGGTGTTACCCGTGAAGACCCGGGGGTATCCGGGGAATGCGCTCCAACCGGGGCCAGAGCCATCTTCCCGGGACTTCCCAAGTCTTTTTAACAAATTACAGTTGGTTGATTACCAGCTGGCCTTGCGCACGCCGGGAATCTCGCCCTTGTAGGCCAGTTCACGGAAGCAGATACGGCAAACGCCGTAGTTGCGCAGATAAGCGTGGGGTCTGCCGCAGATTTTGCAGCGGTTGTAGCGGCGGCTGGAGAACTTGGGCTCAGCCTGCTGCTTCAGGATCATAGACTTCTTAGCCATTACACTTTCCTCCTAATCAAGCGGTGAAGGGAGCGCCCAGCTGGGTCAGCAGCTCTTTGGCTTCCTCGTCGGTGGTAGCGGTGGTGCAGATGCAGATATCCATACCACGGATCTTGTCCACCTTGTCGTACTCGATCTCAGGGAAGATCAGCTGCTCCTTCAGGCCGAAGGCGTAGTTGCCGCGGCCGTCGAAAGAGTTGGGGTTGATGCCACGGAAGTCACGAACGCGGGGCAGAGCCACGCTGAACAGACGATCCAGGAACTCGTACATCTTGTCGCCGCGCAGGGTGACCTTCACGCCGACGGTTTCGCCTTCACGGAGCTTGAAGTTTGCGACGGACTTACGGGCCTTGCAGGTCACGGGCTTCTGGCCGGTGATGGCAGCGATGTCCTTGCAGATAGCTTCGATTTCCTTGGCGTTGTTCTTGCTTTCGCCGCAGCCCACATTGACAATCACCTTGTCCAGCTTGGGGATCTGCATGACGCTCTTGTAGCCGAACTTTGCGTTCAGAGCAGGAGCGATCTCAGCAACATATTTTTCTTTCATTCTGCTAGCCATTGATTAACTCCTCCTCTCTTAGATTTCCTTGCCGCACTTACGGCAAACCCGGACCTTCTTGTCGCCGTCCATCTTGTAGCCGACGCGAACGCCCTTACCACACTTGTCGCAGAACAGAGCAACCTTGCAGGAACGGATAGGGGTCTCCTTCTTGACGATGCCGCCGGTCTCGCCCTGCTTGCGGGGCTTGGTGTGGCAGGTAGCAACGTTGACGTTCTCCACGATCACCTTGTTCTCGCTGGGCATGGCAACCAGGACCTTGCCCTTGACGCCCTTATCCTTACCGGACAGGACGATAACGGTATCATTCTTCTTAATGTTCATACCTTCGGTCCTCCATTAGATGACCTCGGGAGCCAGAGACAGGATCTTCATGAAGTCCTTCTCACGCAGCTCACGAGCAACCGGTCCAAAGATACGGGTACCCTTGGGGTTACGGTCTTCCTTGATGATGACGGCGGCGTTCTCATCGAAGCGAACATAGGTGCCGTCCTCACGGCGGATGCCCCGCTTGGTGCGGACGATGACCGCCTTGACCACATCACC
>JBGVFB010000010.1:0-2423 GCA_045120675.1 Faecousia sp. | reverse complement strand
ATCAGAGCCATCTTGATCTGACGGATATCCTGGGGATTGGCATCGTTCTCCAGCATAGCCAGGTGCAGGCTGGTGATGAAGGGAACGAAGTGGATGTTGGTGTTGTAGAACTCGATGTTGTCCTGCAGAGCAGCCTGCAGAGCGTCATCGTCACCCTTGTACATCTTCTTCAGAGCGGGGAACAGCATGTTAGCATAGCCCAGGCCCTGGTAGTTGCCGTAGTTAAAACCGTTCTGGATGTAGTAAGCACGCATACCGGTCTTAATGTAATCGGCCTTAGTCAGCTTAGTCTTAGATGCCATCTTCGAACACGACCTCCTCTTCTTCTGCTGCGACGCCACCCTTACCCTGGTTGAAGAAAACGATCAGAGCGATAGCACCGGCGGTGATAGCGATAGCCATGGTGGGCATGCCCAGGTAAGCAAACAGGACATAGCCGATCATAACGAAGGGAATAGCTTCCTTCTTGGCCATCATGTTCAGGATCATAGCGAAACCGACAGCAGGCAGCATGTTGCCAGCGACGGACAAGCCCTTGCTCAGCCATGCGGGGATCAGGTTAATGATAGCCTCCAGCAGAGGAGCGGACAGAGCGGCGGTCAGGCCGATCAGAGAGCCAACAATGAAGAAGACCCAAACAGTGGTGTTAGCAAAGATGGAGAACTTCTTGAACTCCTTGTTCTCCAGAGCCTTGGTAGCCATGGGAGTCAGAGTGGTAGCGAAGGTGTAGGTAGCAGTCAGAACGAACTGGAAACCAACAGCGAAGGGGATGGACAGAGCCAGAGCGGTCTCAACGTCAACACCAGCGGTGATGACCATGATAGCACCGACGATGCCGGGGCCCATGTGGTTGGGAGGAATGGAACCACCCTGAGAAACGCCGTAACCCATGAATGCCAGCTCGCCGACAGCGCCCATAGCCAGGCCCAGGTCAGGACGGCCGAGAATGATACCAACGCCAGTTGCCATAACCAGGCAACGGTTGGTATAGATACCCAGCAGCATACCGGCCAGACAGAAGCCGGTCCACAGAGCGATAGCAATCGCCTGTACGATGGAAATTTCCACGAAATTTGCCTCCTATAATTTTTTAGATGTACTTGTTCAGGTCGACAGGTGCAACGCCGTCGTCGCCGGTAGCGGTTGCCTTGGTGTTGAACTTAACACCATACTTGTCGCGCAGTTCGCGCAGAGCAGCCTTGTCCTCTTCGCCAAGAGCGATGAACTTGCTGATCTCTTCCTTACCGGGTGCGCGATGAATGTTGCCAACGTTGATCTCAGGAACCTTAACGCCACCAGCAACCAGCTTCAGAGCATCAGTGGTGCTCTTGCAGACGATGAAAATAGTCTGCTTGGGAGATGCCTTGTCGATGATGTCGCAAGTCTTCTGAATAGAGAAGAAACGCATAGCAATGGTCTTAGGGACAACAGCCTTCATCAGCTGCTGCTGGATGGGGTCTTCGGAAGCAGCATCGTTAGCAACGATAACGGTGTTAGCACCGAGTGCCTTGATCCAAACCTGACCCTGACCGTGGATGAGACGCTCATCAATACGGAATGCAACAATATTGGGCATGATCTTTTTCCTCCTTCTCTTTAAGATTTAATCAACACTGGCTTTTTACCAGTAAAGATTCCAGTCCTTCCACATCCGCACCAGGGCTTCCATGTAGTAATAGTCACCCCAGATGTTGCCCTCGTCAACGCCCTTGCCGCTGTGCCAGGAGTAGACGCCGTGGTACAGGATGGGGTTGCCGGGCTCGACCTTGTCGCCCTGATAGTTGTTGATCAGGCTGCGCAGGATGCGGTGGCAGGCATACTTGTAGGTCTCCTTTTCGGGATGCAGTTCGGGCAGATACTTGCCCATTTCCAGCATACCGCAGACTGCAATAGCTCCAGAAGAAGAGTCACGGGATTGACCGGAGCCATCACCGAAAATCAGATCCCAATAGGGTACATCATCTTCGGGCAGACGGTTCAGGAAGTAGTTGGTCATGCCCTCGTACAGATTGATGGAAGCGGGATTGTGATTCTGAATGTAGTTCAGAGGAATGCCGTAGATACCCCAGGTCTGACCACGAGCCCAAGCGGAATCGTCGCTGTAGCCCTGACGGGTCGCGCCACGGACAGGAGCGCCAGTCTCGGCGTCAAAATAGAAAGTATGGAAAGCGGATGCGTCATCACGGATCACGTGGTTTGCAGCCTTCTCATAGTGGTTGTCGGCAGCCTCAGCATACTTGGGGTCGCCAGTGGTTTCGGTCGCCCAGTACAGCAGAGGAATATTCATGAAGCAGTCAATGATCAGACGATAGTTATCCTTTGCACCGACAGCGCCCCAAGCCTGAATGAACTTGTCACGCTCATTGTAGCGCTCCATCAGCTTGTCAGCAGCCAGGATACCTGCGCGCTTACCCTTTTCAGAG
>JBGVFB010000009.1:0-3650 GCA_045120675.1 Faecousia sp. | reverse complement strand
AAGACCGGTGGCCGTGGTCACAAGGGTCAGCACGCCCGCTCCGGCGGCAAGACTCGCGTTGGTTTCGAGGGTGGCCAGATGCCTCTGGTCCGCCGCGTTCCCAAGCGTGGTTTCAACAACATCTTTGCACAGCCCCTGACCGCTATCAATGTCGCTGTCCTGAACAAGTTTGAGGACGGTGCTGTGGTCGACGCTGCCGCTCTGATCGAGAAGGGCATCATCAATGACTGCCCCTACGGTCTGAAGGTCCTGTCCAACGGCACCCTGACCAAGAAGATCACTGTTAAGGCTGCGGCCTTCTCCGAGTCTGCCAAGGAAAAGATCGAGCAGGCAGGCGGAAAGGCCGAGGTGGTCTAAGTGATCGAGACCCTGCGCAACGCATGGAAGATTCCTGAGCTCCGCAAGAAGCTCATGTTCACCGCTCTGGTTCTGCTTCTGTACAGAATCGGCAATGTGGTGCCCGTGCCCTTTATCGATGCCGCCGCTCTGACCAGCTATTTCGATAGCGTCCTGGGCGACACCATCCTGGGCCTGTACAATGCCATGTCCGGCAGTGCCTTCTCCAACGGCACCGTCCTGGCACTGAGCATCCAGCCCTACATCAACGCTTCTATTATCATCCAGCTGCTGACCGTCGCCATCCCCGCCCTGGAGCGTATGGCTAAGGAAGGCGGCGAGGAGGGTAAGAAGAAGCTGACCATGATCACCCGCTGCTCCACCGTGGGCCTGGGTCTGCTCATGGGCTGGGCTTTCTACTCCATGCTCAATAACTACGGCGTCATCACCAAGTCCGGCTTCTTGCCCGGCCTGGTCATCGTCCTGGCTTTCACCGCCGGTTCCGCCGTGGTTATGTGGCTGGGCGAGCAGATCAACGAGTTTGGTATCGGCAACGGCATCTCCATGATCCTGTTTGCCAACATCATCTCCTCTCTGCCTGCCGGTCTGAGCACCATGCTTGGCATGGGTTGGTGGGCAATCCTGGTTGCAATCGTTATGGTTGCCCTGGTTCTGTTCATCATCTTCGTCAACGACGCTGAGCGTCGGATTCCTGTCCAGTACGCCAAGCGCGTTGTGGGCCGTAAGATCTACGGCGGCCAGAGCACCAACCTGCCCATCAAGGTGAGCATGTCCGGTGTTATGCCCGTCATCTTCGCCCAGAGCATCTGCTCCTTCCCCGCTACCATCTGCGCTTTCTTCGGCATTACCGCTCAGAGCGGCAAGTGGTGGTATGATGTGTTCTTCAGCAACACTTCCTGGTTCTATGCAATCTGCTACTTTGCGATGATCTTCTTCTTCGGCTGGTTCTACGCTGCCATCCAGTATGACTCCGTGGAGATCGCCAACAACCTGAAGAAGAACGGCGGCTTCATTCCCGGCTTCCGTCCCGGCAAGCCCACCGCCGACTTCATCCAGAAGGTCATCAACAAGATCGTTGTGTTCGGTTCCATGTACCTGGGTATTGTGGCTGTGCTGCCCATCATCTGCGGCAACCTGATCCCCGGCGCCGGCTCCCTGGCCATCGGCGGCACCTCCGTCATCATCGTCATCGGTGTTGCTCTGGAGACTGTCAAGGCCATCGAGGCCCAGATGCTGATGCGTCACTACAAGGGCTTCCTGGACTAAGCGAGGTAACAGATGAATCTGATTCTGCTGGGTGCACCCGGTGCAGGAAAGGGAACCCAGGCTGAGCTGCTCATCGAGAAGCTCGGTATTCCCTCTATCTCCACCGGCAATATGCTCCGTGAGGCAATCGCCAATGGCACGGAGACCGGCCTGAAGGCCAAGAGCTACATGGATAACGGCCTGCTCGTTCCCGACGAGGTCATCCTCGGCATCGTCGCGGAGCGCGTCGCTCAGCCCGACTGCGCCAGAGGCTTCATTCTGGACGGCGTGCCCCGCACGCTGGCCCAGGCTGAGGCCCTGGAGGCAAAGGGCGTCCGCATCGACCATGTGGTTTCCATTGAGATCGACGACAGCGTGATCGAGGGCCGTATGACCGGCCGCCGCGTCTGCACCAAGTGCGGCGCAAGCTATCACATCGTCGCCAATCCCACCAAGATCGAGGGCAAATGTGATCTGTGTGGCTCCGATGTGGCCATCCGCAAGGATGACACCCCCGAGACCGTCCAGAAGCGTCTGGCTGTGTACCACGCTCAGACTGAGGTCCTGAAGGACTTCTATGCCGAGCGGAAGCTGCTGCGTCTGGTCGAGGGCAATCAGGCCATCACCAAGATCACCGATGAGATCCTGGATAAGATCGGTGCAAGAGTATGATCGCAATAAAGAATGGACATGAACTTGAGCGTATGCGCAAGGCTTGTAGAATTACCGCGGCAGCCCGTGCTCTGGCAGGGGACATGGTAAAGCCTGGCGTTACGACCAAGGAGATTGATAAAGCTGTTCACGATTTTATCGTGAGCCAGGGCGCGAAACCGTCGTTCCTCGGCTATGGCGGCTTCCCGGCAAGCACCTGCATCTCCGTGAACGATACCGTGATCCACGGCATCCCCGGCGGATATGTGCTGCGCGATGGTGACATCGTCTCCATCGACGTGGGTGCTTACTATCAGGGGTTCCATGGCGATTGTGCTGCAACTTATGCATGCGGAACTATCTCTCCCGAAGCACAGCGGCTCATTGATGTGACCCGCGAGAGCTTCTTCGAGGGAATCAAGTACGCAAAACGCGGACACCGCGTGTCCGACATCTCCCACGCCGTTCAAAAGCATGTGGAGTCCAACGGTTTTTCAGTTGTTCGGTCCTTCGTAGGTCACGGCGTAGGCGCGCAACTGCACGAAGAGCCGGAGGTTCCGAATTTCGGAGCTCCCGGACGTGGGCCCCGGCTGCTGCCCGGTATGACCCTGGCCATTGAGCCCATGGTGAATGTGGGCACCTACGAGGTGCGCATTCTCAAGGACAAGTGGACCACCGTCACTGCCGATGGCAAGCTCAGTGCCCACTATGAAAATACTGTACTCATCACCGACGGGGAGCCGGAAATACTCACCGTCAACGAAGGGCTTTGATTATGGAACCTGATTGCATACGGATTTCCGACGTTGTTGTGTCTAACGCCGGACGGGATCGGGACCAGCTGTTCTATGTGATCGGAACAGAAGGTGTGTACACCCTCCTGGCAAACGGCAAGGACCGTCCGTTGGAGAAGCCCAAGCGTAAAAAAGTCAAGCATGTAAGCAAAGTTCTTCGCGCTGAGACCAGAGTCGCGGCGAAAATACTCGCCGGCGACAAAGTACTCAACAGCGAATTACGCAAGGATCTGGCACTTATACGCCAGGCAATGAAACAGTCACATAACCAAGGAGGTTAGAATCTTGGCAAAGGACGACGTAATCGAAATTGAGGGCATCGTCACCGATGCGCTGCCGAATGCGATGTTCAAGGTTGACATTGGCAACGGCCACACCATTCTGGCACACATTTCCGGCAAGCTCAGGATGAATTTCATCAAGATCCTGCCCGGTGACAAGGTAACCGTACAGATGTCTCCTTATGATCTGACTCAGGGTCGGATCACCTGGAGATCCAAGTAAACGACAAGAGATTTATCTCGTATGGAGGTTAAACAGTATGAAGGTAAGACCGTCCGTTAAACCCATGTGCGAAAAGTGCAAAATCATCAAGCGCAAGGG
>JBGVFB010000008.1:0-11028 GCA_045120675.1 Faecousia sp. | reverse complement strand
TGCACGACCTCCTTACTTAGCCTTTTCAATGATTCGGACCAGTCTCCATCTCTTGTCCTTGGACAGGGGACGGGTCTCCATGACCTCAACGGTATCGCCGATGCCGCACTCGTTGTTCTCGTCGTGGGCCTTCAGCTTGTAAGTCCGCTTCATGGTCTTCTTGTACAGAGGATGCTGAACGCTATCCTCAATGGCAACCACAATGGTCTTGTCCATCTTGTCGGAGACGACCTGACCGATTCTGGTTTTACGGAATGCTCTATTTTCAGTCATTTACGTATCCTCCTCAGATGTTGGTCTCTTTCTCGCGAATAATGGTCTTGACGCGGGCAATGTCCTTCTTGACAGCAGCGATCTGCATGGGGTTGTCCAGCTGGTTGGTCGCGTGCTGCATCCGCAGCATGAACAGGTCCTTCTTCAGGTCGTTCAGCTTCTTGTTCAGCTCTTCAACAGACAGGTTCTTCAGTTCCTTTGCCTTCATCATTATTCACCACCAATCTCGGTTTCGACTTCCCGGGCGATGATTTTGGTCTTGATGGGCAGCTTGTGCTGAGCAAGACGCAGAGCCTCGCGGGCGACTTCCTCGGAAACGCCACCGATCTCAAACATCACCTTCTGATTCTTAACGACTGCGACCCAGCCTTCAGGAGCGCCCTTACCGGAACCCATTCGGGTACCCAGGCCCTTCTTGGAATAAGGCTTGTCAGGGAAAATTTTAATCCAGACCTTACCACCACGCTTGGTGTAACGGGTCATAGCAATACGGGCAGCCTCAATCTGGTTGCCGGTGATCCATGCGGGCTCCAGAGCCTGGATGCCGAAGTCGCCGTAAACGACTTTGTTGCCGCGGGAGGCAGTGCCGGTCATACGACCACGCTGAACCTTGCGGTATTTAGCTCTCTTGGGCATCAGCATTAGCGGTTACCTCCTTCTTTGCGGTCATCTCTGCGATAGTTGGGTCTGTCACCGCCACGGCGCTCACCGTTGAACCGACGCTCGCCGTTGTTGTTACGGCGGTCGCCGCCACGGCGCTCACGACGCTCACGGGGAGCCTCGACAGGAGCGGCAGCGCGCAGGGTGGTGTTCAGCACCTCGCCCTTGTAAATCCAGACCTTCACGCCGATGCGGCCGTAAGTGGTGGCAGCCTCAGCAAAGCCGTACTCGATGTCAGCACGGATGGTCTGCAGGGGGATGGTGCCCTCGTGATAGGTCTCGGAGCGGGCAATTTCAGCACCGCCCAGACGGCCGGCGCACATCACCTTGATGCCCTTGGCACCCAGGCGGGTGGCCTGCTGCATGGCCTTCTTCATAGCGCGGCGGAAGGAGATACGCTTCTCCAGCTGCTGTGCGATGTTCTCAGCCACCAGCTGAGCGTTCAGGTCAGGGCTGCGAACCTCAACGATGTTCAGGTTGACAGACTTGCCCAGACGCTTCTCCATATCCTTGCGCAGCACTTCGATGTCGGCACCAGCCTTACCGATGACCACGCCGGGACGGGAGCAATTGATGTTGATCTTGACCTTGCCGTTGGAACGCTCGATCTCGATCTTAGCCACGCCAGCGGCGTACAGCTTGTTCTTCAGATACTTACGGATGTTGTAATCTTCGACGATCAGGTCGCCCACCTGCTCCTCACGGGCATACCAGCGGGAATCCCAGTCCTTGATTACGCCAACGCGCAGTCCATGGGGATTAACTTTCTGTCCCATAGCTACCTCCTGATTAAGCCTTCTCGCTCACACCGATGGTGATGTGAGTGGTTCTCTTGTTGATCCGCACGAAACCGCGGCGGGATGCGATGCGGCCGCGCTTCAGGATGGGGCCGGGGTTTGCAACCACAGTGGAAACGTACAGGTTGTCGGCGTTCATGCCGTTGTTGTGCTCGGCATTTGCCACAGCGCTCTTCAGCAGCTTTGCCATCGGCTCACAAGCAGCCTTGGAGGTCTGGCTCAGGTATGCAGCTGCGGTCTTAACGTCCTTGCCCCGGATCATGTCGCAAACCAGCTTCACCTTACGGGGAGACATGCGGACGTACTTAACATGTGCAAAAACTTCCATTTCAGTACCTCCTTACTTGCTGTTAGCGGTCTTGCTGCCGGAGTGGCCGCGGAAGGTCCGGGTGGGGACGAACTCGCCCAGCTTGTGACCGACCATGTCCTCGGTGATATAGACGGGGACATGCTTACGGCCGTCGTGGACAGCGATGGTGTGACCGACAAAGGAGGGGAAGATGGTGGAAGATCTGGACCAGGTCTTCAAAACCTTCTTTTCGCCCTTGTTGTTCAGCTCTTCGACGCGCTTGTACAGCTCAGGAGCTACGAAAGGGCCCTTCTTGATACTTCTGCTCATTTCATTTCCTCCTTACTTGCTGTTTCTGCGCTTGACGATGAACTTGTTGGTGGGGTTCTTCGTCTTACGAGTCTTATAGCCCAGAGCAGGCTTGCCCCAGGGAGTGACAGGGCCGGAACGGCCGATGGGGGCGCGGCCCTCACCACCACCGTGGGGGTGGTCATTGGGGTTCATGACGGAACCACGGACGGTGGGACGGATACCCATGTGACGGGTACGGCCGGCCTTACCGATGTGGACATTCTCATGATCCAGGTTGCCCACCTGACCGATGCAGGCGGTGCAGTTGGTGCGGATGTAGCGCACCTCGCCGGAGGGCAGTCTGACCTGAGCCAGTTCGCCTTCCTTAGCCATCAGCTGTGCAGCGGTGCCGGCGGAGCGGACCAGCTGAGCGCCGTGGCCGGGCTGCAGCTCCACATTGTGGATGACAGTACCCACAGGGATGTTGGCGATGGGCAGGCAGTTGCCGGGCTTGATATCAGCGTTGGCAGAGGCAATCACCACATCGCCGGCCTTCAGGCCGTTGGGAGCCAGGATGTAGCTCAGGGTGTTGTCCTCGTACTTGATCAGCGCGATGAAAGCGGAGCGGTTGGGGTCATACTCAATGCGCTCCACGGTAGCGGGCATATCGGTCTTCAGACGCTTGAAGTCGATGATACGATACTTCCGCTTGTTGCCGCCGCCGCGATGACGGACGGTAATGTGGCCATAGCTGTTGCGACCGGAGTTCTTCTTCAGGGTCTCAACCAGGCTACGCTCAGGTTTTGCCTTCTTGTCCACACCATCGAAAGCAGAAACGGTCATGTTCCGGCGGGAGGGGGTGTAAGGCTTAAAAGTATTGATAGCCATTTGCGTTTTTCTCCTTTATTGAGATTGGTTTAGACCATACCCTCGAAGAACTCGATGGTCTTGGAATCAGCAGTCAGGGTGACGACTGCCTTCTTGTAAGCAGCGCGGTGGCCGGCGGGATAGGAGCCGGTGCGCTTCAGCTTACCCTGCATACGGACAGTGTTGACCTTGGCGACCTTCACGCCGAAGATTTCTTCGACAGCAGCCTTGATCTCAGTCTTGTTGGCGTCAACGGCGACCTGGAAGACGTACTTCTTGTCGGCCACATCAGCCATGGACTGCTCGGTGATCACAGGACGGATCACGATATCATAAATGTTCTTCATTAGGCGAATACCTCCTCGATCTTAGCCAGGGCGGCCTTGTCCAGGACCAGCTTCTTGGCATTCAGGATGTCATAGACGTTGATCACATTGGCGAAGGTAACCTCGCAGCCGGGGATGTTGCGGCCGGACTTGACAACATTCATGTCAGCAGCAGCGGTAACAACCAGGGTCTTGCAGTCAGCGCCCACAGCCTTCAGGAACTTGGCGAACTCAGCGGTCTTGGGAGCGTCCATCTTGATGGAGTCGATGACCACGATGTTCTGCGTAGCAGCCTTGTCGGACAGGACGGACTTCAGAGCCAGACGGCGGCTCTTCTTGTTCAGGGTGTAGCTGTAATCACGCATCTTGGGCGCGAACACAACACCACCGTGGGTCCACTGGGGAGCACGGGTGGAACCCTGACGGGCACGGCCGGTGCCCTTCTGCTTCCAGGGCTTTCTGCCGCCGCCGGAAACTTCGGCGCGGGTCAGAGCGGACTGGGTGCCCTGACGGCGGTTGGCCAGGTGGTTCTTGACCACGTCATGGACAACGGACTCGTTGGACTCAATGCCGAACACAGCTTCGGACAGCTCGATCTCGCCAACCAGCTTGCCGGACATATCATAAACATTCGTCTTAAGCATGATTTAAGATCTCCTTTCCTTAGCCATTTCTTGCGGAAGCCTTCTGGGGATTTCTGCCGGAAGCCTTCTGCGGGTTCTTGCTGATGCCGGACTCGACATTCTTGACTCTGTTGTTCTTGACGGTGTTGCGGATGTAAACCAGGCCGCCCTTGGGGCCGGGGATTGCGCCGCGAACAACGATCATGTTCAGCTCTGCATCAACCTTAACGATTTCCAGGTTCTCGATGGTGACCTGCTCATTGCCCATCTGGCCAGCGCCGATCTTACCCTTGAAGATACGGGACTGGTGAGAGGTAGCGCCCATAGAACCTGCGTGACGGTGGACAGGGCCGCCGCCGTGCGTCATAGGGGTACGGCCTGCGCCATGGCGCTTGACAACGCCCTGGTAGCCGTGGCCCTTGGAAATACCGGTGACATCGATCATGTCGCCAGCGGTGAAGGTGTCAGCCTTGACCACATCGCCGACATTCATTTCGGCAGCGTTATCCAGCTTGAACTCCTTCAGGTGCTTCTTAGCCTCGACGCCAGCCTTCTTCAGATGGCCAGCCTCAGGCTTGCTCAGCTTGGCTTCCTTGATGTCCTCGAAGCCCAGCTGGACGGCAGTGTAGCCGTCAGTTTCGACGGTCTTCTTCTGAGTGACGACGCAGGGGCCTGCTTCCACGACGGTAACAGGGATCACCTTGCCGGCCTCATCGAAGATCTGGGTCATGCCCACTTTCTTGCCGATGATTGCTTTCTGCATGGTTTGTTTTCTCCTTTTATAGGTTATTGGTTGACAGCTGCATTGGGTTCAGTCTGCCAACATGACCCGTCCGCCCGATGCCAGACAGTGCGGGCTGCTGCAATTTGCGTTGTTACGTATAAATTACAGCTTTATCTCAATCTCAACGCCAGCGGGAAGGTCCAGGCTCATCAGAGCTTCGACAGTCTTCTGGTTGGGGTTGAGGATATCGATCAGTCTCTTGTGGGTTCTGCGCTCGAACTGCTCACGGCTATCCTTGTTGACATGGGGAGAGCGAAGGATGGTAACAACTTCCTTCTTGGTGGGCAGCGGGATGGGGCCGGAAACCTGGGCGCCGTTGCGCTTTGCGGTTTCCACGATCTTCGCGGCGCTGGAGTCGATCAGCTGGTGATCGTAAGCCTTCAGCCGAATGCGGATCATCTGGTTTGCCATTGGTGTTTTCCTCCTTGAATGTAACGTACTCAGTTTGCTTGATGTCTGGGTACGGTCGAACTGTTTTATTCACGCCGCCGTGCGTATCATTCCGGGCCATGAAAAATGGCCGACGCAAGGCCGACCCTTCTTCGAGGCACAGCGATATACGCTGGCGCAAACGAATGCAGTTCAGCCGCCCGATGACCGGACATACTCCGCAGAAGTTACCGTCTAAGACGCAATCTCCTGCATCATCGCATCGCGCGCATAATTTCCCTACACGCGCTCGATTATGATACCACTCATTTCTCTGTTTGTCAATAGCTTTTTTAGAAAAAATCACAAAAATTCACCCCGAATTTCAGGCAGAACAGAGAAATAAAAATTGTGCTGCACTTTCCCTCTTCTGCTGCCCCATTCGTGTCATTCTGAGCAAGCCGAAGGCGCGTCGAAGAATCTCCGTCCTTCTCACGAGATCCTTCGACTTCGCTAACGCTCCGCTCAGGATGACAATGAGGAATTCCCCTGTGTCCGCTTCATGGCATTCCCGCCGGAAATGCCCGGGCGGAAAATATCGAGGGCCCGCCGCAACATTTGCAGCAGGCCCTTATACATTATAATAATATTAGTTGTTCACCCCATGGTGGCAGACCGGGCTTTGGGGCGTCAGCGCCTGGAAGGTATATCCATTGGCCAGCCCCCACTGGAGAATCTGCTCCACCGCCTCCACGCTATACGACTTGATGTCGTGCTGCAGCACCACAGCCCGCTTCTTCCCGCTCACATCGGCAATCACATTCTGCAGAACCTGCTGCGCCGTTTTCGCGCCGCCGGCATCCTGGCTGTCCGCATTCCAGTCGAAATATCGGAAGCCCAGTTCCGTCACCCGCCGGGTCAGCTGGGTCATAATGCCCGGGCAGTAATTTTTGCTGATGGTGTTGGAAGCGCCGCCGGGGAAACGCATCAGGGTGGTGGTCACCCCGGTTTCCTGCTGGATTTTCTTCTGCATGGCATACAAGTCCTGCAAAAAGGCTTCCTCACTGGCGTAAATCTTTTTGTAGTCGTGGGACAGGGAGTGAATGCCGATGCCGTGCCCCCCTGCCACAATGGCGCGCATCAAATCCGCCGCGCCGCTGTAATCATTGTCCACCACAAAGAAGGTGGCCTTGGCATTGTACTTTGCCAGCACCTCCAGCAGCTGCCGGGTATAAGGGCCGGGACCGTCGTCAAAGGTCAGATAAATCACCTTTCCGTCCGGGTCTACCACATCCGGCTGCTTCACCGGCTCCACTTTCACCGTCCGGCGAACCACGGTCACATCCCCCGCTCCGTCGGTTACAGCGTAGCATAGTTCATAGGTGCCGCATTTGCTGGTGTCCACCGAGCCGGAAATCTGCACCTGCGCCGTCACATCCCGGCCGATGCAGTCAGTGGCGCGGTACCCCGGCTCCTGAAAGCCGGTTCCCACCGTCACGGTGACTTCCGGCTCACCCAGCAGTTGGATGGAAGCAGGCTCCTCCTGCTGCACATGGACGGTTCGTGTCACCGTTTGGCTGGTCATCTGGTATTGCGCCGTGTAGGACAGGATATATGTACCGGGCGTCTGGGTGTCCACCACGCCCGAAACGGTCACATCCACCGCCTTGTCCCCCACCGTGGCCGCCGCGCCGGGGTCGGTGAAGGCTTCTCCGCAGAAAAGGGTCATTTCCGCGTCCCCGGCCAAGCGCACACGCAAAGGGGCCGTCATCATCAGGCCCACGCTCAGCAGCAGCACAACCAGCACCGCTTCCAGCGCCACAATCAGCCAGAGTTCTTTTTTTGACAGGTGGATTTTTCCAAATTTCATCTTTCTTTTCCTCGCGAATTGGGATGCCGTGCCCCATAGGGCTATACGCGTTCAGTTTACCATAATCCCTGTGAAAAAGCAAGACAGAATCCCCTCATTTTCGCCATTTTCCATTTAATTCTGCACCCGGTGATGGCAGCAGGGACTGTCTGCCGTCAGCGCCAGAAAACGGTAGCCGTTGGCTTCCCCCCACTGCAATATCCGCTCCACCACACGCACGCTGTGGGCATGAATATCATGCTGCAGTACCACCGCCGTCGTCTTTCCCCGAATGCCCCCAATCACATTGCGGTAAATCGCCTCCTCATCGGCACAGCCCCAGGCATCCCCGCTGTCTACATTCCAGTCAAAGTAGCAAAAGCCCGCCTCCGTCACCTGCCGGGTCAGCCGGGACATGATGCCCTGACTGCGTCGGCTGATGGTGTTGGAGCTGCCGCCGGGAAACCGCATCAAGTTTGTTTCCACCCCGGTTTTCTCCCGAATCAGTTCCTGCATCCCCCGCAAATCCGCCCAAAAGGCCTCCTCACTGCTGTAAATCACCCGAAAATCATGGCTCAGAGAGTGGATGCCCACCCCATGCCCCTCCTGCACCATCCGGTTCAGCAGCGCATCCATCCGGTAGCCCGTGTTCACCAGGAAAAAGGTGGCGTGGGCATTGTGCCGGGCCAGCACATCCAGAAGCCCCTCGGTATACGGCCCCGGCCCGTCGTCAAAGGTCAGATAAATCACCTTTTCCGGCTGCGCCGCCTGAGCCGTCGCCGGAAGACGCGGCAGCGCAGCCAGCAGACACAGGGTAAAAATCAGAATTTTCCGCATTCCCACATTCGCTCCTTCTCCCCTTTTGCATTATTGTATCGCCGTTTTCCCGGCTTATTCCGCAAAAAAGAGAGCTGTTTTTACACAGCTCTCCGATCCGCAATATAAATGGTGGCTTTTTCTTCCTTCTTTTCCCGTTTCAGCCGGGGACAGAGCAGTGCCACGGCGCAAATTGCTGCCGCCACTGCGGTAAAAACCAAAATCATGCCCACAAATGCCGCCCAGGGACGCACCCCGGAAATCCCGGCTGTACGGACGCCGTAACTTCCCGCCGCCCACAGCGTTTCCCCCACCATTTTCCAGGCGGCAATGCCGGTCGCCAAAATCAAAACGCCGGGCAGATTCTTAACGGAAATCCGAATGCCGCCGGTAGAAACGGACACCAGGCCATAAACCGCCAGCAGGCCGCAGCCAATCAGGCTTTGCGCCGCGAATACCGCCGCAGGCACGCCCTCCGGCGCATTCCCCTCCGGGAACACCAGATACAGCACTGATGCCGCCAGCCCCGTCAGCATCACCGGCGCACGGAAACGGGCCAGAAGCTTCACATACCGGGTCAGAAACACCAGAACCGCCGCCAATGCGCAGGTCTGAAACAGAAGTCCCGTCAGACGGATTTCCCCTGTCAGCAGGAGCGCGGTCAAAAGCTCCAGCAGATACACCCCCAGCAGCAAGGCGGAAATCCGGTTGAGGGTCTTTTCCCTGGCCATGATGGATTTTCCCCGCAGGCCAAGGGAAATCAGGATTCCCGCCGCAGCCACCAGAAGCAGGTATAAAAAGTTCCAAAATGAAAACAACATGATTTGTCGTAACTCCTTCAAATTCTTTCACAACACCGACCGTAACACCGCACAAAAAGGGGGCGGTCAATTTGTTCGTTTTGGACAAGAACTTCCACATTCTACACCATCTTCGCCAATTTTGCAACCATTTCCGCCCGCCGGGTCAATTCTTTGGCTAGATTCCTAAAAAATTTGGTCTTTCTTTTTTCAAACTTTGTCCCATGTTGCCAAGATTTTTGCCCGTTTTCTCTCTGCCGTGAGCGGACAAAAAGGCACGAAGCAGTCGGTCTTTGTGGACATCCTCAAAATTTTTTGCTATAATTTTCCTGAAAAGTGTAACCTTGTGATTTCAAATGGTGCTTATTAGGGTGAAGGGCCTTCCATACGAAGCGAAAGGAGATGAAAGCCTTGGACGACAGCAAAATCGTTGAACTATATTTGCTGCGTGAAGAAACGGCAATCAAGCAAACTGCCGAAAAATACGGCAGCCGCCTGCGCTCGTTGGCTTTTGGAATTGTCAACGACAGGCAGACGGCGGAAGAATGTGAAAACGACACTTACATGGAAGCATGGAACGCCATTCCTCCCCATGAACCAAGCGGCTATTTGTATGCGTTTCTCGCCCGAATCACCCGACACATTGCTTTGAACTGCTGCCGCAATCGCAGTCGGCTGAAGCGCAGCGCATTTCTCTGTGAACTCAGTGCGGAAATGGAGCAGTGTATCCCCGCGCCCGATGATACCGTGTGCCGCATGGACGATATGGCATTGAGCGACGCCATCAACGGATTTCTACGCAAACTGGATATGGAAAAAAGGAATATTTTTGTTCGCCGGTATTGGTATCTGGATTCCGTGGCTGACATTTCCAAGCGCTTCGCTCTATCCGAAAGCAAAGTGAAAACGACACTCTTTCGATGCCGCAGCGGGCTTCGGAAGCATCTCGAAAAGGAGGGTTACACATTATGAGAGGAAATACATTTTTAGATAAGATGGAATTGATTGATCCAGCCTATGTGGAAGCCGCAGACGCAAAACCGGAATACCGGAAAAATCCCTGGGTGAAATGGGTGGCCACGGTTGCCAGTTTCTGCCTTATTCTTGGAGCGGCGGCCGCGCTTCTGCGCTTTGGCGCGAATACTGACCCGCAGCCCGGAGAGCTTGTCCTTTCGAACCAAACAACCGCAAAGGTATCGTACGGTTATGACGGCAGCCAGGCAGCGAAACAAGAACTGGTGTATCTGACTGAAGAAGAACTGTTCGCCCGCGAAAAGATGTATGTTTTTCGTGGCCGGGTAAGTGAACTAACCAATGTGACCATCGACTTCAACGGGGCAAAAGAAGCCCGGTGTATTGCGGCGATTGTAATCGATAAAGTCTATCAGGGGGAACTGACTGCCGGTGAGCAAATTACCATGCTCATTCCCTGCGCAATCGGCTCATCGAGCAAACCCATGGAAGATTCCGGCATCATCGCGCAGTTGGAAATCGGGATGGAAGGAATATTTATGCCCTGGGTATATGATGAAAATTCTTTCATGGAAATGAACGGCGCGGTTCTCATGATGCAGGATCTTGCGTCCTGCGGTCTTGCAGATGGTATGCGCTGGGTATTTCTGTCTGTCGATTCAGGCGTTTGCTTTTTTCAAAACGCTTATCCGGGGGCCAAAGATGCCACCAGCCTGGACGAGATTGAAGCATATGTGATAGAAATGCTCCAATAATCCCTTTTGCTTGACGGTTATCCGAAATGCAAAAACCTCCGTATGCCCGGAGCATACGGAGGTTTTCCCATTTCCCCGGCCCCCACCGCATGAACGCCGCCGGATTTCCGCATTTCTGGACGCCGCCGGATTTCCGCATTTCGGGGTTGCATTTTTCCGCGGCTTCATGTATAATATCCCCTGCCGATATGTCCGGCATACCCGGGTGTAGCCCAGTTGGGAAGCGAGGCGACCGCCGCCAGTGGCGGATTGAGGAAGCCGAGCGCGTGGCCGCGGTCTGCAAAAAGCAAGTCCGCTTTGCCGGACGCCGCTTTTGCAGGGCACCGCAACAGGAATCGCGCCTGCTTTGGGAGAATACGCCCAGCCGGATAAAACAACAAAATAACCGGGTGTAGCGCAGTTGGTAGCGCGCCTGCTTTGGGAGCTAAAGGTCGCTACCTGATCCCCTCTTCAAAAAAGCGAGGAAACGCGAGAAAAACGGAGGAAAAACGAGCATTTGCCGTTTGACCTACCCCCGTAAAAGTGGTTTGACCACAATTTTGACCAGTTCTGTGAGA
>JBGVFB010000007.1:0-2930 GCA_045120675.1 Faecousia sp. | reverse complement strand
GCCACCGATGTGGTAACCAGGAGTTTTCTGATTCTGCTGTCCAGCGCCGAAGTAACCGCTTCCATAGATTTGAGACTGCTTTGCAGGGTTTCGGAGATTTCGGAAGAATGCTTCTCTCTCGCTCTCCCATCCTGTTGCAGAGAACTCTGGATGGCGCGCATCATCTCCTGCTTCTCCTGGTAGAACGCCTGAAGCTGTTCGTCCTGCAACCGGGCGATTTGATGCGACGTTGCCAGGGGTTTGATCATCCGATACAGGGTGGGCTGAAACTCCGCCGCCTGCTGCCGCAGTGCCCGGTCTGCTTTCAGCCATTCCTCCGGCAGGGCGTAGAGGATCGGCTGGTACGGGATTCGTTCCATTTCCTCCAAGGCCTGTCCATTGAGCTTCACCAGCTCGTCCATGGACAGCTCCTGCGAGGATACATTGTCGGGTGTATAACTCATGTTCGATATGCTCCTTCCGATATTTTTCCTGGTGCAGGCGACTGTCCCTGCACTTCATTCCATTGGGACAGGTGAAGGTGATGTTCTTCCGATCCTCTGTCCACTTGACTTCATAGCCCCGGCGCTTCATCTCACGAATGAAATCTTCCTTAGTGCGGCTCACTTTCATGGCCTGGGTCACATCGTACATCAACCGGAACTTCCAGCTCTTGCCCTTTGCGGCGATCCGGTACTCCCGGCTGCCCATCCGCTTGCCGCCTTTTTCATAGGGCGGCAGGACGGACAGGCCATGTTCCCGGCACAGCTCATCGCTGATGGCACGGAGCTGTTTCAGGGTGCTGGGATCTTGCCGCAGCTTTCTGCCATCTACAAAACTGACAGAGTTGATTACGAAGTGGGAGTGGATGTGTTTGGCATCGCAGTGGGTGGTCACCTGCACCTCATGTCCGGGCCATGCTTTCATGGCGAACTCTCTGGCGATGTTGTGGGCCTGTTCATAAGAGATGTTCTCCCTGGGAGAGAAGGACTGGACATACTGATAGAAGTTGATGCCGTCCAGTTTGCCGTAGGCATACTTGGTAGCGAGGAACTCCGTGATGGAGTTCAGTCCGTCACAGCCGATGCCGCTGACATACCGCTGTCCAGTCACTCCATCCACCGTTTTGCTCTCCTGCAAGCAGTACCGCATGACACTGACCATGGCACTGGGATGCTGCCGGGTTTCCTTGATATATGTTACGGTCGCCATTGACTACCTCCGATGCGGAGAAGTGCTTCGTAGATGCTTCTCTGCATCTCGATAACCTCCTGAAAGTTGTAGGACTGAAACGCACCTGCGTTGATCTTCATGGAGATCTGATTCAGGTTGTTACCGATCCGCTTCAGTTCCGTGACCAGCGGGCGGGTATCCTCCGCAACATGGATTTGGGTGAGCTGGGACGATGCCACGATATAGTCGGTGACGCTCATTCTGGCTTTCACTGCCTTTTGGGTGATGGCATCCTTTTCGCTTGCCGTCACCCGGATGGTTAGGGTTTGGTTTCGTTTTCGGTTCTCTGACATTCAATTCCTCCGTTTCATATGTGATAGAGTGGGTCTGGGCTGCCGCCCGGTTCTCCCCTTTGGGGTTGGGGGATGCGGCAGGCGGACAGCCAGACGCTCTGCTTGCCCCAGACAAAGTCTGGGAAAACCGCTACTCCCGCCGTTTCTCAAATCGTCCGCACTGGACTAAAACGGCACGGTAGCTTTGCTTACATTCGTGTTTACAGCAGAGGCACAGCCTGTTGTAGGCGACTCTGCCGGACTCCGTTAAAAAGAAAGCAATTTCCAGCTTTCTCTTATCGCTCATTCTGGGCATCAAGCACCTCCTTTCAGATAGTTGTGTTTTTCGGGGCGATTTTCGCCTATTTTTTGCCCTGTGTCGGCTTTTCAGAGGCGGGGTGGGATACTTACCCTACCCCAGAGGAGAAAGCGGCACACAGGGGCGACAGCGGGTTTGACCTCGCAAACTACGAACACTACGGAAATTTTACGGCCCGGATTTTTGCGAGGACTGCGAGGTTTCCGAGGGCGGAACATACCAAACATCCAGTACCTTACCGGGGGTAGAATCCGTCTGATCGAAGTACACACCCAGATCTTCCAGAGTGTATTTCCAACGGTTCATCCGCTGCTTCGTGCCACGGCAGTTCAGTTCCTTGCCAGCAATGGCAGAAACCTTTTCAACGAATTCCGTGTTGCCGCCGGAGAACTTGCCGATGGATTTCATCAGTTCCACCACCGCAGCCATGTCCCTGGGCAGAGAAACCGCATGATTCTTTGCGCTGTCATTCATCAACTTCCAGACAAATTCCTCTTTGGAGAACCGCAGTTCCAGTTCCCGATGCTCGATATCCCGGCCGGTGCAGACGAGAGTTGCGCCATCTTCCCGGCGGCGGGACTTGTCCAGAACGAACACAGTATCCACCGCACCGGTGATGCCGGTGGTACCGGACAGCTTGTTGATGGGATCCCGGTCGCCCTGCTTTCGCAGGTGATGTACCAGCAGAATAGCAACCCGCTGGGAGTCAGCGATTCGCTTCAGTTTCTGGATTTCCTCGTAGTCACCGCCGTAGGTAGGCTCTCCCGCGTTGCCCCGGATCATCTGAAAGGTGTCGATGACAATCAGCACCGTGTCCGGGTGTTCCCGAATGAATTGCAGAATCTGTGCTTCCAAATCATCTGCCAGGGTGCCGGAGACTGTTGCGAAGAAGGCATTGGGCGGGACGGTTTCCGTGATACAGTCCAGTCTGGTTTGGAGACGGCGAAGCGTATCTTCCAGGCAGAGATAGAGGGTTGTCCCTCGTTTGGTTTCCATTTCCCAGAGCGGTTCGCCTTTGGCTACCTTCACGCACAGATCCAGCATGAGCCAGGACTTTCCGATCTTGGGTGCGCCGCCGATGATACTCAGGCCCATGGGAAGCAGACCACGGATCACATAATCCTGGG
>JBGVFB010000006.1:0-38080 GCA_045120675.1 Faecousia sp. | reverse complement strand
GATTCTGTGCGTGGTATGGCACTGCGCCGGGAAGCCATTTCCGTGTACAGCACATATATGGAACTGGCAGAGCAGCCTGTGCAGGTCATTCAGCTGAAGATTATGGCCAGTGATGACTGCAGCTTTATTGCTGACACCATTGCGCAGAATTCCGGTATTGAATTCAAGGAAAAGTGTCGGCTTTTGAGCCAGCTGAATCCCGTCAAACGGCTTGAAATGGCCGTGAAACTTCTGAAACAGGAAGTGGAAGTCCTCCAGCTGGAATCCCGGATTCAGGAAAAAACAAAGGCCTCGATTGATCAGAATCAGAAGGATTATTATCTGCGGGAGCAGATCCGTGTCCTGCGGGACGAACTGGGCGAGGGGGATGACGAGTCCGAGTTTGCTACCTATGAGAAGAAGATTCTGAAGCTGAATCTGCCCGAGGAATCTGAGCAGAAGCTTCTGAAGGATTTGAGCCGACTGAAGAAGCAACCCTTTGGATCTTCGGAAGCGGCTGTCCTGCGCAATTATCTGGATACCGTTCTGGAACTGCCCTGGAATGTGCGCACTAAGGAACGCATCGACATTGCAGCCGCACGAAAGATTCTGGAAGCCGATCACTTTGGCCTTGAAAAGGTTAAGGAGCGCATTCTGGAAACACTGGCAGTGCGGAAAATGGCTCCGGAAATGCCGCCCCAGATTATTTGTCTGGTTGGCCCTCCCGGTGTGGGTAAGACATCCATTGCGTACTCCATTGCCCGCAGCCTGAACCGCAAGATGGCAAGAATCGCCCTTGGCGGTGTGCGGGATGAAGCTGAAATCCGTGGCCACCGCAAGACGTACGTGGGTGCCATGCCCGGACGTATCCTGCAGGCTTTGATTCAGGCCGGCAGTTCCAATCCGTTGCTGCTTTTGGATGAAATAGACAAGATGGGCAGTGACCATCGCGGCGATCCTTCTGCTGCACTGCTGGAAGTGCTGGATGCTGAACAGAACAAGACTTATCGGGACCATTATCTGGAGATTCCTTATGATCTTTCCGATGTGATGTTCATTACAACTGCAAACACACTGGATACTGTGCCCCGTCCCTTACTGGACCGTATGGAAGTCATCGAACTGAACTCCTATACGGATGAAGAAAAGTTGATGATTGCCAAGAATCACCTGCTGCCCAAGCAGATGAAGAAGCATGGCATCAAAAAAACACAGCTTCGCGTGACTGATGATGCCATTCGTGAGATTATTTCCTGCTATACCCGTGAGTCCGGTGTCCGCAAACTGGAGCGCCGTTTTGCGGAAATCTGCCGTAAGGCTGCCATGGCCATTCTGGAGCAGGAGAATCCCAAGCGGATCACCGTTACCGGTTCCAATCTGGAAACCTATCTGGGTATTCGCAAGTATCTGCCTGACCGGCTTCCCGGTAGTGATCTGGTTGGTCTGGTGACCGGTCTTGCATGGACTTCCGTCGGCGGCGAAACACTGGAAGTGGAAGTCAACGTGATGGATGGCAGCGGCAAGCTGGAACTGACCGGTAATTTGGGCGATGTTATGAAGGAATCTGCCCATGCTGCACTCAGTTACATCCGCGCCAATGCCGCGAAGCTGGGTATTCCTGCTGATTTTTATAAGACAAAGGACATCCATGTCCATTTCCCGGAAGGTGCCGTGCCGAAGGATGGACCGTCTGCCGGTGTGACTGTTTGCACAGCGCTGGTTTCCGCGCTGACCGGTGTGACCGTGCGTCGCGATGTTGCCATGACCGGTGAGATTTCTCTCCGCGGCCGTGTGATGGCTATTGGCGGATTGAAAGAAAAGACCATGGCCGCCCTGCGCCACGGTATCTCCACGGTTATCATCCCGAAGGACAACGAGCGAGATCTGGAAGAAATCGACCAGACGGTGCGCCGTGCGCTGAATTTCGTGGTGGCATCCCACATCGACACGGTGCTGGATGCTGCGCTGAACCGCAGAAGTGAAATCTCTGCCACGATTCTCTCCGATATTCCCACGGAAGTGAAATCCAAGGCAAGAAAACCGTCCATCCGCCAGTAATGAGGTAGAAAGATGAATTTTCAGAAAGTAGAATTTTTGATTTCCGCAGCGTCACCCAAGGATTTTCCCAAGACCCGCCTGCCTGAAATTGCCTTTGCGGGCAAGTCCAATGTGGGTAAGTCCTCTGTGATCAACCGGATTTTGCAGCGGAAGAATTTTGCCCGTGTTGGTGAAAAGCCCGGAAAGACCATCCACGTCAACTACTTTACCATTGACAGCAAGTGTTATTTCGTGGATTTGCCCGGCTATGGCTTTGCGAAGGTTTCCCAGCAGGAAAAGGACCGTTGGGGCAAGCTGATGGAGGATTATTTCGCTGCAAACCGCATTGATCTGGGTGTACTGATCGTAGATTACCGTCATCCGCCCACGAATAACGATATCACCATGGCACGGTGGTTCCTGGACAGCGGCTGTCCTTTTGTGGTGGTTGCCAACAAGATGGATAAGCTGAAAAAGAGCGAATTGATTCCCAATCTGGAAACAATCCGCCGTGATCTGGAATTGCCTGAAAACTGCCCTGTGATTCCGTTCTCCGCAGAGAAGGGTAATGGCCGTGATGATCTGATCCGTCTGATTCTGGACACCGCAGAACCGAAATAACAGCAAAAGGGCTTCGGAAATCCGAAGCCCTTATTTTTAGTTATCTTCGTAGCTGAGAATTTCCTTTGCGATATACACAGGCCGGTTTTTGCTTTGCTCAAAGGTTCTTCCCACATATTCGCCGATGATACCGATGCAGAACAGCTGAATGCTGCCCAGCAGCAGAATCAACACAATGATCGTGGCATAACCGGGAACATCGATGCCCAGAAACAGCTTCTCACAAATGACAGAAATCAAATACAGGATTGCCGCCACGGCAGTGAAACCGCCGGTATATGTGGCGAAGCGCAGGGGAGCGGTGGAGTAGCCGATGATGCCTTCGATGGCATAATTGAGCAGCTTCCAGAAGTTCCACTTGGAAGCTCCGGCATGTCGCTCACAGGCAGTATAAGGGATGAATTCTGTGCTATAGCCGACCCATGCGAAAATGCCCTTGGAAAAACGATGGTATTCGCCCATTTCCAGAATACTGTCCCGGACGCTGCGGCGGAAGGTGCGGAAATCACTGGCATCAGGCTGCAGCGTCACTTTAGACAGTTTGTTGATGATGGCATAAAAGCTCTTTTTGAAGAAGGAGAGCACTTTGCCCTCACCGCGGCGATCCTGATAGGCGGCTACGACATCGGTGTCTTCGTTTTCGTCGAGGATTCTGACCATATCCCGTACGATTTCGGGACGCTGCTGCAGATCCGCATCGATCAGGCTGATGTATTCACCGGATGCCTGCTGAAGTCCCGCGAAAATACCAGCCTCCTTACCGAAATTCCGGGAAAAGGATACAACCTTTACGGGGCAGTGCTGCGCCTTGAAAATCTTTTTCAGATTATGCAGCGTGGCATCGCGGCTGCCGTCATTTACGAAGATGATCTCGTAATCATAACCGCAGCCTTCAAAGGCGCTGATGACGGCATCCTGAAAGGCCTGTACATTTTCTGCTTCGTTATAGCAGGGAACAACCAGAGAAAGTCGCATGGAAACACTTCCAATTCAAAAGTAATATAGGGTATTATATGCAATTTTTAAAGCATCGTCAATACGTAAAAACGGTTGACATTTCCTGTGAAATGTGATAGCTTATCCGTAATAAAGTGTAGAAGGGGAGTTTCGGCTCCATAAATCGCTACAGAGAGTTGCCGGATGGTGCAAGGCAGCAGCGATTGGTACCGATTGTCGCCCCGGAGCTCATTTCCTGAAAGGTAGTAGGGAAGTGCGGGTCTGCCCGTTACAGCAGTTTGAGTGCCCGCAAGTGCGGGAAGTCAGGTGGTACCGCGGAAATTTTCGCCCTGAAGTCAATTGACTTCGGGGATTTTTTATTTCCGTCCTGATGAAAAAATACTCAATAAAAGGAGAAATCGAAAATGGCAAGAGAACTGCCGAAAGTGTACGAGCCTCAGCAGGTTGAGTCCCGTATCTACGAAACCTGGCAGGAAGGCGGCTACTTCCATGCACAGGTCAACGAAAACAAAAAGCCTTATACCATCGTCATGCCCCCTCCCAATGTCACCGGTCAGCTGCACATGGGCCATGCCGTTGACAACACCATGCAGGATATCCTGATTCGTACCAAGCGTATGCAGGGCTACGAGACCCTGTGGCTGCCCGGTACCGACCATGCTTCCATCGCAACGGAGGCAAAGGTCGTGGAAGCCATGCGCAAGGATGGCCTGACCAAGGAAATGGTCGGCCGTGAAGGCTTCCTGGAGCGTGCCTGGGAGTGGAAGAACACCTATGGCAACCGCATTGTCCAGCAGCTGAAGAAGCTGGGTTCCTCCTGTGACTGGGAGCGTGAGCGTTTTACCATGGATGAAGGCTGCTCCGACGCAGTCAAGGAAGTGTTCATCCGCTTGTACAAGGAAGGCAATATTTACCGTGGTAACCGTATGGTTAACTGGTGCCCCAAGTGTAATACCTCTATCTCCGATGCTGAGGTTGAACACGAGGAGCAGGCAGGTAATTTCTGGCATCTGCTGTATCCCGTCAAGGAAACCGGCGAAATGCTGGAACTGGCCACCACCCGTCCTGAGACCATGCTGGGCGATACCGCTGTCGCAATCAACGCAGAAGACCCCCGCTATGCACACCTGCATGGCTGCCATGTCATTCTGCCCCTGCTGAACAAGGAAATTCCCATCGTCTGTGATGAGCATGCAGATATGACCAAGGGTACCGGCGTGGTTAAGATCACCCCCGCCCACGACCCCAACGACTATGAAGTCGGTCAGCGCCATGACCTGCCCAGTGTCCGCGTCTTCACTTACGATGGCTTCATGACCGGCGCCGAAGACAAGGCTGCATGTGACGAGCTGTTTGCAAGCGGTCGTGCCACCGTCGGCGAGCCTGAGGTTCTGGACTGCGGCAAGTATGCCGGCATGACCACTGCTGAAGCCAGAAAGGCAATCGTTGCCGATCTGCAGGAACTGGGCCTGCTGAAGGAAATCGAACCCCTGACCCACGAAGTCGGTACCTGCTACCGCTGCCACAACACCATCGAGCCCATGATCTCCAAGCAGTGGTTCGTTAAGATGGCTCCGCTGGCTGGACCTGCTGTGGAGAGCGTGGAAAAGGGCGAGATCAAGTTCGTTCCTGAGCGTTTCACCAAGAATTATATCAACTGGATGAAGGGCAGCCGCGACTGGTGCATTTCCCGCCAGCTGTGGTGGGGTCATCAGATTCCCGCCTGGTACTGTGATGACTGTGGCGAGACCATTGTCGCCAAGGAAGCTCCCACTGTCTGCCCCAAGTGCGGCAAGTCCCATCTGACGCAGGACCCCGATACGCTGGATACCTGGTTCTCCTCCGCACTGTGGCCCTTCAGCACCCTGGGCTGGCCCAACGAGGACAGCGAGGATCTGAAGTACTTCTATCCCACCAATACGCTGGTCACCGGCTACGACATCATCGGTTTCTGGGTCAGCCGTATGATCTTCTCCGGCCTCGCTTACACCGGCAAGGCACCTTTCGACACCGTCTGCATCCACGGTATTGTCCGTGACAGTCTGGGCCGCAAGATGTCCAAGAGCCTGGGTAACGGCATTGATCCTCTGGTCGTTATCGAAGAGTACGGTGCTGACGCACTGCGTTTCATGCTGGTGGACGGTTCTACGCCCGGCAATGATATGCGTTACTCTGAGGAAAAGGTCAAGGCCGCCCGTAACTTCGCTAACAAGCTGTGGAATGCTTCCCGTTACGTGCTGATGAGCCTGCCCGAGGGCAGCAAGAACGAACTGCCCGACCTGAGCAAGCTGGAAATCGCCGACAAGTGGGTTCTCAGCAAGCTGAATTCTCTGATTGCCGAAGTGACCGAGAATCTGGAAAAGTACGAGATGGGCATGGCTGTCCACAAGGTCTATGACTATATCTGGGATACCTACTGCGACTGGTATATCGAGCTGACCAAGGCAAGACTGTACGCAGAAGAGCCTGAGCGTAAGGATACTGCCATGAAGGTTCTGGTTTACGTTCTGGATCAGGTGCTGCGCCTGCTGCATCCGTTCATGCCTTTCATCACTGAGGAAATCTGGCAGTCCATTCCCCATGAGGGCGAGTCCCTGATGCTGGCTGATTGGCCCGTTTACAAGGAAGAACTGAATTTCAAGGCAGAGAAGGACCAGATGGAGTCCGTCATGGAAGCCATCCGTGCCATCCGTAACCGCCGCGCTGAAATGAATGTTCCTCCCTCCAAGAAGGCTGCGCTGTACGTGCTGACTGCAAAGCCCCAGATTTTTGCCGAGGGCGAAGGCTTCCTGCAGCGTCTTGCTTATGCAGATGCCGTGTCTATGCTGGAAAAGGAACCTGAGAATCTGGACGGCATGGTGACCATCACCACCGCCGATGCCAAGCTGTATATCCCCATGGGCCAGCTGGTGGACGTTGCCAAGGAACTGGACCGCATTGGTAAGGAACTGGAAAAGAACAAGAAGTTCCTTGCTTCTCTGGAAGCCAAGCTTACCAATGAGAAGTTTGTTGGCCGCGCTCCTGAGGCAGTTGTCAATGCTGAGCGTGAGAAGGCTGCAAAGACCCGCGACCTGATCGCAAGTCTGGAGCAGAGCTTTGCCGCTATGCAGAAGCTGGGATAATGAAATAACGATTTTGCGGTGTAAACCTTAAGTATTTACTAAGTTTACACCGCATTTTCGATACTCTCTTGACTGAATCTTCTTATGGCATTATGATGAAAGAAAGGAGATGACCACTATGAAGAAAATACTTTGGATCCTGCTTATTTCGGTTCTGCTATGCGGCTGCGACAGAACCTCCGGAGAGACCGCTGAAACCGTTACGACGCCGCAAGCGCCAACGATGCCTTGGGTATACGAATCCGGTACACAATGGGATGATGAAGGTGCATTATTTGAGGTTCCTGTCAGAATTCCGGGTGGAATGCATTATGTGGACAGCATCGTGTTTGATGGTGATCTGCTGTTTTGGAATACGGATTCGCACCGGATGAATGAAAATGTGCTGGAATTGGCGCTCTTTGATCTTGATACCGGAACATGCAGCGCACAGTGTGATTACAAACTGACGAACAGTTCCGTACCGCAGGCATTGGGTGATACGCTCTACATCTGCGACAATGGCGGTGGATTGATCCTGCAGCTTGACAAGACTCTGAATGTGGTCAATCGTTTGGAGTTAGAGCCTGATGACAGTTCGTGGTACATGAGCTCCGGTGGCAAGCTGTATAAATACCACAATTATGAGAAACTTTGGGTGTACGACATAAATAGCGGAAGTTTAATGCCGGCAATTGAAGGAGATCCCTCGATTACTTACCTCTGCGAGAAGAACAATCTGCTGCTTTTGGAATATTTCCGAACGGATACCGGCAGCAGGACACAATCCATTCTGGATCTGCAGACCAACGAACTCATCACTCCGGACATCCGCAGCAGTTCTGGTACGTTGTCCTATGCCGGTAACCGCTGGCTGAATACCATTTACGCGGACGGTTATGTGCATTATCTGCAGATTCCAGACGGCGACGTTGTACAGATCCATACGGGCAACGCAATGCTGAACCTGCTGAACAACGACCGTCTGCTGCTGACCTCTGAGGATCGCAAGTACCTTCGCCTCTACGATCTTCAGGGGAATGCCTTGTCAGAATGTCATATTTCCGAAACAGGAGATTACAGTGCCATGGAGCCCATCTGGTGCGAATCCCTTCGCGGTTATTTCGTTCAGGTGCAAGGCCTTGTGTCGGACTGCCGCCTGCTGTTCTGGAATTCCGAAGTACTGAATTCTGCGGCGCCTGCGCTCAGTATAGAACCGGTCAGCCCGCCTTCCGACGAACAGCTGGCACTGTCCCGACGTGCACAGGAACTGAGTGTCAAATACGGTGTCAGCATTTTGGTGGGAAATGAATGTGATCAACGCTTTACCGATTTTACGGCTACGGTGATCACTGACTATTATATCGTAGACAAAGCGCTGGACGTACTGGATAAGGCGCTGGCGGCATATCCCCCTGGGTTCCTTGCGCAGCTTAAGTGTGATTACTTCCGTGGCATTCAGATCCAACTGGTTTCAAATCTGACTGCCGATGGCGGCGGACGGGAAGGCGGCAACTATCAGGCCTTCGCAGAACCTATGTGGAATTATTATTTAGTGGTGATGGATATTGAGAAATCCGATGAAACGACCTATTATCATGAATTCTCCCATGTTATCGAGAGCTATCTGGAATGTGATTCCTATGAACGTGAGGATGCGCTTTTCTCCACAACTACATGGGAATCGTTCAATCCATCCTGGTTTGACGGATATACCTATGACTATGCGCTTGAACGGGAAGTGAAAGAATACGGTTATTTTGTCGATTCCTATTCCACCATCAACCCCACCGAAGATCGGGCTCGGGTTATGGAATATGCCATGAGCAGTTACGGTGCCTGGACATTCGAAGATGCAAAGGGTCTTACGGAGAAACTGGATTATTATTGCCGGTGTATTCGTCAGGCATTTGATACTACCGGATGGCCTGAAATCGTTCGCTGGGAACAATATTTGAACAAAGGAATCGGGTGACCGAACGCGGTGCAAACCAATGGTTTGCACCGTATTCTTTTTTTCCGCCCCCGATTCCGACGGGAAATGAACCGGGCATAGATTATACTGTCATCATAAATAAGCAAGGAGGAAAAACTATGCAATTTACCAGCTTCCTGGAAAACGGGAGATTGACTGTTGCACTGACCGGAGAAATCGATCACCACTATGCCAAAGGCTACATACAGGCCATTACCGCCAAGATTGAGGCTTATACACCGGATACCTGTATTCTGGATTTTTCGGATGTGTCTTTCGTGGATTCATCGGGCATTGCGGTGGTTATTAATGCGCTGCGCTGCATGACACAGATTGAAGGAAGACTGATTCTAGATGGAATCGGAAATCAGCCCATGCGGGTATTCCGGGCATCGGGCATTGACAAACTGGTGGAAATCAAGGAGGCGGTATCATGAAATTTGAAAACTATATGATTCTGGAATTTCCCAGCAGATCGGTAAATGAGGGCTTTGCTCGCAGCGCGGTTGCCTGCTTTGCGGCGCAGCTGGATCCAACACTGGAGGAACTGGGTGACATCCGTACCGCAGTTTCGGAAGCGGTGACCAACTGCATCGTCCATGCCTATCCGGACGGCTTTGGCATGATCACCCTTCGCTGCCGCATTCTGAAGGACAATATCTTGGATATTGTGATTAAAGACAGGGGCGTTGGAATTGCAGATCTGGAGCAGGCGCGCAGACCTACTTTTACCACCGGAGGTGGTGACCGAAGCGGAATGGGCTTTACGATCATGGAAAGCTTTATGACCAGTTTTGAGGTTACTTCCACACCGGGAAAGGGGACCAGCATTCATATGCGCCGTAAGATCCGTCAGCGCCAATGAGCAGGACGGAAGAACTGATCCGGCAGGCTCAGGCGGGAGACAGGGAAGCATCGGAACTTCTGGTGCAGGAAAATTCCGGACTGATCTGGTCCGTGGCGCGGCGGTTTATCGGCAGAGGTACGGAGTCCGATGATCTGTACCAATTGGGTTGTCTGGGTTTCTTAAAAGCGGTGGAAGGCTTCGACTTGGAATACGGCACCCAGTTTTCAACCTATGCCGTGCCGAAGATAGCCGGAGAAATACGGCGCTTCCTGCGCGATGACGGTGCGGTAAAAGTTTCCCGCACCATCAAGGAACAGGCAGTTACCATCCGCAGTGCCCGCAACCATCTGGCCACCGTACTGGGCAGGGAACCGACCGTTACGGAAATATCCCGCCAGACTGGTCTGACACCGGAAGAAATCGCACTGGCCGAAAACGCCACTGCTGCTACGGAATCCATCCAGCAGGAAAGCGGGGACGCTGGATTTTCCTTAGAGAATATCCTCACTGATACTGAATCGGAAGAGCGCATGGTAGAGCGCATTGCACTGACGCAGGCCATAACCCGACTGCCGGAGCGGGAGAGTATGGTCATCAAGCTGCGCTATTTTCATGGCCTGACACAGGAACGTGTGGCAAAGGTCATGCAGGTCAGTCAGGTTCAGGTATCCAGAATCGAAAAAAAGGCAATTGGGCATTTGCGGGAACTTCTGTCTTGATGTTTTCGAAAAAATGCGCTAAAATAGGAGCATCTTAATTCTTAGCAGGTGCTACTATGACCGAGAACTTTGAATCCCGTTTTTTATCTGCGCGGCGCAAGTACATCACCGCGCAGTTTTCTAACTTAAACTCCATGCAGCAGGAGGCCGTCTTGACCACAGACGGCCCGCTTTTGCTGCTTGCAGGTGCCGGCAGCGGCAAGACCACCGTGCTGATCAACCGCATTGCGAACCTGATGAAGTATGGCAGTGCTGCGGACAGCTATGAAATTCCCGATACGGTCACGGAAGAAGACGTGCTGTTTCTGGAGGGTTTGCAGGATGATATTTCGGAGACTGACCGCCACCGTGCGGACTGGCTCTGCGCAGTACGTCCCGCTGCCCCCTGGAACATCATTGCGATTACATTTACCAATAAGGCTGCCAATGAACTGAAAGAGCGTCTTTCCCTGATGCTGGGTCCGGAGGCACAGGATGTCTGGGCCATGACCTTCCACTCCGCCTGCTGCCGTATTTTGCGGCGGGATATTGAACGGATGGGGTATGAGCGCAGCTTTACGATTTACGATTCTTCCGACTCCGAGCGTGTCATGAAGGATATCATCAAGGATATGGGCCTTGATGACAAGACCTTCCCCGCAAAGGTGGTTCTGAATGCCATCAGCAAGGAAAAGGATAATCTGGCGACACCGGATGACCTGCTGGAGCGGGCGGAACAGGCCAACGATCTGCGGCTGCTGCATATTGCAAAGGCCTACCAGAAGTACCAGACCCGCCTGAAAGAGAACAACGCGCTGGACTTTGATGATATCATCTGTGTGACTGTTCGGCTATTGCAGGAGCATGAGGACATCCGGACTTACTATCAGCGCAAATTCCGTTATGTGCTGGTGGACGAGTATCAGGATACCAACCATGTGCAGTATCTGCTGACCAGTCTGCTGGCCGGCGGTTATGAGAATATCTGCGTTGTTGGCGATGACGACCAGAGTATTTACCGGTTCCGTGGTGCAACCATCGAGAATATTCTCAGCTTCGAGCAGCAGTATCGCGGCGCGCGGGTGATCCGTCTGGAGCAGAATTACCGCTCCACCCAGTCCATTCTGAACGCGGCCAATGCGGTCATCGCCCACAATCTGGGTCGCAAAGGTAAGCGTCTCTGGACAGCCAACGGGGAAGGTGACCCCATTACCGTGTACGAAGCACAGGATGAAGGCGCGGAAGCCAATTACGTGGCTAACCGTATTATTACTGGCTCCAAAGGTAAGGGCTTTAAGGACTACGCAGTGCTGTATCGTACCAACGCGCAGTCCAATGCTTTGGAATTTGCCTTTAAGCGCAACGGCATCCCATACCGTGTGATCGGCGGTATGCGCTTCTTTGACCGCGCAGAAGTCAAAGATATGCTGTCCTATCTTTGTGTGATCAACAATCGCGCGGACGATCTGCGCTTGCGCCGCATTATCAACAATCCTCCCAGAGGTTTGGGTGCCAAGACCATTGAGACGGCGGAGCGACTGGCGCAGGCAGATGGAAAACATCTCTATGATGTGGTATCTGATCCCTACTCCTATGGACCGCTGGAGAAGCCCGCTATGAAGCTGATGCAGTTTACGGCCCTGATCGAAGGTCTGGCGGAGCTGCTGGACACGGGTATGACGCTTCCTGAATTCTACGATGAGGTGCTTGAACGCAGCGGCTATGTAGCCATGCTGGAAAGTAAGCCCACGGAAGAAAACAAGACCCGTCTTGAAAACGTGCGAGAACTGAAATCCAGCATCAATGCCTATGTAGAAAACGCAGAAATCCCGACGTTGTCCGGTTTTTTGGAAGAAATTGCACTTTATACGGATATCGAAGAGTACAACGACGGCGACGACGCAGCAGTCATGATGACCATGCACTCGGCCAAGGGATTGGAATTTCCCCATGTGTTTCTGGTTGGCTTTGAAGACGGCCTGTTCCCCGGAATGCGGGCCATTGGTGACCGGGAGGAAATGGAAGAAGAACGGCGGCTGTGCTATGTGGCCATTACCCGCGCCAAGCAGACCCTGACCATCAGCCATGCCAAGCAGCGTATGCTGTACGGTCGCACCAGTGCAGCGCTGAAATCCCGCTTCCTTAATGAGATTCCTGAGGAATATGTTGTCCACAAGGGCGGTTATCGGGCAAGACCGGAACAGAGCGCATATGGTTTCGGCAGCTATGGCACATCTTATGGCAATTATCCACAGTATCAGAAAAAGCCGGAAACACCCCGCTATACCATTCCGACTGCACAGACCAAGCAGAACGCAGCATTTCTGGAACTGAACAAGGGCGATATGGTGCTGCATGCGGCCTTTGGTAAGGGACTGGTGCTGTCCGTGATGAAAATGGGCGGTGATGCACTGCTGGAAATTGCCTTCGACGATATTGGCACTAAGAAGCTGATGGCAAAAACCGCATCTGTTCATATGAAAAAGCTGTAATGATCGCTCGCTACATTCATATACTCCACAGGGGGGATGTGAATGCGACGGCGGATCCGGAACTGGCTGCGTGGAATGATGGTGCTGCTGATCCTGTTGCTTGTGCTGTTTTTTGCACTGCGCAGCAAGTATCGTCTGGTGATTCACGATCTTGCCCAGACGCAGGTGAAAAATACCACGTCCGATCTGACCAATGACGCGATTGCAAAGCAGATTGCCATCGGGAAGATTCAATACGACCGCATCGTCTTCTTCGAAAAAGACCTGGACGGTCGTATCACGGCACTGAAAACCAATATGACGGAAGTCAACCGCCTGAAAACGGATATTTTGAATATCATCAATGACGAGATTCTGGCACTGGATACTTCGGATATCGGGATTCCTTTGGGAAGCCTCTTCTTTCCGGAGTTGCTGTCCGGGAAAGGACCGGCGATCCCGGTACATATTCTGTCGATCCGAAACAGTGATGCAAATTTTGTCAGTCATTTTTCGCAGGCAGGTATCAATCAGACCCTGCATCGGCTGAATATGGAAGTCAGCATTGATGTGGCGGTGCTGGTGCTGGGTCAGACCAGCAGCTTTACAATGACCAGCGAAGTTGTGGTGGCGGAAACCGTCATCGTGGGGGATGTACCCCAGACTTATCTACAAACCGGAGGATAACATGGACGCAAGAGAAAGAGTAGCGGAGCTGACGCAGCTCCTGACGGAAGCGAATTACCGTTATTATGTGCTGGACGACCCGACCATGCCCGATTTTGAATATGACCATCTCTTACGGGAACTGGAGGATCTGGAAAAGGCAAACCCGGAGCTGTTGAAGCCCGATTCTCCGACGCAGCGAGTTGGCGGTGCGGCGATCAGCGCCTTTGAAAAATACACCCATCCGGTACCGCTGATGAGCCTGCAGGATGTTTTCTCACTGGAGGAACTGAACGAGTTTCTGGAGAAAATCCTGCTGGCAGAACCGGATACGGCCTTTTCTGTGGAACCCAAGATCGACGGTCTTTCCGTGGCACTGGAATATGTGGACGGTAAGTTTGTCCGCGGCGCTACCCGTGGTGACGGCAATGTGGGTGAGGATGTAACGGAGAATTTGAAGACCATCCGGTCCATTCCCATGACAATTGAAAATGCGCCGCCCCGGCTGATCGTCCGCGGTGAGGTGTATATGCCGAAAAAGAGCTTCGAGAAACTCAATGCCCGGCAGGAAGAGGAGGGCAAGCCCCTCTTCGCCAACCCTAGAAACGCCGCCGCAGGCTCCCTGCGCCAGCTGGATCCGAAGATCTGCGCACAACGGGGGCTCGATATTTTTATTTTTAATATCCAGCTGTGCGAAGGTGTTGACTTCAGGACGCATGCGCAGACGCTGGACTACCTGAAGCAGCTGCGCCTGAAGGTGATTCCCTATAAGAAATTGTCCGGTGTGCAGGAAATTGACGAGTACGTTCTTTCCATCAACGAGAATCGCAGCGAACTGCCCTGTGATATTGACGGCGCTGTAATCAAGGTTAACGATCTTGCACAGCGCGAGCGTCTGGGTGCCACGGCTAAGTTCCCCAGATGGGCCGCAGCCTATAAATATCCCCCGGAGATTAAGGAAACGGTCGTGGAGGATATCGTCATTCAGGTGGGCCGAACCGGTGTGCTGACCCCCAAAGCGGTGGTTCGCCC
Source organism: Faecousia sp. (assembly GCA_045120675.1). GTDB lineage: Bacteria > Bacillota > Clostridia > Oscillospirales > Oscillospiraceae > Faecousia. Next base: position 23,696 of record JBGVFB010000006.1, on the reverse strand, counting down.
GGTACGTCTGGCTGGTACGACGGTTACCAATGCGACACTGCACAATCAGGATTTTATCGCGGAACGCGACATTCGAATCGGCGACACGGTCCGTATCCGCAAAGCAGGTGAGATCATCCCTGAGATTCTGGATGTGGTGAAGGAAAAACGGCCTGCAGATGCTGTAGCTTATCTGCTGCCCGGCAACTGTCCGGTTTGTGGTGCAAAGGTTGAGCGTGACGAGGACGGTGCTTTTATGCGCTGTACCGGCGCAGCCTGCGGCGCGCAGCTGAGCCGCAACATTGCGCACTTTGTCAGCCGTGATGCCATGGATATTGAGGGCCTCGGCGGAGCTATTGTGGATGCGCTGATTGAGAAGGGCCTGGTCAAGACTCCGGCAGATATCTACTATTTGGCTCTTGATGACATCAAGAGCCTGTGGAAATCCGGTTCCAAGGCAGCAGAAAAGCTGCTTGCAGCCATTGAAAGCAGCAAACAGCAGGATTTGAGCAGACTGATTTATGCTCTGGGTATCCGTCAGGTGGGTGCCAAGGCCGGTAAGGTTCTGGCAACCTCCTTTGGAACTCTGGATGCGCTGATGCAGGCATCGCTGGAGGAGTTGACGGAGGTACCGGATGTGGGCAGCGTGACTGCTCAAAATATTGCGGATTGGTTCTGCCAGCCCCAGGCACAGGAAATGGTGGAGCGGCTTCGTCAGGCCGGTGTTAATTTCGAGAGCAAGCGCGTGATTTCTGATACGCGTTTTGCGGGAAAGATTTTCGTTCTGACCGGTGCGCTCAGCAAATTTACCCGCGAGGAAGCAACGGAAAAGATCGAACTGTTCGGAGGTAAGGCTTCCGGCAGTGTTTCCAAGAAGACCAGCTTCGTGGTGGTCGGTGAAAATGCCGGCTCCAAGGAACGCAAGGCACGGGAACTGGGCATTCCGATCCTGTCCGAAGATGAATTCCTCGAAATGATTCAATAAAAGAAACGGGAAACGATTTTGGTCGTTTCCCGTTTTAATGTTATTCAGGCTGCGTTGCTTCCGGTTCTTCGTAGCCGATGGCGGTACCCCAGTAAATAATATCGCTGATCCAGCGACCACCATTTGTCCTCGGATTCATTGCCTCACCATGCATGACAATGGTGCCGGTTTGTCCTCCATCCAGAGTGTACGCATGCTTTGGCTTCAATTGTTCAATAATATCCGCAAATTGATGAATGTTCGGACTGTTGCGGAAGCCGTATTGACCGTTTGCCATCACCGCTACGTAGTGCAGATCGTCCATTTGACACAAAGCAGCACGGGGGTAAAAACCGTTGGGTTCACCCAGATAATACCGCTCGGGTTCACAGCGTACACTATCCCGTACCAGAATGGGGCCGAAAGCCAGACTGAAATTGATGTCGTGCTCATCCACAAAGGCTTGCGCTTCCGCCACAGTGTTCAATTCACCGGCGGGGAGCAGAATCAAATCACCATTTTTATCTACAAAACAGGCATCAACCAGTTCGCTGTAGTTTGTCCGTTTGACTTCGCCCTCATAGACGATGATGCCATGATTTCTGCCAAGGTAAAAGTCGGCACTGGATGCCATCACGGCATTCACGATGCTGCTCATCTTGGACGTTGAATTGATGTAGCCGGAATCGTATTCGTTGTTTCCAAGATAACGGCGAAACTGGGAAGGATGGGTGATTTTGACCTCGGAGAAGGTATAGACGTAATTGTCGCGGACTTCCAGCCATGTAATTACAAAAATAGATTCATCCAGATAATAAGTAACCTTGGAATACGGCGCAATTTCAACACCGGTATGGAATACGAGTTCCTGACCCTCCAGAATTCCGGAAGCTTCATCCAACAACCACTGCAGAGAAGCAGGATTCTCGGTTTCACCATAGCATGCAGGGTTTGGCACCGGTGCGACCGATGCATCATCCGGAATCCAGTAGACCTTTTTTACCGCGTGTGCTGCAGCATAAGCTTCATCCAGTGCATTGGCAATGACAGTATTGTAGGCCGCCATAATTTCAAACCCGACGGGTTCAGCAGGGACTGTTGGTTCCGTAGATGCCGGTTTATCGGGAACACGATCAATCAGAAAGGCCAGAGAAATACCGGCAAAAATAATGGAAATAATCAGGATCAGGTTCCAGCGGGAATCATGTTTCATTTCGTTCGACACGATGGCTTATCCACCTTACAAAGAGTAATCTTCATGCTCGTATTTGCCCAGATCTAATGCTTTGGGCTTTCCGGGAATACGCTTGCAGGGATCATAGCGGAATTGCCGGCACTGACCGCTCAGAGGCATGATGCCACGTTTGGAGCACAAAACCTGCGCACTATTTAGCGTTGTACAGTGCAGGCAGTAGCTGCAGCTGCGGTCAATTTTCTTACGAAACAGCATGGAATTACCTCGCTCATGTTAATGGAACGATTATACATCAATTGTCGCCGGAATGCCACTACTTTTTTGGGAATATCGCAAGCTAAGCAGGATTCCGACCAAAACTACGGAAGAAACCGCCGCAATTGTACCCCATGAATAACGTAATGGAATTGGGAACACATACTGTGCGAAGCAGGAAAGCAGAATACTGATCGCACATTGCAGAAACTTTCCCGGGAAATAGAAGTGCATCGGGATGTGATCTGCGACGGATGCGGTTTGTAGCGTGACGCATATGCCACCGAGTGAAAGAAAGGCAGACGCGAGGATAAACCGGAGGCCTTCGCAGTCGAGTCGGGATAATTGCAGGCAGCCGTTGGCAAGCTCCAGAATGCCGCTGATACTGATTTCGGCAGGAAGCGGCAGCATCCAAAGAAACCACCGTTGCAGGAATGAAAGGATCATCCGCAACAAAACCACCCATCCGCAGACAAGCCCCATGGTACGCACGGATTGCGCCAGCGCGTCCGTGAGGTGTATTGTTTTTGTTAATGGTGTAACAGACCTGTCTTCCGGTACATCCGGAAGTACCATGCCAACCAGCAGCGCGCTGGTCATATGAATCCCCCACAGCAGCCATGGTGCGATTGGAGAGGAGAACATGTACCCCAGAATACCAAAAATGAAGGAAGGACCGGCATTGTTACAGAAGGCAATCATCCGTGCTGCCTGATGATCCGTCAGTTGACCCGCACGATGGGCCAGCGATACATTCTTCGCACCCACCGGATAACCGCCCAGCATGCCGATGGCCAGCAAGGATTCCGCTCCCTTTGGGATATGACACAGCTTTGCAACGGGGTGCAAGACCGGAATATCCTGGCCGCTCAGTGCGCCTGTCAGTAAGACTGAAAGGATGAAAAAAGGAAACAGTGACGGAATTAAGGTGTTCAGGCAGATGGAAATACCATCTGCAGCGCCTGCCAGTGCGGTTTTTCCGTCCAAAATCAATATAAGCATTGCTCCTGCTGCAGCAATGGCGGTTCGTAAATTATGCTTGTTCAAATGTATCACCTCGTAGGAATCTTATGCGGAAGCGGCAAACTTAGTCCACCATGTCCATATACTGGTCAAAAGGGAGGTGCTGCCGAAGTGCAGAGAGGAAACTGGATGCAGATGCTGGCAGATCGTGCAGATCTATCGTCCGAGCCGCTGCCGGGAGTTCCAATCGTGGAGATTGCCGGTGATACACGGGTATTGATCGAGCGGCATGACGGGATGACGGAATACAGCAGGGAACGAATTTGTGTGAAAGTACGCTACGGCTTCGTTTGTGTATGCGGCTGCGGGCTGGAATTGACACGGATGAGCAAAGAGCAACTGATCATCTCCGGAAGGATTGACTGTGTGCAGATACAGCGGAGGGGTCGATAATGGGCTTATTTCGTTCATTGGTTGGAACGTTAAGACTGGAGCTGACCAGTGCTGACAAGGAATCGACCCTCCGGGATATCAGTGACAGCGGCATTGAAATCACGAATGTGGAAAATTACGGGGAATTGAGTGTACGTTTTAACGTTTCCCGCGCTTCTTTGGGGCAGATTCAGTGCATGACACAGCGAAAAGGAGAACGACTGATCATCCTGAGTCATGAAGGCATCTTCTGGCCTTTGTGGAGTCTGCGATCGAGGCCTGTGCTGCTGGCGGGCATATTGCTGATGCTGGTTCTGTCGCTTTGGGTGCCGGGAAGGGTGCTGTTCGTTGAAGTGGAGGGGAACGGAAACATACCGGAGCAGTTGATTCTGGAAGCGGCGCAGACAGCCGGTATCCGTTTTGGCGCATCGAGAAGGGCAGTACGCAGTGAAAGGATGAAGAATGAGTTGTTGGGATCATTGCCGCAGCTCCAGTGGGCGGGTGTCAATACCTACGGCTGCAGAGCGGTGATTTCAGTACGGGAGCGGGCAATGGAACCAAAGGAATCTGCGGTTCCATCGGTCAGCAGCATTGTGGCTGCCTGCGACGGTGTGATTACATCCTGCACCGTGACCCGTGGCAACGGCCTTTGCAGTACCGGACAGGTGGTACAGAGGGGTCAAGTACTGATCTCGGGGTATGTTGATCACGGTCTTGCGGTTACTGCCACCAGAGCGGAGGGGGAGATTTTTGCCCAGACACAGCACGAATTGACGGTTGTGATGCCTTCTGAGACCTCCTCAAGAGCTGCCCTAACGGCACAAAGCGCGAATTATAGCCTGTTGATCGGAAAAAAACGCATAAATTTCATGAAAGGTAGTGGAATTTATGATGGTACTTGTGTTAAAATGTATACGGAATATTGTCTGACTCTGCCCGGTGGCTACCGGCTGCCAGTTAAATTGGTGAAAGAGACGATCGGCGCTGCCGCGCTCCGGCAGCAGCGCATCGCAGAACCGGATGCAAAGCAGCTTCTGTCAGATGCTGCCAAGCAGTATTTGCGGCAGCATCATGTAGCCTTATCCATTCTGGATGATATGGAAGACTTGTCCTCCGCTGATGGGAGATTCCGTCTGGATGGGAGTTATGCCTGCACGGAAATGATCGGACGGGAACAGAGTGAAGAGATTGGAGATTTTCATGGGAAAACAGATTGAGAGAATGCTGAGTGTGGAGCGTGTGGAAGACCTGATTGCAGTCTTCGGCTCCTTTGATGAAAATACAAAGCGAATTGAGGAAGCGCTGGATGTAAAAGTCATCAACCGTGGTACGGATCTGAAGGTGACCGGCGACGAAGAAAATGTGGATAAGGCTATCCGCACCCTGGAGGGCTTGCTGGCCTTGTCTGCCAAGGGTGAGACCATTGATGAGCAGCGGGTGCGCTATCTGATCACACTGGTGCGGGAAGGAAACGATGACAGCATCACGCAGATGGCAAAGGATGTGGTCTGCATCACGGCCAAGGGCAAACCCATCAAGGCAAAGACCGTCGGCCAGCAGAAATATATGAAGGCCATTCAGAAGAATACCATCACCATTGGTGTTGGCCCTGCCGGTACCGGTAAGACCTATCTTGCTGTGGCGGCAGCTGTGGCGGCTTTCCGGGAGCGGACGGTCAACCGCATTATTCTGACCCGTCCTGCAGTGGAAGCGGGTGAGCGGCTGGGCTTCCTGCCCGGTGACCTGCAGAACAAGGTTGATCCCTACCTGCGGCCGCTCTACGATGCGCTGTATGACATGCTGGGCGCTGAAACCTTCCAGAAGTATCTGGAACGCGGCTCCATCGAAGTGGCGCCGCTGGCCTATATGCGCGGCCGTACACTGGATGACAGCTTCATCATTCTGGACGAAGCCCAGAATACCACCAAGGAACAGATGAAGATGTTTTTGACGCGTCTGGGTTTTGGCTCCAAAATTGTCATCACCGGCGATATCACCCAGATCGACCTGCCGGACGATAAAACTTCCGGCCTGAAGGATGCGGTGCGTGTGCTGGATGGCATCAAGGACGTTGCAATCTGCCGCCTGACAGCGGCTGACGTTGTCCGCCATGCACTGGTACAGGAAATCATCAATGCCTACGAAAAGGCATCTCAGAAGCCGGATTTCAAGAAACCCAACCCCAATTTCAAGGGCCACTATAAGAGGAAGAACTGATTATGGAAAATATCAAGATCAATATGACTTTCGAGTGCCTCACATGGCGCCAGCCCATCATTTCCCACATCATCACAAAGTGCATCGAAACCACACTGGGGGCCGAAAACATCACTGTTCCCTGTGAGATCAATGTGATGGTAACGGATGATAAGGGCATTCACGCGGTAAATCTTGCCAGCCGCCAGATTGACCGGCCCACGGATGTGCTTTCTTTCCCCATGTTCGAGCTGGAGCCGGGCAATCCCCCTGAAAACTGGGATGATTACTTAGATCCCGCCACGGATATGTGTCCGCTGGGCGATATGTGTATTTCTTTGGAGCGTGCCATCGCACAGGCGAAGGAATACGGCCACAGCGTCAAGCGGGAGGTCGGCTATCTGACCATCCATTCCATGCTCCACCTGCTTGGTTATGACCATCTGGATGAAGGTGAAATGAAGCGCCAGATGCGGGCTCGTGAAGAGGCAATTGCTGGCATGATCCCCGGCATGAGCCGTCAATAAGAAGGAGATTGCCACACCAGTCTGCGGACTGGTTCGCAATGACATTGTTTTAGGAGAAATACTTATGAATACAAAAACTGCTATGATTACCATTGCCGGCCGTCCCAACGTCGGCAAGTCCACCTTGACCAATTACCTCGTTGGCGAAAAGATCGCCATCGTTTCCAACAAGCCCCAGACCACCCGTAACCGCATCTGCGGCATTGTCACCCGTGGCGATACCCAGTTCGTGTTCGTCGATACCCCCGGCTACCACCGTGCTCGCACCAAGCTGGGCGACTACATGGTCAACACCGTCCGGGAATCCATCGCAGACGTGGATGCCACCATTCTGGTGGTGGAGCCTATTGCGTCCATCGGCCCTCAGGAAGAAGGCCTGATTGAAAAGATCAAGGGCAGCAAGTGTCCCGCGATCCTCGCCATCAATAAGATCGATACCGTGGAAAAGGACAGCCTGCTGGAAGTGATTGCACTGTATTCCCAGGTTGGTCTGTTCGATGCCATCATTCCAATTTCCGCCAAGACCGGTGACGGTGTTGAGGATTTGCTGCACACATGCGAGAAGTATGCCGTGGAATCTCCCTTCCTGTTTGATGAAGAGCTGACCACCGATCAGCCTGAGCGTCAGGTGATGGCAGAAATCATCCGTGAAAAGCTGCTGTGGAATCTGGACAAGGAGATTCCCCATGGTACCGCAGTGGAGATTACCCGCTTCTCTGAACGTGACAGCGGTGTCATCGATATCGATGCAACCATCTATTGCGAGAAAGCCTCCCACAAGGGCATCATCATCGGCAAGCAGGGCGCGATGCTGAAGAAAATCTCTACCATGGCCCGCACAGACTGCGAGAAGTTTATGGGTACAAAGGTCTACCTGACTACCTGGGTCAAGGTCAAGGAAAACTGGCGCGACAGCGATTTCCTGGTCCGCAACTTCGGTTACAGCGAATAATTTCCATGGCTAACCCTTCTGATTCTGCAAATCCTAGAATCGGGAGGCGATGACCATGAACGCAAAAGATTACTGGAATTTCTTTTTGGAGACCGGTGCGCCGGAATACTACCTGCTCTATCAAAATGCCCTGAAAATGGAGGGAAACCATGTACTTGACGATCCGGGCCATCGTGCTCAGGGTTACGGATTACAATGACCGGGATGCACTGCTGACGGTGCTGAGCCGTGATCATGGCAAGCTGACCATCAAGGCCCGTGGCCTGCGGCGTAAGAACAGCCCGCTGACGGCACCCTGCCAGCTTCTGGCCTTTGGTGAGTTTACGCTGTTTGAATATAAGGGGCAGTATACCATCAATGAGGCACACAGCATTGAACTGTTCAGTCCGCTGCGCCGTGATCTGAACAAACTCAGTCTGGGTACCTATTTTGCACAGGCGGCGGAAGTGATCTCTCAGGAAGACCTGCCGAATCCGGAGCTGCAGTCGCTGCTTCTGAACTGCCTGTATGCCCTGTCCCATCTGGATATGAGTGAATGGAAGGTCAAGGCTGTATTTGAACTACGCGCAGCCTGTCTGGCGGGCTATATGCCGGATCTTTTCGGCTGTCATAACTGTGGAAACCAGAATCCCGATCACTTTGATATTTCGGAAGGCTTGCTGGAGTGCCATAACTGCCGCACTGTTGGCGGCGGTATCCGTATGCCTGTTACACCCACAGTGCTGGAAGCAATGCGCTATATCTGTCTTTGTGAATCAAAGCGCATCCTCTCCTTCAAGATTGATCCGGAGAATCTGGAAAAGCTCTGCAACCTGACGGAAGCATACTTAACCACACAGCTGGAACGTGGATTTGCAACTTTGGATTTCTACAAATCATTACTTATCTAGGAAATCAACATGTCTGAACAGTTTGAAAAGTCCTGCGGCGCGGTTGTGTTCACCAGAGCTGCCGCCGGAATTGAATATGTGATCATCTGCTCTCTGGAAGGTTATTACGGCTTTCCAAAAGGCCACTGCGAAGCGGGTGAAACAGAAGAAGAGACCGCCATGCGCGAAATTCGGGAGGAAACCGGCCTGAACGTTACCCTGATTCCGGGATTTCGTTATGTGGATGTGCATCCGATTCCGTCGAAACCGGGGGTAATGAAGCAGATCGTCTACTTTCTGGCAGAATATGAAAGACAAGATATGCACCATCAGAAAGAGGAGCTGACTGGAGCATACTTGATGTCGTTTGATGCTGCCATGAACGCATTTCAGTGGGAAAGCTCAAAACTGATACTGACCGAAGCAAAAGACTACTTATCGAAAATGGAGATAAACCATGTCTGAATTATACGTTAAATCGCTGCTGAAGCTGGAGCTGGATCAGGTTCTGGAGCTTCTGGCAGAATGTGCCGGTTCTCAGGAGGGTAAAACTGCCTGCCGGAACCTGCACCCCAATTCTGATCTTGAAGATGTAAAGCTGATGCTGGAGCAGACCACGGCTGCATCCGATCTTTGCACCAAAAAGGGAAATCCCGGCTTCTCGGAAGTACGGGACGTTTCTGCATCTCTGGAACGGGCGGACCGCGGCGGCAGTCTGCAGCCCAAGGAACTGCTGCATATTGCGTCCGTTTTGCGTTGCGCCCGCACCATCAAGGGCTATGTATCCGAGGATGATCCGGCTACCTGCCTGGATGCTTTCTTCAAGGCACTGACTCCCAACAAATATCTGGAGGATAAGATTTTCGGTGCGATTCTGTCAGAAGAAGAGATCGCCGATAACGCATCTGCTGCATTGTCCGATATCCGCCGTCATATGCGCATTCAGGCGGGTAAGATCCGTGACAGCCTTCAGAAGATCATTTCTTCTCCCGCATATTCCAAGTACCTGCGCGAACCCATCATTACCATCCGTCAGGGCCGATATGTGGTGCCGGTCAAGAGCGAATGCAAGAATGATGTGCCGGGCCTTGTTCATGACGTTTCTGCCACCGGTTCTACCTATTTCGTGGAGCCCATGAGCGCAGTTAATGCCAACAATGCCCTCCGGGAACTGGAAATCAAGGAGAAGAAAGAAATCGAGCGCATTCTGGCGGAACTTTCCAGCGAAGCTGCCGCTCACCGTGAGAACATCGATCTGAATTTCCGTATGCTGGTGGAGCTGGATGTGATCTTTGCGAAAGCAAAGCTTTCCTACCGTATGCGTGCCTGGGCGCCGATCATGAATGATCAGGGCAGGGTGGATCTGCGCAAGGCGCGTCATCCGTTGATCGACCCGAAAACCGTTGTGCCGATTTCTGTGCGCCTTGGTACGGATTTTGACTCCATGATTATCACCGGCCCCAATACCGGTGGTAAAACGGTTACACTGAAAACCATCGGCCTGCTGACTCTGATGGCTGAGTGCGGTTTGCATGTTCCTGCCGGTGACGGCAGTGAGCTGTCCACTTTTGATGCGATTCTTGCCGATATCGGCGATGAGCAGTCCATTGCCCAGAGCCTGTCCACGTTCTCCAGCCACATGAGAACCATTGTTGACGTTGTGGCGGAATGTGACGATCGGACACTGGTTCTGTTTGATGAATTGGGTGCCGGTACGGACCCTGCCGAAGGCGCAGCACTGGCGACTGCGATCATTGAATTCTGCCGTAAAATGGGCAGCCGCGTGGTGGCAACCACGCACTATGCGGAACTGAAGCTCTATGCCATGCGTACAGAGGGTGTCATCAATGCCTCCTGCGAGTTCGATGTGGAGACGCTGCGGCCTACCTACAAGCTCCTGATTGGTATCCCCGGTAAATCCAATGCGTTTGCCATTTCCCGCAAGCTGGGTCTTTCGGAGGAGATTCTGAAGGAAGCTGACGATCTGGTGGACAAGTCTGATAAAGACTTTGAGGATGTTCTTTCTCAGCTGGAGGCACAGCGCCAGCAGATGGAAACTGCCCGTCGCGAAGCAGAGCGCTTGAAAGCAGAAACCGCGAAAATCAAACAGCAGAGCGAGGAATATTCCGCACAGCTTCAGAAGGAAAAGGACAAGGCTATGGAGTCCGCCCGCCGGGAAGCGCAGCGGATTATTGATGATGCCCGCTACACTGCCAATATTGCAGCAGAAGAGCTGAAAGCCCTGCGCAAGCAGCTGCAGGACAGTGCCGATGCCTCCGGCATCAACCAGCGTCAGGCGGAGATTCGCCGCAGCCTGAATGAGATGGAAAGCCAGATCCGTGCTCACCAGCCGAAGCAGGAACGTCCCCAGCCGAAGCGCGGTGTGATGGTTGGCGATACCGTTGAATTGCTGAAATTGGGTACCAAGGCATCCGTCATTGCAATCAACAAGGACGGCACCTATCAGCTGCAGGCCGGTATCCTGAAGATGACCGCCAAGGCGGACGAAATCTATCTGCTTGAAAATGACAATCCCTACAAAGAAAAGGCTGCACGTCCCAAGCATTCCGGCCGTGAAATGAAGGTCGCTGCCATGCCCATGGAAGTGGATCTGCGCGGCATGGATTCTATTGAAGCCATTGCAGTTATGGAGCGATACTTGGACGAAGCAATGCGCTCCGGACTGAAACAGGTGCGCATTGTCCACGGCAAGGGAACAGGTGTATTGCGAGCTGCAGTACAGCAGGCACTTCGTAAGAATAAGTTCGTCAAGAAGTTCCGCCTGGGTGTTTACGGTGAGGGTGAAGACGGTGTGACTATCGCAGAATTTGGTTAATTTAACAAATGATTAACAATTGTAAACGTTTCCAGCATGCAAAATGGGTAAATGCGACAGTTCTTTGTGTAATAATGCTAAAATTGATTGACTTTTTCGGTGAAATTGGCTATCATATATGCAAGACGCATGGTTCCCGTGCAAATGCGTCAAGAAGGAGTGTTGTATATGTTCAATAAAGAAGTCATTGTGCGCTGTGAATCCGGCCTGCATAATCGTCAGGCTACATACTTTGTACAGAAGGCGAACGAATTCGAAAGCAGTATCTGGCTGGAATCCGGTAACCGCAAGATGAACGCGAAAAGTCTTCTTGGTATCATGTCTCTGGGCATTGTCACCGGCGCAACCGTGAACCTGACCGCTATGGGCCCTGATGCTGAGGAAGCAGTAAACGCTCTGGAAGCACTGCTTCAGCGGGATGTTTATTGATATTTTGTAAAAACAACCGCCTCAATGCAAGCTGTATGGTCTGCATTGGGGCGGTTATTTGGTGAATTATGAGCTTTGATGAATTAAAGGACAAAGCGTCCACACTCCCACTTGCTCCCGGTGTTTATATCATGCGTGATAAGCATGATAAGGTCATCTATGTGGGCAAGGCCAAAAAACTGAAAAACCGTGTCAGCCAGTACTTTGTCAACACGGTCAGTCATACACCCAAGACGCGCCTGATGGTCAGCCATATTGACCATTTTGACGTAATCGTAGCCGCTTCTGAGTTTGAAGCGCTGGTGCTGGAATGCAGCCTGATCAAGCGCTACATGCCCAAGTACAACATTCTCTTGAAGGATGACAAGGGCTATCCGTACCTGCGGCTGAACATGAAGGACATTTACCCGCGCATTACTATGGTCAGCAAGATTGCGGACGACGGGGCGGGCTACTATGGTCCCTACGGAAGTCGCGGTGTCACGCAGGATCTGATGGAGGCCATCCGGCTGACCCTGAAGCTCCCGGGCTGTAAACGGGAATTCCCCCGCGATATCGGTAAGGATCGCCCTTGCCTGAATTATCACATGAATCAGTGTGCCGGATGGTGCATGGAAGGAAAGAGCAGCGTGGAATACCGCCAGCGTGCGGAGCAGGCACGGCAGCTGCTGATGGGTAATTATAAGGCTGTTGCGGCAGATATCCGGCAGCAGATGCTCGCGGCGGCGGAGAATCTGGAATTTGAACTGGCTGCCAGTTTGCGCGACCGCCTGAATGCGGTGGAAATTTTGGGCCAGAAACAGTTGGTCACTGCCGGTACCCTCGCGGATACGGATGTGATCGGCTACGGCCAGACGGAAGCAAAGGCTTGCTTTGCGGTGCTGCATTTCAGCGGCGGTAATCTGCTGGACAAGGATTATGAAATTCTCTCCATTCCTGATGAAAAGGAAGCCGCAGTCTCCAGTTTGCTGAAGCAGTATTATCTCAGCCGCGGTCTGGCACCGAAGAGAGTCCTGCTGCCTTTTGAGATTGAGGATGCGGAACTGTTCTCTCAGCTGCTGGAACAGCAGTTTGGAAGGAAACCGCATCTGCATGTACCGCAGCGCGGAGACAATATGCGTCTGGTGGAACTGGCCTGCAAGAATGCCTTTGAGGAGGCACAGCGTGTCACCAGCCGCGATGAAAAGCACAGCGCGACACTGAACATACTGGGAAAAATGCTTGCGATGGATCCGCCGAAGCGGATCGAGTCCTTTGATATCTCAAATATTTCCGGAACGGACATTGTGGCCAGTATGGTTGTGTTCGAAGATGGAAAACCTAAGAAAAAAGACTATAAGCGTTTTAAGATTGAAGCACTGACGGACCAGGATGACTACGCATCCATGGCTCAGGTGGTGCGCCGCCGGTTCTCGCATTTTAAGGACGGCGATGCCGGTTTTGAAACAGCTCCGGATCTGCTGCTGATCGATGGAGGTATTGCCCATGCCCGAACCGCTGTGGAGGCGCTGCAGCAGCTTGGATTGCGTATGAACGTGTTCGGTATGGTCAAGGATGACCGCCACCGCACGCGGGCACTGGTGACGCCGGAGGGGCAGGAGATTGCCATTGATTCCAATCAGGCTGTCTTTGCATTCATCGGCACCATTCAGGAGGAAACACACCGATTTGCCATTACCTTCCACCGCCAGCTGCGCAGCAAGAGACTGCGCTATTCGGAGCTGGACGGCATCGAGGGGATCGGCCCGAAACGAAAAGAGCAGCTGCTGAAGCATTTTAAGTCGCTGACAGCCATTGGACAGGCAAGTCTGCCGGAGCTGGAACGTTTGCTTCCCAAGGATGCGGCCGCGGCAGTCTATCATCATTTTCACAATCAGGAGGAGTGAACCATGCGCGTTATCACAGGAAAAGCCCGTGGTATTCAACTGAAGACACCTGACGGCATGCAGACCCGCCCCACGGCGGACCGTGTCAAGGAAGCATTGTTTAGTATCATCCATTTTGATATCCCCGGCGCGAAGGTGCTGGATTTGTTTGGCGGCACCGGGCAGCTGGGTATCGAAGCCCTGAGCCGCGGGGCGGACAGCGCGGTGTTCGTGGATGCGCGGGAGGATGCCTGCAAGATTATCCGCGAAAATTTGAAACGTACCAAGCTGGATGGACACGGCCGTGTGGTCCGCAGCGATTATCTGGAGTATCTGCGCTGCACCAGAGACAAATTTGATATTATTATTCTTGACCCTCCGTATGCTGAAGTTTTTCTGGAAAACGCACTGAACTGCATTGCAGAAATTGACATTTTGCAAACAGGTGGTATAATAGTCACAGAGCGCCCGTTGGGGAAGGAATTGTTATGCGAATTTGACGGTTTCACCCGGTCGAAAGACTATAAATACGGAAATACGCTGCTGACTCTTTATCGCAAGGATTGACAGGTGAGCAGAAATGAAAATTGCAATTTATCCGGGCAGCTTTGATCCGGTAACCAGCGGCCATCTGAATATTATCCAGCGTGCCGCAAAGATTTTTGACAAATTAATCGTCTGTGTTATGGTCAACGCAGGAAAAAAGCCGATGTTCACGCAGGAGGAGCGCGTGGAACTGATTCGCCGTGTAACGGAAGATCTTCCGAATGTAGAGGTGGACTGTTCTGCGGATCTTCTGGCGGAATATGCCAAGCGCAAAGGCAGCTGCGTGATCGTCAAGGGCCTGCGGGCAGGCTCTGATTTTGAAAACGAATTTCAGATGGCACTGATCAATCATAAGATTAATCCGGATCTGGACACCATGTTCCTGACTGCAGAGAGCCAGTTTATGTATCTGAGTTCCAGCACAGTCAAAGAATTGGCAGGCTACGGTGTTGAGCTGTCTGACTTTTTGCCCGAAGCCATTATCCCGGATGTTCAGGAAAGAATAAAGTTAAACCGCTAAGGAGGAAAATATAGAAATGAGCGATCGTAATACCGAAGATATTATTGGCGCACTGTATGATATGGTGCAGGATGCCCGCAGCATGCCTCTGGCTGCTGACAAGTGCATTCTGGAGCGTGACCGCGTTCTGGATATGCTCGATGAGATCATTGCACAGCTTCCCGCTGAACTGAAGCAGTCCCGTACCATTGTGGAATCCCGCAATGAACTGATCAGTCAGGCTCGCCGTGAGGCTGAGATGATCATGCGCAAGGCTCAGGAACAGGCAAGCCAGCTGATTACCAAGGAAGCAATTTATGTGGAAGCCAAGCGCCGTGCTGAAGAACTGGTTTCTCAGACACAGGACCGTATCAATGCGCTGAAGAAGGCAAGCAACCAGTATATGGATGATGCTCTGCGCCAGACGGAAGAGGTTATTGCTGAGGCACTGGAAAATGTCCGTGATACCCGTATGAAATTCCGTGCTGTCACCGAAGCACAGGAGCAGCGCAAGGCTCCCGCTCCCACTCCTGCTCCCGCACCCACACCTGATGTGGATATTGAACTGTAATTGCTTGTGGGTCTTACTGCTTAAGACATTCAAAAAATCATACCCGATACCGGGACGAACCTTTTGGTTCGTCCCGGTTCTTTTCTTACATGGCAGGGAATAGTCTCTAGCAAAGGGGAGGGGATGAAGATGAAACAAAACAAATCGCCGGGAAATGGTAAACTGGCGGGGAAACTGGCCTTTGGCACAGGAATCAGTATGTTTATGACACTGGCATTGGCAGCAGGCAGTGCTGCCGCGATTTCGGCAGGCACTCTGCCGGAAGCAGCAATGGGATACATCGCGATGATCGTGCTGTTTCTTTCGTCATTGACTGGGACAACAGTCGGAACAGCCGGGATGAATGAGAAAAGGCTGTACATCTGTTTGTCAATTGCGGCACTTTACTTTGCGATGTTGCTGGCAATGACAGCCTTGTTCTTTGGTGGTCAATATGATGGAGTTGGTGCATCGGTGCTGATACTGTTGCCGGGAGCCATTTCAGGTGCGATGATTAGAAAAGGGAAGGGGAGATATACGAATCTACGCAGAAGTAAAATCAAACGCCGTTAAATTGTACAAAATACACAGGCGGGTAAGTAAAATTTACCCGCCTGCGGAGAAATGAAACAATTCTTGCAAAACCTATATTTAGTGCTAAAGATGAACAGAAACACCCTACATCTAGATAAATAGTTGAAAATGATAAAACGGAAGATGTGCCCGGTTGCGACAGTTAACATAATTGCGTTGACATAAATTTAGGGCATTATTTACAAAAATAGTTTAAAATGCGAAAAATGCTTGAAATTCAACCTTTTTTGGAGTATAGTATGGATGTAACAAAGGATTATAAGTCTGTATTATCCGTTCTGTGCGCTGATTTCCTCCTATGCTCCAAAATTGCACAACCCTTTACAGCAGGAGGTTTGTCCATTTGAACGTATCTATTCAACAGAGTATTTCTTCTTTTCGCTGCAAGATGAAGCTGCGTGTACTTGTATATTCATGGATCAGTGGCCTGATTTTAGGTGCTGTACTTGCGGTTTCTTCGGGCAATCTTCTTGATTCTACGATGCATGCGGCTGTTTCCGGCAGCATGTCGATCTCCGGCCTGATTGCGGTACAGCTATTACCTTTGCTTCTTTCTGCTTATGCAGTTTATTATACACAGCCTGTTTTGCTGGTTTCGGTTATTTTTTTGAAGGCTTTTCTCTTTGCCTATGCCGGAGCCGGTATACTTATTTTATATCCGGTATCCGGATGGTTGATCCGAAGCCTGCTGATGTTCAGTGATATACTGACAATTCCGGTTTTGTGGTTTATCTGGTTCTGTGCTGTACCTGCTGCACAATATCCGGTGCTCCGTAGGATCGCAGCGTCCGCGCTATGGTCTGTACTGGTTGGCTGTGTGGATATGACTTTGATCGCGCCATTTCTGGCACGTCTGATATAAATGAGAAAGGTAATGGTTCGCTGTCTCATGTTGGATTTGATTTCCGCCTATGAAAATTACCTGACCAAGGTAAAGCAGGCATCTGCCAACACGGTGTTCTCCTATCTGCGTGATGTGCGGCAGTTTGCTGCATGGCTGCAGGAGCAAGAGGAAACAAACGTTGTTGATGCCACACAACTGAATATCAGCGGCTATCTTTCCCATCTGGAGCAGGAGGGCCGTTCCGGTGCAACGGTGTCCCGGTCCTTGGCCAGCCTGAAAAACTTCTATGCATATGTGGTTTCTGCTGGCTTTCTGGAGACCTCTCCGGTCACCGGTGAAATTCATGTGCAGCGCGGTGAGAAAAAACTGCCGCAGATTCTTTCCGGTCAGGAAGTTGAGTTGCTGCTTTCTCAGCCAGTTTGTGACGATGCCAAGGGCTTCCGTGACAAGGCTATGCTGGAAGTGATGTATGCCACGGGTATCCGTGTTTCGGAACTGATCGATCTGGATGTCAGCAACGTGAATCTGGATCTGGGTGTCATCAAGTGCGTCAGCGCGAAGAAATCCCGTCTGATACCGCTGTATCCTGCTGCGCTGAAGGCACTGGGTGTGTATCTGAACGATGTTCGTGATACCATGCTGGCCGCACCGGATGAGCAGGCATTGTTTGTCAATGTTGGCGGCGCCAGAATGAGCAGACAGGGCTTCTGGAAAATCCTGAAGCACTATCAGCAGAGCGCACACATTGATAAGGATATTACACCTCATACCCTCCGCCACAGCTTTGCGGTCCACTTGTTGGAAAATGGCGCTGACCTGAACTCCGTCCAGGAACTGATGGGTCACAGTGATATCTCTTCTACCCAGATGTATGCGAACCTGATCAATAATAAACTGAAATCCGTATATGAAAAATGCCATCCCAAGGCATAAAAAGACTGCTGATCCAGATCGGAAACAGCAGTCTTTTCTTATGTTGGATGCCCCGCTGCAAAATGCAGCGGGGCAAGTTTCGTTTATTTCGGGATTTACAGGCCGGTCATGGCGGCCAGAACATTGACCTCCATCTGCTGAATGTTCTTCTTCATAGACAGAGCTTCATCGATATCCACATCCACAAAACCACCCTCGCGGGTACAGACGATGCGGTTGGTCTTTCCGGCCAGAAGCAGCTCTACTGCCTGATAACCCATCTTGGTGGCATTGACACGGTCACGGCCGGTGGGAACACCGCCGCGCTGAATGTGGCCAAGGACGGTCACACGGGGATCCAGATCGATGGCATCCTTGATTTTTGCCGCGATCTCATTGGCAGAGCCGGCACCTTCTGCAACCACGATCATGTAATGGGTAAATCCATTGAAGCGGGCACTGCGGATCTTTTCGATGACATCCCGCTCGAAATCAATGGGTTCTTCGGGTACCAGAACAGCGGTGGCACCGACCGCCAGGCCCACATACATGGCGAGATAACCGGCATTGCGGCCCATAACCTCAACGACAGAGCAACGCTCGTGGGACTGCATGGTGTCACGCAGTTTATCGATGCACTCAATGGCGGTATTTGCGGCAGTATCGAAGCCGATGCAGTAATTGGTACAGCTGATATCATTATCAATAGTAGCAGGAATGCCAATGACATTGATACCGTATTTACTTAAAGCGCGGGCGCCGCGGAACGTACCGTCACCGCCGATGGCGATGATGCTGTCAAGGCCGAGGAATTTGCAGGTAGAGACGGCCCTGCGCTGGCCTTCTTCGGTCATAAATTCCTTGCTACGCGCGGTATAGAGGATCGTGCCGCCACGGTTGATGGTATGCGAAACACTCTTTTCATCCAGTTTGACGATATCACCGGTGATCAGACCGTTCCATCCGCGGCGAATGCCATAGCACTCAATGCCGTGGTAAATTGCAGTTCTGACAACTGCGCGGACACAGGGGTTCATACCGGGAGAGTCGCCGCCACTGGTCAGCACACCGATTCGTTTGACGCTCATAATAATTCCTCCTTAATGAAACTTATATTGTTATTTTATACCCGATTGTCGAAAATGTAAAGATGGAATCTGCCGGGGCTTGCGAAAATGTGAATGTCCGTGCTATGATAGAAAAAAGGAGGTCGAACGATGAAAGATCGACGTTTTGTTGGACCGCTGCTTCGCTTGCTGCGGCTTCAGCGCAATTGGAGTCAAGAAACGCTTTGCCATGGAATTTGCGCAGTTTCTTATTTATCCAAAATCGAGCAGGGCAAAGTGGAAGCAAATGAACAGCTTGTGACTGATTTGTTTGAGAGGTTGGATATTACCTGGAAAGAGTCTACAGAAATGGTTACACTGCGGGATGACTTATATGAGGGAATCTTTTCCGGTGACGGTACATTCACAAAGCAGAAGCTATGTGTATTGGAAGATAACTGGGATCAAATGGCCATTGGTCCTTGCTATGCCGACTTTCTTGTGATCCGTGCATTTTACCACAGAAAGCCAGAAATGGTGCCACAAGAACTGGAGCCGCTTCTGGATATCCGCCAGCAGGCGTTGCTGGCGCTTTTGCGCGACCGGCATGAGGAAGCATACCGGATGTATCCCTGCCCGCTGACGGCGATCTGTCTTGGCGAAGAAGCACTGCTGAAGGGTAATTATACATTATCAATGGAATATTTCCAGGTAGCCTATGACATGGCAGCACGTGAGGGCTATGCCCATATGATGCTCTTTGCACAGCATTGTATGGCAGCCAGCTGTACAGACTTGGGCAACATGGATGCTATGTACCACCACAGTCGAATCGCAGAACGCCTTGCACGTGCGTTGGGCGCGGATGATGTGCTGAAGGTGATTCACTATAATATTGCAGCGACCAAAGCGGAATACGGTGACTATGAAAATGCATACGCCTATTTCTCAGCATTGGAAGAACCGGACGTGCTGGCACTGCATAAGCTGGCGGTTTGCTGTGAAGCGTTGGGAAAGAAAGAGGATGCTTTGGCAGCTTTGAAACAGGCTGAAAAGATGGAATCAGACATAGCACTGAAAAATGAGATGTGTGCCTTGGTTCGCTACCGGCTGGAGCATCCGGATTACCTGCATGATCCTGCATATGGGGAGATGATTCTGAACACCTATGAGCGAATCGAAAAGGAACTATCGTCCGGGTTTGCGCGGTTCCACCTGCGGTGGGTAACGCAGTGGTTGACTTCCAACCGTCAGTACCGGAAAGCTTTTGAAATTTTACAGCGTTTTCCTCAAAATCGCATTTCAGCCGAGTTTAGCTGATAGTTTTGCATGGAACTTTCCCAAAACAGCCCCCTTTTGCATATTCAAGGCTTATGCTATCATAAATGCATAAGGAGGGATGACCATGAAGAAACAAACCCTATGGAGCAGAAATTACAGTCTGCTGATGCTGGCAAGCACGATGGGGTCCATTGGAGGCATCGCCGGTGCCTATGCTATGGGCTTTCTGGTCTTTGATGAAACGGGAAGTACTCTTGCGACGGGTTTCCTGACTGCTTTGCAGATCGTACCGCATTTTCTGGTGCCGATTCTGATTGCACCATGGATGGACCGTATGCCGCGCAAACCGATTCTGGTTGGCGGTGATCTGATCGGCGGTATCCTGTACGGTCTAGTAGCGATTTATCTGCACAAATTTGAGTTTTCCTATGCAGGCTATCTGGCATTTTCTTTGGTGATCAACTGTGTTAACGCGCTTGATTCGCTGGCATTCAACTGCATTTTCCCCAAGGTGATACCAGATGGCTTCGAAGATAAGGGCTATACGGTCAGTGCTATGCTGTATCCGGTTCTGAATGTGCTGATGATGCCATTGGCAGCGCTATTGATGGATAAAATCGGTGTTGCCAATATCCTTTTCATTCAAAGCGGCATGTCAATTCTGGCTGCAATTACGGAAAATGGCATAAAAATCGAAGAAAAACTCGAAATTAATACGGAAAAGTCCGGCTTTTCCCTATGGTTGCAGGATTTTAAAGATGGAATCCGCTATTTGAGAGGGGAGAGGGGACTGCTGAATATCTATGCCTATGATGCAGTTGCCAACGGTGCGTATTCAGGAATCGGTCCGATTATGGTTGCGTTTTTTAGAACAACACCAGGATTCTCCGCACAGCTTTACGCATTCTTTTCGGCAGCGGAATTTATTGGCAGAACCATTGGTGGAATGTTCCGTTACAGAACCAATATGAAACCGGAGAAGCGGCGTAAATTCGTTTACTTTGTGCAGCAGTTCTATAACGTCATGGATGGTTTGCTGCTATGGCTGCCGTATCCTGCGATGCTGGTAAACCGCGGTATTTGTGGCTTTTTAGGAATCAACAGTGCAACGGTGCGCATGAGCTCGATTCACCGGTATTTGCCGGAGGAATACCGCGCGCGAGTCAATGCCTTCTCAGAAGCGGCTATCTGTATTGTAGGGAGCCTCGCAGCGTTGCTGTTTGGCTTGATGGGAGAATGGATGGATTACCGCCTTACAATGACGATCATTGCCACAATCAGTATGCTTGCGTGCTGGCTGACTGTAGGCAGACATAACAAAGAATTGGATAAAATCTATCTGTATCAGTCTGAAAATGAAAAATGAATAGCAAGGCCTGGCGGAAGTACCGTCAGGCCTTATTTCTTACAACTATATGCGGAGGGGATAGCGGAAACGTGCTTGACATATACCTCGCTTTATGGTATCCTAAAATCAAACGAACGCAACAAAATAATTCCTTTGTATTTCTCCAACACAGCACATCTTTGTGCTGTGTTTTTTCGGGCTTTTTGCCCCAAACTACGAACAAATTTCACCGTTTTCCAGTGCCGCAAGGCGAAGTGGCGCGGTTGCGCTTCACTTTCGCCTTGTGGCACTGTTAACGTATAAATTTGTCACGGGAGCAGGGGGGACATCTTTAAAGCCCTCAAGTGATAGAGTATGAATAACCTTATAGGTATCGTAGGCATTACGAATCTCTTCTGTATGGGTGAAACAGTACATACCTTTGATTTTTGAATTGATAACATTACCGGCAGAGTCAAAAGAATACTTCTTCTTAACTACAACAGTAAAGCAGCCAAGAAAGGTATGAGGCTCATATACATTGGTTACCTGTTCTCTAAGACCTTTATTCACACGGGTAAAGACCTGAGCAGTACAACAGATAACACGGCGGTTCTTCCGGTTCTGTGTTGCAACTTCCAGCATACCCTCTGGGAGCTGGTTCTTGCCAGACATGAACCAGTTTTGAATTTCATCAATACCAACGATAACACCTTTTTTCTCATTGGTATAATCCAGCAGCTGCCGCCAGTCAGTCAGATCATCGTCTTCAGTCGTAACACCAAAGTTCGTGATCATCTTTGATTTGGGGTACATCTTCTGATACCTGAGCATCATCTCAACGCAGGCAATTGTTTTACCACAACCCTGTTCGCCACAAAACATATGAATGCCTTGAGGCCTGAAAAAATCCGGTTCACGTTCATACATATCACGGACATACCGCCGAGGAGCATCATAAAAAAGCTGCTTTAGAAGCGACCTCTTTTCAACCCGATGAACACCGGACGGAGGAAGCTCCCAATCATGGTAGTACTTGTAAATCAGGAACCAAACCGTACATAGAAAACAGAAAACTACAAAGTAGGCTATAACAGGGGATAATAAGGTAAGGACAATCTTCATGAAAGTCCAAAAGATAGAAAACCCTTGCTTTAACATAGAAAACCTCCAAAAGAATCAGATTACGCAAAGGGCAGCAACTGCCAGATGGTTTTGACAAAAGAAATAACCAGACGGAAAAGGCCGAGACCAAAAATTAACAGAGCAATTGCCACAACAGTACCCCAAGGAAACATATAGCCAGCGACTTTAATAATATCCGCGAAATACTCCAAAGCTGACGTATCAACAGACCATGTAATATCAGGGAGTAATTCAAATACACCGGAAACAAAACCAAAAACAATATTCAGAAAAAATTCACCGATCATTAAAATAATCCTCCCGCCTGGACTGAATCAAAACAAAGTCACCTGCAGCACCATTGATAATACCAGGGAGTTTCAGGAACATCCGCCAGATGAAGCAAACCCAAAGAAATGCGGATATAATCGCATCAACAGTAGGCTTATACTCTGCATACCAACGCAGATCGAGAAATGGCACAACACCACCAATATCATAAGATCCACGTGTTGATCCTAAATCAATATAGATCACAGGCGGTTCAGTGGTAACACCTAGCAACATATTACCGAGCTGCTGCGTAGTTCTGACAATCGAATCAGCAAATGTAAATTCTTCACATAAAGCAGCAATCTTATCCGATAAGTAATCTTCATCAGGTACCACCAGTGATTCAATAGCAGCTTTCGTCTGCGCACCTACTTCAGCTATTTTGTCAATTATTGAATTGCAAAGTGTTTGCAACGAAGTACCCAAATCAGAAATCGCATCAGGTATAGACCTGATCGCCGGTAAGATTACCGTTTCAATTTTCTCCCATATCCAACGAAACGGAGCAGTAATGATTTCAGTTAAAAGGTCAAAATCAAACTCCAACGGTTTAAGAGTGTCCAGCTTCGTATCAAGTTTTTCCCAAATCCATTTAAAGGGAGCAGTGAAAATATCCGTTAACGTGTCGAAAAAAACATTTGCCTTGACCTCTGAAAGCGGAGTGTCATCCAGATCAGGAACAGGAATAATCGGCTCACTGGGTTCTGTAGCAGGTTCAGGGTCAGGATCAGGCACTGGAACAGGCTGCAGCATTGATAGATAATCATCATATGTAGTTGTGCCATTAGAAACATTCTGCAGCAGGCCGGTAACACCGGAAACCAAGCCGGCATCCGCACCGGCAAGACTACTATAATCGATCAAATCAGGAAGCTCTAAATTTTCTTCAGTAATAGAACCATCCTTGATACCGTCAGGAATGTCACTGACATATGTACTGGGTTCAACAATACCATTTTTTGTAGGAGATATACCAGAACCAGAAACAACAATATTACCACTAGTTGGAGTATTATAACAAATATCAAAACTTGACCAAGAAATTTGTGATACGTTGAACATCAAATAAGGATCCTGAAAATGATAATCATAACGATGCTTCCAGACTCCGTCCTTTACTGTATATGCATACGGCGGTCTCCAGCGGCAGCTGGTGCGGTGGTCAACGGCAGCAGTG
>JBGVFB010000005.1:0-71106 GCA_045120675.1 Faecousia sp. | reverse complement strand
GGTCGCACATATCCAATGGATTTGATGCGGACCTATGTTCATTGGCTTGGTATGAGGTTGATGTAACCTAGACAAATGTTGCCAATACTGCTGGATTTCCGGGGGCATTGGTACTCTTGAACAAAAATATTTAGGGAGGTTGGATTATGCAACAAAAGAACACAGACATTCAGGTGAAAGACCGGCTGCTCCAGCGGAAGTTAGATGGCGAAAGCGTAGCTTCAATCGCAGCGGATACGGGGATTCCAAGGAGCACAGTCTATTCTTGGATTGCGGCGGCTCGGGATGCAAGGGAGGAAGAGTCTCGGAAGAAGGGGGAGATAATAGCGGCAGACCCACGAACCTATTTCAAGCAAAAGGAACATATTGAAAAGTTGGAGGGGATGCTCGAAGTTCTCAAAGCGGTATTTGATGTGACGGAAATGCCCTTAGACAAGCAGCTTA
This sequence comes from Faecousia sp., assembly GCA_045120675.1. Classification (GTDB taxonomy): domain Bacteria; phylum Bacillota; class Clostridia; order Oscillospirales; family Oscillospiraceae; genus Faecousia. The sequence continues at coordinate 70,662 of JBGVFB010000005.1, read as the reverse complement.
AGGTACTTGAGGAATTTTATCATTAGGAAAAGTATAGCGTGCGGCTTATGTGTGAAGCACTGGGGGTTCCGCGGGGAACATTTTACAACTACATAAACCGGGGACTAAAAGGTAATACACAGGCAGCAAAACGGCGTGAGGTGATGAAAGCCAAAATTCGGGACATCTATTATGACAGCAACCAGATATATGGAGCTGCGAAGATTCATGCAATTCTGAAAGATCAAGGCGAAGCAGTGACGGTTGCGTACGTTCGAGAACTTATGCGGGAGATGGATTTGCAGAGCATTCGGATAGGATCTAAAAAGCGTCATTACGATGAGACACGAAAATGTCAAAACATAGTAAAGAGAAACTTCGCAGCAGAACGACCAAATCAAATTTGGGTGAGTGATGTAACCTACTATCGCTTTGATGAGATGCAATACTTTATTTGCGTCATCATGGATCTGTATGCTAGACGGGTGATCGCTTACAAGGTGGGGTACAGCAACAATACGCACCTGGTTAAGGAAACATTTAAGATGGCATACGAATCCAGAAAACCGCAACCGGGTCTGATCTTCCATACAGATCAGGGAGGCAACTACAGGTCGAGAGCTTTTGGTGATTATCTGAAAGCACGAGCAGTAACGCAGTCGTTCTCCAAGCCTGGTGTACCGTACGATAATTCTGTGATGGAGACTTTCTTCGCTTCAATGAAACGAGAAGAACTGTATAGATACAAATACCGCTCTGAACGGGAATTCAGAGCGGCGGTAGATAGGTATATTGATTTCTATAATACGAAGAGACCCCATAAAACTTTGCATTACAAGACACCGGTGCAGAAAGAAGAGAATTATGCTAGAGGCACAATAGTTTCCAAGGATTGATGATTTAGACAAGGGTGTTCGAATCGCACATTTTTCTGAGTTTCTGCACGGGTTTTCCGGAGCTTGAAAACGGGTGTCCAACTGAACAAAAAAAGTGCGGCTTGAAAAAGCCGCTATTTGCAATGCAAAAACAAAAACAACCATAGTCGTCCAACACCTGGGTGTTCGAATTACTATGGTTGTTTCAGTTGGTGGGGGAGGACGGATTCGAACCATCGAAGCGATACGCAGCAGATTTACAGTCTGTCCCCTTTGGCCACTCGGGAACTCCCCCATATTCAATTGGCTCGATTTGGAGCCGGTAGACGGACTCGAACCCCCGACCTACTGATTACAAATCAGTTGCTCTACCAACTGAGCTATACCGGCGTCTCGAACCGAACACGCTTATTATAGCACGAGTTTACGAAATGTCAAGCACTTTTTTACAGAAAAATGAAAAAAGTTCTGGAGTGGCACAAACCACTCCAGAACGGGGAAAATACGTGTTTTTGGATCTGAAAAAATTAGAATTCCAGATCCATCTTGCTGATGACGGCAGCACAGCGGGGGCACAGGCCCTCAGCATTTGCAGCGGTAGAGTGCATCCAGCAGCGGGGGCACTTCTCGCCCTTGGCCTCGCTGACACCGATGGTCAGATCGGAGAAGTTGACACCGGTACCGACCTCAGCGCCTTCTTCAGCAGCAGCCCAGTCCACAGCGGACACGATGCAGATTTCTGCCAGATTCAGGCCTTCGCAGGCGGCCTTCAGAGCTTCGTTCTCGGTGGACAGCGTCACATGAGCTTCCAGAGCCTTACCGATGCGCTTGTCGGCACGAGCCTTCTCCAGAATGCCGTTGACATCCTGGCGCAGCTTCATGATGGTTTCCCACTTCTCCATTGCAGCTTCGTCCAGCTTGTAAGCGTCGAAGTTTTCGGGCATCTGGTTCAGCAGCACGTTGCGTGCATCATCCTCGCTGCGGTGGGGCATAGCCTGCCAGATTTCGTCACAGGTGAAGGCCAGAATGGGAGCAAACAGCTTTGCCATAGTGTCCAGAATCAGGAACAGAGCGGTCTGAGCGCTTCTGCGGCGCAGACCGGTCTTCTCCTCGCAGTACAGGCGGTCCTTCAGGCTATCCAGATAGAAGCTGGACAGCTCGACGACACAGAAATCGTTCATGGCATGGGTGATCACATGGAACTCATAGCCGTTGTAGGACTTGCGGACCAGTTTTACCAGCTCGTCCAGCTTGGTCAGAGCCCACTTGTCCAGCTCTTCCATCTGCTCGGGAGCGACCAGATCGTCGGGGTTGAACTCGTTCAGGTTACCCAGGCAGTAACGGGCAGTGTTACGGAACTTCAGGTAGTTCTGAGCGATCTGCTTGAAGATTTCCTTGGAGCAGCGGACGTCTGCGTGGTAGTCGGAGGATGCGGCCCACAGACGAACGATGTCAGCACCGAAGTCCTTGATCAGGTCAGCGGGATCAACACCGTTGCCCAGAGACTTGTGCATTGCACGGCCCTGACCGTCAACGACCCAGCCGTGAGTCAGAACCTGACGGAAGGGAGCACCCTTGTCCAGCGCACCAACGGAGGTCAGCAGGGAGGACTGGAACCAGCCGCGATACTGGTCAGCGCCTTCCAGATACACATCAGCGGGCCACAGTTCGGGGGTACGGTGCATCAGGGAAGCATAGTGGGTGGAACCGGAGTCGAACCAGCAGTCCAGAGTATCGGTCTCCTTGGAGAATTCCTTGCCGCCGCAGTGGGGGCAGGTGAAGCCTTCGGGAGCCAGCTCCATAGCTTCCTTCTCGAACCAGATGTTGGAACCGTGCTCGTCAAAGAGCTTGGAGATCTTCTCGATGGACTCAGGAGTGGAAACGGGCTTGCCGCAGTCGGAGCAGTAGAACACAGGGATGGGCAGACCCCAACGGCGCTGACGGGAGATACACCAGTCGGCACGCTCACGGATCATGCTGGTCATGCGGTCTTCGCCCCATGCGGGGAACCACTGGACGTTTTCGATTGCCTTGATGGCAGCGTCCTTGAAGGATTCCACGGAGCAGAACCACTGGGGAGTTGCACGGAAAATAACGGGCTTCTTGCAGCGGTCATGGTGGGGGTAGGAGTGGACGATTTCCTCGGAAGCGAACAGCATGCCGCTTTCGCGCATATCTTCCAGAATGATGGGGTTGGACTTTTCGGTGGGCAGGCCTGCGTACTTGCCGGCATAGTCGGTGTGACGGCCGTAGTCATCCACGGGAACAACCAGTTCCATACCGTAGCGCATGCAGGTCTGATAGTCGTCAGCACCGAAGCCGGGAGCGGTATGAACACAGCCGGTACCGGAATCCATGGTGACATACTCAGCCCAGACCAGACGGGAAGTCTTGTCAATGAAGGGATGCTGTGCCAGCATATTTTCGAAGAAAGCACCGGGATAGGTGGCCAGAACCTCATAGTTCTCGAAGCCGCCCATCTTCATGGTCTTTTCCATCAGAGCCTCGGCCATGATGTAGGTCTCGCCGTTGTCTGCCTTGACCAGCACATAGCTGTCACGGGGATGCAGGCAGATGGCCATGTTGCCGGGGAGCGTCCAGATGGTGGTGGTCCAGATGACGAAGAAGGTCTTGGACAGGTCGAAACCGGCCAGCTTGCCCAGATCGTCCTTCATGGGGAACTTGACGTAGACGGAGGTACAGGGATCATCCTTGTACTCGATGTCAGCTTCTGCAACTGCAGTTGCACAGAAAGGACACCAGGTGACAGGCTTCAGACCCTTGTAGATGAAGCCCTTGTCGAACATGCGGCCAAAGACCTTGACTTCCTGTGCTTCGAAGTGGCGGTCCATGGTGCGGTAGGGATGCTCCCAGTCGCCCACGACACCCAGTCTCTTGAAGCCGCCCATCTGCTTCTGGATGAAGTCCTCAGCAAAAGCCTCGCAGGCGGTACGGAACTCGGGAACAGTCATGTCCTTGTTCAGCTTTTTCTTGGAAGTCTCGATGGCACGCTCGATGGGTAGGCCGTGGTTGTCCCAGCCGGGGACGTAGGGGGTGTAGAAACCGGTCATGGCGCGGCTGCGGACGATGAAGTCCTTCAGGGTCTTGTTCAGGGCATGACCCATGTGAATGAAGCCATTGGAGAAGGGAGGGCCGTCATGCAGAACGAAGGGGGGCAAACCAGCGTTCTTTTCCAGCATGGCGTTGTACAGATCCTGCTCTTCCCAGCGGGCCAGCATACCGGGCTCACGGGCGGGCAGACCGGCCTTCATAGGGAAGGAGGTCTGAGGGGTGATAATTGTGTTTTTGTATTCCATTGGAATCAATCCTCCATAGTAAATTCATCATAAAAGGAAAACGCCTTTGTCCCTATCTTAAGAGACAAAGGCGAATAACCTCTGCGGTACCACTCTTGTTCCGGCTATAAAACCGGCACTCGACTTCGCGATATCGGGCGAAACCCGGCGCAGCCTACTCTATGTTCGGTGCGCTGCTCAGAGGTGATACGATCAAATTCCTGCCTGCTGCCTTGCACCTACCGGCAACTCTCTGGTGGCGGTGTATATGATCACGCGTCCTCATCAAAGCATATGATATCTTACTTGTGGTTTGCGTCGTAGTTACGGCCAAACTGCAGGTTTGCAAACTTGGCGGTGGTGGTGTCATTGGCGGGATGCTTGGGAGCAGCCTTGGGAGCCACGTCCTCGGTGGTGCCGACCAGATTCTCCAGGTTCTTGGAGATTTCGTCGGCCACAGCATCAGCGTCAGTGCTGGGAGCTTCCGCTACGGGAGCGGGCTCAGCCTTGGGCTGGTTTGCCTGCTTGATGCGGTCCAGAGCCTGAATGCAGGAACGCATCTGCTCCTGAATCTCATCGATCTTGGAAGCGGCCAGCTTGCGGGCTTCTTCCACACGTTCAGCTTCAGCAGCAACCAGAGCGCCGGTGTTCTGAACATTCTGGGTAGCAGCGGAGCTGGCATCCTTCAGCATCTGCTCGCACTTGACTTCTGCTTCGTGAACCATCTTGTCGCAGGTCTTCTTGGCTTCAGCCACAGCTTCCTTCATGGCAGCTTCGTTCTTGCGGTACTCTTCCAGCTTGCCAACAAGCACACGCATCTTGCTCTTGAGCAGGGCATTTTCCTTGTACAGAGTTACATAGTCCTCGCACAGAGGCTCCAGGAACTCATCAACATCATCCATGTTGTAGCCGCCGAAGGTGGCCTTACCAAAAGAGATCTGATCAATCTGCTGGGGTGTAAACATTTCTACTCGTCTCCCTTATTTCAATTAGATATAGCTTTCCACTTCAGCCTGCAGGGACTCCAGATCGCCGACCACATCCATGTTGTGGGGGCAGAACAGGTAAGCAGACTGAGCAATCTTCTTCACACTGCCGCTCAGTGCGTAAACACAGCCGGACAGGAAGTCTACAACGCGGCGGGACATTGCCTTGTCCACGTTCTCCAGGTTCAGCACGACAGCCTTGTTGCTGCGCAGAGCATCGGCAGCCTTGGTGGTCTCGCCGAAGTTTGCAGGGCGGAACAGAACCACTTCCTGCTTGGCACCGGTGGTCATGTTCACAACACGGCCGCTGAAAGCGGGGGCAGGAGCTGCGGCGGGGGCTGCAGCGGGAGCAGCGCTCATACCAAAGCCAAAATCGTCATCCTCTTCCTCTTCTACGGGTGCAGGAGCGGGGGCTGCGCGGCGGCTGGGAGCGCGGCGGGGTGCGGGCTCGTCGTATTCGTCGTCGAGGTATTCCTCGTCGTCGTCGTAATCATCGTAATCGTCATCTGCGTAAGGCTGGGCAAACTTCTTCAGATTATCCAAAAAGCTCATTTCTATATATCCTCCTGTATGTTCACATCATTTTTGATGAGACTTGGTGTAGTCACGGGCGCCGAAGATCGCAGTGCCAACACGGACCATGGTAGAGCCGCAGCTGACCGCATCCTCGAAATCATCGGACATACCCATGGACAGACAGTCCACAGACACATTATCGTATTTTTTTGTCCTTATGTCAACAGAAAGCTGTAATATTTCTTGAAAAAATTTGCGATTAGAGCCACTTTTTTCGCTGATCGGAGGGATTGTCATGAGTCCACGGACAAAAATGTTGGGATATTCGCCAATATGTTCGAGAAGTGGGAGCACTTCAGCGGCTGCAAAGCCGGACTTGCTCTCCTCGCCGCCGACGTTCACTTCCAGAAAAATATCCTGTACGATGCCCTGCTTGGCGGCTTCTTTCTGGATGGCATCCAGCAGATTCAGCCGGTCTACGCTCTGGATTACATCCACCTTGCCCACCACCTGCTTGACCTTGTTGGTCTGCAGCACACCGATGAAGTGGACCGGCGCGCCTTCATAGGCATTCTCTTTCTGCTTTTGAACCAGCTCCTGAACGCGGTTTTCACCGCACAGATCCACACCGCCGGCAATGGCCTGCCGGACAGCATCAGCAGCATTCATTTTGGTGGCGGCGCAGAGCTTTATCTCTTTCGGATCACGGCCTGCGGCGATGGCAGCCGCATCGATTTTTGCGCGGATTGCGGCAATGTTTTCGGCGATGGACATGGAATCATCCTTTCAATAATAAAAGGGCGGCGGAAATGACTCCGTCGCCCTTTGCGTTTATGCAGGGGTTGCTGCTTTCAGCGGCCGGATCGGGGCCAAAGTCGAAATGGCATGCTTGTAGATCATTTGCTGTTTGCCATCGGACACCAGCACCACCACGAAGCTGTCATAGCCCGTGACGATCCCGCGGAGCTGGAAGCCGTTCATCAGAAACAGCGTCACCGGAACCTTCTCCTTGCGGCACTCCTTCAAAATGGCTTCCTGTAAATTGATTGCATCGGACATATGTAATACCTCTTTCTTTGAAGATTGGGCATCTCCTAAAACTCCCCTTTTGCGATTTGGGCGCATCTTTTGCCCCAACTTTGCGTTTTGAAAAGCCCGCAATACACAAAGTATTCCGAACTTTCCAAAACTTAATTTGGAGCCAAACTTGCTGCCAAAATCATCAAAAAAGAGTTCTGGAAGTTGCCTGTTGGGTATCCATAGTCTAGCATTTTTCAGTTGTCGAAATTGCGAATAATCTGTCGGGCGCGCTGTAATATTTCATCGCCCGTTTCGCCTTCATGGCGGGTCAGCCAGTGCATCTTTTCGTTCCGGCGGAACCAGGTCAGCTGCCGTTTGGCATAACGGCGGGAAGCTTTTCGCACTTCGTCTGCCGCTTCTTCCATGGTGCATTGGCCGTCCAGTGCTGCTACAAATTCCTTGTAGCCAATGGCCTGCATGGCGGTGCAATTGGGGCTGATGCCGGAAGCGAGCAGATCACGGATTTCCTTTTCAAGGCCCATTTCCAGCATGATGCCGACACGCAGGTCAATGCGCTCATACAGCAGCGCTCTGGGTTCAAAGTCAAGTCCCAGCCAAAGGGGGCTGTACCGCGGCGGAATGGCCTGAGTTTTCAGGTTGTGGGAAGTGATGGTTTCGCCGGTTTCGTAGAAAACCTCCAGCGCGCGGATGATCCGGCGGGGGTTGCGCTGGGCGCGGGTCACGGCTTCAGGGTCGATGGCAGAAAGCTCCGCGATCATGGCATCCAAACCAACAATTGCCAGTTTTTCTTCCAGACGCTCCCGGTGTCCCGTAGCAGGGAAAGGGGCAAAATCGTTGCCCCTCATAAGCGAATCCATATAAAGACCCGTGCCGCCGGCAATGATCGCAGTTTTACCCCGTGCCACGATATCATCGACAATGGGAGAAGCCATTTCACAATACTTGCTGACGGAAAAATCTTCTTCAGGTTCTGCCACGTCAATCATATGGTGGGGGATTCCTGCCATTTCTTCGATGGTTGGCTTTGCAGTGCCGATGTCCATACGCTTGTAAATCTGCATGGAATCGCAGGAAACGACTTCGCCGTTCAGTTCCTTTGCCAGTTCCACCGCCAGCGCGGTCTTGCCGGAGGCCGTCGGCCCGGCAATACAGATGATATTGTTCATAAGTCCGATGCCTCCTTTTTGCGAAGAATGCGAACCAGCCGCGGTCGATTATAGCGCTGCATGATGATAAAGCAGCTGTCGAACAGCGCAGCCAGAATGGATGTGATCAAAAACACCGGCAGCGCATCCCACCACAGAGAAAACAAAATGGGAACAAAGCTAAACAGTACGATGACTGTATGCACCGCTTCCGACACGCAGCTGTTATATACGATTCTCTCCAACGAATTATGCCGCAGGGAAAAGGACGCAGGGTCATAGGTGGGCATATGGTCCTTCCACTGCTTCACCCGCAGAAATGCGTACATTCGGGGTTCAAAGCGCTTTTGAGCAAACCATCGGTGGGCCATGGGCTTTTGGATACACGAGGGAACGATGCTGCCCACTACCAGCCGCATGGCAAAGTGGTAGAAGGTTGTACCGGTTGTGATGGCGGCGGACAGCAGCCAATCATGGGGGACAAGATGGTATGTGACAGCCAATGCGGCGGTTGTGAGTGCGGTAACCACAGTGATGACGTTCATGATCCCGGGAAAGCGACTGTTCATATCAGACCCTCTTTCGCTGTGATTTGGATGCCGTTGGAACAAAAACCATTGGGCAATTGAATTACTCGATTTTCTTGCCGCACTTGGGACAGTATTCCGGGATTGAAGGCATGCCGGCCCATAGATCATTGCAATGAGGACAGTGGATATAAAGCAGCCGGTATCCAAAGGAACTCAGAAAAACCACGACGCCAATCCACATCAGCCAGTGGGGATTCAGGGGTTCACTGAAGATACCGCCGATCACCACAATGGCAACTCCAAGCCAAAACAGAATTGCACAGATGCGCGCGTGACCGTATAGGGTCAAAGGCAGCTTCATATCGAAATCCTCCTGATTTATAGCTTCTTGCCGCATTCCGGGCAGAAATTGGAAATAGCGGCACGCGGGTTGAAATGATAGCCACAATGGGGACAGCGGACAAAGATAATATGCCATACAATACCGCCGATAAACGCGGTTGCGCAGAGGGCTATGCCAAAGACTGTGTTGAATTGGGCGAAAATCCAGCCGGCAATACCGCCGCCCAGCATCGAAATAGAGCTGATGGCCTGATGTGTCTGCAGGGAAAGATTACGCAGACGCTTTATCACGTCTTTCATGTGGGTCAACTCCTCTTGAACTGCTTTTCCAGATGCTTTTTGCTCAGTGTGATGCAGATGGGTCTGCCGTGGGGGCAATGCTTCAAATCATCCCGGCCCATGACTTCCCTGACCACGGCCAGAAGCTCTGCTTCATCATTCTTCCAGCCGGCCTTGATGGCGGCCTTGCAGGCAACGGTGTGCAGCACTTCGTCACGCACAGTCGATGCCTTTTCACGGCGGCCGGTCAGCAGGTCGGAAGCCATTTCCTCAATGGCTTCGGCAGCGTGATCGGGACTTAAGTCCATGGGAATCTGGCGGAGCAAAATGGTGTTTTCACCGAACTCGTCGATCTCGAAGCCCAGTTCGTCCAGCAGTTCCTTGCTGGCGAGCAGTTCGCCGGCTGCTTCCGGGGACAAACGGACGGGAATGGGGGTCAGCAGCGCCTGTGCGGAAATCTTCTCCTGATTGGCTTTCAGCTTTTCGAAGAGGATCCGTTCGTGGGCGGCATGCTTGTCGATCAGGTAGGCTTCCTCGCCCTGCTCTACAATAATATAGGAATTGTACAGCTCACCGACCATGCGCCAGGTCATTTCGGCGGGCATGGCCAGCTCCACCTGTTCCGGTTCTTCTACGGGTGCAGGTGCAGGAACAGGCTTGGGCAAAGGTTTGGCTTCTTCCGGCATCGGGGGCAGCTTGATCTCAGGCTTCGGTTGGGGCATCATGCCCTTGGGGACAAAAATGGGCTCCCGTACAGGCTGCTGCGCACTGCGTTCGACCTTGGCCGCAGTTGCGATGGCAGCGGCCGGCTTCGGCTGGGGCGCATCCTTCAATGCGGTGGAAAAAGTCTTATATTCCTCTGCCGTCATGGTGCGGAAGAAGCTTTCTTTCTTAGGCTCCGCAGGCTTGGAGGGAATTGCACCACGGGCATTCCCTTCGGTCACCACGGCAGTGTGCGCACTGCCTCGCAATGACGTAGGATCATTGGATGGTACAGCCTTGAACTGCACATTGGGCCGGTCGGGGGTCGTATTCAAAGCACCCAGAACACCGTAATGGACACAGTCAAAGACTGCCTTTTCGTTCAAAAATTTGACTTCTGTCTTGGCAGGATGGACGTTTACATCCACCGCATTGGCCGGAAGATTCAGATGCAGCACACAGGCGGGGAATTTGCCCACCATGATCTGATTGCGGTAGGCTTCCTCCAGTGCGGAAATCAGAAGGCGGGATTTGACAGGACGGCCGTTGACAAAAAAAGTCTGCAAGCTCCGGCTGGGACGGGAATCGGTGGGCTTGGATACGAAACCGGTCAGGGAGTACTGCTCCCAGCGGCTGTCTACCTTGGCCATACGGGCGCATTCTTTGCCGTAAACGCAGTAGACCGCGTCGGAAAGCTTGCCGGTACCGGGGGTGTTCAGTACCTCCTTGCCGTCACGGAGCATGCGGAAGGAAACACTGGGATGCGCCAGCGCCTGCATCTGCACGGCAGCAGTAACGCGGGAGCCTTCCACGGTGTCGGACTTCATAAACTTCATGCGAGCGGGGGTATTGAAGAAGAGGTCGCGGATGATGATGGTGGTTCCATCGGGGCAGCCGGCTTCCGATTCTTCCATAATTTCGCCCGCTTCCAGCCGCAGGCTGACACCCTCGATAGAAGAAGGAGTCTTGGTCAGCAGGTCAATGCGGCTGACGGATGCGATGGCAGCCAGAGCTTCACCGCGGAAACCGCAGGTGGCAATGGCAGCCAGATCTTCGGCGGTACGCAGCTTGCTTGTTGCGTGGCGAAGGAATGCGGTTCTGGCATCTTCCTTGCTCATACCGCAGCCGTTATCCGTGACACGCAGAAAGGTCATGCCGCCGTCACGGATTTCAATGGTGACCTTGGACGCACCGGCATCCACCGCATTTTCCAACAGTTCCTTGGCAACGGACGCAGGACGCTCCACCACCTCACCGGCGGCGATCAGATTGGCAATATGGGGAGATAATTGGATAATTTTCGGCATTTTTTCACCTCAACGCGCCGATGGAAATGGCATTGACGATGGCATGCACCACAGTTGGTGCAAAAATGTTGTCAGCTTTGGTATAGGTCCACGCAAGGCACAGACCTGCGGGCAGATATTGCAGGAAGCAGATCAAAAGTGTGGTGATATCTTCGCTTCCAATGTAGCCCAGCACATGAATGGCAGCAAAGGCAGCCATGGAAAGCAGGTATGCTGCAACCTTGGAAGACTGCCAGAGATTCCGGAAGATCAGACCGCGGTACAGCATTTCTTCTGTCAGCGGCACCAGGAACACCACGCCAATCAACATCAGTGTGTAATTTGCTCTTGCAAGTTCGGTGATGGCCGCGTCATTGATGTTGGAAAATCCGGGCAGCAGATAGGACATGATAAATTCCATGACTTCGGATGCCGCCCAGTAAGCCACATAGCCCAGTACCACTGCCTGAATGAAATTCCAGATATCCCGCCATGCGGCAACGAGAGATGCACGCAGAAATGTACGGAAAATGCCGCAGATAAACAGAAAATTGGTCAGATAAAAGACGAAATTCAGGGTGCTTTCATCCAATGGGTCTGCCAGCTGGGCATTGAACCAGTTCAGGAGATTTGGCAGCACCAGCAGGGAAAAAGCCATATACAGCCAGCCGAAGATTTTTTCGGTGTGGCTCATAGAAATGTAAAGAGTTTTACTTTTCTTCATAGTTTAATCCAGCATCTTCTTCAGACGGTACAGTTCGTTCATGGCTTCAATGGGAGTCAGGGTCTCGAGGGTGATTTTCTCCAATGCGGCGCAGACATCCTGAGAACGCAGATCCAGCATGGAAATCTGGTCTTCGGGTTCTGCGGCTTTCTGCACGATGACTTCACCCTTGCCGCTTTCCAGTTCGTCCAGAATTTCACGGGCGCGGTTGATAACCGCATTGGGGATACCAGCCAGCTTGGCAACTTCGATGCCGTAGCTGTCATCGGTGGCACCGGGGACGATTTTACGCAGGAAGATCATCTGATCGCCGCGCTTTTTGACTGCGATGTTGTAGTTTTTGACATTGGGGAGCTTGTCTTCCATGGTGGAAAGCTCGTGATAATGGGTGGCAAAGAGGGTCTTTGCACCCAGCTTTTTGGTGTTTGCCGCATATTCCAGCACGGCGCGGGCAATGGACATGCCGTCGTAAGTGGAAGTGCCGCGGCCGATTTCGTCCAGGATCAGCAGGCTTCGGGAGGTGGCATATTTCAGGATGGTGGCCACCTCCGCCATCTCCACCATAAAGGTGGACTGGCCGGAAGCCAGATCATCGCTGGCGCCGATTCGTGTGAAGACTCTGTCCACAAGGCCAATCTTAGCGGAGCGGGCAGGAACAAAGGATCCCATCTGGGCCATCAGCACGATTAGCGCCACCTGACGCATGTAGGTGGATTTACCTGCCATGTTGGGGCCGGTGATAATGGCAACGGTGTTGTCGGCAGCACCCAGTTTGGTGTCGTTGGGTACAAACAGAGAATCCTGCAGCATCACTTCCACCACGGGGTGGCGACCGCTGTCGATGGAAATTTCGTTGCCGAGGGTCATTTCAGGACGGCAATAGCCTCTCTGAACGGCCACGGAAGCCAGCGAGCAGAGGGTGTCCACAGATGCAACCGCAGCGGCAGTCAGCTGGACTCTTGCTGCCTGCGCAGCCAGATGATCGCGCAGCTGGGAGAAAATCTGGTATTCCAGTGCAGTCAGCCGCTCCTTTGCGGTCAGGACGGTATTTTCCAGTTCTTTCAGTTCCTGTGTGATGTAGCGCTCGCAGTTTGCAAGAGTCTGCTTGCGCACATAATTTGCGGGAACCTGATCCATAAAGGACTTGGATACTTCAATATAATAACCGAACACACGGTTAAATCCAACTTTCAGGGTGCGGATGCCGGTCTTTTCCTTTTCGCTTGCTTCAATGGCCGCGATGGTACCGCTGCCGCCCTCCATGATGTCCCGCAGATAGTCAGCGTCACGGTTGGCACCCTTGCGGATGATACCGCCTTCGCGCACGGTCAGGGGAGGATCGTCTACGATGGTGTTTTCAATCATGTCCGCGCAGTCGGACAGGTCATCGATCTGCTGCTCCAGCTTGCGCAGCAGGGGACTTTCAAAACCCTGCAGCAGCCGCTTCAGCTCCGGCAGCGCCCGAAAACCCCGGGCAAGACCCAGCAAATCACGGCAGTTGACGGTGCCGGTGACGATTCTTGTCTGCACACGCTCGAAGTCGGAGATATCCTTCAGCGCGTCGATCAGTTCACCGCGAGCGATGGTGGCCTCCACCAGTTCCTCCACTGCCACTTGGCGGCGGCCAATCTCGGTGATGTCCAGCAGGGGCTTTTCCAGCCAGCTGCGGATCATGCGGCCGCCCATGGCGGTCTGGGTTTTATCCAGCACCCACAGCAGCGTGCCTTTCTTTTCCTTGGAGCGCATGGTCTCGGTCAGTTCCAGATTCCGCCGGGCATCCAAATCCAGCTCCATGAATTTTCCGGTGGTGTAGTACTGCAGTTCCCGGATGTGAGCCAGATCGTTCTTCTGCACATTCAGCAGCAGCTGCAGCAGTGTGCCGGCGGCGGTGACGGCGGCATCCATACCGCCCAGACCCAGTGCGGCCATGGAAGTGCCGAAATGGCGTTCCAGAACTGCTTGCGCGGTGTCAAAATCAAACTGACCGGATACTTCCTCGTTAACGCAGCAGCTTAAACGGCGGAAAAGCGCATCGTCGATGGTTTCACAGCGGCTGCCTGCGCCGCCCCGCAGCACTTCACTGGGGGCGAAACGACCCAATTCCGATGCCACGCTCTGCACATCGGCACAGGTGGTCACGAAGAATGCACCGGTGGAAACATCACAGAAAGAAAGACCGAACTTTCCACCTTCTTCATAGATGCAGCCGATGTAATTGTTTCGGTTTTCATCCAGCATACAGCTTTCAGTGACGGTGCCGGGGGTGACGATGCGGGTGATGTCACGCTCGACGATACCCTTGGCGGTGGCGGGGTCTTCCATCTGCTCACAGATGGCGACCTTATAGCCCTTCTGCACCAGACGGGCAATGTAGGCATCCACACTGTGGTAGGGTACACCGCACATGGGAGTCTGCTCTTCCTTGGGCTTGCTCCGGTCGCGGGTGGTCAGGGTCAGATCCAGTTCCCGGGCAGCTGTCTTAGCGTCATCGTCAAACATTTCATAAAAGTCACCAAGTCTGAAAAACAGGATGCAGTCCTGATTGCGTTCCTTGATGGCATGATACTGCCGCTGCATGGGGGTCATTTCATTGATAGGCTTTGCCATAGGCTCAACCTCTTTCTAAATAGTTTATTATTTCAGTTCTCCGGTGAGACTCCATGTAGTCGCGCCGGTGATGGCAATATTCTGATAAGTTCCGATCAGCTCGTCGCAGCCGGCAAAACGCACCAGCCGTCCGCCTTCAGTGCGGGCGGTCAGCAGATTCTTGTCCTTGCCGTCCACCAAGCACCGCATCACTTTGCCCACATAGTTTTCGTGAATCTGCACGGAAATCTCGTTCTGCACATTGCACAGACGGTCGAAACGGCGGTTCTTTTCTTCTTTGGATGTGGGGTCTTCCATGGATGCGGCGGGGGTTCCGGTTCTGGGGGAGAAGATGAAGGTAAAGAGGGAATCGTAATGCACCTGCTGAATCAGGGAGATGGTCTCCTCAAACTCCTCCTCAGTTTCACCGGGGAAGCCTACAATGACGTCGGAAGTCAGAACCAGCTCCGGCATGACGGACTTGGCATAATTGACTTTTTTTAGGTAAGTTTCCCGGTCATAGTGGCGGTTCATGGCTTTCAGAACTCTGGAAGAACCGCTCTGGAAGGGAAGATGCAGCTGCTTTGCGATCTTATCGTGCTTTGCCATGGTGTCGAAGAGCTTCTCGGAGGCATCTCTCGGGTGGCTGGTCATAAAGCGGATCAGGAATTCGCCGGGAATCTCTGCGATCTCAGCCAGCAGGTCGGCAAAGTCCACCTGTTCGTCCAAGTCTTTGCCGTAGGAGTTGACATTCTGGCCAAGCAATGTGATTTCCTTAGCGCCCTTTGCAATCACATCGCGGCACTCTGCCAGAATATCCGCTTTTTTGCGGCTGCGCTCGCGGCCGCGGACGTAGGGGACGATGCAGTAGGTGCAGAAATTGTTGCAGCCGTACATGATGGAAACCCATGCCTTCAGGGTATTGTCACGCAGCTGGGGGATGCCTTCGGCGATGGAGCCGGCCTCATCCTCCACGTAGAACTGGCGCTTTTTCTTGCTCAGCACGTTCCACAGAATTTCAGGGAACTGCCACAGGTGGTGGGTGGAGAATACACCGTCCACATAGGGGTAGCTCTTCTTGACCCGCTCAGAGACCTTTGTTTCGCCGGCCATGCAGCCGCAAAGGAAAATCTTCTGGCGGGGATGACGGCGCTTGGTGTGGGTCAGCGCGCCCAGATTGCCGAATACCCGCTGCTCCGCATGCTCGCGGATGGCGCAGGTATTCATGACCACCACGTCGGCACCTTCTGCTTCCTGAGCGATTGCGTAGCCGCTCATGGCGAGGTAACCGCGGATTTTCTCGGAATCGGCTTCATTCTGCTGACAGCCGTAGGTTTCCACATAGGCGATGGGGGTGATGCTCTGTTCATGCCAGTAAGCGGCAATTTTATCGCAGAAGCCAAGCTGCATCTGCAGCTGCTCGTCTGTAATCACATAAGTTTGTTTGCTCATGGGTATGTTTCCTCCGGTGATACTTTCTCAACTATAAATAATAGCATTTTTTCAGCATCATTTCAAGTGTGAGGATTATAATACGAAAGAATTGTAAATAATTCATGGCAGAACTTGCAAACAATGCAAATCCATGCTAAACTGGGCGGGTATGCTGACCGATTGAGAATCGGAGAAAGAGGAATGAATATGAACTGCAAGTATTGCAACGCAGAACTGGATGAAGATATTTCCGTCTGTCCTGTCTGCGGAAAAGTGCAGACGGAAGTAGAAAATGTTGCTTCTGAAATGGCTGAAGAAGCAGCGGTAGAAACTGACGCAGTGGAGGTACCCGCTGAAGAAGTGGAAGTACCCGCTGAAGAAGTGGAAGCACCTGTGGAAGTGCTGGAAGCAGAAGAGGAAGAACTGAAGCCCGGCAAATCAAAATCTGCCAGAGTGGCTACCTCCGTGGTGGCAATTGTTTTGCTGCTGGCGATCCTGATCGGCTTGTTTGTTGGCACCATGGGCGGTGCAAAGAATGCGCAGCCTTCTGAAACGATGCCTGCTGCTGAAACAGCAGAGCCGGTCCAGATCCCCAGCGACGGTGATCCCACCAGCGCTATGTGCAAGGCAACCTACACGGTTTCTGATGCAGATGCTGCTGCGGCCCGTGAAACGGTGGTTGCCACCATGGGTGACAAGGTGCTGACCAACGGTGAGCTGCAGGCTTATTACTGGATGGAAGTCTCCCTGTTCCTGCAGGAGTACGGCAGCTATGCAAATTATATTGGCCTTGACCTGAACACCCCCTTTGACCAGCAGGTGACAGAGATGGGCGAGAAGGCCATGAGTTGGCAGCAGTTCTTCCTGGACAGCGCAATCTACACCTGGAAGACCTATCAGTCCATGGAGCTGGAGTCCGAAGCAGTGGGCTTTGAAATGCCTGCCGAGCGTCGGGAAGAGCTGGAAGCCCTGCCTGAAGGTCTGAAGAATTCCGCGGTAGAGGGCGGTTTTGCAAGTGTGGATGAGCTGGTAGCCCTGAATATCGGTGCCGGTGCAACCCTGGAAGACTACGTCAATTATGTGCAGACCTATTATCAGGGTATGTCTTATTACTACGACCTCTATGAAGGCTTGAACCCCAGCGATGCAGATGTGGAAGCATACTTCGCTGAAAACGAAGCATACTACGCAGAAGGTAACATCACCAAGGATGCCAAGTATGTGGATGTGCGTCACGTGCTGCTGCAGCCCGAGGGCGGCGAAGCAGGTGAAAATGGCTATCCCGTGTTCACCGATGAGGCTTGGGAAGCCTGCCGTCAGAAGGCTGAGGAAATTTACAACCAGTGGCAGGCCGGCGACAAGAGCGAAGAGAGCTTTGCACAGCTGGCAAAGGACAATTCCGTGGACGGCAATGCAGCCACCGGCGGCCTGTATGAAAATGTCTACAAGGGCCAGATGGTGAAGGAGTTTGAAAACTGGTGCTTTGATGATGCCCGTCAGGTTGGTGACCACGGTCTGGTCAAGACTTCTTATGGTTATCACATTATGTTCTTCTCCGGTTCCCGTCCTGTGAAGTATGCGGATGTGCGCCATGTGCTGCTGCAGCCCGAGGGTGGCGAAGCAGGTGAAGACGGCTACCCCGTGTTCACGGAAGAAGCCTGGGAAGCCTGCCGACAGAAGGCTGAGGAGCTTTACAACCAGTGGCAGGCCGGCGACAAGAGCGAAGAAAGCTTCGCGGAGATGGCAATGAACCATTCCGAAGACAGCAATGCGGTCGATGGCGGCCTGTACGAGGGTGTTACCGTCGGTCAGATGGTGGAAGAATTCGAAAACTGGTGCTTCGATGAAGCCCGTCAGGCAGGTGACCATGGTCTGGTCAAGACTGCTTACGGTTACCACATCATGTATTCCTGCGGTGTGCAGGATGCATGGTTTGCACAGGCAAAGGCAGATCTGGTTGATGGCCAGGCTTCCGATATGATTCCGGAAATAATGGAAAAGCATCCTGCGACGGTTGATTACAGCCTGATCGTACTGGGTGAAGTGAAATTAGCCTGATAAAAAATGGAACCCCGGCTCTTCGGAGCCGGGGTTGTTTTCATGCTTTTCCGTTGCTGCCGCAGACTGTGATTTTTTGCATCACATACTGCTTGACCTTCTCGCGGCCAGCGGCGCTGTATTTCTTTGGATCGTAGGCATTGGGATTTTCCTGCAGGTATTCCTTGACACCGTTGGTAAAGGCAATGCGCAGGTCGGTGGCATAATTGACCTTGCACATGCCCCGGGCGATACACTGCCGCACCGTATCATCCGGCACACCGGAGGTGCCGTGCAGCACCAGCGGAACGTCTACCAGCTGCGCGATGCGGCTGATTCGCTCCACATCCAGCTTCGGGATGCCTTTGTAAACACCGTGCGCGGTTCCGATGGCAACTGCCAGAAAATCCACACCGGTTCTTGCCACAAATTCCGCAGCTTCTTCGGGAACGGTGTAACCGTTGCCGTCGCCACCGTCCAGATCATCCTCCTTGCCGCCGACCTTACCCAGCTCTGCTTCCACGGGAATGCCGCCGGCATTGCAGGCATCGACCACAGATTTGGTCAGGGCGATATTCTCTTCAAATTCTTTCTGGGAACCGTCGATCATGATGGAGGTATAACCGGTGCGGAAGCAGCGCATGGCAAGATCAAAGCTGCTGCCGTGATCCAGATGCATGACAACAGGAACCGTGGCGGCTTTTGCCGCTGCGGCGACATTGGCATAATACATCTCGGGGGCTGCATATTTTAAGGTACCGGGAGTTGTCTGCAGGATCACAGGGGAGCGAAGCTCCTCAGCTGCGGCAACAACGGCCTGCACCATTTCCATATTTTCAACATTAAACGCACCGATGGCATAGTGATGCTTCTGTGCATCCAGCATCAGTTCTTTTGATGTAACCAAAGGCATAAGAAATCTCCTTTATCAGAAATCGAAACCTGCATCTGCACGGGCTTTCTGCAGAACTTCTACCACATTGCGGGTTGTGTTCAGTGCCTGATAGCAGAACGCATAATCGCCGGCAGCCACAATGCGGCCGATATCCTGCACTTCGTGATACCAGGGATTTTCGGGCAGATGCACCTTGGCAGAATCCTGACCGCGCAGGTTCAGTTCCACCGTCTGGCAGTTGCTGCTGCTGGGGGTGACAATCATGTGGCCATCCTCACCGATAATCTGCACGCCGTTCTGGGCGGCGCAGTCCTTGGCGCCGAGCAAATTGCACAGGAAACTGTCATATTCCAGCACCAGAATACCGCTGGTATCCACACCGGTTTCGTGGCGGTTGGGGAAGTAGCGAACCCCCTTGGGCGCGCCGAACAGACCGACTACGAAATGAATATTGTAGAGGTTGATGTCCATCAGGGCACCGCCGGCAAAAGCGTGGTCCAGAACAGGGGAGGGCTTACCTGCGAGCAATGCGGGATAACGGCTGGAATACTGGCAGAAGGTTGCAGTGACCATTTTCAGTTTTCCCAGCTTCGGAAGATTTTCCTTCACGAAGCCATAGTGGGGATGATGCGCAGTGGTAATGGCTTCGAAGAGGAACAGACCCTTTTCTTTTGCCAGTGCGATCAATTCATTTGCTTCGGCGACAGTGGGCGCAAAAGGCTTTTCACAGATTACATGCTTACCTGCCAGCAGGGCTGCCTTGGTCTGGCTGTAGTGGATGCTGTTGGGGGAAGCCACATATACCATATCAATGGCAGGATCAGAGAGCATTTCCTCCATGGAGGTGTAAACCCGCTCCAGACCGAACTGCTCAGCCATAGCTTTGCCAGTTTCTTCCTTGCGGGAATAGATGGATGTGCAGCGCAGTACATCGCTGCGCTGGAATTCTGCCAGCATGCTTTTGGTGATGGCACCGGTTCCGATGGCACAAAGATTCATAAGAAATCCTCCTTAATAGATTCGCTTCGCATATTCGCTGGGGGAAATGTGATATTTCTGATTGAATGCATTGGAGAAATAGTGGATGGAGCTGTAGCCCAGCTTCAGGGAAATTTCGCTGATGGTGTATTTATTTTCTCTGAGCATCTGGCAGCTTTTCTCCAGCTTCATATCGCTGATATACTTCTTGGGTGACTGATTGACAGCGTTCTTGAAAAGCAACTGCAGCGTGGAGCGGGAAATGGAGAACTGCTGACAGACATCTGCAACCGTCAGCGGCTCATAAAGCTTGCTGTGCACATACTCCAGAATCCGGTCGAAAAGTTCTTCCTGATAATTTTGCCGCACCACACTGGAAGGCTGGGAAGAGGGCGTGGAATAAACACCCTGCAGCAGACGGATAATGGTTTCCGTCAAAAGACAATGCATGAGGCTGGCAGTGTACGGGGCACCGTTGGAGCTTTCCTGTACCAGAGCCTTGATGATCGAGTAGATCTTCTTATTGTATGGAAATACCTGATTGATCAGGATTTTGTACCAGTCCTGCGGCAAATCAGGCGAGGTGTTTTCCATATTGAACATGATGGTGACGTAGGACACGGTATCGTTGTCCGTATGCTGGGAATGGAACTGTCCGGGACCGTAAATGATCAGTTCTTTTTCGCTCAGTGTATAAGGTACACCGTCAACTTCGGTATGCAGGACACCGGTGTCCACATAGGTCAATTCAAAGAAGGAATGCTGTTCGCCCGAAAAGTGATAACCCGGGGTGCGGATACGGTAGTAATAGCCCAGAATATTCTGAATGCGGATACGGGGCAATACCGGCCGGTATTCATAAGGTGTGGAAAGAGAAAGAACATCCAGCTGGTAGTCTTCCTGTGTGTAAAGATTAACGGTCAGCTCCGGTGTGGTGGAAACGAAGCCGAAATACACATTGGGTTTGATGTGAATCCGGTGATTCATGCCAAATTCTTCAATAGGACTGTTTTCCGGATCTTCTGAAACAAGCAGCACGCCGATGCCGTTCTGAACCTCGATATAGGTATCGCAGCTGAAATGCAGGAACTGGGAAAGACTCTGCTGGGCAGTGACCCGCTTTACCTGACTAATCAGCGATTCAAATTGTTTTTCGTTAAAATTCCTAAATACGCTTCCGTATTTCAAAAATGCGGTACCGGCAGTTTCGTTTTGCATTTGTACCACCTCCGATGGAAAAAGTATAGCATCTTTTTAACACTTTTACTAGTGTATTTACGAAATTCGTCAAAATAACGAAAAATGAACAAATTGTGAAAAAATTATTTTTATTAAACAATATGCTAAAAACTGTAAAGACTTTGCGACAAAAAAACTCTATAATCATGGTATGTTGATTTGGAAACTCAGCAAATAATTTCAAGGAGGAGATCCCAATGCCTAATATCGTTTTAACCCGAATTGACAATCGTCTCGTCCACGGCCAGGTTGCCACCCAGTGGTGTGGCGCCATCGGCGCAAACCTCATCCTCGTCGCTAACGACGAAGTTGCTGGTAACAAGCTGCGTCAGGGCCTGATGGACATGGCTGCTCCCAGCTACGCAGCAATGCGTTACTGGACCATCCAGAAGACGATTGACACCATCCACAAGGCAAGCGACAAGCAGAAGATTTTCATCGTGTGTGAGAATCCCACTGATGTCCTGCGTCTGGTGGAGGGTGGTGTTCCCCTGAAGAAGGTGAACATCGGCAACATGCACATGGCCGAAGGCAAGCGCCAGGTGGCCGGTTCTGTCGCTGTTGACGACAAGGACGTTGCTGCATTTGCCAAGCTTCGTGAGCTGGGCGTCGAACTCGAGATTCGCCGCGTTCCTCAGGAAGCTTCTGAAAACATTGAGAAGCTGTTTAAGTAAGCGCTCATTGTTAATTTTTTAAAAATTTAAAAGGAGTATCTCACTATGGGCTTTAGTGCTATTCAGATCATTCTGGTCTTTGTGTGGACTTTCATTATTGCCATCGACCAGTTTGATTTCCTGGAATCCCTGTATCAGCCCATCGTATCCGGTGCAGTCATCGGTGCGATCCTGGGCGATCTTCCCACTGGCCTGGTTGTCGGCGGTACCTACCAGCTGATGACCATCGGTAACATGCCTGTCGGCGGCGCACAGCCCCCGAACGCAGTTATCGGCGGCGTTATGGCAGTTGTCTTCGCTATTGGCTCCGGCATGGACGTCAATGCAGCAATGGGCCTGGCAGTTCCCTTCGCAGTTATCGGCCAGTACATGGTCACTCTGCTGTTCACCGTTATGTCCCCCATGATGTCTGTCGCTGACAAGATGGCAGAAAAGGGCGATCATAAGGGTATCGTTCGTCTGAACTGGCTGGCAATGGGCGCTCTGGGCGTGCTGTTCGCAGTCGTCTGCACTCTGGGTCTGGTCGGCGGCAAGGCTGCTGGCGATGCCCTGAACGCTGCTTTCGACGCAGTTCCCTGGCTGATGGCTGGTCTGGGCGCAGCTGGCGGCATGATGCGTTTCGTCGGTTTCGCAACTCTGCTGCGTATCATGCTGTCCAATGATCTGTGGGGCATCTACTTCGCAGGTTTTGCACTGGCAACCATCATTGGTTACATCCCCGCACTGGGCGGCTCCGCTCTGGTCCTGATTGCTTTCGTTGGTATCGCTCTGGCTCTGAACGATTTCCAGACCAACGTTGCTATCAGAAATGCTGGCGGTAATGGAAATGGAGGCGACGACGATGGCATCTAATACTTATACCAATCTGACTCCTGCTGCTTCTCTCGACAAGAAGACCCTGAACAAGATGGTTTGGCGTTCTCTGAACCTGCAGGGCTCCTTCAACTACGAACGTATGCAGGCTGCTGGCTGGCTGTACGGCATTCTGCCCGGCCTGCTGGCTATCCACGGTGAGGACACCGAGGATCTGAAGACCTCCATGGCTCATAACCTGGAGTTCTTCAACACCCACCCCTTCCTGGTCACCTTCGTCATGGGTATCGTTCTGTCCATGGAGCAGCAGAAGGCTGACGTTGCTACCATCCGCGCTGTCCGCGTTGCAG
Source organism: Faecousia sp. (assembly GCA_045120675.1). GTDB lineage: Bacteria > Bacillota > Clostridia > Oscillospirales > Oscillospiraceae > Faecousia. The sequence goes on along the minus strand of JBGVFB010000005.1, from coordinate 47,955 downwards.
CTATGGGCCCCCTGGGCGGCATCGGCGACGCAATCTTCTGGTTCACTCTGGTTCCCATCGCTGCTGGTATCGGCTCCAACATGGCCATCCAGGGCTCCATTGCTGGTCCCATTGTGTTCCTGGCACTGTTCAACATTGTTCAGTTCGCAGTTCGTTTCTTCCTGATGCACTGGTCCTACAAGCTGGGCACCTCTGCTATCGAAGCTCTGACTGCTAACGCTAAGGAGTTCACCCGCGCAGCTTCCCTGCTGGGTGTCTTCGTTGTCGGCGCTCTGACCTCCAACTACGGCGGCACCACCATCGTCCCCGTTCTGGAGAATGGCCAGACCATCCAGTCCATCCTGGACGGTGTTCTGCCCAAGATGATCCCCATGGCTCTGACTCTGGGCTGCTACTTCCTGATGAAGGGCAAGGGCTGGACCCCTGTCAAGTGCATCGGCGCTCTGCTGGTCCTGGGCCTGGTTGGCGCTCTGGTTGGCCTGTTCTAATCAAAGCTTAACTCATGCGCGCAGTTCTTCTTGATTTTAATGGAACGATGTTTTTCGACTCAAGCCTCAATTATGAGGCTTGGTCGAGAATCTATCAGGATTTATACCCTGAAGATACGGAGCCTTTGAATATGTCCCGGGTCTTCGGTGCCAACAATGCAGCGGTGCTTAAAAACCTCGCGCCATGGTTGACTGACGAAGAGAACCGGCAATATTCTGAGAAAAAAGAGGTTCTGTATCGTCGAGCCTGCAAGAGCAAACCTGAAATGCTCCATTTAGCGACTGGAACTGAGGAATTTTTACAATATCTGCGTAGATCCGGTATTCCCTATGCACTTGCAAGTGCCTCCATCATTTCCAATATTGATTTCTACTTTGAAACCTTTGGTCTTGACCGCTGGTTTGAACGAGATCAGGTTGTTTATGATGACGGTACTTATGAGGATAAGGGTGCCATGTATCTGGAGGCTGCACGTCGGCTGAATGTAGATATTGCGGACTGCCTTGTGATTGAAGACAGTCCCGGCTCCATTGCCCATGCCAAACGTCATGGAACCGGCTGCATTGTTGCCATTGGCAACAGCGCATCGAAGGCCAGATTGTTTGAGGCTGGTGCTGATCACTACATGACAGACTTTTCAGAATTTGACTGCGCTTGGCTTCAGTTCTGAATCCAATTCCACGAGTTTCCATTCATCTGTGAACAAGACGGCTCCGGTAACGGAGTCGTCTTTGTTCGGATAATCAACACGAAAAAAGGACACGGCTGTGATACCGTGTCCTTTTTTGTTGCCTGAAGCAATAAATGGGCACGGCATAATGCCGTGCCCATTTTAGGTCTTTACTTTTCGATTGCCTGAACAGCGAAACGGGAGATGTCAATGATGGTCTTAGGTGCAATCTCAACACCGATCACTTCATCTTCGCCCATGCGGACGACCTTGCCGTAAATGCCGCCTGCAAACATCACCTTGGAGCCGATTGTCAGGGTGGTGTGCATTTCAGCCATCTGCTCGCGGCGCTTTTTCATGTTCACTGCAGAAATAGCGGTGAGGATGATGCCGAAAATACCAACCAGAACACCGACAGTAAAGCAGGTCCAAATAATAACTTCCCAGTTCATATTTTAGATGCCGTCCTCTTCTTCTTCGGCTTCTTCGCGCACAGCCAGTTCGAAGCGAACAACACTGTCCTTGCCTTCCATCAGCAGTTCATTTGCCATTGCATCAGCATCGGTTTCAAAGTCCAGCATAGCTGCTGCAGTGATGATCATGGGCAGGTTGGAGCCAGACAGAACAACGATCTGCTTGTCAGCATGGGTCATTGCGGTTTCCACGGCAGTTCTGAAGGGGGAGCCGCCGGGCAGGTCGGACAGGACGATGATGCCATCGCAATCGGACAGAGCGTCGTATGCAGCATTCAGATCTGCAGCCAGCTCAGTGGTGCCCATATCTTCCTTAAAGCAGACGTACTTGATGTGCTCGTTTTCACCAGCAATCATCTTTGCAGAGGAATGCATACCCTCTGCGAACAGGCCGTGGCCAGTAACTACTAAACCGATCATTTTAATTTCCTCCTAAAATTAGTTCAGAGTGTAGGGGTACAGAATAACACCCTTAACAACGCGGTTGACTTCGCCGGTGGGGCAGGGATTATCGGGAGTGATGCTCATGGACAGGCTCTTCATAACAGCCAGAGTCTGTGCGAACATGATGAAGTCCAGACCCAGCATGACGTTCTCCATTGCTTCGCCAACATTGAACTGAATGGTGTAATCAGCCAGTTCCTTGACCTCTTCGCAATCGGTGTTGTAAACAACGGCGATCTTATTGCCCTTGCGCTGGCCGGCCATCTCCTTGATCAGGTCCAGCTCATAGCGGCGGCGGTAAGGATCATCGCTCAGGTAAGCAACGGTCAGGGTGTTGTCGTTGATGATGGACTTGGGACCATGACGGAAGCCCAGCTGGGAGTCGTACATGGTAGCAACCTTACCGGCAGTCAGCTCCAGCATCTTCAGTGCGGATTCCTGTGCGACACCCTTCAGAGCGATGTTGCCCAGATAAACGATGCGGTCGAAATCGAAGTCAGCAACGATCTTTGCAACTTCCTCGTACTGGTTGTTCAGGAAGTTCTCGCCTGCAGCGCAGATCTTCTCAACAGCTGCGGTGATCTCGTCCAGACGGTCCAGATTCAGAGCCAGATAAGTAGCCAGGTACATGTTGGAGTAGCTGGAGGTCATGGCGAAGGACTTGTCGTGGGTCTCGGGAGTCAGGTTCAGAGCGAAGCAGTTGTCGTGCTTGTCAGCCAGCTTGGACAGTGCACCCTCGCAGTTACAGGTGACAAACAGGTGGTAGATGTTCTCGCAGACCACTTCAGCAGCCTCAACGCTGCCAACGGACTCGGGGGAGTTGCCGGAGCGGCCGAAGTTGACCAGCAGGGTGGGCTTGGTGCGGGACAGGGTATCCTCGGGATTGGGAACGATGTCGGTGGAAGCGTAGGACTTGACCTTGAAGTCGTACTTCTTGTTCAGAGCGTGGTACAGGGAGTTGCCGACGAACTCACTGGTGCCAGCGCCGGTCAGAACGATGTCGAAATCAGCAGCCTTGACGACCTGATCGACAAACTTCTGCAGCTCGTCCTTGCATGCGGCCAGCTGTGCGCAGGTCTTGCGCCAGGTTGCAGGCTGCTGATAAATCTCATGGATGGTAAAGGTAGAGAAGTTTTCCTTCATCTGCTCTTCAGTGTAGTTGAAAATGCTCATTACGTAGGGTACCTCCTGTTTATTTTTTAGCAAATTTATTATATCGCATCAAAAAAATAAATACAAGAGATAAAACTAAAACAATTAACATTTGACATAAAAAGTACAAATCATTTTTTTGACAATCCCCATATTTCGCTGTATAATAACCATAGACTAAAAGATTACCAAGGAGGTTTATTCCATGATTATTCAAAGTAAGAAAGTTTGGATTGCCGATCAGTTTATGCCCGCACAGATCGAGATGGACGGCGGCAAGATCGTCAGTGTCGGTACCTACGGTGCAAAGGCTGTTGATGTGGACTATGGTGACAAGCGCATCATTCCCGGCATGATCGACGTGCACTGCCACGGTGCTTACGAATTCGACACCAACTATGCCGAAGAAGAAGGCCTGCGCAACTGGTCCAAGAATATCGTCTCCGAAGGTGTTACCGCTTTCCTGGCAACCACCATTACCCAGAGCGAGGAAGTTCTGACCAAGGCTGTTGCAAACGTTGCCAAGGTTATGGAAGAAGGCTACGAGGGTGCTGAGATTCTGGGTGTCCACTTCGAAGGTCCCTACCTCGACATGAAGTACAAGGGCGCACAGCCGGAAGAGCATATCGTCAAGCCCACCATCGAGCAGTTTGATCGCTATCAGGCCGCTGCAAAGGGCAATATCCGCTATGTTACCATGGCAACCGAGACGGATGCTGATTTTGAACTGACCAAGTATCTGTCCGATAAGGGCATTGTGGTCAGCATCGGCCACTCTGCTGCTACATATGACCAGGCCTGCATGGCTTATGCCAACGGCGCAAAGTGCCTGACTCACGTTTACAATGGTATGACTCCCTTCAACCACCGCGCAAACGGTCTGGTTGGTGCTGCATTCCGCCTGCGTACCATGTATGGCGAAGTGATCTGCGACGGCAACCACTCCACCACTGCCGCTCTGAACATGTTCTTCATGAGCAAGGGTCCTGACTACTCCATCATGGTCTCCGATGCTCTGATGGCAAAGGGCACCCCCATCGGCAGCCGCCATATCTTCGGCGGTAACGAAATTCTGATCTACCCCGATGGCAGCGCCCACCTGACCAAGATCGACACTCTGGCAGGTTCCACCTTGCAGCTGAACAAGGGTCTGAAGATCCTGATCGAGGATGCTCTGGTTCCCGTGAACTATGCAATCAATGCCTGCACGCTGAACCCCGCAAACTGCCTGGGTATTGCTGACCGCAAGGGTTCCATCCGCGTCGGCCGCGATGCTGACATTGTTGTCCTCGATACCGACTATTCCGTTATCCAGACCTACTGCATGGGCCAGCCCCAGCTGTAATTACTTAAAATTTTCAGGAGGATTATCATGAAACATCCGCTTCAAGTTATGATGGAACAGCGCCGCGCCGGTGTCCGCTGCGGTATCCCTTCCTACTGCACCGCCAATGAGCTGGCTCTGGAGATTGCCCTGCGCCGTGCAAAGATGCTGAACAAGCCCGTCCTGATCGAGGCTACCGCTAATCAGGTTAACCAGTTCGGCGGCTACACCGGCATGATGCCCAAGGATTTCTATCAGATGGTGCTGAAGATGGCTCAGGCTATCGATCTGCCTGAGAACATGATCATTCTGGCTGGCGACCATCTGGGTCCCCTGACCTGGCAGAAGCTGCCCGAGAGCGAAGCTATGGCCAACTCCTATGAGCTGGTTTACCAGTACACCCGTGCCGGCTTTACCAAGATCCATCTGGATACTTCCATGAAGGTTGCTGACGATCCCGAGGGCCTGCTGTCCACTGAAGTGATCGCCCGCCGCGGCGCTACCCTGTACAAGGCAGCCATGAAGGGTTACGAAGAACTGAAGGCTGAGAAGCCTGACACCATCCGCCCTGTATTCATTGTCGGCTCCGAAGTTCCCATCCCCGGTGGTGCTACCGAGGCTGAGGACACTCTGGCTGTTACCAAGCCCGAGGCATTCCTGGATACGGTCAATACCTACACCCGCGTCTGGACCGAGGAAGGTGTCGGCGAGGGCATGAAGGATGTCATCGCAGTTGTTGTGCAGCCCGGTGTTGAGTTCGGTGATGAGCAGGTCTTCGACTATAATTCCGAGGCTGCTAAGGAACTGTGCGCCATGCTGAAGGAGTATCCCGACTTCTGCTTCGAGGGCCACTCCACCGACTACCAGACTCCCAAGTGCCTGTACGACATGGTCACTGATGGCATCTGCATCCTGAAGGTCGGTCCCGCTCTGACCTTTGGCCTGCGTGAGGCTCTGTTTGCCCTGAGCAAGATGGAAGAGGAACTGGTTCCCGCTGACGAGCGCGCCAACTTTATTGCCAAGCTGGAAGAAGTCATGCTGGCCAACCCCTCCAACTGGGCAAAGCACTACCATGGTGACGAGCGTCAGCTGGCTCTGTGCCGCAAGTACAGCTATTCCGACCGCGCCCGTTACTACATCGGCCAGCCCGAAGTTGTGGAGTGCATGAACAAGCTGTTTGAGAACCTGCGCAAGTATACCATTCCCATGAACATGCTGCACCAGTACATGCCTCTGAGCTATGCCAAGGTTCGCGCCGGCGAGCTGAAGCTGGATCCCAGAGAGCTGGCTATGGACGGTGTTGCCCAGTTCATGCTGGACTACGAGCAGGCGGTTTGACTTTATGGATTTTCTGACCGTGTTGAAGTACGTGCTGGCGATCATTGAGACCGGCGCCCTGATCGGTGCCATGGTCTTCAGTGCCAAGGGCATGAGAGAGCATAAAAATAAAGAAGCCAGAAAGGCCCTGTTGACTAAGGGCGGCATCTTCTTTGCTGTTTATGTTGTTTTGAATATGATTCGTTTGATGTACTTTGGAGCTTAAACGAAAACGGGTCTGCCGGAAAACCGGCAGACCCGAATTTTTTATTTTTGCTGATATCCGTTGAGGAAATTACCCATACGGATCATGGCATCCCGAAGCTGCGGTGCCTCGGGTAGCATGACGATGCGGAAATGGTTCGGCTCGGCCCAGTCGAAGCCGCTGCCTGGAACAACCAGAATGTTTGTTGCCAGCAGCAGATCGCGGGCAAACTGCTTGTCATTGGTGATGTTGAATCTTTTTTCGTCCAGCTTGGGGAACAGGTAGAAGGCGGCCTTGTTTTTGACGTAGGAGATGCCGTCGATGGTGTCAAGCACATCCAACGTAGCCTTGCGCTGCTCAAAGTAGCGACCGCCGGGACACACCATGGAAGCCGGTGTTTCCATATCCTCCAGCGCGGCGGGGATGACCAGCTGAGCCAGTGCGTTAGAGCAAAGGCGCATGGAGGTCAGCTGCACGATACCGCGCTTGTAGGCATCCGTGCTGGCTCTGGGGCCGCTGATGGCCATCCAGCCACAGCGGTAGCCGCACAGGGAATGGGACTTGCTCAGTCCGTTCATGGTCACCACAGTCAAATCGGGAGCCAGGGAAGCGGTGGAGGTATGTACCAGCTCATCCATGACCAGACGGTCGTAGATCTCATCGGAGAATACGATCAGGTCATGCTCCCGGGCAACCTGCACCATATCTTTCAGAACATCGGTGCTGTACAGCGCGCCGGTGGGATTATTGGGGTTGATGATGACCATAGCACGGGTTTTGGAGGTAACCTTGGAACGAAGATCTGTAACGTCCGGATTCCAGTCAGATGCTTCATCACAGCGGTAGAATACGGGCTTGGCACCTGCCAGCAGGATGGTATTGCTCCACAGGGAGTAGTTGGGGGTGGGGATCAGAACTTCGTCACCGGGGTTTAAGAGGGGCATCAGGGCGAAGTTCACCACTTCGCTGACACCGTTACCAATGAAAATATCATCGGATCTGACACCTTCAATGCCCTTGCTGCGGCAGTAGCTTGCGATGGCATCACGAGCAGCGGGCATACCCTGAAAATCACAGTAGGGAACAGCCTGCGCTTCGTTGCCTTCGATAGCCTTGCGGATGCTTTCAGGCAGGGGCATACCGAAGGCGGCAGGATTGCCGGTATTCAGCTTCAGCACATCGATACCCTGCGCTTGCATACGCAAGGCCTCTTGATATAATTCTCCGCGGATGTCGGAGTGAACATTTTCCATTCTGTCAGCCAGTTGAATCATGACATTGTGGTCCTTTCGGTGTATGGATTTCATGAATACCCATTCTAGCAGAAAAGTGTATAATTGGGAAGAGTAAAGTTAGAAATATCGAAAAAAGTTTTTATCAGAAGAAAATATCCAATATTTATCAATGTTTACATGAATGGAAAATTGTGGTATCATAGCAAAAACAGGAGGCGATGGTATGCGCAAACTCTACCCGAACGGAAAACATAAGGCTTTTAACATTACCTATGACGATGGTGTGCAGCAGGATGTCCGGTTTGTGGAACTTTTGAATCGCTATGGTTTGAAGGGAACCTTCAATTTGAATTCTCAGCTGATGGCAGAGGAATTTGCATGGGTTCATCCCTGCGGTATGGAAGTGAAACGTCTGGGTACCGATGCAGTACAGGGGCTATATGACGGTCACGAAATCGCAAGCCATACGCTGACCCATCCCTATATGGACAACCTGCCGGAATTTGAGATCCTGCGGCAGCTGGGGGAGGATAAGCAACGGCTGGAAGCTCTTTTTGGGCGGGAAGTCCGCGGTTTTGCGGTTCCTTTTCACTATTACAGTGATTTGATTGCCCGAAGCGCGGAAATCTGCGGTTTTGAATACGCCCGCATGAGTGAATTCAGCTTATCCTACGCGCCTTGTACCGACTGGTATCACTGGAAAACCGGCGTGTATCATATCATGCCGGAGTTGGTCCCCTTTGTGGAAGGATTTCTGGAAACCAATCAGGAACTGGCGGTGTGCCAGATCCTGGGGCACAGTTATGATCTGGACGCGGAGAACCTCTGGGAGACTATGGAGGAAATCTGTGCCGCAATTGCCGCCCGGGAGGATGTGTGGCCATGCACCAATCTGGAACTGGTACGGTATTTGAAAGCTGTGTCACAATTTGATGGCACCAATAGAAGCGATATAGATTTGTGGTTTGAATACAAAGGTGAAGTGATTGTAGTTCATCCGGGAAAATGCTTGGATATATGACATAATCGGGAAGCACATTGAGATAATGTGCTTCCCGTTGTTTCTCATAAGGTAAAAAAGTGGCTGCCGCAAAAAGCGGAAGCCACAAAAGAATTCAGGAAATTACTTGCAGGACTCTTCAACAGCAACAGCCAGGTCAACGGTCATACCGACCATGGCCACGAGCTTGCCCGCCGCCGGTGGCGGAGTCAAGGGCAAGCGCAGTGTGTGCTGCGGTCGGCGAGCGAGGAAGGTGCTTCGTCACCGACGAGAGCGCCGGGCACCGCAAACGGTACACAATAGGCAGCCTGTTTGCAGGCTGCCACCTTACAACCCCAATGGTCGGCATAAAAATATCCCGGCTCGTCTGAGCCGGGATATTGAAATTTGTAAGGAAATCTTACTTGCAGGACTCTTCAACAGCAACAGCCACGGAAACGGTCATACCGACCATGGGGTTGTTACCTGCGCCCAGGAAGCCCATCATCTCGACGTGAGCGGGGACGGAGGAGGAACCTGCGAACTGAGCGTCACCATGCATACGGCCCATGGTGTCGGTCATGCCGTAGGAAGCGGGGCCAGCAGCCATGTTATCGGGGTGCAGGGTACGGCCGGTGCCGCCGCCGGAAGCGACGGAGAAGTACTTACGACCGGTCTCCATGCATTCCTTCTTGTAGGTGCCGGCAACGGGGTGCTGGAAGCGGGTGGGGTTGGTGGAGTTACCGGTGATGGAAACGTCAACACCCTCGTAACGCATGACAGCAACGCCTTCACGGACGTCGTCACAGCCGTAGCAGTTAACAGCAGCGCGCTCGCCCTTGGAGTAGGGGATGCGCTCGACGATCTTCAGCTCGCCGGTGTAGTAGTCAAACTGAGTCTTCACATAGGTGAAGCCGTTGATACGGGAGATGATCTGTGCAGCATCCTTGCCCAGACCGTTCAGGATGACACGCAGGGGCTCCTTACGAGCCTTGTTAGCGGAGCGAGCGATACCGATAGCGCCTTCAGCAGCAGCGAAGGACTCGTGGCCAGCCAGGAAAGCGAAGCACTTGGTCTCGTCGCGCAGCAGCATAGCACCCAGATTGCCGTGGCCCAGACCGACCTTACGGTCCTCGGCGACGGAGCCGGGGATGCAGAATGCCTGCAGGCCAATGCCGATAGCCTCAGCAGCGTCAGCAGCCTTGACACAGCCCTTCTTCATAGCGATGGCAGCGCCAACGCAGTATGCCCAAGCAACGTCCTCGAAAGCGATGGGCTGAATGCCCTTGACGATTTCGTAGGGATCGAAGCCCTTAGCGACACACATTTCGCGGCAAGCTTCAACGGACTCCAGACCGTACTGAGCCAGGACGCCATTGATCTTGTCGATTTTTCTTTCGTAACCTTCAAACAGAGCCATTGTAGCGTCCTCCTCTTATTCGTGACGGGGATCGATGTACTTGGCAGCGTCTGCGAAGCGGCCGTAGGAACCCTTAGCCTTCTTCAGAGCCTCGTTAGCATCGTCACCCTTCTTGATGAAGTCCATCATCTTGCCCAGGTTGATGAACTCGTAACCGGTGATCAGGTTCTCCTCGTCCAGAGCAATGCGGGTAACATAACCCTCAGCCATCTCCAGATAACGGGGACCCTTAGCCTTGGTTGCAAACATGGTGCCAACCTGGCTGCGCAGGCCCTTGCCCAGATCTTCCAGGGAAGCGCCGATTGCCAGACCGTCTTCGGAGAAAGCGGACTGGGTACGGCCGTAGACGATCTGCAGGAACAGTTCGCGCATAGCGGTGTTGATGGCGTCGCAGACAAGGTCGGTGTTCAGAGCTTCCAGAATGGTCTTACCAATCAGGATCTCGGAAGCCTTAGCGGCGGAGTGGGTCATGCCGGAGCAACCCAGAGTCTCAACCAGAGCCTCTTCAATGATACCTTCCTTGACGTTCAGGGTCAGCTTGCAGCAACCCTGCTGGGGAGCACACCAGCCGATACCGTGGGTAAAACCGCTGATGTCCTTAATTCCCTTGGCCTGAACCCACTTGCCCTCTTCGGGGATGGGAGCGGGACCGTGATAGGCACCCTTGGCCACGGAGCACATATGCTGTACTTCTGCACTATAAATCATGGCAAATTTCCTTTCTTTCAAAAGGCGGTTCTTCCGCCTTTGGATTTACTTCTTCGGAAAACCGGGATTTTCCTCATATATTATACAATCAACGGGCAGAATTGTCAATTGCAAGACGGGGAAAAGCAGTGTTTTTTACGATTCAGCTCTGCACCAGCTTTACGAATGCAGCCTTATCTTCTGCCTTGAAATAGGCAGAACCGGCCACCAGGACATCGGCACCTGCTTCCTTGCAGATGGTATGCGTTACACAGTCCACACCGCCGTCCACTTCGATGTGGCAATCAGGGTTGATGTCGTCCATCCACTCACGCAACTGGGTTACCTTGGGCATCATGTCGGCCATGAACTTCTGACCGCCGAAGCCGGGTTCCACAGTCATTACAAGGATCATGTCACACTTTTCAAGGTAGGGAATTGCGGCTTCTGCCGGAGTCCTGGGCTTCAGCACGATGCCTGCCTTGCAGCCGAGAGCATGAATCTTGTCAAGGGCTTCCAGCGTATTCTGAGGCTGGTCTGCTTCAATATGGATGGTCAGGTAATCTGCACCGGCTTTGACGAACTGCTCTACATACCGGATGGGCTTGTCAATCATCAGATGCACATCCAGCGGCAGATCTGTAATACCGCGAATGGCGGCAACCACCGGAATGCCAATGCTGATATTGGGAACGAAGTGGCCATCCATCACATCTACATGGACAAGATCGGCACCGTTATCTTTCAGAGCGCGGATGTCCCGCTCCAGATTTACAAAGTCAGCAGATAGAATAGAAGGGGCAATTTTTGCCATAGTTTGAATCCTCCACGAAATCTATTTTATTAATCATACCATGCGATCTGCCAAAAAGCAATGAAAAGGAAATCTTTCCCATGATTCATTTTCGTGGGACCGACCATACTAATGCTGAAATCAATAAAAGGAGGAAGAGATCATGAACTGCAATGCAAACAAGTGCATCGAATGTACTGTGAAGTCCTGCGCTTACCACTGCGATACTGAGAACTACTGCTCTCTGGATCGCATTCTGGTTGGCACCCATGAAGCAAATCCCACTCAGGATCAGTGCACCGACTGCAAGTCCTTCCGCAAGAAGTAAAGAACCCGATGCGGCGGCAACAGCCGCCGCATTTTCTTTTGCACAACTCTTGACGGGAACCTCGAAAACAGTTATGATATGCGGGAGAATACCGCCTGAAAGATGAAAAATGTTCCGCTTTCGTTAAAAAAAGATTTTGGTTGTGTACATATTTTTTTCATAAGTGGTAATTATGATGGAGAAAAAAGCCCAAGGAGGAAATCCTATGGAAAACTTTGAAAATAATCAGTTCCCTCAGGAACCGAAAATTCAAGAAAATCAGGAGCAGACCATGCAGGAGCAATACCGCCCCGAGCCGGAGCACCAGACTTATCGCGGTGCCGGTGTGGGACGCAAAGAGTCCCCCTTTGCCAATTCTCCTTATGTGATGAATCAGCCCCGTCCCCAGCCGGAAGCGGAGCCCTACACCTATCAGACATCCTATGTTCCCCCTGTGCCGCCGCAGGAACCGCCCCGTAAAATGAAGAAGAAAAACGGTAACGGCCGTAAGGTGTGGAAGGTAGTTCTGTGTGCGGTGCTGGCAATTGCGTTGGTGGCAGGAAGCTGCGGTATTACAGCTGCGCTTGTGAACAATCACTGGGAAAACCGTCTGGGTTGGCTGGAAGATTCTATGGAAGACCGGCTGGAGCAGATGCAGGAGCAGCTGGATGCCGCAATGAAACAGAAGGACACGATCATCGGCTACCCGAATGTGGTTGGCACGATCACACCGCCCGGCGCGATTTACCAGAACAATGTGGAAGCAGTTGTTTTGATCTCTGCGAAAGTGACTTCCACCGGCATATTCGGCCAGTCCACCGGTGTGTCCACCGGCTCCGGTTTTGTACTGACTGAGGACGGTTATGTGGTCACCAACCACCATGTTGTGGCAGACGCTTCCGGTGTGACGGTTACCATGCATGACGGTACCGAATATGAAGCAAAAATCGTGGGCACGGATGAAACCAACGATGTGGCGGTTCTGAAGATTACAGAAAATGTGCAGCTGCAGGCAGTGACTGTGGGCTCCAGTGATGCCCTGAATGTGGGCGATCAGGTGGTAGCCATCGGTAATCCTCTGGGTGAGCTGACTTCCACTCTGACTGTCGGCTATGTCAGTGCCAAGGGTCGCGACGTAACTACGGATGGCAAGACCATCAACATGATCCAGACGGATGCGGCAATCAATTCCGGCAACTCCGGTGGCCCCCTGTTTAACAGTCAGGGCGAAGTGGTGGGCATTACCACCGCCAAGTATTCCGGATCTTCTTCCTCCGGTGCGACCATCGAAGGTATCGGCTTTGCGATTCCCATTGATGATGTGATGCCGCTGGTGGATGATCTGATCAACTACGGTTATATCAACAGCGCTTATCTGGGTGTTATGGTCAGCGACATGGATGCCAGCACTGCTTCCTATTACGGTCTGCCTGTTGGCGCTTATGTGCAGGAAGTGACTGCCGGAAACTGCGCCGAAAAGGCGGGATTGAAGGCCAAGGATATTATCGTTGGCCTCGGCGATTATGAGATCAAGAGTGTCAGCGATCTGACCAAGGCTCTGCGCAAGTTCAAAGCCGGTGACACAACCTTGATCACGGTATTCCGCAGTGGTCAGGAATTGTCCCTGTCCATCACGCTGGACGAAAAGCCTCGCGCAACGGAAACAGAGATCCCTGCACCTACCGGTGGCAATCTGCCCGAAAACGGCAGTTACGAAGACTGGTACAACTATTTCTTCGGCCCCCAGAATTGATTTGTTAACTGTACAAAGCCTGCCGGCAAAAGTGTCGGCAGGCTTTTTCTGTGATCCGTCGAAAAAAGTCGAAAACTATATATAGTCGAAGAATTGCAAAATGCGACAAGATGTGGTATTTTATCTTTGAAATCAGGAAGAGGTGATGCCACTTGGAAAAGAAGAGACTGCTGATCGCGGATGCCAGTGAAGAATTCCGTATGGCACTTCAGGAGTACTTGCAGGATACCTATGTCATCTGCTCCTGCCGGGAAGGCAATGAAACACTGCAGGTGCTGGAATCTTTCAAGCCGGATGTGATGATCGTCAACGTCATGCTGCCCGGTGTGGACGGGGTGACGGTCTTACAGCGGGCAGAAGCACGTGGCTTGCATACAACGGTTATGGCAATCATCCGTTTTCAAAGTGATTATCTTCTGGATGCATTGGAACGGCTGAACGTGGGCTATGTGATGACAAAACCCTGTGAGATCAGCGCAATTGCAGCGAGACTTGAGGATATGCTGGCAGAAAAGCAAGAGGGAATTGTGGAGATTACGCAGCCGGATATGCACACCCTGGTGGATAATACCCTCCGTGAACTGAGTTTCCAGCCGGCTTCCCACGGATATCCGCCGGTACGGGAAGCGCTTCTGGAAGTTATTTGCCATCCGAATCAGCAGGTGACCAAAACATTGTACCCTGCTGTGGGTAAGATATGCAGCGGAACTGACAAGCAGGTGGAGCATGCAATTCGCCGGATGATCAAAAAGGCATGGATGTACCGCAATCAGGAGGTTTGGAACCGGTATTTCGGAGTTGGCTCCGGTGCAGCTGTGACAGAATGTCCGACAAATAAGGAATTCCTGTTCACTGTTGCGGCGCATATTATTACAGAAGTCAAAACAAGGAGCAGCAGAACCAGAAGAATCGGCTGAGTATTCGACAAATAATTCCTGAGAAAATCCATATAATAATGGCAAATCTTTTCGATTCTGCGGGAGGAATTGCCATGAAAAAGAAGCGAATGATGCGCAGAATGCTGCTGGGTGCGATGCTGGGGCTGGTGATTACGGTACTGATCGGATCCGGTGTATATGCGCGTAATCTCCTGAAACTGCGAGATGATGTAAAACCGGAAGAAACGGTTCCGGACTTGCAGGCGGCGCGGATTGCAGCCAGAACCAAAGCCGGTCAGCCGACCATTCCACAGCTTGTGCTTGTGCATACAGCGCAACCGGCACCGGATTATGAGGCAACACCACTGTCGGACAATTCGGAAAAAGACGTGGTTAACATCTTGCTGGTCGGTCGGGATGCTGATGCGGGGAATGGCACAAGATCGGATACAATGCTTCTTTGCAGCTTCAATAAACGGGATGATACCATCACCCTGACATCCTTTCTGCGGGATCTGTATGTCAAAATACCCGGACATCATAAGGACCGGATCAATGCCGCCTATGCCTTCGGTGGGATAGAACTGCTGGATGAAACCTTGCTGGAGAATTTCGGAGTAGAGGTCGACGGTAATGTGGAAGTGGATTTCAGCGATTTTCAGGAGATCATCGATTTGATGGGCGGTGTGACTCTGGAGCTGACTGCTGCGGAGGCGCGTGTCATCAATGACCATGTGCGTGACAAAGAGGTGACGGAAGGCACCCATCTGTTGGACGGCAGACAGGCGCTGGCCTATGTCCGCAACCGCAAAGACGTAGATGGGGACTTCAGCCGTACGAACCGGCAGAGAAAGCTGCTGCGTGCAATGGCGCAGGCCTATAAGAGCAAGAAGCTGACGCAGATGCTGGGTCTGATGGAGGATATTCTTCCGATGATCTCCACGGATATCTCCGCGATGGAACTGACGAATTATGCCTGGACACTGTTCCCAATGCTGAATTCGGCACAGATCAAGACCCAGTCCATCCCGGTAGAGGACGGCTTCCGCTATGCGAATGTGGATGGGAAAGCAGTGCTTTTGCCCGATATGGAGAAAAATATACAGGCACTCAGCGATGTGCTGACGTAAAAAGGCACCCGGTATCGTATAGATACCGGGTGCTGTGTTATTTCATTGGCTCTTTCAGATACTGCTCCCAGATCAGAGGCTCTGAATAATGTTTCAAACCAAAAGCCTCGCGGATGCCGATGCAAAGCTGATGCAGCTTCTTTTGCATGGTTTCGGATTCAAAGAAGATTTCCTTTCCATCCATCATGGCATATTCCATGATTCTGGCGCGGTCCTCTCTGGGATAGCTCATGGAGTAACGGTCGATAAATGCCCGCTCCGGGCCGCTGAGCCACTGTTCATCTTCCCTGGAAAGGTTGGCGATGTAATCATGATCGTATTCAAAGCCTTTGGGATTCAGCGCATCCCAGTCATCATAGGCCTTGCACATGGTCAGCACGCGGCTGTCGATAATGTGGAACATTTCATGGCAGGCATTCTGCACCAGCAGATTCCGGTCCGCAGAAAGGCTCAGATAAGCGTTGTTGTTGTCGTCCCAGTATTGAAGACCCACCACTTCGTCAAAAGCCTCAGACGCATCGGTGTTGCCCAGAATGCTGCGTACCAGACATATCTGAATACGGCCACAGGTGGTGGTTGCGGCGGCAGTTTGCAGAAAGCCGTGCGGATAGAGGGATAGAAAAGCTTCCAGTTCTTTCAGCTCGTTGCGGATGACAGGTACCTGATACTCCGGTATTAACATGTAATCCCACGGCTGGAAGGTTGTTGCATCGGTCCAGAGCAGAATCTGCACACCATAGCGGGTGGAAAGCCGGTCGGCGATAGCGCGGCAGGCGGCAATTCCGTCATAGTCGGGCTTCTGCGCAGTGTATCGGGTAGAGAAGCAGGATGCTTCGTTTTCGCAGCTATTGCGGGCAATATCCCATTGACACAGCACATCGCCGCCGTATTGGGGCTCGTAGCGCAAAAACCAGACAGAATCCCGCGCGGCGGTAAAGCCGAAGGGCATATCGGTATCCGCGATGGTAAGGGAAGCGGTGCGTTTGCCGTTTTGTAGATCGTAGTAATCCAGCTGCAGCGTGTTGCACAGGGTGTTTTCGGTTACCAGCACGGCGGCTTTCTTCTCAATGACCGCGTTGATGGCAGAATCATAAGTATGGGGCTGAAGCAGCGTTGGGCCTTGCTCGGAATCACCAATCAGTAGCTCCGGATAGATCCCATCCTGATACACGCAGAAGTAGAAGGAATCCTGCGTGTGGACAACCGTTTCTTCGAAGGTCTCATATAATAGCCTTCCGGTTTCGGTGCTGATGAAAAGCTGACTCCGGTTACCTGCTGTATCCTCCACCAGACAGGAAATGACCGTATCACCGCAGTGCAGGGCGGTGGGTGTCTGTATACTGAAGTGGAGTTCCTTTACCAGCCGGTCCAGTCCGGTTTCCAGATCCAAACAGCGCAGCGAATCTTCCGTACAATAATACAGCTTCTGCCGGTCCGCGCTGAGGGCAGGGACATCCCGCAGCGTGTGCGGCAAATTTGTCCGCTTGACTTCTTCCAGCGCTGCATTCAGATAAACCAGCTGATTTTCATAAAAGTCATAATAGGTTAAACCGTTTTCGCTGACTGTTACCGCAGGATTGGAAAGATGAACACCGCAGTTCAGGTCCGCAGATGCCACGACACACAGGTCATCGCCGCTGTATCGGGTGATGGTTGTCTGCTCCGGATTAGAAAAGACCAGAATATCTTCTCCCATTTGTGCAATACCGGTACTGTCAGCCCGGTTCAGCGGATAGACACGGATGGCACCGGCGGTATTGCGCTCCAGCCCGCTGTTTGCGTCATAGATGCTGACAATGGGTGGAGGAGCGGTGGGAGCAGGCTCCGTCACGGGCGGAGGAACCGGCGCGGGCTGCGGCGCGCAGCCGCAAAGCAGCAGCGCCAGTAAAACCGGAATGAGGCGTTTCATGATTACTGTCTCCTTGCAAGTGTATAGTCATCACCTTGCCGGTAGTAGGGACAGCGGGCCTTGGGTGCGATGAAGAACCGATATACCTCGTCTTCATCCAGATCCATCATGCAGAAGTACTCGTCATACTCCTCGTCATAGTCATAATACCAGCAGGTTTCGCACTCGCATCCGTTCATAGCGCTTCCTCCAGCATACAGAACCGGAATGTACCGTTTTCACAGATCAGGCAGCTGTGGCTGCCATCCTTGGGAATGGATACACTGCCGGGATTCAGGCAGCGGATGCTGCCCTTCATTTGATCCATTTTCACATGGGTGTGGCCGCTCAGGAAAATGGTGCCGGGCTGCAGGGGAGGCAGCAGATCCGGTCCGTGCAGATGACCGTGGGTCAGATAAATGGTCAAACCGTCTGCTTCAATCATGGCATAATCTGCCATGCAGGGGAAGGGCAGCACCATCTGGTCCACTTCTGCCTCGCAGTTGCCGCGGACAGCCAGAATCTTCTCCTTCAGTGCGCTCAGCATGGGGATGACTTCCTTGGGGCAATAATCTTTCGGCAGGTCATTGCGGGGACCGTGGTAGAGCAGATCACCTAACAGAAGGATTTTGTCCGGCTGCTCTGCGTCAATGGTTTCCATGAGTTTTCGGCACCAGTAGGCGGAGCCGTGAATGTCGGATGCGATGAGTAATTTCATAATATCTCCTGAAGCTTGTCTAAGTAAGTCGAAACGTCGAAGGGTTTGATTTTTTCGTCTTTTTTCAGATAAAGGGGGTGATGCGGGTGGCCCTTTTTGGTGATGGCACCGGCGCAGTACCACGCAGCACCGTATTCTTCTCCCACTTCCAGCATATCCCGCACACAGGCGCTCAGATATTTGCGCTTTTCAATGATGGCACCCCAGGCAGCCCAGATGGCAGGCTTTTCCGAGATGGACAGCACATAGCGGAAGGCTTCTAAGTTTTCCTTGTGAAGCAGCGCATTACAGGTGCGCTCCATGGTGTCAGGGTTGGTAGCCCGCTGGGTATAGACATTGAACATAATAAAACTGTCAAAACCGTTGCCCAGCGCGATCCGCTCCACGGATTTCAGGGTGTTGTCCAGATTGTCGGGCTCCGCGGTGGAGGGGTTGATGCCGATGCAGATCAGGGGATTCTTACCCCGCGTGCCCAAAATGTAACGGTACTCAGAGTAAAACGGCGGTACATAGAGCCACTTTTGGATGTCGTAGTCGGAGCTGGGAGTGTTGGCAGCTTCCAGTGCATCCTGAAAAGTTACCAGCTCCAGCCGGTCAGTTGTTCCTTTGGGAATATGCATCAGACTTCCTCCTGCGGGAACCACAAATGATTTTCAGGATCGTGGAAGGTGCAGCTTTCGGGATCGATGCCTTTTTGACGGCACCAAGCCGCAAAAGCCGCGTCCAGGAAAGGATATGCACCGTTCATGGTAGTCTGGATGCTGACGGCATTGCCATCGGCCATGTGCAGTTCCACGATCAGACTGCCACCGGTGATGACATAAAGCTTCTGGGCGAGAATGTCACTGTACCGGTAAGTCGTTTCCTTTTTGCCGAAGCTGGTGTAGACAAAAGCGTCCTCATCATAGAAAACACCAAAGCTCAGGTGATAGACACAAAGGCCGATGCCCACGATCAGAATCAGGATGCCGCCGTAGAGCAAAATGCTGCCGTCCGCGATTCCGCTCATAATCGCGAGGATACCCAGAACGGACAGGAGGACACCTGCAATACTATAGGCCTTGTTCAGCCGCACGGAAAGACCGCTGCGGTGCTGAATCTTATTGCGGAATGCTTTCTGAAAACCCTTATCCAGCAGATAGCACAGACCGAAAACAACTGCTGCGATCAGAATATAAATTGCCATATGTATTTTCGCTCCTTAAGCCCACAGAACACAGTCCACGGGAATATCGAATGCTTCCGTCTGAAGGTGGGGAAGCATCTGGAAATCATAGCAAAGTGCCAGCGTGGGATGCTCCGGCTCGGAAGCCAGGAATTTGTCATAAAAACCGCCGCCGTAGCCGATGCGGTGACCCTGCGGGTCGAATGCCAGACCGGGCATCAACACCAATGCGTGGGGGTCGTCCGCCGCAGGTCCGTTGGCCACAGGCTCCGGAATGCCCGCATAGCCCTTTTCAACCTTGCTCAGATCATCCATGTAGATGAATACCATTTCGTCACCAATGACCTTGGGAACGGCCACGCGCTTGCCATCTTTCAGCGCCTGCTCCAGCATGGGGATGGTGCGCACTTCCTGATTATAGGGCAGGTAACCGTAGATGGTCTTTGCGCTCTGATAAAGGGGAGACGCTGCAAAAAGCGCACCCAGCTTCTCGCTTTTTTCGACGATTTCCGTTTCCGTCATAGCGCGCTTTCGATCACGGATCTGACGGCGCAGTTCTTTCTTATCCATGTTCAGTTTCCTCCCGAATTTCTTCTTTTACCGGACGGAACATCCGGAACCACAGGAAAATTGCAACCTGTCCCAGAATGCCCAGCAGAAAAATCTTCCACAAATGGAAATTCCAGAAGGAGGCGGTCATGTAAATGCTCAGCAGGCTGCCCCACACGATACCGGAGATCAGGATTTTGTTCCATCGGAAGTCGTGCCAAGCAGAGCGCAGACTCAGCAGAACGATGCAGTTGGCGGGGATGGCATAGAAAAAGAACACCCAGTTCCAGCGCTCACCAATATCAAAGCTGGACAGCAGGACATATATCAGCAGTGCCACAAACCAGACCAGCAGAGAGGAAAGACCCAGGATGATATTCTTGTCTGCTTTGCGCTTCAGGGCTTTTTCCGATACCTGCGTCATGGCCTTTTCCAGCGTACCGGGGTTACCGGGAAGCTCGTTGGGATCAACAAGCAGATCGTTGACTGTAATGTCAAACTGCTCTGCCAGCTGAACCAGCGTGGTCACGTCGGGCATGGACTCGCCCCGCTCCCATTTGGAAACAGCTTTGTCGGAATAATTTATTTTTTCTGCAAGCCCGGCCTGCGTCAGCCCGGCCAGCTTGCGATAGGCTGCGATGTTTTTGCCAATCTGGAGTTTCAGCTTGTCAGCGTCCATGGATTCCCTCCGAAAACAATACTTAAAGACATTATAGCAAAATCCGGCAGCCATTGCAACCGGATTGTAAAGAATATGGGAAAGGCCCTGCCAATGGGCAGGGCCTTGCTTATGCTTCTGTATTTTCGTTTTCGTCAGGCTCAAAACCGTCGAAGAGGGAAGTGGAGGAACTTTCTGCAATCTCCTTGCCCTCCATGCAGGCTTCAAACTGCTCACCGGTCATGGATTCACGCTCCAGCAGGAATTCCACAACTTCATGGAGCTTGCCGGAGTTATCTTCCAGCAGCTGCTTACAGTGGGCATAGGCCTTGTCAATCAGCAGCTTGACTTCCTCATCAATGGTGGAAGCCACGGTTTCAGAGTAGCTCTTGGTGGTCTGATAATCACGGCCGATGAACACCTCGCCGCCGCTGAGGTAGCTGACGGTACCTAATCTTTCGCACATGCCGTAGCGGGCAACCATATCCTTGGCAAGCTTCGTGGCGCGGTCAATGTCGTTGGAAGCGCCCACGGAAATGTCGCCTACAAACAGTGCCTCTGCCACGCGGCCGCCCAGCAGGGAAACGATTTCTTCGTACATCTCGTTGCGGGTCATGTTGGAAGAATCATCCTTGGGCAGGCTCCAGGTAGAGCCAAGGGACTGTCCACGGGGAACGATGGTGATGTGGCGCACGGGATCCTGCGTGGGCAGCAGATAAGTGGCCACGGCATGACCGGCCTCGTGAATGGCGGTGGTCTTCAAATCACGGCGCTGCTGGACGCGGCTGCGCTTGGCAGGTCCGGCGATGATCTTCATCATGGCCTCGTTCAGGTCGTCCATATTCAGCACGGGACGATCCTCTCTGGCTGCCAGAATGGCAGCTTCGTTCAGAAGGTTACTCAGATCTGCACCGGTAAAGCCGGAAGTGGCGCGGGCGATGGTCTTCAGGTTGACGCTGCTGTCCAGCCGCTTACCCTTGGCATGAACCTTCAGAATCTCCTCACGACCCTTGACATCGGGATGGCCTACGTGAATCTGACGGTCAAAACGGCCGGGACGCAGCAGTGCGGGGTCCAGAATGTCGGGGCGGTTGGTGGCTGCCAGCACGATGACACCTTCATTTTTGCTGAAACCGTCCATTTCAACCAGCAGCTGGTTCAGGGTCTGCTCTTTTTCGTCGTGGCCGCCGCCCAGACCGGAGCCGCGCTTGCGGCCGACCGCATCGATCTCGTCGATGAAAATGATGGCCGGAGCAACCTTCTTGGCCTGATCAAACAGATCGCGGACACGGCTGGCACCGACACCAACGTACATTTCCACAAAGTCAGAGCCGGAAATGGACAAGAACTGTACATCTGCTTCACCTGCGACGGCGCGGGCCAGCAGGGTCTTACCGGTACCGGGAGGGCCGACCAACAGCAGACCGTGGGGAATACGGGCACCGATTTCGGTGAATTTTCCGGGATTGCGGAGAAAATCCACAACTTCCTTCAGTTCTTCCTTTTCTTCATCGGCACCGGCCACGTCGTCAAAAGTAACCTTCTTGCCGTCGGGAACACCCAGAACGGTACGGGCCTTGCCAAAATTCTGCAGAGGATTGCTGTTGTTCATCTTGCCCATCAGCAGGGTCCAAACGAACAACAGAACCAGACCTGCAATGATCAGCGGCAGGACCAGATCATAGGGGGAAGAATCGGGGACGGACACAAAGTCATAACTGAGCAGGATGCCGCTGTCGGTTTGTGCGAGAAAAGTTTCCTGCATTTCGGCACGGAATCCGTCAGGGTCAGACAGGGTGGTGATAATTTTGGTTTCACCGAGATATGGCTGATGCAGCAGCATGGTCAGCTGGTCGCCTTCTACCAGAAATTCCTTCACCTGCTCCTGACGGAACAGGGAAACCACTTCGGAATAAGTGACCGTATTTCCATCGCTGCCGAAGATGTCACCCAGCCACGTAAAGGCTGCCAGCAACACCATCATATAAATGGCCAGAGGAATGAATCTACTGCGGTTTTTCAAAGTTTGGTTACTCCTTACTTTTCGTATGCGCGGGGATCTAAGATGCCCACAAAGGGCAGGTTCCGATAATGCTCATTAAAATCCAGTCCGTAACCCACCACAAATTCATTGGGAATCACGAAGCCGGTATAGTCAGCCTTTACAGTAATGCCGGCTCTGCGGCGCTCGGGCTTATCCAGCAGGGTGCAGATTTTCAGGGAAGCAGGTTCCTTGGACAGCAGATGATGATAGGTATACTGCAGAGAATTGCCGGTGTCAAAAATATCCTCCAGAATTACCACGTGACGGCCCTTCAGATCGACGGAAACATCCTTACGGACAATCATTTCACCGGAGGTGGTGCCGGCGTAGGAGGAGATCCACATAAAGTCCATCTGGCAGGGCTCTGTGAAATTCTTCACAAAATCAGCATAAAACACCACAACACCCTTCAAAACACCGACGAATACGGGGTCTTTTCCGGCATATTCCTTGGAAAGCTCTGCAGCCAGTTCTTTCACACGGGTCTGAATCTGCTCCTCACTGAGCAGGACCTTACTGATATTTTGCAGCATAATGAAACCTCTTTTCTTTCTTTACAGCGCTTCGCTGCTGTTGATATGTTCAAACCGGATCTGCACGGCGGGAAGTTCCTTCGCAGCGCGATCCAGATTTACACCGATTCCGTACACACCGAGGATGCCCGCATCATCACAGATGACCGGTACTGCATCGCGCAGTGCTGCGGGGATTTTGCGGTCGATAAAGAGTTTTTTGAGACTTTTGGTGCCGCCGCTGAGCCGAATGGCATCGCCGGAGCGGCGGGAACGGATACAGACGGTACCCACAGGGTTGACTGTAAAAATATCCGGTGTGTTGATAATTTCTGCCGCCGGTGTGCAGTGTGCCTGCAGCGCAATTTGTGCCTGCCGGGTCAGCACTTCCAGCGTATCATAATTGCGGCCAATGGTAATACCGCCGGGGAAATTGCCCTGAGCGGATGGATTCTCTGAGAAGACCAGAGATTCTGCCAGCGCGATATGCTGGGCTTCCGGCTCTTTGACACCGCTGTTCTTTAAAAAATGTTCCAGAACGCGAACCCGGACAGCGGGCAGCTCCTGCCGCAGTGCGGACACGGAAAGGGGAGTGTCCGAAGCCATGCGGGAAAGTGCCTCTTCATCCTGCCGCAGCCGCAGAGCCATGGCGGAGAGATTCTCAGCCAGTTTCGGGTTTTCTTCTTTCAGAAGCGGCATCACATGGTGGCGCAGCCTGTTACGCAGGAACGCGTCGGTATCATTGGAGCTGTCCGTGATATGCTGCACATGATACTCGTCAAGCAATGCCTCCACATCCGCTCTGGTGATGCCAAGCATCGGGCGGATTACATTGCCATTGATGGGAGAAATCGCACCCAGACCCTTCAGGCCTGTACCGCGCACCAGATGCATCAGAACAGTTTCCGCATTGTCATCAGCGGTATGGGCTGTGGCAATTTTACCGGGCAGGCTACGTAAGAACGCATAGCGGGCATCGCGGGCAGCAGCTTCCAGTCCTTTTTTGCCGGCGGTAATCTCACCGGACCCGACAAAGAGGGGAATGCCATAGCCGTCACAGAAATCCCGGACAAACTGCTCGTCCCGGTCGGATTCTTCTCCACGAAGATGGTGATTAAAATGGGCAGCGGATAATTGGATATCCAGCTTTTCTTTCAGAAGATACATGGCCCATAACAGCGCCATGGAGTCCGCGCCGCCGGATACGGCGCAGATGATATGGTCTCCTGCTTCGATCATCTCGTATTGCCGCAGGAAATTTTCCAGCTTATTCAGCATGCTTCCACTCCCGGTCGGAGAAGGTCTGGTAAGGACCGAACCACTGCAGCTTCACCGTGCCGGTCTCGCCGTGACGGTTCTTGGCAACGATGCATTCTGCAAGGCCCTTATCTTCGGTATTTTCGTGATAATATTCATCGCGGTACAGGAACATGACGGAGTCAGCGTCCTGTTCGATGGCACCGGACTCACGCAGGTCCGACAGAATGGGCCGCTTGTCGTTTCTGCTTTCGCAGTTACGGGAAAGCTGGCTCAGACAGACGACGGGAACATTCAGTTCCTTGGCCATGATTTTCAGGCTTCTGGAAATATCACTGACAACGGTGACGCGGTTATCACTGGCTTTGCCGTAGCCGGAACCCTGCATCAGCTGCAGGTAGTCGATGACCACGAGACCCAGATTGTCCAGACGGCGCAGTTTGGCATTCATCTCCGCAACAGTCACGGAGGGGTTGTCGTCAATGCGGATATCGGTCTGGCTCAGGGCGGCGGAGGCCATGCACAGCTTGCCCCACTCGTCCTCATTCAGCTTGCCAGTGGCCAGCTTCTGCATATCGATGAAGCTTTCCGATGCCAGAAGTCTCATAGCCAGCTGCTCGCGGCTCATTTCGAGGTTGAAGACGGCAACGGTCTTATTGTATTTTTTTGCCACGTTCACGGCGATATTCAGGGCAAATGCGGATTTACCCATGGCGGGACGGGCGGCGACCAGCAGAAGGTCGGACTTATTAAGACCGTTGATCTTGGTGTCCAGATCCCGCAAACCCGTTGAAAGGCCGGGGATGACGGAATCGGACTGGCTCAGTTCCGTCAGACGGTCGAAGACCTTGTGCAGAATGGTGCCGATATGTTCCAGAGAATCGTTGCGCTCGCCCTTACGCAGGCCGTAAATCTTTTTTTCGGCGCTTTCCAGCATTTCAGAAGCGGTACCAACCTCAGAGTAGACCGTTTCGGAAATATCCATGGCTGCCTGCGCAAGGCCACGAAGCATGGCCTTTTCCCGGACGATACCCGCATAGCGGGCAGCATTGGCGGCGGTGGGGGTGATTTCCATCAGCTGCAGGATGTAGTCGCGGGAGTTATCCTGATAGACACCCAGCTCCTTCATCTTGTTGAGCACCGTCACCGGGTCAATGGTCTGGGAGAAATTGAACATGGTGTAGATGGTCTCAAAAATCTCCCGGTTCTGCTTCAGATAAAAGTCCTCCGGGGAAACGATACCCACGATATCCGCAACGCAGCGGCTGTCGATGAGGATGGAGCCGAGGACGGCCTGTTCCGCTTCCAGAGACTGGGGCGGCTGCTTGGCCAGCAATTCTTCATCCATAGCTCAATTCTCCTTTCTGTTTCTGGTAAAAGAAATCAGCTGAATTACAGCTCCTCGATCTTGACGGTCAGAGGTGCGTTGATCTCGTAGCCCAGCTTGCAGGTGGCGGTGTAGGTGCCGACATTCTTGATGGTCTCATTCAGGACAATCTTACGCTTGTCCAGCTTGATGCCCTGCTTTTCCAGCGCGGCGGCAATTTCGGCATTGGTAACAGCACCGAACAGACGGCCTGCGCCGCCGCCCTTAGCCTTGACAACCAATGTCATGGCACGCAGCTTCTTGGAGGTCTCCAGAGCCTCTGCCTTCTCGCGGGCGATGCGCTCCTGGGTTGCCTTGTCGTTCATCTTCATGGTGTTGATGGCATCGGCGGTTGCCTCCTGAGCCAGTTTCTTGGGAAGCATGAAGTTGCGGGCATAGCCGTCAGAAACTTCGATCATTTGGCCCTTCTTGCCCTTGCCTTTTACGTCCTGCAACAGAATAACTTTCATAACATTCTCTCCTTATTGTTCATAGAAACTGTCAATGGATGCCACCAGCTTATCCAGTACATCCTTGACATTGGAATTCTTAACCTGTGCGCCTGCGGTAGCTGCGTTGCCGCCGCCGCCGAGGGCTTCCAGAATCACCTGCACATTGGCGGAGCCAATGCTGCGGGCAGAAATATAGACGGTGTCATCGTCCGGATACAGCACAAAGGAGGTGCTGATGCCGGAAATATTCAGCAGTTCGTCTGCTGCCTGCGCTGCCAGAACACGGGAAGTGGCGGAATTGAGGGCAGCAATGGCGATTTCCTGCCGATAAAGCCGTGCAGACTTGATGATCTGATACTTGGCCATGGTATCCTGAAAATCGTTCTGCAGCAGCAGCTTGACTTCCGTGGGATCTGCGCCCAGACGGCGCAGGGCTGCAGCGGCTTCAAAGGTACGCTCACCGGAGCGGACATTGAAGAACTTGGTATCCAGACAAATGCCGGCCATCAGGCTCTTGGCCTCGATAGGCAGCACATCGTCTTTTTCTACTGCGTATTGCAGCAGTTCCGTTACCAGTTCAGCTGCGGAGGATGCGTAGGTTTCGTGGAGATTGACCACCACGGGATTGATATAATCCGCAGCGCGGCGGTGATGATCCACCACGCAGACCTTGGAAATCGCTTCAAGCAGGGGACGGTACTCCACCTGATCGGGACGGTTGGTATCGACCACGATCAGAATGCTGCGATTATCGCAGGTCAGCAGAGCATCCTGTCCGGAAATAAAGATGTCCTTATATTCCGGCACCTGCACGATCTCTTCAATCAGCCGCTTGGCTGCGTTATGCTCCAGACCAATGACGATATTGGTCTTTTTGCCTTTCTTGCGGCACAGACAGGCGATGCCCATGGCTGCACCGAGGGCATCCAGATCGGCATTCTTGTGACCCATGATATACACGTGGCTGGCTTGACCAATCAATTCCATCAAAGAATTGGCGGTAACGCGGGAACGCACCTTGCTGCTGTAATTGGCTTCGGTGCTGCGGCCGCCGTAGAAGGTGAAGTTGAAGCGGTCTTTGATAACTGCCTGATCGCCGCCACGGCTCAGGGCCATTTCAATACCCAGTGCTGCGAAATTGTAGGCTTCTTCGAAATTCTCAGCATCAATGCCCAGACCAATGGAAACGGAGGCGGCAAGACCGGAGGGATTCATGATCTGATGGATATTTTCCAGCAGCGAGAATTTGTCCTCAATGGCGCGGTTCAGATCCTGCTTCTCAAAAATAAACAGGAAGCGGTTCCGCTCCAGACGGCGGAGCAATCCATGGTATTCATCAGTCCACCGTGTGATGGTATCACCCAGTTTCGCGTTTAGCGATGCGATGGCATTCTCGGTGAGATTTTTGGTAAGCTCTTCATAATTGTCGATCAGAATAATGGAAACGACAGGACGGGAGCGGACATATTCGTCCCGGATCTGATAGAGCTTGGTCAGATCGCTGAAATACAGCACACCAAGCAAAATGCCTGCGGAATCATCGGAGCGGGTAGTAGTACCATAGACACGGTAACGGCGGCCGCCCACAGTAACATCATAGGGAGCTTCTGTTTTGCGGTCCACCAGCCAGTCGGTCTTGAAGCCGGGAAGTACGTCATCCAACTGCTGTTCCGTCATGGAATCCGAGAAACCGGTAATTTCTGCGAACTGGTCATTGGCCCAGACGATGCCGCCGTCTGCCAGACGGATCACGGCTGTGGGGAAAGGTGTTTTTCCATGGCTGACGGATTCCAGCGTGCTGGGAGAATCCTGCAGAAAACGCAGCAGCTGGCGATTCCGGGCTTTGCGGAAGATCATATAGGAACCAAACAGCAGCAGGACGATAATACCTTCCACCGCGGCCAGAAGAAACTGACCCAGCAGCAGGGATGCCAGACAGAAACTCAGCATCACCCAGAAATAAAGACCCATACTGGGATTTAGAAGCCGTCCGATTTTTCGATTCACAATTCTCGCCTCCTGCATTTTGGCATAATAGCCCACACTAGATATATGATTCTAGCCATTATATCAAATTCCAGTAAGATGTGCAACAAAATTTATTTGTTTTCTTTTGAATCTTGCGGTCAACGCAGGTCACTCAGCAAATTACAAAAAATAGTAGTATACTTTTTGTGCAAAATGTGTTATACTATCCCTGCAAGCGCCGGGCGGGCAGACCCGGGCACAAATTAAAATTGAAGATTAAATGCAGGCATTTTCCTCGGGAACGGCGATACGGGGCCGGAAACTTGGAAGGTGGTTGCTTGTGTTTGCTGCGCATTTTGCGCGTAATTTGAAAGGAGTTTATACCAAATTGGCAGAAAAACTGAAAATTATCCCTCTGGGCGGACTCGATGAAATCGGCAAGAACATCACCGCTCTGGAGTATGGCAAAGATATGATCGTCATCGACTGCGGTGTTGGTTTCCCCGACGAGGATATGTACGGTGTCGATCTTGTGATCCCCGACTTTTCCTACCTCGTTGCGAACCAGAAGAAGCTGCGCGGCTTCTTTATCACCCACGGTCATGAGGATCACATCGGTTCCATTCCCTATGCAATGCAGCAGGTCAATTGTCCCATTCATGGCACTGCCATGACCAATGGACTGATCAAGCTGAAGCTGGAGGAGCACCGTCTGGCAGATACCGTCAAGCTCATCACCCACAAGCCCGGTGACGTGGTCAAGGCCGGCTGTTTTCAGGTGGAGTTCATCCATGTGAACCACTCCATCGCAGATGCGGTTGCTTTTGCAGTCAAGACCCCTGTGGGTACTGTGGTTTTCACTGGTGACTTTAAGATCGACCCCACCTCCAGAGAGGGTATGATCGATCTGGCCCGTCTGGGTCAGCTGGGCAACGACGGTGTGCTGGCACTGATGGCTGATTCCACCAATGTCGAGCGCGCCGGCTATACACCCAGCGAGACGGTGGTTGCGGAAGGTCTGGACCGCCAGTTCAAAAACTGCGACCAGAGAATCATTGTCACAACCTTTGCATCCAATATGCACCGCATTCAGGCGATCCTCGCTACGGCCCAGCGCTATGGCCGCAAGGTAGCAGTTACCGGCCGCAGCATGGAAAATATGCTGAAAGTGGCACAGGAACTGGGCTATCTGAAGGTCAAGCCCGGCACCATTGTGGAGCTGGGCGCTCTGAAGAGTGTTCCCAAAAACAAGCAGGTGATCGTGTCTACCGGTTCTCAGGGCGAGAATATGTCCGCGCTGTACCGCATGGCTTTCAATACCCACAAGCAGGTGGATATTGTGGCGGGGGACCGGATCATCATTTCCGCCTCCGCCATCCCCGGCAACGAAAAGGCAGTTTCCCGCATCATCAACGAGCTGTACCGCAAGGGCGCGGACGTGGTGTATGAAAAGAGCGAGGGCCTGCACGTTTCCGGCCATGCCTGTCAGGAAGAGCTGAAGATCATCCATGCGCTGGTCAAGCCCAAGTTCTTTATCCCGCTGCACGGCGAACAGAGAATGCTGCAGATTCATAGCAAGCTGGCTCAGTCCCTGGGCATGAATCCCAAGAACATCTTCATCGGTGAGATTGGCTCCTGCTTCGAACTGAGTGCCAAGACCTGTAAGGTCGGTGCAGCAGTTCCTTCGGGCAAGGTCTTTGTGGATGGCACCGGTGTTGGCGATGTGGGCGCAGTGGTACTGCGTGACCGCAAGCATCTGGCGCAGGATGGCATGATTGTCGTTTGTGTGAACCTCTCTGCAGAGGATGGAAGCATCATTACAGGCCCCGATATCATCACCCGTGGCTTTATCTATGTGAAGGAGTCCGAGGAACTGATGGAAGAACTGCGTATGGTAGCCGAGGAAGCCATCGAGCGCTGCCAGCGCAAGCGTGTCCGCGACTGGTCTGCAATCAAGTCCGCTATCAAGAATGATCTCAGCGGTTACCTCTACAAAACCACCAAGCGCAATCCCATGATCCTGCCCGTTATCATGGAAATCTGAAAATGAGCCGCCCTTGAAAAAGGGCGGCTTTCGTATTGCGTGGAGTGTTAAATTTCAGTTTATCGTGCTGTTGCACCGCACTAGCAAATATGTCATTCTGAGCGGAGCGCTATGCGCGAAGTCGAAGAATCTACGCATTTTTGTTGCTTCTTAGCACATATTCGGTGCGAAGATCCTTCGACTCGCTTCGCTCGCTCAGGATGACAAGACGGGCGAACTACTCGATAAACACCAATTTGCCTTACGGCGCCATGATTTTGGTGCCATCGGCCAGCAGAATGTGGTCTACTTCGTCAAGGACGATGGGGGTGCGGGCTTTCAGAACATTGTAACCGTCCCAGCGGCTCCAGTTGTCCTCCAGCAGGATTTTGCTGCCATCCTTCATCACGGCATGGATGGCTGCGCCGTCCCATTCAAAGGCGGGATACAGACCGGAAAATTCATACGTGATCGTGGCACTTAAGGGGCTCAGTTTTACAGATGTTACGGTTACATCGTCCAGAGCATAGGCGTATTTCCCGTCGTCACCGCGCTTGTACACCTGACCGGTCGTTACGACAGGCTGTGCCAAAAGCTCACGGTCTGCTTCCTGTGCGTTTTCGGCACGGAACCGGAAGCTGAATTCCCAGCACCCCTCCAGCAGCACTTCCGTGGTGCTGATCTCGCCTTCGTAGCAGTACTCTCCCTGCTCATTGGAGATCTCCTTCAGAAGCTCCACATTGTCGGTGATCCGGACGATGTCGTTTAGAACCACTTTCCACTGGGCATCCGGTGCAAAGGGTTCGCGGGAGCCTTCTTCGGGTTTGGGTTGTACTTCAATTATGAAATTTTCCGTGTTTTTCAGTCCGTCGCCGTCGTCCATAAAAAACCAGGTGATTACATCTTCCTCGAACCCTTCCGGATAGACGACGGGCTTTGCCCACTCATCCACCATGCTCAGGCGGGAAAAGGCGGTGCCGTCTTCGGTGTAGTGCGTTTCCAGACTGATATCTTCCGGTGCGGTAACACCAAGAATGATGAGACCCTTTGTTCCGTCGGTGATGGCAGACTTCAGCTCCACAGACCAGCCCTTTGCCATCTGCGTTTCGCCTATGATCTGCTCATTGTCTTCGATATATTCGATCTGCCCCGGTGTCAGGGACACTTCGGACTGGCCGGCAAAATACCGCCGGAACCAGCCGGCGACTTCTTCCGCGGCAAAAGCGGTGACGGTAATGGCCGTCAGGGCGATGACTGCGGCAATCAGTACCGCGAATCGGCGGCTGCGGTGATGCTTCGGTGCAGTCTCGGCGCGGGCTTCATCTAAAAATTCGCTGTCAATGTCATTGATGGCATATAGGATTTTCTCAGGCTTCATAGGGTTACTCCTTCCTTGCGCAGTGCGCTGCGCAGCTTCATGCGGGTTCGGGCCAGCATGGATTTGACTTTGCTTTGAGAGAAGCTGAACCGCGTGGCAATATCCGCAATCGGGTCCAGATACCAGTACCTGCAGACGAAGACCTGCCGCTCCGTTTGGGGCAATTTTCTCAAAAAATCATTCATGATCCGCGTAAGCTCCTGCTTTTCAAGATGATTTTCCGGTGTTATTCCGTCGGATACATACTCGGAAAGCTCTTCCAGTGCCAGCTCCACTTCGCCGCCGCCCCGTTTTTCCGCGCGGTCTTTCTCCCACCGTTTCAGGGCGGTTCGCCGTGCGATCTTACCAAGGAATGTGTTGAGTTTAACCGGCTTGTGGGGCGGAATGGTGGCCCATGCACCGAGATAAGTATCGCTGACTGCTTCCTGCGCATCTTCATGGTTTTGCAGAATGTTATAGGCGATTGCGTAGCAGTATTTGCCGTACTTTGCAGCGGTTTCTTCGATGGCCCGCTGGTCCCGGTTCAGGAACAGCGCAACGATCTGACTGTCGTTCAATTGCAGTCACTTCCTTTCTTTTGAAGGTCCCTTCACCCATCTACTCCGAAAAAAACCTGTTTGGTTGCACTTTTTTATTGTAGCTGCGAAAAAAACAGGATGCAATGCCAATCTGTGTTACTTGTCAAAGGATGGGCTGTATGCTAGAATAATGTCAAATTTCACTATCTTTATGACAGGAGCGTTCCTATGCGCTATTATTTTGCCCCGATGGAGGGCATCACCGACGCGCCCTACCGGAAGGTTCACCACAGCTTCTTCCCGGGTCTGGATGCCTACTATATGCCCTTTATTTCCCCCACCATGCACCGCACTCTGACGAATCGGGAATCCCGTGACCTGCCCGTGGCGGATTCGGTTCCTTTCCGCGCGGTGCCTCAGATTCTGACAAAGGTGCCGGAGGATTTTCTCTGGGCCGCAGAACAGTGCGCCCAGCGGGGCTACGACGAGGTCAATCTGAATGTGGGATGTCCCTCCGGTACTGTTGTAAGCAAAGGGAAGGGTGCAGGAATGCTGGCAGACCCTGAAAAGCTGGATGCTTTTTTGGATCAGGTGTTTGAAAGTGCGCCTTTGCCCGTATCTGTGAAAACAAGACTCGGCATTGCGGAAACGGAGGAGTTTCCGAAAATTCTGGAGGTTTTCAACCGTTACCCCATCAAGGAACTGACCATCCATCCCAGAGTGCGCAAGCAGTTCTACAAGGGCGGCGTGGACATGGAGATGTTCCGCTACGCGCTGGACAACAGCAAGAATCCGCTGTGCTACAACGGCAATCTGCGCACCCTTTCGGAAGTCCGTGCCTTCGAAGCGGAGTTTCCACAGGTGGAAGCTGTGATGATCGGCAGGGGACTGGTGGGAAATCCCGCTATGTTCCGCCCCGGTACCGGTGCAGAACAGATTCGCGCTTTCCATGATACATTGCTTGAAACCTACATTGAAACCTTCGGCAGCGCCCGCAATGCCATTTTTCGTCTGAAAGAGAATTGGCACTGTATGATCCTGCTGTTTGAAGGCAGTGAGAAACTATGGAAAAAGCTGCGAAAGACCACGGATATTGGAGAATACCGTGCGATTACGGCGGAGATTTTTGCGACATTGCCTATGTGTGAGGAATTGCAGGCAGACTGGTAAAAGGGACAATTTGGAGAGACAGAGAATGAAACGCGTTATGATTTGCATGCTGGTGTTCTTGCTGCTGGCATCAGGCTGCGCACAGCAGCAGGAGGATCCTTTCCGCGTGGATACGGTGGTGCTGATTCCGGTAGACCCTACTGACGCACCCACGGAAAAACCAACAGAACTATCTGCGGAAGCGCCCACCGAGACACCCACTGAGGCACCGCTAGAGCCGGAAGAAACCACCGCACCAAAGAAAGCAACATCGCGTAAGAGTACGGGTTCCGGCAGTAAAAAGACATCATCCGGCAAAAATCAGACATCTTCCACACAGAAACCGCAGGAAACAAAGCCACCAGCCGTAGAGCCGGTGCTGCCGCCGGCATTGGTACCGGAACAGCCGCCCTATAATCCGGCAACCTATACTGTCGGGGAGCTGGAACATGCATTGCTACAGGAAATAAACCGTTACCGCGCGGAAGCTGAAATCAGCGAACTGACGATGAACGAATTTCTCAGCGGTATTGCGCATTTACGGGCGCAGGAGGCCTGCGTTTTGTGGAGCCACACCCGTCCGGATGGCCGTGGTTACACCTCCGTGCTGACTGATTACGGCTTTGAAAACGGGATTACCGCGGAGCTGATGATTCAGGATGCTGCGGATGTGGATGCAGCGTATTATGCGGCAAAGCTGATGGGATACAAAGCCAGCCATAAGGATATCTGCACTGCGGAATACACCACGGCGGGAATCGGTGTGTATGCACAAGATGGGATCACCTATGTGGTATGCCTGCTGATTGGATAATAAAAGGGCGGATGCATCAGCATCCGCCCTTTGAAGCTGCATCTGTGCATAGATATCCAAATGCTGGAATAAACTAATAACGTAGTTTCTGCAAAAGAGAATTCAGAATTGTTGTTATGTAAACCTGAAAGGTGAAAAATATTGACAAACTGCTTGAGTGCGTGTATATTTATGAATACAAGGTCGTGCTTCTGAGAAAGGAAATGCTTATGATCAAAACAGTAGAATTATATGACATGAGCCACACTTTGGCTGCAGGATACCTGCAAGGCTTTGAATATCCCTGGCAGGCGCTGTCCGGAATCAAGGCTCTGATTCTGGAATTGGGCCCGCAGCTGGGCGATGATTATGAACAGGTTGCACCTGATGTCTGGGTCCACAAGACGGCGAAGGTTGCATCTACCGCATATCTGGGTAGTCCCTGCATCATTGGTGCGGGCACTGAGGTGCGCCACTGTGCATTTGTGCGTGGCAGTGCGCTGGTTGGTGCCAATTGTGTTGTTGGCAACAGTGTGGAACTGAAGAATGTTATTTTGTTTGACAACGTTCAGGTACCCCACTTTAACTATGTGGGTGACAGCATTCTGGGCTATAAGTCCCACATGGGCGCAGGTAGCGTCACATCCAATGTCAAATCTGACTCTACCCTTGTGGTGGTCAAAAACGGTGATGAAAAAATGGAGACCGGACTGAAGAAATTCGGTGCGATGCTGGGTGACTTTGTGGAAGTCGGCTGCAACAGCGTCCTGAATCCCGGCACGGTCATTGGAAGACATTCCAACATTTATCCGACTTCCTGTGTCCGCGGTGTTGTTCCCGCGAACAGCATCTGGAAAACCGGTGGTGTCGTCGTTAGTAAAAGATAAATCGTGTCAGGGGCCGATGCCCGCATCGGTCCCTGTTATTACGTTTGGATTGAAAGGAGTCTATTCCTATGGGTAAATATTTTGGAACTGATGGCTTCCGCGGTGAAGCCAATGTAAATCTGACCGCAGACCATGCGTTCAAGGTCGGCCGCTTTCTGGGCTGGTATTATACGCAGCTGAAGCGCCGCAACGGTAGTGACGGCCCAGCCCGCATTGTCATTGGCAAGGATACCCGTCGCTCCAGCTATATGTTTGAGTACAGCCTGGTTGGCGGTCTGGTTGCTTCCGGTGCAGATGCCTACCTGCTGCACGTTACCACCACACCTTCTGTTGCTTATGTGGTTCGCACCGATGGCTTTGATTGCGGCATCATGATTTCTGCATCCCACAACCCCTACTACGATAACGGCATCAAGCTGATCAACGGCTCCGGTGAGAAGATGGATGAGAGCATCATCTCTCTGGTGGAAGCCTATATCGACGGCGAGCTGGTGGCCTTCGACCGCCAGTGGGATGAACTGCCTCTGGCACGTAAGGAGCTGATTGGCCGTACTGTGGACTACGTTTCCGGCCGTAACCGCTACATTGGCTATTTGATTTCTCTGGGTATGTATTCTTTCAAGGGCCTTAAGGTGGGTCTTGACTGCGCCAACGGTTCTTCCTGGAACATTGCAAAGAACGTCTTCGATGCACTGGGTGCCAAGACCTACGTCATCAATGCAGATCCCGACGGCTACAATATCAACACCAATGCCGGTTCTACCCATATTGAGGTGCTGCAGAAGTATGTCATCGAAAATGGCTTGGATGTGGGCTTTGCATACGACGGTGATGCCGACCGCTGCCTGTGCGTAGATGAAAAGGGTAATATCATCACCGGCGACCACATTCTGTACATCTATGGTAAGTACATGAAGGAGCGCGGCAAGCTGCTGGGCAATACCGTCGTAACTACCGTCATGTCCAACTTCGGCCTGTACAAGGCTTTTGATGAGCTGGGCATCGACTATGCCAAGACGGCTGTGGGTGACAAGTATGTCTACGAATACATGATGAACAACGGCTGCCGCCTTGGCGGTGAACAGTCCGGTCACATCATCTTCTCCAAATATGCATCCACCGGCGACGGCATCCTGACCAGCCTGAAGATCATGGAAGCTATGATCGCCAAGAAGAAGACCCTGAGCCAGCTGTGCGAGGGCCTGACCATTTATCCCCAGATTCTGAAGAACGTGAAGGTTGCTGACAAGGCCGTGGCACAGGCGGATCCCGATGTACAGGCGGCTGTGGCAGAGGTTGCTGCAAAGCTGGGTGATTCCGGACGTATTCTGGTTCGTGAATCCGGCACGGAGCCCAAGATCCGTGTCATGGTCGAGGCGGAGTCTCTGGATGTTTGCCGCGAGTATGTGGACCATGTGGTTGAAACCATCAAGCGCAAGGGTCATGCAGTCTGAATTATGATGAAAAATGCCGCCCGGAAGGGCGGCATTTTTGTTGCTATTTGCTCTTGAAGAATGTGTTTCGTAGTGCTAGAATACGGTGCAGTAAAAAGAGATTACCTATATCTAATAATTGAAAAGAAGGTTTCAAAAAATGGGAACTGAATTGATTTGCCTGGCGATTGCTGCGATCGGCGGACTGTTGATGTCCCGACTGACAAAATTACTGAATTTGCCCGCCGTGACTGCTTATCTCGTAGCCGGTTTATTCCTTGGCCCTTACTGCCTTGGTGCTCTTGGCATCAACGGTTTTGGCTTCCAGTCCATGGAGCAGGTGGAGGCACAGCGCCTCCTGACCCAGACCGCTCTGGGCTTTATTGCTTTTTCCATGGGTAACGAATTCCGCCTTGCTCAGCTGAAAAACATGGGCAGCAAGGCAATCTTCATCGGTATTGTACAGGCGGTTGTGACCACATTGCTGGTAGATGCGGTTCTGGTTGGTTTGCATTTTGTATTCCCCTCTGTGCTGAGCTTGTCCTCCGCACTGGTGCTGGGTGCCATTGCATCCGCAACCGCTCCGGCTGCAACCCTGATGGTTGTCCGTCAGTACAAGGCAGACGGTCCCTTGACCCGCCTGCTGATGCTGGTGGTTGCGATCGACGATGCAGTAGGTCTGCTGCTGTTTTCTGTGTCCTTTGGCATTGCTATGGCACTGGAAAGCGGCGCTGTCAGCATCGTCGGTGTGGTGGTGGAACCCATTGTGGAGATTGTGCTGTCCCTGGGCCTGGGCGCACTGATGGGTATCCTGCTGGATCGTGTGGAGCATCTGTTCCACTCCCGCAGCAAGCGTATGACCATCTCTGTGGCATTCGTCCTGCTGACTGTCGGCTTGTCCATGATGAAGTTTGAGGCATTCGGCATTCACTGCGGATTCTCTCTGCTGCTGGTGTGCATGATGACCGGTACAGTTTTCTGTAATGTCTGTGACACCTCCGAAGAGCTGATGGAACGTGTTGAGCGCTGGACAGTACCGCTGAACGTGCTGTTTTTCGTTATTTCCGGCGCGGAACTGGATCTGCAGGTTCTGGCAAGCCCCGTGACACTGCTGGTGGGTGTGATTTACATCATTGCCCGTTCTGCCGGTAAATATGTGGGTTCCTACGGAAGCTGCAAGGCTGTTAAATGCTCTGAGAAGATTACCCAGTATCTGGGTGTCACGCTGCTGCCGCAGGCCGGTGTCGCACTGGGCATGGCCATGACCGCCACTGCCCTGGGTGACGGCGCATTGGTGCGCAATGTCATTTTGTTCAGCGTGCTGGTTTACGAGTTGGTTGGCCCTGCACTGACCAAGCGTTCTCTTACTCTGGCTGGAGAAATCCGTCCCGAGGGAAAGACCAACGCCCGTACCATCAACCAGCCCAAGCCCCCCGTGAATATCCACTGATTCAAAAGCCGCCCGAACGGGCGGCTTTTCGTTTTACAAGACCGGCGGATGACAGGGTGAATCACGAGGATAATTGCAGGAAACCCGGCAGCCGCAGCAAATATGTTATGCAAAGGAAAACTGCACACATCTGATTAAAAGGAAAATAAAAAGGGTGCATTGTGCGCCCTTTTTTGCTATAATGTGGATATATGGAAATAGCAATCAGCGTCAGAGGATTTTACGAGGTGGAAACATGATAAAACGCTACAATGCGAAGAACGGTGTGCTGAAACTGGGCGATACTGCTATGGATTATATCCGTTTTGGAAATGGAAAGAGAACACTGGTTATTCTTCCGGGCTTGGGTGACGGTTTGCGGACCGTGAAGGGAACGGCACTGCCGATGGCACTGATGTACCGCCTGTTTGCAAGGAATTTTACGGTCTATGCTTTCAGCCGTAAAAACCAGCTGCCCATGGGCTATACCACGCGGGATATGGCCCGGGATCAGGCAGAAGCGATGGAAATTCTGGGCATTGAAAAGGCGGACGTTTTCGGTGTTTCCATGGGCGGTATGATTGCACAGTATCTTGCGGCTGATTACCCTGAAAAGG
Organism: Faecousia sp.; assembly: GCA_045120675.1. Lineage (GTDB taxonomy): Bacteria > Bacillota > Clostridia > Oscillospirales > Oscillospiraceae > Faecousia. The sequence continues at coordinate 9,895 of JBGVFB010000005.1, read as the reverse complement.
TGAATAAACTGGTTCTGACGGTTACCTGCGCAAGACCCAATTGTGTTTTGAAAGAATCAGTGGGAGAATGGATTTCTTATGCGAAGCAAGGCGACCATGCTGCCTTCATGGACAGCAACCTGCGACGTATTTATTCAGAGAAGTACTACCGCAGCAACCGATGGATGATTCCTATTGTGGGAAAGCTGACAAAGCCTGAAACCTACGAACGGTTCTTCGTTCAGGCGGATGCCTGCTTGACCCATGATGCTTATGATTGCCTTCAGAAGCTTCGGCTGCCGACCTTGGTGATTGGCGGCGAAAAGGATCAGGCGCTGGGCGGCGATGCATCCCGGGAAATTGCGTCGCAGATTCCCGGCGCGGAGTTGAAAATGTACGCGCAGTGGGGACACGGTCTGTACGAAGAAGCAAAGGATTTTAATCAAACGGTTTTGCGGTTCTTAATGCGGGAGATGAAAGATGATCATTAGAAATGCGAAATTTGAAGATATGAAGCTGGCGGGGCATATTATGTCCGTATCGTTCCGTACTGCGTTTGCGGCATATGTTTCGCAGCAGACTATGGATGCCTGCGCGCAGGAAGATAACTGTATTGCACTGCTGGAGGGCATCTTTCGGGAGGGAAGGGTACATTTCCTGATGGGCGAGAACAGCGGAATGCTGGCCTGGCAGGAAACAGAGAACTCAGCAGAGATTATTGCCGTCCATTCCTTACCGGAAAGCATTGGAACCGGTCTTGGCGCGGCAATGCTGGAAGAAGCGCTGGCGCAGATTGGTGAGAAAGCAGTTTTTCTCTGGGCTTTCAAGGAGAATATGCGAGCCCGTCGGTTCTACGAAAAACACGGCTTCCACTGGGAAGGCAACGAGCGTGTCAGCGAGTTTGACGGTGCATTGGAAGTGCGGTATACCAGGAAGCCAATACAGTAAGAGAATAAGCATGCCCCGGAGATTGAGGTTACGACAATCTCTGGGGTATTTGTTTATCGAAGAACTGGTTTCAATTAATCAAATATGAGGTTAATTTAATCATATTTCAGATAATGACTAAATTGACTTGACGAGTGACAAGAATGAACGTACAATATAGTTAGATTATTATTGTGGGGTTTTTCTATGCGAGAGTACGACTACAAGAAAATATATATGAAGCTGCTCACACCTGAGATTGTTCAGCTGCTGGGTCAAATTCATGAACATAAAGGCGAGCATACAAAAGTACAAGAGGATGAGCTGACACATCTGGTTGAGATAGCTCGCGTTCAGAGTACCGAAGCATCCAACCGAATTGAAGGTATCTACACCTCCGATGAGCGGCTGCAGAAACTGGTCAAGGATAAGACCACACCGAGAAACCGTAGCGAAAAAGAAATTGCTGGTTACCGGGATGTCTTATCCACGATCCACGAAAGCCATGACTATATTCCGGTTAAGCCCGGTATGATCCTCCAACTCCATCGGGATCTGTACAAGTTCAGTGGTATGAATATCGGTGGCTCCTACAAGCCATCGGATAATGTGATCAGTGAGGAAGATGCTCATGGAAACAAGCATATCCGTTTCATTCCGGTTCCTGCGTGGGAAACCTCGGAAGCTATGGAGCGGCTGTGCCAGGCTTACAATGACCTTTGCAATAACGGTCAGTACGATCCTCTGCTGATGATTCCGGTGTTTATTCTGGATTTTCTCTGTATCCATCCCTTCAATGACGGAAACGGCAGAATGAGCCGACTACTGACCCTGCTCCTGCTGTACCGTGCCGGATATAACGTAGGCAAATACATCAGTATTGAAAAGCTGATTGAGCGCACCAAGAGCGCCTATTACGATGACCTGCAGGAAAGCTCCGCTAACTGGCATGAAGAGGAAAATGACTACATTCCTTTCGTGACCTATCAGCTGGGTGTAATTCTTGCAGCTTACCGGGAATTCTCCGACCGTGTGAAAATCGTCGGTGAGAACACCCGCAAACCCAACCGCGTCCGTGACATCATCCATGACCACCTTGGCAAAATCACAAAGGCAGAGATCATGGCGCAGTGCCCGGATATCAGCCAGACCACCATCCAACGTGCGTTGAATGATCTCGTCAAGAGTGGAGAGATCATCAAGATCGGCGGCGGCCGCTATACCTCTTACACTTGGAACAGGGAGATTGATTGATATGATTACAGGCGAACTGAAAAATAGAATTGACGGCTTGTGGGATATTTTTGCCGCAGGCGGTTTGGTAAACCCTCTGGATGTGATTGAGCAGATTACCTACCTGATGTTCATCCACGATCTGGATACCACCGACAATCTTCGTGCCAAGGAGAGCGCCATGCTGGGCCTGCCCTTCAAGAGCCTTTTTGCGGATGAAGTAACCATCGGTGAGCGGAAGATTGATGGCAGACAATTGAAGTGGTCTGTGTTCCACGATTTTGACGCAGGCAAAATGTACGCTGTCATGCAGGAATGGGTATTCCCCTTCATCAAGGGCCTGGGCGGCGGTAAAGATAGCGCTTACTCCAAGTATATGGGTGATGCCATCTTCAAGCTGCCCACCCCTCTGCTGCTGAGCAAGGTGGTGGACTGCCTGGATCAGATCTATGACCAGATGGAGAAGGTGAAGGACAGCGATATCCGCGGCGATGTCTACGAATATCTGCTTTCCAAGATTGCCCAGTCCGGTCTGAACGGCCAGTTCCGTACTCCCCGGCATATCATCAAGATGATGGTGGAGCTAATGCAGCCAAAGCCCGATTTTACTATCTGCGACCCTGCCTGCGGTACTGCAGGTTTTCTAGTGGCTTCCGAAGAATATCTGATGGCCAACCATAAGAAGGAGATTTTCTTCGACCGGCGGAAGAAGGATCATTTCCTGAACCATATGTTCTTCGGCTACGATATGGACCGGACCATGCTGCGCATCGGTGCCATGAATATGATGACCCACGGTGTGGACAGCCCCTTTATTGAGTACCGGGACAGCCTGTCCGACCAGAACACCGATAAGGAAAAATTCGATCTGATCCTTGCCAATCCCCCTTTCAAGGGTAGCCTGGATGCGGATACCGTGTCTGCTGACCTGCTGAAGGTCTGCAAGACCAAGAAGACGGAGCTGCTGTTCCTGGCCCTGTTCCTGCGGATGCTGAAGACCGGCGGCCGCTGCGCCTGTATCGTTCCCGACGGTGTGCTGTTTGGTTCTTCCGCCGCCCATAAGGCCATCCGGAAGGAACTGGTGGAAGGTAACCGCTTGGAGGCTGTGATCTCCATGCCCAGCGGTGTGTTCAAGCCCTACGCAGGTGTGTCCACCGGTATTCTGATCTTCACCAAGACCGGCCACGGCGGCACGGACAAGGTCTGGTTCTACGATATGACTGCCGACGGCTTCTCCCTGGACGATAAGCGCACCGAGATTAAGGATAACGATATCCCCGACATCATTGCCCGGTTTAAGAATCAGGAAGCCGAAACTGACCGTCAGCGGACGGAGAAATCCTTCTTTGTCCCCAAGGACGAGATCGTGGAAAACGGCTATGACCTTTCTATCAACAAGTATAAAAAGACCGAGTATGTGGCCGTGGAGTACCCTTCTACCACCGAAATCCTCGCCGACCTGCATGAACTGGAAATGCAGATCACGGCAGGCCTCGCCGAACTGGAGGGGATGCTGTGAAAGTTAAACTGAGTGACGCATTTGATCTCCAAATGGGCAAAACACCCCCAAGAAATGATCGAGAGTGTTGGGGTGACGGTCACAAATGGATTTCAATCAGCGATATAGGAAACGCTGGGAAATATATTGATACAACCAAAGAAGAAATTACCGATATTGGTGTATCTAAGAGCGGTATTAAGGTAGTACCCAAGGGTACAGTCATTATGAGTTTTAAGCTCTCTATCGGTAAAACAGCCATTACTGCCGAAGATATGTACACAAATGAGGCAATTATGGCCTTTATCAATAAGGGAAAATATGAAATCGATACCGATTATCTGTATCATATGTGCAAAGGTATCGATTGGTTTGAAGGTACTAACAAGGCTGTTTTGGGTTTGACGCTCAACAAAGCAACAATGTCCGAAAAGGAAATAGAGATTCCTGCATTAAATGTGCAGCTACAAGCTGTTGCAGTATTGGATAAGATGGACGAACTGATTGCTTTGCGGAAAGAGCAGCTTGTAAAGCTGGATCAGTTGGTCAAATCCCGATTTATCGAACTGTTTGGTGATCCAGTGTACAACAGTGTGGGCCTGCCTACCAAGAAGCTAAGCGAACTCGGCTCATTGGATAGAGGAAGATCCCAGCACCGTCCTCGAAATGATCCGAAACTGTTAGGTGGACCATATCCGTTGATTCAAACCGGAGAAGTTGCAAGCGCGGGACTATATATTACCGACTACAAGAATACCTATTCAGAATTGGGATTGCGCCAAAGTAAAATGTGGAAAGCAGGAACATTGTGTATTACAATTGCAGCTAATATTGCACAAACAGCTATCCTTGCTTTTGACGCATGTTTCCCAGATAGTGTTGTTGGTTTTGTACCGAACAAATCTATAAGCGCAGTCTATATGCACTACTGGTTTGGATTCTTTCAAAAGATATTGGAAGAACAAGCACCGCAGGTAGCTCAGAAGAACATCAATCTTAAAATACTTTCAGAACTTGATGTAATGGTGCCAACAAATGAACAGCAAGAGAGTTTCGAAGCCTTCGTTGAACAGACCGACAAATCAAAATTGGCAATCCAGCAGAGCCTCGACAAACTGGAATTGCTAAAAAAATCCTTAATGCAGGAATATTTTGGGTGAGTCGCTTTTTGACACTTTTCTGACGTTTTTTGTCGCACATAATATGGTATAATGCTGTCATAAAGGAGGTGCGGTTATGCACGAAAATGAAAAAATCGATTATTTAGCACATACCACGAAGCTTCTGCTTGATTTTTCTCATATGGAAGAACAAAAAAAGGAATATGTAAAGTTCGGGATTGATGTTCTTGCAGAGTTGCTGAAACTGGAAGTAAAATCACGCAGGCCGGATATTGTGCGTATTCAGGAAGCCGCACGCTTCTACAATCTGGATCGTGTGGTGGTGTTTCCTTGCATAATTCAAGGAGAAAACAAGGTTCTTTTCAGTATGTACGGTGGTTCTATTTCTGCGTTTTGCCAGCATTTGAATATTCCGATTTTTTCGGAGAACAATGTTCAGCTGAATCCGCTTTACATATCTCAAATGGAAAAGCAATACGGTATTGTTCTTTATGAACGGCAGTAAATAGGCAGGAAAATAAAGATGCGGAATAATAAGGCTAAATTGGCAACCCAACAGAGCCTTGATAAACTGGAATTGCTGAAAAAATCCCTGATGCAGGAATACTTTGGGTGAGGTGAGTATTATCAGTATTCAACTTTTTATGAATCTACAAGGAGTAAAATATGGACGGCATATTAGAGATTGCAAAGGTTCTTGTTGAACCGGGAATAAAACTGATGGAGCTAGTAGGAAATGCCATTGGAACAATATATGAACCTTGGCACAAGAAAAGAATGGCTAAAGCAACCGCTGAAGAAATTAGGCAGATTAGTAGCGCAATAAACGACAATATTAATCTGCCAATGGTTTATAAAGACGGGGCAATAGAAATAAACAGCACCGATGCGAATGGATTGTCGCAAAGAGCCCAAAGCAGGTTTTTGTTCCAAGAGATGAAAAAACAGCAAAATATTGAAGCGGTCGTACAAAATGCATATTTAGAACTTGAGGGTAAAGAAAAAGTAACCAATGAGCCTGTAGACGAAGATTGGGTATGTTCTTTCTTTGACTATGTTGCAAATATAGGAAACGAGGAAATGCAACAACTTTGGGGTAAAATTTTGGCAGGTGAAATTGAGCGGCCTGGAAGTTTTTCTATTCGAACACTAGATATTTTGAGAAAAATGACACAAAAAGAAGCGCAATTATTTGCCGAACTAGTCCCGTACATTCTTCAATGCTATGGCGATAACACCAAGACATTCTATGATTATTTTGTGCTAAATGGGTCGAATACAAATGGAAAATTAATGAGCAAATATGGTTTCCCGTTTTCTAAAATCATATTACTGAATGAGGCTGGCCTCATTTCGGCTAACGGAATGATAATGGTTCGTACAGAGGTTCCGGGAAAAACTAGAACCGTAATAAGAGGATTCGACCGTAATATAGTCATTGAAAATAAAGGCTTTGCACATGCAGAAGTTTCCCAAGGCGCATACATATTAACCGAGAACGGAAAAGAACTGTATCCAATTGTCAAGAAGATGTGTACTGCAGCACCATTGGACCAATACTTCTTAGATTGTATTGCAGAACTGAAAGAAGACGGCTTTGAATGTCATAATATACGCGAGTTGGAAATGTCGATTAGTTTTGTTTAAGGAAGTGATTTAAATGTCCAACTTTGCATTCCTCCTCTCCGATCCGGCCTTCGCTCCCTTTGCCGAAGTTGCCATGGTAGCGGAGAAGATCCTACATATTGACCCGGCGGCATGTATTCTCAATTGTCGGCGGTCGATGGAGTTTGCCGTGAAGTGGATGTATTCCGTGGACAAGGAACTGGAAATGCCCTACCAGGACAACCTCCAGAGCCTCATGACCCGGGAGGAATTCCGCGCCATCGTGGGTTCCGATATCTGGCGCCGAATGGACTATATCCGCATGAAGGGCAACAATGCCGCCCACAATACGGGCAAGATTTCCGAAGCGGCTGCTATGCTGTGTCTGGAGAATTTGCACATCTTCCTCGACTTTGTTGCCTACTGCTATGCGGATACCTACGAGGAAAGCAAGTTTGATCCTGCACTGGTACCAAAGGAGATTGCCACGTCGGCTCCGCCTCCTCGCAATGACACCGTGGATGTGGATCTGCAGAAGTTGATTGAGGAGAATAAGCAGCTGAAAGAGCAGCTGACTGCCCGCCGTGAGGAACAGCAGCAGACCTATGTGCCCAAGCCTCTGGATATTTCCGAGTACGAAACCCGGAAGTTCTACATCGATGCCATGCTGGAAGACGCAGGCTGGATTGAGAATCATGATTGGATCAATGAAGATCCGATGCCCGGCATGCCCAACAAGAGCGAGATTGGTTTTGCGGACTATGTCCTCTATGACGATGCTCATAAGCCCCTTGCGGTCATCGAAGCCAAGCGCACCTGCGTGGATGTTTCCAAGGGCCGTCAGCAGGCAGAACTCTATGCAGACATTCTGGAAAAGAAGTATAAGCGCCGCCCCGCCATCTTCCTGACCAACGGCTTTGAAACTCACATCATCGACGGTCAGTATCCGGAGCGCAAGTGCGCCACCATCTACTCCAAGCGGGACTTGGAGAAGATGTTCAACCTGCGCACCATGCGGGTATCCCTCAAAAATGTGATGGTGAAGAAGCACATTGCGGGCCGCTACTACCAGGAGGGTGCCATCAAGGCCGTCTGCGATGCTCTGGATAAAAAGAATCGCCGCAAAGCACTGCTGGTCATGGCTACCGGTTCCGGTAAGACCAGAACCGTCATTGCCCTCTGCGATGTACTGCTGCAGCACGGCTGGGTGAAGAATATTCTGTTCCTGGCTGACCGCAATTCACTGGTTACTCAGGCAAAAAGAAGCTTTGTGAATCTGCTGCCCGACCTTTCCTGCACGAATCTCTGTGAGGAGAAGGATAACTATACTGCCCACTGCGTGTTCTCCACCTATCAGACAATGATGCACTGCATCGACAATGTGAAGGACGAGCAAGGTAAGCTCTTCACCTGCGGTCATTTCGATTTGGTGATCTGCGACGAGGCCCACCGGTCTATCTACAACAAGTACCGGGATATCTTTAACTATTTCGATGCCCCTCTGGTTGGTCTGACGGCTACTCCCAAGGACGAGATCGACAAGAACACCTATGAGGTTTTTGAACTGGAAAACGGTGTGCCTACTTATGGCTATGAGTTGGCGCAGGCAGTCAAGGACGGTTACCTGGTGGACTTCATGTCCGTGGAGACCAAGCTGAAATTCCTGGATTCCGGCATCACCTATGAAGATCTGCCGGAGGATGAACGGGAAGAATATGAGAATACCTTCACCGATGAAAACGGCGAACTGCCGGAGAAAATCGTTTCTTCTGCACTGAATGAATGGGTCTTCAATGAGGACACTATTCGGCAGGTACTCCATGTGTTGATGACCGAGGGTATCAAGATCGACTACGGTCAGAAACTGGGCAAGACCATTATCTTTGCCAAGAACCACAGCCATGCAGAGAAGATTTACGAGGTCTTCAATAAGGAATATCCCCATCTGCCCGGTTTTGCTAAAGTCATCGATAACAAGATCAACTATGCTCAGAGCTTGATCGACCAGTTCTCTGATCCTAAGAAGCTGCCCCAGATTGCTATTTCCGTGGATATGCTGGACACCGGTATTGACGTTCCGGAATGTCTGAATCTGGTGTTCTTCAAGAAGGTTATGAGTAAAGCCAAGTTCTGGCAGATGATTGGTCGTGGCACTCGTCTGTGTCCCGGTCTGAAGGATGGCGAGGATAAGGACAAGTTCTATATCTTCGACTTCTGCGGAAACTTTGAGTTTTTCCGAATGAGCAATGGCAAGCCCACTGCGCTGCAGATCGCGTTGCAAGGTGCTATCTTCAGCTTAAAGGCTCAGATTGCATATAAACTGCAGGATATTGCCTATCAGACACCGGAGTTGATCGCATTCCGTAAGACCTTGGTGGACGATATGGTCCGCAAGGTGCAGGAACTGAACAAGGAGAACTTTGCGGTTCGCCAGCACCTTAAGTTTGTAGAACTGTATTCCAATCCGGATAACTATACTGCGCTGACCTATGAGAACACTTTGCAGATGCGGGATGAACTGGCTCCGCTGATTACTCCGGACGCGGATGATGCCAAGGCGGTGCGCTTCGATGCACTGATGTACGGCATTGAACTGGCTTATCTCATGGGCAAGAAGTATGCCAAGGCAAGAAGTGACCTATTTAAGAAGGTCAATGGCATTGCATCTGTTGCCAATATTCCGGAGATCATGGTGCAGAGTGAGCTGATCAATAAAATCCTGCACACGGATTATCTGGAGAATGCCGGTATTAACGAGTTTGAGTATATTCGTGAAAATCTGCGTGATCTGATCAAGTACATTCCTGTCAATAAGGTCTCCTATACCACCAACTTTGCCGATGAGATTCTTACCATGGACTGGAACGAATCCGAACTGGAAAATGACGATCTGAAGAACTACAAGATGAAAGCGGAGTTCTATATTCGCCAGAACCAGGATAACGAGGTCATCGCCAAGCTGAAGACCAATCATCCGCTGACAAGCTCAGATGTGAAGGTGCTGGAGGAAATTCTGTGGAGCGAGGTCGGCACGAAGCAGGACTACGAAAACGAGTACGGCAGCAAGCCCTTAGGTGAGTTTGTCCGTGAGATCGTGGGTCTGGATATGAATGCCGCCAAGGAAGCTTTTGCAGAGTTCCTGAATGACACATCTCTTGACAGCAATCAGATCTACTTTGTGAATCAGATCGTGGAGTACATTGTCCACAATGGACTGATGAAGGATCTGTCCGTCCTGCAGGATGCACCTTTTACCGATAATGGCAGCATTGTGGAAGTATTCACGGATCTCACTCTGTGGTTTGGAATTAAGAAGATTATCGACCGAATTAATGCCAACGCAATTGCTGCGTAAATAGAAAAAGATCGCTGGAGTATTTTGAAGTGACCACAAAAAGTTAGACAAATATTTCTAACGTAAATTGTTCAAGCAGCCAAGAGGGCTTGCTGTCTGTGTAACGCAGGCGGCAAGCCCTTTAATCTTGCCTTGATACGTCTATTATTGTAATAATCTATGTACTCAACCAGCTCC
>JBGVFB010000004.1:0-36291 GCA_045120675.1 Faecousia sp. | reverse complement strand
CGCTCCAATAGGTCTTCCAGACATCCTTAAATTTAGGAGCCGGACGATAGGGATTGCGGTCATTCAGTCTGGAGCCTCCCACGCCGGACATATCAGCAATGGTACGGCCATCATCCACGTATGTGATTTTTTCTTTCTTCTTACCCATAGCTTAGTCCTGCTTCTCCAGGAGGTGACAGGCAGCGAAGTGGCCAGGCTCATACTCCTTATAATCAGGAGTGATGTGCTTGCAGACCTCCTTGGCATAGGGACAGCGAGTGTGGAACCGGCAGCCCTTAGGCGGATTGGCAGGAGAAGGAATATCGCCTTCCAACTTGATGCGCTTGGCCTTCATGGTGGGGTCGGGATTGGGAACTGCGGAGAACAGCGCCTTGGTATAAGGATGCAGAGGATTCTGGAAGATATCCTCCTTGGTGCCAAACTCCATAACAGCACCCAGATACATAACCAGAATCTTGTCGGAAATGAACTTGACCACGCTAAGGTCATGGGAAATGAACACGTAGGCAAGATTTCTGTCCCGCTGCAGCTGCTTCAGCAGATTGATGATCTGCGCCTGAATGGAAACGTCCAGTGCGGAAACCGGCTCGTCACAGATGACCAGCTTGGGATTGACAGACAGGGCACGGGCGATGCAGATTCTCTGGCGCTGACCGCCGGAGAATTCGTGGGGATAGCGCTCGTAGTAGTAATCCCGCAGGCCGCACTTTTCCATCAGATCCAGAACATAATCCTTCACCTGATCTCTGGGTACGATATTGTGGACCTCCACAGGCTCGGACAGGATACCGCCGACGGTGGATCTGGGCGGCAGAGAGGAATAGGGATCCTGGAAAATGATCTGCATCTGCTTGCGGATGTCACGCATCTGGTTGGAGGTATAATTCGTAATATCCTTGCCATCGAAGATGATCTGACCGCCGCTGGGCTGGTGCAGCTTCAGGATTGCACGGCCCGTGGTGGTCTTGCCGCAGCCGGACTCACCAACGATGCCCAGTGTTTCGCCGGCCATCAGCTTGAAGGACACATCATCAACCGCGACCAGTTCCTTGGTCACCTTACCGGTGAAGGTCTTCTTGATGGGGAAGCATTTGCGCAGATGGCGCACTTCCAGAATACACTCCGGGTCAATGGGCTGCGCGCAGTCCGCCTCAATCTGTGCCTTGCGCTTTTCGAGGAACTGGGCTTCCAGAGCCGCGTCATCATATTCGGGAGTTACTGTTTCCAGTACTTTTTCATCAGCCATGATTAACCCTCCTCCCCGTACAGATGGCATGCCACAAAGTGGGTCGGGCTGACCTGCACCATGCCGGGATAAGCGCCGGAGCATTTTGCGGTACATTTTGCGCATCTTTCCTTGAAATAGCAGTGGTCAGGCATGTTGATGGGGTTGGGAACATTGCCCGGAATGTTATACAGCTCGGTGCTATCATCCAGTGTCATGGTGGGCTTGGATTTCTGCAGGCCAATGGTATAAGGGTGTCTCGGATCCTGGAAGATCTCATAAACAGTACCCTTTTCAATGACCTTGCCGGCATACATAACAACCACATAGTCGGCCATCTCTGCGATGACACCCAGATCGTGGGTGATCAGCAGAATGGAACCGTCGATCTTGTTCTTGATATCCTGCAGCAGGTCCAGAATCTGGGCCTGAATGGTTACGTCCAGAGCCGTAGTGGGCTCGTCCGCAATGATCAGGCGGGGTTCTGCTGCCAGTGCCATGGCGATCATCACTCTCTGGCGCATACCGCCGGACAATTCGTGCGGGAATGCGTTGTAGACATTCTCAGGAATGATGCCCACCAGACGGAGCATATCCTCACTCTTTGCCTTGGCCATTTCCTTGGTGGCACCGGGGGTGTGGATAAAGGTGACCTCGTCCAGCTGCTCGCCGATGGTGAACACAGGATTCAGAGAAGTCATGGGTTCCTGGAAGATCATGGCGATCTGCTTGCCGCGGATGCGATGAATCTCATGAATGGGCATTTTGGCGATGTCATAGATCTTATCTTCCGTAACAAATTCGCCGTTTGCGTCCTTGACAGGCTCGCCCTTTTCATTGCGCTTGTAATCGTGTGCCTTGAAGCGGATGGAACCCTCCACAATCTGGCCGGTGGGACCCTGAATGAGCCGCATCACGGACATGGAGGTAACGGACTTGCCGCAGCCGGATTCACCCACAACACCCACAACTGCGTTCTTCGGCACATCATAGGAAACACCGTTGACGGCCTTGACCACGCCCTGCTCCGTGAAGAAGAAGGTATGCAAATCGTCGATTTCCAGAATGTTGCTGTCGTCGCGCATTTCGGTCAGGAATTCCTCTTCCTTCGCCTTGCGGTTCTTGTAGGCTTCCAGACGCTTCATTTCCTTGGCATTTGCCTTGGCAATGGCTTTGACCTCTCTGCCGGAGAGATAATTGCGTTTTTCTTTTGCCATCATTATCTCCTCGCTTTCGGGTCAAGGGCATCGCGCAGGCCGTCGCCCACGAAGTTGAAGCCCAGAACGGCAATGACAATGCAGACACCTGCGGGAACCCACACATTCAGGTGGTTCTGCAGAATATCCTGATTGGTAGAAATGATGTTGATCATGGTACCCCATGCGGCATACGGTGCCTTGACACCCAGATTCAGGTAGGACAGCGTTGCTTCATACAGAATCATGGAGCCGAGGGACAGACTCATGGACACGATCAGCTGGGGCATGACATTGGGAACTAAGTGTTTGAAAATCTTTCTGACGGTGGAGTAGCCCATAGCTTCTGCGGCCACCATGTACTCCTGCTCACGCAGGCTCAGAATCTGACCGCGAACCAGACGTGCTGTGCCGGGCCAGGAAATGAAGGTCAGATAGATCATCAGCAGATAAATGCGGTATTTTGCGTCGATGTCCGATGCATCCAGAATGGTGCTGATGATCAACAGGATCGGCACACCGGGCAGACACATCAGAATATCGCACAGACGCATGATGACATTATCCACCGCGCCGCCGAAGAAACCGGAAATACCGCCCATGATGACACCTAAGATGGTGATCAGGAACACGGCAATAAAGCTGACGGTCAGAGAGATTCGGCCACCGTACATCAGGCGGACGAAAATATCGTAGCCTTCGTTGTCGGTACCGAGGATGTGTTCACGGGAGGGAGGTGCGAGGAAATTATCCTTCAAAGACTTTTCCGTGGTCTGGCGCAGGGTGTACTCCTGACCGTTCACGGTGTAGGTGGTGGTTGCGATGGCATATTCGGTCTTACCGCTTTCGTCTAGCTCAATCTCACCCCACTGGGTATAGACCACGGGGCCCAGGAAGCTGAACAAGAACAGGCCGATGACCATGATCAGGCCCAGGATACTCAGCTTGGAGCGGAAGAAGCGGCGCACCACCATGCGGGTGGGGGACATGAGGCGGACATTTTTGTCCAGAGGGACTTCGGTATCGACAGCTTCGGGAGCTGCCTGATTGTTCTGAATTTCTTCCATAACTGCCCTCCTCACTCCAGTTTGACTCTGGGGTCGACCACCGCATACATCAGGTCAGCCAGCAGAACACCCAGCACGCTCAGCAGTGCCAGGAACATGTTATAGCCCATGATGAAGGGAATGTCGCCGCGGTTCATGGCATCCAGCGCAATGTTACCGATACCGGGCAGGTCAAAGACCTGCTCCGTGATGATAGCGCCGGAGAATAGGCTGGGCAGCAGACCTGCCAAAGAGGTGACCAGCGGAATCAGGGTATTGCGGAATGCGTGCTTGTTGATGACCACGCTTTCCTTCAGACCCTTGGCACGGGCGGTACGGATGTAGTCGGAATTCATGACCTCCAGCATATTGGTACGGGTCATGCGCATTCTGGCGCCGATGGACAAAATGACGATGGTCAGCACCGGAATCACCAGATGGCGGGCATAGTCGATCAGAAGCTCCACACCGCTGAAAGAAGCCGTTGCATTCACAAGGCCGGAGGGCGGGAACCAGCCCAGCTTCAGTGCCAGCAGATCCTTCAGCATATTGCCAAAGAAGAAGGAGGGCAGGCTGATGCCGATCATAACCAGCACGGTGACCACATAGTCACGCAAGCTGTACTGATGGGTAGCCGCAGTGATGCCCAGAGGAATGGCAATCATGAACTCGAAAATGGTTGCGATCAGGGCAATGCCGAAGGAAATGCCCATATGCTCCACGATGACATCGGCCACGGGAATGCCGTAGACGAAGCTGGTACCCAGATCGAAGCGGCACAGTGCCTTCAGCCAGGAGAAATAACCGCCCAGGATGCCCTTGAAGCTGTTATCGCCCAGACCGTACATCTTGTACATGGTCTGCACCGTTTCCTCGCTGACCGTTGCGCCGCCCTGATTGATGGCGTTGATCTTATCCTGAATGAAGTCAACAGGCATCAGGCGGATCAGGAAATAGATGATCATGGATACGCCCAGCAGAATCAGCAGGGCGTATGCCAGTCTTTTAACAATGTACTTAAACATATCTTTCTCCGATTATCAACCGGCGAATTCGATCTCCCAAATCCGGTCCAGAGGAGAGGAGTAGGGATTCATCTCGGACTCTGCAGGCATAGAGGCGGCATTGATGACCTTGGAGTTGAATGCGTACAGGACGCTTCTCTGGTAGACGGGCAGTTCCACAGCCAGCTCCAGAATCTGCTCCATGGCATCCTGATACAGGTCAGCACGGACAGCCTTGTCGTTGGTCTCACGTGCATCGTCAATCAGATCGGACAGCTTGTTCAGAATTGCCATTTCCTCGGCAGTGCCGCTGGTCTTCAGGTAGTTGTAACCCCAGGCCAGAGTGGAGGTTGCGGAGGAATCCTTGTGGTAGACCTGATACAGGTCGGGGTCCAGAGCGGAGGACCATGCAGCGGCCCAGACGGACAGAGAACCGGTGTTGATCTTGGTCAGAGCCTGAGTATCACAGACAACTTCCACTTCCCAGCCCATGGAGTTCAGCAGTGCAGCTGCGTCACGGAAGACCTTGTAAGTGGGGTGATCCTGCAGGGAGGAACCTGCGATGGTGAAGGTAACCTTCAGGGAGCTGTCGCCTGCGCTGACGCCTGCTTCCTGCATGTACTTTTCGATGTTGCTGACGGCAATTGCCTCGTTCCAGGTACCCAGCTGGGGATAATCAAAGCCGTTGTCCGTACGGTCAGCGCCGTCGGGATGTGCCCAGGAAACCAGGGACATGGGCCAGTAAACCTGAGAAGCGGTACCTGCACGGTAGTAGTCCAGTGCCAGTGCAGTGTTCATAGCGCACATGATGGCCTTACGCAGGTTGATGTCGTTGATCTTGGAAGCGTTGACACCGATGTAGCCGTAGCCCAGCTGATCGGTGGTCAGGGTGACCATACCCTTGGATTCCAGAGCTTCCAGCTTCTCGTAGTTGTCGGTGGTCAGTGCGGGAGAGATGTAGTGGACAGTGCCGTTTTCCAGAGATGCGATTGCGTTCTGGGAAGAAACCACCTGATAGCGGATCTTCTCGATCTTTGCATTCTCGATGCCTTCGCCAACGGTGCCGAAGTTCTCGTTTGCCTTGAAGTAGACAACGTTGTTCATGTAGAAGGAGGACTCGGAAGGATCGCCGTTTTCGGAGTTGGTTGCCTTATAAGCGCCGGCACCCATGGGGATCTTGATGTTTCTGGTGGACTGGATGATGTCGGTCATGAACTCAAAGGAAGCGAATTCCACACCGAACTTGTTGTTGGCGATGTCCATAGCAACGGAGCTGCCCTCGCCGTAGTAGTGCTGGGGAGCGATGGTCAGTGCGAAGTTCCAGATTGCCTTGGGGTCGATGCCGTCGATGGTGATCTGCAGAACGTCGTACTCGCCCTCGTTTGCGACAGTGCCGTCAGCATTGTGCGCGGATGCGACCTTGTAATCGGTGCCGTTGACGGTGATGGTGGAACCGGCCTTATCGGTGTGGCCCAGAGAAACGATACCGGAAATGTTCTGGACAGCCAGAGTGCCGTCATCGGAAACATTCTCATGCAGGATGACTTCCTTTGCCTTGGCGGCGAACTCGTTACCCAGAGTGGTACCGGTTGCCCAGTACTGCAGAATGATGTGCAGCTCGCGGGCGATCTTGTCGTTGAAAATGTAGTCGATGGCTGCTTCCTTGGTGGTGATGGAGGAGGGGTAAGCGGGAGTCAGAGTCTCGATGGTGGTACGGTCGATCTTGCCGTCAGCACCCTCGGCATACTTGACATCCACGTAGCCTTCGGTGTACATGAAGCAGAAAACTTCATCCTTGAATTCCTCATGGGACTTGTAAGGCTCGTCCACATAGGATTCCTGTGCGCTGGCATAGTCGGACTCCAGTTCCTCACGGAACAGCTCCAGAGCATGCTCGTAGTCGTTCAGCAGATCCTGATTGGAAACTGCACCTGCATCGTTGGAGATGGCGGACTTGTAGCCGGAGCTGACGGAGTGAGCAACAATCGCTGCCTTCATGGCATCGTAGGGAACTTCTTTGGTAGCGGAAGCCTTCATCTGGGAGTTGAACAGGTTCACCAGCTCATTGCGGCGGGCCTGGGCACGACTTGCTGCGGCAGATGCGATCAGGTTGTCGGAATCATCGGATGCGGAGCCGACGGTCTGGGTGCGGTACTCGTTCAGGCCCAGAATGTCGGTGGAGTACAGGGTGTTGGAGCCGGTGTAAACGGGGTCCAGATAGACGTAGTAGTTAAACAGGACGTCTTCCATGGTCAGGGGATGACCATCGGAGAACTTGATGCCGTTCTTCAGAACGAAGGTGTAGGTGGTGGTGTCGTTGGAATTTTCGACGATGTCGTAATCCTTGACGACCACGGCTTCATTCTCGCCGTAGGCAACTTCCACTTCGCCGTTCACATAGTCAGCGCCCAGCATGCTGATCTGGGTCATGCTGACGATGGTTCCGTCAGGTGCGGAGGTGTAGAAGAAAGGATTAAACAGGCCGTCCAGCTGCTCGGTCATGATAACGAAAGCATCCACGGAGCTTCCGCCGCCGCAGCCGGTGAGGGTAGCACCCATGCTGACGATCATCATCAGGCACAGGAGCAGACACAGAATACGTTTTTTCATAATAGCATTTCTCCTTTATAGCAAACTAGGTTCATTCCGTTACGAATTCAAGGGTCACATCGTTTCCGTCCACGGTGGTAACAATGCTCTCGGGAAGATCGCCAACCACAGCGCAGGAAATATCCGCGTTGACACGGTCAGGATCGCCCATGCCGCAGACCAGACCGATCACATATTCATCCACGCCGAAGTAGCTGGCGGAATCGATCTGCAGCTTACTTGCGGCAATGCTGACATTCTCCAGTACCGCATCACCGGAAATGGTACCGGCCAGCAGACCGAAGCTGGTGCCGACCACGCGGGTACCGGCCTTGATGGTAAAGGTCACATTTTCGAAAGTCAGATCGGTCAGCTTGGCATTTTCGGTCAGGTTGCCGAACAGGCCTGCGTTGATCTTGGAATTATTGGTCTGGGTCAGTTCTACATTCCGGATGGTGTAGCCGTTGCCCTCGATGCTGCCGCTGAAGTTGCCATACATCAAAGAGGACGGCCAGATCTGACCTTCAAAGTCCAGATCCGCATGCAGCACGTAGTTTCCGGAGACACTGGCATTATCCAGGAACTGCTGCACATTGTAAATGTGGTACCACTCACCTTCCGTCCAGTTGATATAAAGGTCCATGGTGCCGTTTTCGGCGGTACCGTTTTCGTAGTTGACGATACCGGTGTGGACAACCTCTACGGTGTCCACGATTTTGCTTCCTTCGGCATCGAAATAAACGCTGTCAAAGGTATAGCCGGAACGCTCAGGGAATTTATACATTTCCATCGCGCCGGTTTCTTCATCCAGAGCAGGAACCGTAAAGCTCGCTCCGGTATTGGGGTCAAAGGAGTAGGTTTCCAGAATTTCTCCGGACTGCAGGTCGCGGAAATTGATCTGGAACATGGGAATCCATGCGGCATACAGGGTCAGCACCGGCTCGGAAGCGGTGTACGTCCCTGCCGGATCCACTTCCAGCAGATCGGTTTCGAAATCCCATTTGCCGGAGTAGGTGCAGGTGCCGTCCGCCTGACGGCTGCATTCCCGATACCAGCCGGCCAGGAAATAGCCGTTGTTGACAGCGGTAAACGCATCATTTCTGCGCAGTGCATTGTCAGGGCTCAGCAGTGCGATCTTTCCACCGGTGGCAACGGCATCGTAAGAGTCTACGATCACCGCGGTGTTGGTGGTAAAGGTGCCACCGTTCGCGTCATACTTGACGCTGACGGTGAAATGCTCCGCGTCATTGACTTCATAGGGTGTGGGTTCCTCCGCACAGCCGGTGACCAGAAGTACGGTCAGCAGCAGGAGCAGAATCAGGATCCCTTTGGTTTTCAGTTTCATTTTTCGTGCATCTTCCTTCCTTGGTAAAGCACCA
Source organism: Faecousia sp. (assembly GCA_045120675.1). GTDB lineage: Bacteria > Bacillota > Clostridia > Oscillospirales > Oscillospiraceae > Faecousia. The sequence continues at coordinate 27,852 of JBGVFB010000004.1, read as the reverse complement.
CCGGGCAAAGCCGCAAAATGCGGCTTTGCCCTCGGGATCACTTACTTTTCCAGTTCTGCTTCGTCAACGACGATCTCTTCGCAGGCAGGAGTTTCCTCTTCCTTCACTTCTTCTGCGGTTTCTGCTTCGGGAGTTTCCTCTGCAGGTGCTGCTTCGGACGCTTCCGCGGCAGGCTGAACCTTGCGCTTCTTCGTCAGCATGGTGACGGCACCCGCCAGAATGACCACACCAACCACAACGCAGAGGATCACACCGCCATTGCTGCCTTCGGTCTTTTCTTCAGCAGCGGGCTCGGTGGGTTCGGTTTCCGTGACTGCTTCGCCTTCAGGCGCAGGAGTCAGGGCGATGATTCTCTGCTCGGCAGAGATCAGGTCTGCGTAGTTGGTAACCAGTGCCTGCTGCAGGATGGTTGCAACCTTGCTGTAAGCAGCGCGGGCAGCTTCCACCAGAGCGCGGTCATCATAAGTAACACGGTCAGGGATGGCATCAATTGCCTTGATGGCGGCAACGGCTGCATCATCGGGAGCCGCAGGGCCATCCAGAACCAGGTCGAAGTAATTGCCGTAGATGAAGGAGTCATAGCCCTTGCCGTTAACGGGACGGATCATGGCCAGCTTGTTCTCAACCTTGCCCACATAGTCAACGAAGTTTGCACCGTAGTACACATTGAAGTACAAGCCGTCGGTAATGTTCCACATGTAGTAGGGAACCACACCGGTGCCGTGGATGGGAACTTCCTCACCCTCATAGTTGGTATAGGTACCGTAGTCACCGATACCGGGCAGGTTTTCGAAGGAATCATAGTAAATGGAATCAAATTCTTCTTCCAGAATCGGTGCGTTGTAGCTGCCGAAAATGACCATTTCCAGCGCATCGCAATCGAAGAATGCCTTATGGCCGATGGCTTCCACGGATGCGGGGAGCTTGACCATCTTCACATCGCTGCCTGCACAGGCCAGCGATGCGATGCGGACGGTACCCTCTGCCACCTGAACATTGGCATCTTCCGTACCGGCATAAGTGACCAGTACCAGACCGGTGTCGATCTTGGCATACAGGGAGCCGTCGATGACGGTCACCTTGTCGCTGATGTCATAAGTGTAGGTCAGATTTGCAGGAACGGTTTCGGCAGGAACTTCCTCCACCGCTTCTTCTGCCTCAGCCATTTCGGTTTCGGCAGGTTCTGCAGGTTCTTCCACTGCTTCTGTTTCGGCAGGCTCGGTTTCAGCGACTTCAATTTCCTCAGCCTCGGCAGGTGCATTCAGGTCAACACCGAAGGGTGCAACCTTACACAGAGCGAAGGGATTATCGCCCAACGTCTGCAGGTTTTCACCCAGTTTGACGGTGAAGGGAGTCAGTTCCTTCTTCAGGAAGGCATGATCACCCACATGCTCTGCACCGGACAGGTCTGCTTCCACAATGGAGGTGTAAGCAAAGGCATAATCGCCCAGATTGCGGATACCTGCCATGTTCTGCACGGTGGTCAGGGCATTACATTCGGAGAACGCACCCTCGTCGATCTGAACACCGTTGGGATTGACAGCAATATCCGTCAGTGCCTTGTTGGAAACGAAGGCATATTCGCCGATGGTTTCCGCTGCGCTGAGGTCAATGCTGACCAGCGCGGATTCAATGAAGGCATATTCGCCAACAGTCACAATCTTGGAAAGGTCGATCTCCTCCAGTGCGATACAGCCAGCGAAGGCATAGGGCGTGATTTCTGTGATGGAATCATTCAGCTTTGCGCTCTTCAGCTGGCGGCAGTAGGAGAAGGCATGCTCGCCCACAGATTCAGCTGCGGCCAGATCCACAGTTTCCAGTGCAGGTGCATGGTAGGTGTACAGGTAAGTACCCTCGGCAGTAGCCGCTGCGATCTGCATATTCTCGTCGTAACAGACGTAATAAACGTCGCCGGAGAAGGCATAATCGCCGATTTTCTTAGCCTGGGACAGATCAATATCCTTCAGGGCACAGCAGTTATAGAATGCCATGTAGCCGATGTCGGCACCGGCACCCAGAGAAACGGATTCGATGGATGCGGCATTGGAGAAGGCATTCTTGCCGATGACTGCGTTCTCACCGATTGTCAGGCTCTTGATGGGAGACCAGAACTCGTAGTAGAAGCGCTTACCGCTGCCAAGGCCGCTGTCATCATCATAGTTCTTCAGGTGGAATGCATTGTCCTTGTTCAGGGAGAAGGCATAATCACCCAGCGTGACATTGCTGCCGATGGTGACGGTTTCCAGCTTCAGGCATTCGCTGAAGCAGCCCTCGGGTACGAAGGTGCCGTCAGGAATGGTAACTGCGGTCAGATTGGTATGGGAGAATGCATACTTGCCGATTTCGGTTTCGGTGGTCACGGTGGGCATTTCGGTAATCAAAGTCTCAAAGAAGGCATACTCACCGATCTTCTTCAGGCTGCCCAGCTTGACGGACTCCAGCGCCGTTGCGGAACCGAAGGCATAACCGCCAACAGCGGTAACGCTGGGCAGTTCCACAGCAGTGATCTTGGTGTTGTGGGAGAATGCACCGTCTGCGATGGTTGTGATCTTTGCATTGCCGGTATAAGTACCCTCGACCACGGGAGCAACTGCCACCAGTGCGGTTTCATCGGCAGAAATCACATGATCAGCCTTCTGTACCTTAAAGGCAGTGTTGCCGGAAGCGACTTCCAGAGTTGCTGCCTTGGTATCACGGAATGCAAATTCGCCGATTTCGTTCACGTCGGGGCCGATGGTCACAGCGGTCATGTTCTCACATTCGTAGAACATACCCTCAGGCAGGACGGCGGCATTGACATAGAATTCCTTCAGGGATTCGCAGTCGGTAAAGGCATAAGCGCCGTACTTGACCTTGGGTGCGGTAATGGTCACATCCTCCAGCTTCTTACAGCCGGCGAAGGCATAACGGCCAACGGACAGCAGGGTGTCGGAAGTAACAATGCCCTTCAGATCCTGATTGCCCGCGAAGGCATAGTCAGAGATGACGCAGATGGAACTCAGGTCCAGAGTGCCCTGCAGGTCGCAGTTTTCAAAGGCATTCTGGTTGATGATCTTCAGGTTGTTCTCACCGCTGAAGGAAATCTTCTCCAGAGAAGTACAGCCAACAAACGCGCCGTATTCAATGGCCTCCAGCGTGGAAGGCAGGACGATTTCTTCCAATGCGGTCAGATTTGCGAAGGCATAACTGCCGATCTTCTCAATGCCCTCGGGCAGGATGACCTTGGTGATGGTATTTTCACCGATGTACCACTGCTTGGAGGTCTCACGGTCATCTTCCAGCAGTTCTTCTTCCGTCTTCAGGACATAATCAAAGTTTGCGAAGGCGAAGCTTCCGATTTCGGTCAGATGCTTGTCTTCAGGCACCACAACGGAACCGCCGTTGCCGTAATAGTGGGTCAGGAAGGAACCGGTGGTCAGGTAGGGATCCTTGACTTCCACGGAAACAGTCTCAGAGTAGTAGGTGGAGCGGTCATCCTGCATGACCTTGATGGTCACGGATGCGAAGCCCTCTGCCACAGCCTTGACGGTGCCGCTTTCGTCGATGGTAACGATGTTTTCATTGCTGGATTCGAATGCAACGGTTGTATCGTTGGGGAAATAGGAATCCAGTGTATAGCGAAGCTGTACGCATTCGGAAGGATACAGGGACAGGTCGTAGTTGCCCTCAAAGAAACGCACATCGCCGGTGTCGCCGATCTTCTTCTCATCGCTGTCGATGACGTAGTAGGCCTTCAGGGTCTTGTAGCCATCCAGCGTAAACATATCTGCGACGGGCTTGTCGTAGCGCATGTAACCCTCGTCGCCTTCCTTCAGGACGGTAACCTTGAAGGTCTGGCTGTCACCGGTTTCGGTGTTGCGGATCTTGATCACCGCATTGCCGGATGCGCAGGCAACCAGCTTGTCGTTGACCACGCGCACCACACTGGGACGGGAGGAAGTGAACTCCAGCAGTTCTGCCCATTCGGTTTCGGGGTAGACCAGAGGACTCAGGCTGAATACCTCGTTGGGGCTCATGGTCAGGCCCTCTTCCAGACCGTCGTAGACGAAGGAGGTGATGTCGTCGGGCAGGTTGATCTCGTAGGTTGCGTAGTTCAGTGCGTAGTCATAAACCGTCAGAACGAAAGAGTTCTTGTTGACTGCCTGTTCCTTGATCTTATAGACGTAGTCGGTCAGTTCATAGGTCACATAGGTGGTGGAGTTTTCCTTGGAGTAGACGGGAGTCAGATACTGATCCACACCGACCATTTCCATGGAGGGCTCATCGTTTTCATCCACACCGTTAATGACGTAACCCAGCTGAGAAGCCATGGTATAGTGGTTATCGTAGATGCCGACCTTGGCATACAGGCGGTTTTTCTTCAGGCTTTCGTCGTACTCGTAGTAGAACTCCGTATCGGTAACCGCAGGAGCCTCAAAGTCGATGGTCAGGGGGAACTCGAAGGTGTTGCTCAGGTTCTCTTCCAGACCGCCGTCACCGCTGTCCAGATAGCCGGTCATGTGAACGGTGTAGCGGGTATTGTTCTTCAGATTAAACTCAGTGGTATCAAACTCCACTTCCACATTGGCAGGATAGATGGTGGCGCCGCCGTCGCTGTAGGACTTGCGGACATCGGTGCTCTCCTTTTCATAAATCACTTCACCGGTGGTATCGTCGGTGATGGTGGTCTTCACCCGCTGGGCATTGCGGAGCAGGCCTGCCCAGACAAAACGCAGGGAGTGGATGGTACCAATCTGGTTGGACAGCGCGATGTAATCACGGTTGGCGGCGATGGCCATGTCACTGGGATCCTGAATGAAGTAGTAAGAACCTAAGTAGCTGACATAGTCGTCATACACACCGCCGATGGGACGGGTCGCATAGGCATCCGCCATGGTCTTGTCTTCTGCGTCGATGGCATCGTCCAGCTCGTCGGCATTGGTAGCATAGTAGTCCAGGTCGAACAGAGGTGCAACCAGCCAGTTGCCGTAGTAAGCAAGGAAGGGAACATTCAGATTGACCTTGGTGCCCTTATCAGCAGTCAGGGTGATGAAGCCTTCCACATACATGCCGTTTTCAAAGGATGCATCCAGATAAGCCTTATCGCTGTCGCTGAGGGTCAGCTTCACATGCACATCAGCGCGCTCGCCTGCCTTGACGGTCAGCTTGTCACCCTTCAGGGAGCCGCCTTCGGTGCCGGTCACTTCCAGCACAGCGCCTTCCAGCAGAACTGCTTCTTCGGTGATGGTGGTCTTGCCGGAGTTGGTTTTGGTCTCAGAAACACCTTCGGTCATGACGTAGCTTCCGATGGTGTAGGTCAGGTCCTTGTCGCCGAAGTTATCCACGGAGAAGGACATTTCGTAGACACCGGTCTTTTCGGGGTCGTCACCCAGCTCCAGTTTGGCGGTACCCATGACATTGCCGTCAGCATCGTAAGTCATGATGTTTGCAGTGGTAGCCAGAGAATTTGCGAGGTTTGCAAGGCCTGCGCCCTGCTTGCGGACTGCGTAGGGCAGGCCGTTCTTGTTCAGGATAATATCAGCCGTGGACATCATCAGGCGATTGACCATGGCATTGACTTCCACATTGTTATCTGCGATTTCAGGGAAGTTCTCCACCACGTACTGCCGCAACAGAATGACCACACCGGCCAGATTGGGACAGGCCATGGAGGTACCGGAAATACGGTCGTAGGAGCCGCCGGTAATGGAGGAGAGGATGTTGCCGCCATGGGCGGTAATTTCAGGTTTGATGCTCAGATCAGGGCTGGGACCCCAGGAAGAGAAGTCGGACATGAAGGGGCCAGAGGTCTGCTCGCGGCTGATGGTCAGCTTGCCGCTGCCCAGTGCTGCCAGCATTTCGCCGTCTGCCTGAGAAATGGAGCAGCTGGCCAGTTTGGCATCGCCCACGTTCATCTTGATATCACCGGAAACGTTGTTGTACACGATGATACCGGCTGCGCCCTGCGCTTCCGCGATGATTGCTTTCTCTTCGAAGGTGTTGGAGCCACGGCGCACCAGTGCGATCTTGCCTGCAAGGTCAAGGCCGGTGTAGTCCGCGCTTCTGCCCACGCCGGGGATCAGCACGAACTCGATCTCAATCTTCTCCTGATCACCCAGAAGGGTATCACAGAAATCATTTTCCTCCGCTGCGCCGTTGGAGGTCTCCAGGAAATAAATGATGGATTCTCCGTGCAGCAGGTAGGGTGTCTCCACGCCATTGATGGAGGCAACTGCCATAGCACCGTCATAGGTTGCGGGAGAACCGACTGTGCCGGTATCGGGGTTGGAGGTCAGTGCCAGATTGCCGTTGGCCTCGGAGCCGTAGGCGGAGGAGAAGCTGTTGGAAGCAGCCACGATCAGGCTGATGCCGGCTTCGCGGATCTTGTCGTAAACACCGCTGACCTTTTCTTCATCAGATTCACGGCTGAAGCCGCAGGCAGTACCCAGGGACATATTGATCACGTCGACGCCCAGAACCACGCAGTCTTCCAGTGCGGACAGAATCCAGGAAGCGCGGGCGGTATCCACCACGTCGGAGAAGATCTTCATGGACACCAGCTGTGCGTTGGGTGCAACACCGGTGATCACATCATCCTTACCCACAATGACACCGGAAACGTGGGTGCCGTGGTTGTTGTGGGTGGAGTAAACATCGGGGTCGTTATCGGCATAGTCATAACCGAAGGGAACCTTTTCGTTGACGTAAACATCCTCAACGCTCAGGCCGCCGGCCTGTTTGTAGGCGGTGGTCTGATTCAGAACAGCAGCCACCTGCTCCTTGGTCAGGCCCAGATGATCGGACGTAAAATTATTCACACTGAAGGCAGTATGGTTGGAATCAAGACCCGTATCCAGAACAGCGACCACCATGCCGCTGCCATCATAGCCGGATGCGGAGCTGTTGAAGATACCGGTATCGAAAACATTGACGGTATTTTCCACCAGCTTGGTCTCAGCCGTACGGTAGACTTCGCCCACGATCACATCGGCATCACCTTCCAGCGCACCGCAAACCGCCCCAAAATCAGAAGCGGTGATCAGCAGCTCAAAGCCGGCCAGCAGGGTATCATATTCCTCACCGACGGTGTAAGCCAGTTCCTGCTCATCCAGCCGGGCCAGCAGTGCCGCCTTCTTGGCATTGATGTCCGCGCGAACCTGAGCCGCTTCTGCGCTGCCCAGAGCATACTCGCCAAAGCTCATGGTCTTGGCAGAAGTTTCATAGGCATCCATCAGGCTGATTTCGCCGGTGGTAACGATGATGGAGATTTCCTCATCATCACGAATGGTATCCGGCAGCTTGTAGACCACATCACCGTTTAAGTACTGGGTGTAATCCACATGGATATCATCACGACGGGTAATGCCGCCGGCTGTGTATCCGGTTGCTGCAGCCTGTGCAGGAGCAGCTGCACCCAGCAGCAAAACTGCCGCCAGTGCACCGCACAGCACCTTGGAAAAGCATCTCAATCTCATATTCTTCATTCCGTATTTCGCCTTCCTACTGTCATTATTTGCATACGAAGCCATATTCTCACAATATATCATTATAGCATATTTTTCCGCAAAATCAATGAATATTCGAAGATTAATTATCTTTTTTCTTCCCTTTCTGCGGATAGTATTTTACTTTCCGAAAAAATGTGCTATGATAAATTCAAACATCAATTCTGGAGGTATTTTATGACCGGCGAACGAAAGCAAAAACTGCTTCAGGTATACAGAATTGCCTTAAGCTGTGTGATCGTTCTGGCAGGAATCTGCCTGATGGTTGCGTGTATCAGCATCTACCGCAGTGGCAACGAACCCTTCTCCCGCGAAGCTGTTGCCGCCGCATTTGCGCCCATTTCCATACCCGTTTATCTGTGCCTTGCCATGGTGCTGGGTGGATTTTTGTTGAAACTGGCTTTCCCTGCACCTGCCGAAAAAACCGCTGCACGGAAACAGCCCACCGTCACCCTGAAGCGGCTTCAGTCCCGTGCCGATCTGGAAAGCTGCGATCAGAGCCTGAAGGCCGGAATTCTTGCCCAGCAACAGCGCCGCAAGAATCAAAAGCGCATTTGTACCCTTGTCCTGATCGCCTGTGCACTGGTATTTCTGGTCTACGCACTGGACGGCAGTCACTTCCATACATCTGAGATCAACACTTCCATGATCCGCGCCATGTGGGTACTGCTCCCCTGCGCCGCTGTTTCCTTCGGTGTCTGCATCTGGTTCGTGCATGTAAGAAAAAACAGCATTTTGCAGGAAATCGACCTTCTGAAGCAGTGCCCCAAAAAGGACGCACCGCAGGCAGCCGCCAAGCCCGACCACAGCACAAAAATTCGTTACGCACTGCTTCTGGCCGCTGCTGCATTGGCACTGTTCGGTTTCTTCTCCGGCGGCACTGCTGACGTACTGACCAAGGCCGTCAACATCTGCACCGAGTGCATTGGATTGGGGTGAGCGCCATGATCAAAACAATCAAAAAATATATGCCCACCAAACGCAAGATCATGCAGCTCTACTTTGCACTGCTGTTCAACGCAAATCTGAAAGGCTTCGTATCCGGCAACATCTACAAGGGCCAGAGCAAGCAGTTCTGCGTTCCCGGTATCAACTGCTATTCCTGCCCCGGTGCCATCGGTGCCTGCCCTCTGGGTTCGTTGCAAGGCTCCTTCAGTGCCGATAAAAGCACCATCTACTATGTGGCAGGCATTCTGCTGCTGTACTGTGTCATGTTCGGCCGCATGATCTGCGGCTGGCTGTGTCCCTTTGGCCTGATTCAGGAGCTGATTTACAAGATTCCTACCCCCAAGCTGAAAAAGAGTCCCGTCACACGGATCCTTTCCTATTTGAAGTATGTGATCCTTGTGTTCTTCGTCTTCATCGTTCCCATTACTTACGCATTCCGTGATACCCCGCTGCCCACCTTCTGCAAATACATCTGTCCCGCAGGTACCATTGAGGGCGGTCTGGCACTGCTGGCCAACAAGGCCAATGCCAGCTATTTCTCCATGCTGGGTCCTCTGTTTACCTGGAAATTCCTTGTAATGGTCAGCATCGTGGTTGGCAGTGTCTTCGCGTTCCGCCTTTTCTGCCGTTTCCTTTGCCCGCTGGGCGGTCTTTACGGACTGTTTAATAAGTTCTCCTTCTTCGGCATCAAGCTGGAGCAATCCAAGTGTATCGACTGCGGCAAGTGCATCAGCCACTGCAAGCTGGATATCCGCCATGTGGGCGATCAGGAATGCATCAGCTGCGGCGAATGCATTGATGTCTGCCCCACGCAGGCCATTTCCTTCAAAGGCGGCCGCATTTTCCTGAAAGAAAATGAAGGCGCAGCCCCCTCCCCCGTCACTGAAAAACGTCGCAAATTTGTGCGTATCGTTACTGCCCTGCTGATGGCTGCCCTGCTGATCGGTGCCATCGTCCACTACTGGAACGAAGAAGAAGCAACGGTGGTCACAAATGCCGAGCACGGCAGCGAGATCGGCGATCTGTGCCACGGCTACGATCTGGAAGTCATTGATGAATCCGGTATTCTGACGGACACCATTGACCCCACAGCCACCGGAAAAATCACCATTGTCAACTTCTGGGGCACCTGGTGCACACCCTGTGTCAACGAGCTTCCCTATTTCGACCAGATCGCATCGGACTATGCCGATTCCGTCACGGTCATTGCCATCCACACACACATGGTGGTGGATACCGCACCGGCCTACATTGCATCCCACTACCCCGATTCCAAACTGGTTTTCGCCAAGGATTACCCCATTGATGAGGTCGGCCTTGTGGGCGGCTACTATTCCGCTCTCGGCGGCCGCGGCACCTTCCCCTACACGGTTGTTCTGGACGAAAACGGCATCATCCGCAACATTTTCGTTGCAGCGCTGGAATATGAGGACCTGCAGCAGGCCGTAGAAGCCTGCCTGGCAGACTAAAAATCTCCTGATATGAAACATCCCCGGCTTCATCCGAAGCCGGGGATGTTTTTTCTGAACACTTCAAATTTCAGTTTGTGGGGATATTTTTATTGTGCGATTGCCACCGGCAATCGACCTATTTTGATTCGCTGCGCGGAGCACCACCCCGCAGGCAATTCGTGCCTGCCTGGCCGGCAGAAATCGATACACCACTGGGCCCGCCCGGTTCGTTACCGCGGTACAAATTTCAATTTATTCTTCTGTTGCACCGCACTACCAAGTATGTCATTCCGAGGAGGGGCGAAGCCCCGACGTGGGAATCTCCAGCACCGCAGCTCGAAGAAGTAGAAACCAATTAACATCGAATATTCAAGATTTACAATGTTAATCGGTTGTTTCCGCATCAGACCGCGAAGCAGGAGATTGCCACGGCCCTTCGGGCCTCGCAATGACAGTGGTAGTCGGCAGCTGTCAGCGAATAACCAACAGCACCATAAACATCAATTTTGCATTTAATTGACCAGCGGCATGGTGAAGGTAAATTCGGTCTTACCGTCGCGGGTGGTTACGGAGATTTTTTCCCCCTGACTGCATACGATGGTTTTGACCATGTACAGGCCGCGACCCCAGCCGTCCCGGTTCTGGGAACGGGATTTGTCGGTCTTATGGAACCGGTCAAAGACCAGAGGCAGTTCCTCCGGCGGGATAGTCTCGCCTTCGTTGGAAACGGAAATATAAATCTTATTACCGCCGGACTTGATCTTCAGACCCAGCGTACCGCCCTCGGGACAGAATTTGACCGCATTGTCGATCAGGTTATAGACCACCTGCGTCACCATATCCTGCGAGGCGAAGGTGAAAACCGGATGCTCCGGCATTTCCACGTCCACATCCAGATGCTTGTCGGTGATCTTCTTTTCAAAGGTGATCAGCACCTGACCCACGATCTCTTCCATGTCAAAATGGACCTTTTTGCTGTCGGGGATGCCGCTTTGATCCTGCAGTCTTGAAATATCCAGCATACTGCGCACAAGACGGCTGAGCCGCTTGGTCTCGTCGGAGACGATCTGCAGATAGTACCGGCTTCGCTCCGGGGGGATGGTGCCGTCGAGGATGCCGTCCACATAACCGGAAATGGTGGTCATGGGGGTCTTCAGCTCGTGGGAGACGTTGGCGACGAATTCCTTGCGCTGGTATTCGCTCTTCTGCAGTTCCTGCGCCATATTGTTAAAAGCCAGCGCCAGATCTTCCACTTCCTCGGGGTAATCGCGGGTCAGCTTGACGCGGGCATCCAGATCGCCGTGACCGAAGGAACGGGCGATGCCTGCCATCTGCTTCAGGGGGTCACTTTGCCGCTTGACGGTGATCAGCATGATCACGAAGGAAAGGGCCATGACCAGCATGGAAACCATCAGGAAGATGTTGGATATCTTACTCATGATGACGGAGGTATCATAGGTGGGACGGGAGACCACCACGATGCCCAGCGCTTCATGGGTCACATAATCCCGGATCACCGATGCCACCACGAAACGGGGTTCCTCATAAAGCTGCGGCACGGTGCCGGTGGCCACATCACCGTCATTCTCCAGAACCCGGGCAAGGTAGTTTTCATTGAGCCGCAGACCCTGATGGCTGCAGCCGGTGAGCACCTCGCTGCACAGCAGCACCCGTCCGTCGGCGCTGAAAATGATGGTATCGGCACCGGAAACGCGGGAAGCCACGTCCAGATTGACCATGAAGTCACGGTTCAGAATCGAACCTTCTGAATAGTAGGCCGATGCCAGATTGGCGATGGCATCGCTGTTCTGCTGCAGATCGGCCACGGCCGAGTCGGTCAGATAATCCTCCACCAGCGCCTGAAAGGAAGTTCCCACCAGAATCAGAGCCAGAAACAGGATCATGATCGTGGTCGAAAAGGTCCGGCTGAAGGTTGTTTTCATGGTTTACAGCACCTCAAACTTATATCCGACGCCCCAGACAGTCTTCAGGCTCCAGTTTTCGCTGACTACTTCCAGCTTTTCACGCAGGCGCTTGACGTGGACATCCACGGTGCGGCTGTCGCCGAAGTAATCGAAGCCCCAGACCTCGTCCAGCAGCTGATTGCGGGTGTAGACACGGTTGGGAGAAGAGGCCAGATAATAAAGCAGTTCCATCTCCTTGGGCGGGGTGTCCACCTTCTTGCCGTCGATGATCAGCTCAAATGCATCCATATCGATGGTGAGCTTTTCAAAGGTCAGGCGGCGGGACTTCTTCTCGGTGCTGACGGAGCCGGAGCGGCGCAGAACAGCCTCGATTCTTGCCAGCACTTCCTTCATTTCGAAGGGCTTGGTGATATAGTCGTCGGCGCCGGACTTCAGACCGGTGACCTTGTCGTCGGTCTCGCCCTTGGCGGTGAGCATGATCACGGGTGTCTGACTCTCCGCACGGATGGCCTTGCAGACGCTCCAGCCGTCCATGACGGGCATCATCACATCCAGCAGCACCAGATCGGGCTTGATGGCGCGGAATTTTTCCAGACCCTTGCCGCCGTCACCGGCGATGGTCACCGCATAGCCTTCCTTTTCCAGATACATCTGCAGAAGCTCGGCAATATTGCGGTCGTCTTCCACAATCAGAACAGATACAGCCATAGTAAAATCCTCCATTTTTGATTTCGTTAGTCTTTGCTGTCATTATATCGCAAAATGCGGCTTTTAGGTGAATAAATTGTTAATAGTATCGCCCAAATTTGTGAACGAGAGAAGTTCACCTTGCTTTCTCCATGCTTTCATGATATGATTTGAGAAACATTCTGCAAATTTCAGTTTGTGGGGATGCCCCCACGGGCAACGCGAGCCTGACTGGCCGGCAGTTATCGATACACCATTGGGACCACCCGGTTCGTTACTGCTGTGCAAATTTCACTTTATTGTGCTGTTGCACCGCACTACCGAGTATGTCATTCCGAGGAGGGGCGAAGCCCCGACGTGGGAATCTCCAGCACCGCAGCACGAAGTAATAGAAACCAATTAACATCGAATATCCAGAATTTTCAATGTTAATCGGATGTTTTCGCATCATACCGCGCAGCAGGAGATTGCACCACAGGCATTCCCTTCGGTCCCACGTCGCTAACGCTCCTCGCAATGACAGTGGTAGTCGGCAGCCGTCAGCGAATAACCAACAGTGCGATAAACATCAATTTATTAATCCGACGTAAGGAGTAGATACCATGATTGAAATTTTAAAAGCGATTCTCTTCGGCATTGTCGAAGGTGTGACCGAATGGCTGCCCGTTTCTTCCACGGGACATATCATTCTGCTGGACGAGTTCATTTTCCTGAACGGTTCCGATGAATTCAAATCCATGTTTGACGTGGTGATCCAGCTGGGTGCGATTCTGGCGGTCATCGTGCTGTTTTTCCATAAGCTGAACCCCTTTGCCCCCAGCAAGTCCGCCGGCGCAAAGAAGCAGACCTGGAACCTGTGGTTCAAAGTCATCGCCGCCATCATCCCCTCCGGTGTGGTGGGTGTGCTGCTGGATGACTGGATGGATGCGCATCTTCACAACGGCATTGTGGTTTCCATTGCCCTGATCGTTTACGGCATTGCGTTCATCCTCGTGGAGCGGAAAAACAACGGAAAGCATCTTCGCATGGTGGACGATGTCCACAAAATTGATTATAAGACCGCGCTGCTCATCGGCGCGTTCCAGTGCCTGAGTCTGGTACCCGGTACTTCCCGTTCCGGCTCCACCATCCTCGGTGCCATCATGCTGGGTGTGGGCCGCGGTGCTGGCGCAGAGTTCAGCTTCTTCATGGCAATTCCCACCATGCTGGGCGCTTCCGCCATCAAATTTCTGAAGTTCATGCTGTCCGGTGTGGGCATTACCTCCATGGAAATCGCAGTGCTGATCGTCGGCTGTGTGGTGTCCTTCCTCGTGTCCCTGTTCGTGATCAAGGCGCTGATGGACTATGTCCGCCGCCATTCCTTCTCCGCCTTCGGTGTATACCGCATCATCCTCGGTGTGGTGGTGCTGGCATACTTCCTGATTTTCTGAAAATGCAAAAAATTCCCGCTCCTCTTGGAGCGGGAATTTTGTTATTTCTTGGCTTCTTCTGTTTTCTTGCCTGCGTTGACACGGGAGATGATACGCTCCATGGCAAACTGCATATTCTCGTAGCAGCTGTCGGTGACCTTATCCACGAAGTTCAGCTCGTAGGCAGACATGGCATTTTCGATGCGCACCACCCGGCGGTTGCCGTCGCACTGGTTTTCAGCCAGGGTGTAGATGGGTGTGTAGCTGTAGTTGGTGATTTTGGTAGTGCCGCTTTCGTAATCCTTGGTAATTTCCATGTCAAGGATGATGGCATAGTTGGTACCGCCGCGCTCACCGTCACCGAAGAAATCGCCCAGAGAATAGGCAACGAGCGTTCCTGCAGCCTCGTCAAAATCCACCTGATGGACCAGATGGGGGTGCGTGCCGATGATGGCATCCACACCTTCAGCAAGCATCAGGCTGGCAATGCTCTTCTGGGAATCACTGATGTCTTCGTTGTACTCACTGCCCCAGTGGAGCATGGCGATGGTGATGTCGGGCTTTTCCGCCTCAGCGGCGCGCAGAATGTCGCGGATGGCCTTTTTGTTGATGGTCTGGTACGTGGTGTAGTAATCCTCGTACAGCAGATTGACGCAGTCCTCACTGCCCACGGGAAGACCTAAGCTTCCCACACCTTTGGTGAAGGAGACCAGCGCGACCTTAATGTCGCCCACCTGGCAGATGGTATAGCCCTTGGATTTGCGGAACTCTTCGGCGCTGGAATAGGCACCCACCGGTTCCAGACCGGCAGCGCGGATGTTCGCGAGGGTTGCGGTCAGACCGATCAGACCGTTGCGGATGGAGCAGGAATTGGCCATCTGCAGCACGTCCACACCGGCATTTTTCAGCGCTTCCAGCAGCTGCTGGGGGGCGGAGATGGTCTCGGTGCCGTAAGGTGCGCCGCAGACATTGCCCTCAAAATTCATCAGCGCCAGATCGGCTTCCGACAGAATCGGCGCCACGTCCATGAAGGCATTGGTGTAGTTAAAATCACCGGAGGTCTGACCGGACCAGATCACCTTGTCGGTAACATTCAGATCACCTGCGGCGGCGATGTGAATCTTCACCGGCTCCTTATCCCAGGAGGAACGCTTCTCGGTGGGTGCTTCCGTTTCTTCTATGACGGGAGCAGCTTCCGTGGCAATTACAGGGGCGGATACAGGCTCCGAATTTTGAATCAAAATAAAAATACCCACGGCGCAGGCAAGCAGCACCGCAATGGCAATGGCCAGACGGGTATACATGGCCTGCTGACGCTTGCGGCGATAGGCTTCCCGTTCACGACGGCGCTTATTCAGTTCGTCACGGTCGAGTGCCATGATATCCCTCCTTATTTCTTGTGTGCTTCATTATACTATAAGGTCAATTCTTTCTCAAGTACCAATCTTTTGGCAAATAATCCGGTCGTAGCCCCGGGGATCGGGTTCACCCCACCAGTGGGGGTTTGGTTCCAGAATCAGTTCTTCCGCTGTGGCGGAAACCACGCGGTAAGGGCCGCAGGAAAGGTACGCGCTTGTATTTTTGCGAAACAGCAGCAGCTGCTCCAGATACTGCATCAGGGTGGATGCTGTGGCGGGGGACTGCAGAATCATTACAAATTCCGTGTCACTGACGGAAATCAGACCCAGATCGTCCAGGGTATAGGGGTCTCCGGGTGTTTTGCTGATGCCGATAAAGGTGGAAAGAAAACGGCGGTGTTCTCCTTCCAGCAGGTATTTCTGATACAAATAGGCGGGGGAGACAAAGGCCTCATCAAGGCCTGCGGGCATGGCATAGTCGCGGATGCGGCTGCGGTCGGAAACGGATTTCCAGCCGCCCTCCAGACCCCAGAAGCCGGAAATATCCACGAAAAATTCCTTGTGACCGTCCACCCATGCCTGGGTGACACCGGAAAAGCCAGCTTCCTCCAGACTGATGATTTCGCTGCCGCTTTTGGTGCGGCCATCGGCGATGGCGGCGGCATGGGCAAGAAACAGCCAGTTTTTTTCGCTGTTTTCGTGGGTAAACAGTTTTTTGATGGAGTCCATGCAGTCACCGCCGGTGATCGGAGAACCGTCCTCCCAGCGGGCTTCGGGATTCAGCGCGATACGGTAGGCAAAGCCCCGCGTGGCATCGGCGGGGATGCCGTAGGTTCCTGCGTATTCGGCGGTTACGTCCACCGGAAGCGCACCGGCCAATACCGGCACCCAATTTCCGTCCTCCATGGCATACAGGGGAGCAGCAGTCAGGCTGCGCAGCCACTGCAATGCTTCGCTTTTTTTCGCATGGATGCCGAAATCCGTGGGGATCGCATCCATCTGTCGAATCGCAGTCACGATATCCGGCTCGATAAGGGCCGGTTCTGTGGCGGGTTCCGTTGCAAAGACCGGCTGCGCCAGAAGCAATGCCAGCAGCATCAGACAGATCGTTTTGCGCAGGTGCAGCATGGTCTCACCCTTTCTTACAAGGTTTCAAAATAATGCCGTGTTTCGGCAGCATCCTGATGGATCTGCTGCTGCAGCGCGGCGAGGGTTTCAAATTTCATTTCCGGACGCAGGAAACGGTAGAATTCCAGCTGAATCCGGCAGCCATAGAGATCACCGGAAAAGTCCAGAATCCACGGCTCCACGGTGATGCCGCTGCCGCTGACTGTGGGGCGGACACCCACATTGGCAACAGCCGGATGGGGAACACCGTCCACAACGGCGCGGCAGGCATAGACACCGAATTTCGGTACCACAACGCCCTCCGGAATCAGAAGATTTGCCGTGGGGACACCCAGCTTCCGGCCCAGCTGCTGACCGGGACGGACACAGCCGCTGAGAACGTGGGGATGGCCCAGATATTTTGTGGCACTTTCCATGTCACCGGCTTCAATCAGCTGGCGGATCAGGGTGGAGGAAATGCGCTTTCCGTTTCGGATCTGCTCCGGAATGACCACACAGGGAAGACACTTACGGGCGCAAAAGGAGCGCAGCTTATCCGCGTTGCCTTCGCCCCGATGGCCGAAACGGAAGTCGTGACCGCAGACAAAACCTGCGGCACCTTCCGCAATCAGAAGGTCCAGAAAGTCCTGCCAAGGAGTTGACATAACTTCTTTTGTGGTCGGGAAACAGTGAATATGGGAAATACCGTATGCTTCCATCAGCGCCTGACGGTCCTGACAATCGGTCAGCAGCGGCGGCACCGATCCGGAAAACAAGGACTGGGGATGGGCATCAAAGGTGATGGCGGCGGCGCGGCAGTTTTCCTGCTTTGCCAGTGCGCAGCAGGCAGAAAGCAGCGCCTGATGACCGATGTGCACACCGTCAAAAAATCCCAGTGCGTATATTTTTCTCTCACTTTTCATAGGCTTACCTGTTCAAATTCCAGTTTGTCGTGCAGTTGGATAGGAGCCTTGCCCCCCGCGCTTGCGAGGGGGGTGGCCGAGTGAAAATGAGGCCGGGGGGAGAAAAATACAACTCCCCCAGTCAAAATAGTCCCATTGGGCCTATTTTGCCAGCCCCCTCTTAAAAGCGGGGGCCGAGGGCGGCTATGCCGCCAAGAGCACGTTAAACATCAATTTGAATTTTTATCAAACTTCAAAGAAACTTTTTACAGTTGACATAACACCATCTTCTACTTTGGACAGAGAAAGGAATTCTCCATCCTTGCTGTAGCAGCGGTAAGTACCGGATTCCAGCGTCATACTGAAAGCGGCGCCATTGCGGCAGCACTTCTCCTGCTTGGAGGACAGAGTAACCGCGGGATACTGACGGAACATGCTGTCCACGGTGCGCAGATACTGCTCCGGATTCTCCGCTTCCAGAAGAGTCTGCAGAGGCACGGCCTCGTCGATGGTATACTCGCCTGCCTGCACCCGGCGCAGCGCAGCCATGCAGCCGCCGCAGCCGAGAGCCTCGCCGATGTCCTTGCACAGGGTGCGGATATAGGTACCCTTGGAGCATCTTACCCGCAGCCGCGCCGTGTTACCTGAAAATTCGACACAGGAAAGCTCAAAAATTTCAATTTCACGGGCTTGCCGCTCCACAGTCTTACCCTTGCGGGCCAGGTCAACCAGCTTCTGTCCGTTAATTTTCAGAGCAGAATACATGGGCGGTACCTGCATGATTTTACCACGAAACTGCGGCAGAATGCTTAAAAATTCCGTTTCGGAAATGTGAACTTCTTTCTCTTCCAGCACGGTGCCGGAGGTATCCTCCGTATCGGTGGTCATACCCAGCAGCAAGGTCGCTTCGTAGGTCTTTTCCGCATGCTCGAAGAACTCCACACCGCGGGTGGCACGGCCCACGAATACCGGCAGAACACCGGTGGCCATGGGATCTAAGGTGCCGCCGTGACCGATACGGCGGGTATTGAACACGCGGCGCAGGCGGGCCGTCACATCCTGACTGGTCCACTCCTGGGGCTTGTCTACAATTACAATTCCGTTCATACACCCTCCAGCGCGTTTTTCAGCGCAGCAGCCACAGCTTTCAGGGCAGAATCCATGGGCAGCGCCAGATTTGCACCGCCGGCACCCTTGTGTCCGCCACCGCCGAAGCGGGTGCAGATGGCACCGGCATCCAGACCGGGAACCGCACGGACGGACACCTTACAGCCGCCCTCGATTTCCCGCAGGGTTGCGGAAATGCGCACACCCTCAATGGAGCGCAGAAAACCGGAAATACCCTCCAGATCTTCTTTGGATACATTGTTTTCCATGTCTGCGGGAATGCCGCAGACCGCGGCCTTGCCCTCGCAGAGAAATTGAGCATGCTCCACGATCCAGTTCTGCAGCTTCAGCTCGGAAATGGAGGTGGTATCAAACAGCTCCTGTGTGATGGGGTACAGGTCCACGCCGGTCTCGGCGCAGGCAGCGGCTACCTGATAGGTATGAGCGGTGGTGTTGGAATAACGGAAACAGCCGGTGTCCGTGGAAATGGCGATATACAGCCGCCATGCAATGTCCTTGGTCATTTCCGCGCCGCAATCGCGCAGCAACTCATAGATCATCTCGCCGGTTGCAGCGGAAGTGGAATCCACCAGCTCCAGCTCCGTAAAAGAAACGGATGTGGCATGGTGGTCAATGCGCAGGGACAGGCGATCCAGATACGGCTGATATTCCTCCGGCAGCAGCCGGGGAGATGCCACATCCACCGTGATCAGCGTATCCGTGCTTTCCGGCGCATCCACGGTCAGACCCAGCAGACAACGGCTGAGAAAGGGAGATGCGCCCGTATTATTCAGAACGTGGGCAGTCTTTCCCAGCTGACGCAGGCCGACACACAGCGCGGTGGCAGAACCGATGGTATCACCGTCGGGGCGGGCGTGGGTCAGAATGCAGAAATTGTCATGCTCCTGCAGCCAGAGCGCACACTCATTCCTCGTCATCGTGATTACCGTAGGGCAGATTGTTGATCAGTTCCAGCATCTTGGCACCGTAGGTGATGGAGTCATCCAGTGCCCATACGATTTCGGGAGCATAACGCAGCTTCAGATTGGTACCCAGCTGACGGCGCAGGTAGCCGCCTGCGGACTGCAGACCCTTCAGGGCGCCCTGAGCGCGGTCTGACTGCAGGAAGCTGACGTAAACTTTGGTATAACGCAGGTCGGGTGTTGTCTCGACCCGGGTGATGGAGATCATGGTGTCCTGCACTCTGGGATCCTTGACGGTACGCAGCAGATTGGACAGCTCTTTCTGAATCTCTTCGTTGATTCGATTGATGCGATTGGATGCCATAGTTACATCCTCCATTTGAATTCATAATGATAAATTACAAATTACAAATTACAAATTGCTCGTCCGTTCTGAAAGGAACATTTATAATCTGTAATTTTGAATTTTTAATTAGATAACAATTATCGCCGCACCGCACAAGCGGCGCGGCGAGGAAAATTGTTATCTTTTAATTTCCTGCATGGTGAAGCATTCGAAAATGTCACCTTCCTGAATGTCATTGTACTTGGCAATGGTCATGCCGCACTCGTAACCGGCGGTGACTTCCTTTGCCTGATCCTTGAAGCGCTGCAGAGAACCGATTTCGCCTTCGTATATGACGATGTTGTCACGCAGCAGACGGACCTGTGCATCGCGGGTGACCTTGCCGTCCTTGACCATACAGCCTGCAACGGTACCGATGGCGGAAACCTTGTAGGTCTGACGGACTTCGGCATGGCCCAGAATGACTTCCTCGTACTGAGGTGCCAGCATACCCTTCATAGCAGCTTCGATTTCGTCGATGGCATCGTAAATGACGCGGTAGAAACGCATATCCACGTTTGCGCGCTGGCCGTTGGCCTGAGCGGCAGCATCGGCACGGACGTTGAAGCCGACGATGATGGCACCTGCGGTGGAAGCCAGCAGAATATCGGACTCGTTGACAGCGCCGACAGCGGCATGGATGACCTTGACGCGGACTTCCTCGTTGGAAATCTTCTCCAGAGATGCCTTGACGGCTTCGGCGGAACCCTGAACGTCGGCCTTGACGATCAGAGGCAACTCCTTCATAGCACCCTCCTGCATCTTGGCAAACAGATTGTCCAGAGTGACCTTCTGCATTGCCTTGGCAGCGGCATCCTTCTGAGCCTGCTTACGCTCTTCAACCAGCTCACGTGCCATGCGCTCATCGGTAACGGCATCGAATGCGTCGCCTGCGCTGGGTACTTCGGCAAGACCGGTGATCTCCACGGGGACGGAAGGACCGGCAGTCTTGACGGTACGGCCCTTGTCATTGGTCATGACGCGGACACGGCCCACAGCGGTACCGGCGATGACGATGTCACCCTGCTTCAGGGTACCGTTCTGCACCAGCAGCGTTGCGATGGGGCCACGGGTCTTGTCCAGTCTTGCTTCGATGACAACACCCTTTGCGCGGCGGTTGGGGTTGGCCTTCAGCTCCTGCACTTCGGCAGTCAGCAGCACCATTTCCAGCAGGTTATCCAGGCCCATGCCGGTCTTGGCGGAAATGGGGCAGATGATGGTGTCGCCGCCCCACTCTTCGGGGATCAGGTCGTACTTGGTCAACTGCTCCTTGATCTTGTCGGGGTTTGCGGTGGGCTTATCCATCTTGTTGATGGCCACGATGATGGGCACATTTGCTGCCTTTGCGTGGTTGATGGATTCGATGGTCTGGGGCATGATGCCGTCATCGGCTGCCACGACCAGAATTGCAATGTCGGTGGAGTTGGCGCCACGGGCACGCATGGAAGTAAAGGCAGCGTGGCCGGGGGTATCCAGGAAGGTGATCATCTGGCCCTCAACATCGACAGTATATGCACCGATGTGCTGGGTAATGCCGCCGGCTTCGCCTGCGGTGACCTTGGTCTTACGGATGGCATCCAGCGTAGAGGTCTTACCATGGTCAACGTGACCCATGACGACCACGACGGGTGCGCGGGTTTCCAGTTCTTCAACGGTATCCACGTGATCGTCGATGATCCGCTCTTCGATGGTGATGGTAACTTCCTTTTCGACCTTGCAGCCCATTTCGGTTGCAACGTACTCAGCGGTATCGAAGTCGATGGTCTGGTTGATGCCGGCCATGACACCGTTCTTCATCAGGCACTTGATGACTTCGCCGGCAGTCTTCTTCATGCGGGAAGCCAGCTCGCCGACGGTGATCTCGTCGGGAATCTTAACGACGGTGGGAGCCTTGCGGGCAACCTCCATCTGCAGACGGCGCATCTTCTCCTGCTCTTCGTTCTTGGACTTGTTGCCCTTGAAGTTACCCTTCTGCTGCTGCTTCTGCTGCTTGCCCTTGCCGCCGCCGATGCGCTGCTTGCCGCCCTGGTAATCCTGGACGCGCTGGTCGACCAGATTGTCAACGTCAGCGAAACGGTTTGCGTTCACCTGAACAGCGGAGGTATCAACTACGCGGCGCTCGCGCTTACGCTCGGGCTCGGCCTGCTTCACGGGTTCAGCCTTGGGCTGGGAAGCGGGAGCAGCCTGATTCTGGGGACGGTTGGACTGCTGCTGGGGGCGGTTGCCGGGCTGCTGCTGGGGACGGTTCTGATTCTGCTGACCAGCTGCGGGCTTTGCGGGGGCAGCCTTGGGAGCTTCTGCCTTGGGTTCAGCCTTGGGAGCGGCAGGCTTCACAGCGAAAACCTGCTCCAGGCTCTTAATCTGGTTATTGCGGGTGATGTCATCGAACAGGGCATTCAGCTCTGCTTCGGTCAGCACCTGCGTGTTGGACTTGGGTTTTTCAGAATACTTGGAGATGATATCTGCAATCTCCTTGGGGGTCTTACCGAAGTCGGTTGCGACCTCCTTAACACGATACTTCACAAAACTCATCTATAAACGCACCTCCAAAATGTGACAGGGATCCGCGTCATTCCGAACCAGCATCATTCATGCTGTCATCGCGAACCAGTGCTCACACTGGTGTGGCGACCCCCATCAGGTCAGCGGAGTTTTTCTAAAAATGATGGGGATTGCCACGCCAGTTTGCGAACTGGCTCGCAATGACATAATATTGCGGTTCGCAATGACAGGTTTTCCTGCATTGTTGGTTAAACTTACTTACTTTTTGCCTTTGCGGACGTTCCGCTGGTGGGCCTTGGCTTCGTCCTTGCGCTGGCGCAGCTTCTGGGCTTTGACATCCAGCTTTTCGATGACTTCACCGAACTTTTCACAGTTGGGCAGAGCCTTGACAAAGGCCAGTGCCAGAGCCGCATCGGTAAACGCAGCGATGGCCAGACTCTGTCTGCCAACCACGAAGCCCAGCTCTTCCTTGGTGAAAGGAACGCGGATGCACTGCTGCTCGGTGCCGGCGACGAAACTCTTGGCACGGCGCCAGGTATGGTCGGAGGCATCGCTTGCCACCACCACCAGCCGGGCCTTCACGGCACGGGCTACCGCGCCAACAGGCTCCTCGCCCAGTTCAATCAGACGGCCCTTTTTGCCCAGAGCCAGATAATTCAGCGCGCGATTGTTATCCATGGTTTTCCACCTCGATTTCCTTGGTCAGTCTTTCGTAGACTTCCTCGGGGATGGTCACTTCCAGAGAGCGGTCCAGCGCCTTGGAACGCTGTGCCTTCTTCAGACATTCGGCATTGGGGCAGATGTAAGCGCCGCGGCCATTCATCTTGCCGCCGAAATCAAGGCTCACATTGCCATCAGTACCACGGACCACGCGGATCATTTCCCGTTTCGGCTTTCGTTCCCGGCAGCCCATACACTGCCGCTGGGGAATTTTCTTTTGCATAAGGACTACCTCCTAAAATCAATTATCAATTACAAATTACAAATGAAAAATTTGAATCTATCGCCGGAGACGATACAACAATTTGCAATTGTGAATTATTCTTCAGCCTGACTTGCGGGCTTGATGTCGATCTTATAACCGGTCAGTCTTGCGGCGAGGCGGGCATTCTGGCCTTCCTTACCGATTGCCAGAGACAGCTGATCATCGGGAACCAGAACTTTGCAGGCCTTCTGACCGGGAACCAGAGTCACGGAGATGACATCGGCGGGGCTCAGTGCGCTGCGGACATACTCGCAGGGGTCCTCGCTCCAGACCACGATATCGATCTTTTCACCGCACAGCTCATCCACAACGGCACCGACACGGCCACCACGGGGACCGACGCAGGCACCGACGGGATCCAGACCCTCCATGGTGGCGCGGACGGCCATCTTGGAGCGGGAGCCGGCTTCGCGGGCGATGTTGCGGATTTCCACCTGACCGTCGGCAATTTCGGGAGTTTCCAGCTCGAACAGGCGGCGCACCACATTGGGATGGGTGCGGGAAACATGAACCAGAGGACCGCGGTTTGCACGGTGAACCTCCAGAACGTAAACACGGATCAGATCGCCGGGCTCGTACTTCTCGCCGGGGATCTGCTCGGAAACGCGCAGGACAGCGTCGTTCTGCTCGTTGCCCTGGCCGATGCGGACGAAGATGTCGCCGCTGGGATCCAGACGCAGGACAGTGCCGGTCAGCAGTTCCTGAGCCTTGGAGGAATAGCTTTCGTAAACCACACCGCGCTCGGCTTCGCGGATGCCCTGAATGACCACCTGCTTGAAGGTCTGGGCAGCGATGCGGCTGAACTTCTCAACGTCAACGGGGATGTTCAGGGTGTCGCCCACCTGTGCGTCGGGGTTGATGTTGCGGGCGGCGTCAATGTGGATTTCCAGAGCGGTGTCTTCCAGCTCCTCCACAACGGTCTTGACCACGTGAACGTACAGGCCGTTCTCGCTCAGGTCAACAACCACGTTATCAGCGGGAACGTCACGGCGATCCTCGCGGTCCTTGCGGTATGCGTTTGCCATGCCTTGCTTCATGCGTTCCACCATGTAATCCACGGGGATGCCCTTGATCTTTTCCAGATCACGCAGGCTGGCGAAAATTTCAGCGCAGTCGATCTTGTGGGCTTCAGGCTGCTTCTTTTTGATATTTCTGGCCATTGTCTCTTCCTCCAATCAGAATTCTACGCGAAGCCGCACCAGAGCAACTTCACTCTTTTCAAATGTAATGGTTTCCTTGCCGGCAGTCACAGTGATGCGGCCGTTATCATAACCTGCAAGCACGCAGGGGATTTCCTTCAATCCGTTCCGGGGACGGTACAGCTTCACGGTGATGTTGCTTCCCATGAAACGCTCAAAGTCGCCGGGGCGCTTCAGCGCACGCTCGAGGCCTGCGGAGCAGACTTCAAAGTGATAGCTTTCCGCAATGGGGTCGGCTTCATCCAGCAGGGGATCCACAGCGCGGGAAATATTCTCGCAATCGGTGATATCCACGCCGCCCTCCTTGTCCAGATACAGGCGCAGGAAGCGCTGGTCACCTTCGCGGACGTATTCCACGTCCCACAGCTCACAGCCGAACTGCTTGACCACGGGCTCTGCCAGTTTCGCAACGATTTCAGTTACCTTCATGTATACACCTCAAATCAATAAGAAAGAGAGGCGTTGCCGCCTCTCTCACAAATTCCTACTATCGTACAGTAGAATTATAGCACCTTTATTTCGGATTTGCAAGAGGGATTTGGAGTTTTTATATAAAATTTTTTGACCTTTTTAGGTGATTTTTCTGAATTTTCCGGATGGATAAGGTTTCGAACTTCAGTTTATCGTTCCGATGCGCACCGTACCACAAAGCCTTCCCCTCGAGGGGAAGGTGGATCGCCGAAGGCGAGACGGATGAGGTGTAGCCACGAAGTGGCGTTACAATGGTACGAATTTATCGGAGTTTTGGTTGTTCGCCACATTTTTCTGCACACCTCATCAGTCAAAAATCAAATAGATTTTTGACAGCTTCTCCTCAAGGAGAAGCCTTGGGGTGCTGCCGCGCCACTGCAACAGCACGACAAACATCAGTTTAACTTAGATAAGAAGAAACCTCCGTGCGGAAGCACGGAGGTTTACATAATCTTTAATTACAGACCCTTGATGTAAGCGTCGATGGCAGCAGCGCCCTTCTTGCCTGCACCCATAGCCAGAATGACGGTTGCAGCGCCGGTAACAGCGTCGCCGCCGGCAAACACGCCCTCGCGGGTGGTCATCTCGTTCTCGTTGACGATCAGACAGCCCTTGCGGTTGGTTTCCAGACCGGGGGTGGTGGAGCGGATCAGGGGGTTGGGGCTGGTGCCCAGGGACATGATGACAGTATCAACATCCAGCACGAACTCGGAATCGGGAACCTCGATGGGACGGCGGCGGCCGGAAGCATCGGGCTCACCCAGCTCCATACGGACGCACTTCATGCCGCAGACACGGCCGTTCTCGTCGCCGACAATGGCAGTGGGGTTGCACAGAGTCTTGAACTCGATGCCCTCTTCCTTAGCGTGATGCTGCTCTTCCAGACGGGCGGGCATTTCAGCCTCGCCACGGCGGTAGACAATGTAAACATGCTCAGCACCCAGACGCATTGCGCAGCGGGCGGCGTCCATAGCGACGTTACCGCCACCGACAACAGCAACAGCCTTGCTCTTGATGATGGGGGTGTCAGCATCGGAGGTGTAAGCCTTCATCAGGTTGGTACGGGTCAGGTACTCGTTTGCGGAGAAAACACCGTTCAGGGACTCACCGGGGATGTTCATGAACATGGGCAGACCTGCACCGGAACCGACGAAGACAGCCTTGTAGCCCATCTCGAACAGCTCGTCGATGCTGAGGACGCGGCCGATGACCATGTTGGTCATGACTTCAACACCCTGAGCCTGCAGTTTGGTGATTTCGTTTGCAACGATTGCCTTGGGCAGACGGAACTCGGGGATACCGTAAACCAGAACGCCGCCTGCGGTGTGCAGGGCTTCGAACATGGTGACAGCATAGCCCATCTTAGCCAGATCGGAAGCAGCGGTCATGCCGGCAGGGCCGGAACCGACAACAGCGACCTTGATGCCGTTGCCTTCCACCTTTTCGGGCATAGCGTTGACATTCTCACGGTACCAGTCAGCAACGAAACGCTCCAGACGGCCGATGGCAACGGGCTCACCCTTGATGCCGCGGACGCAGCGAGCTTCGCACTGGCTCTCCTGGGGGCAGACACGGCCGGACAGGGCGGGCAGTGCGTTGGTGGAGGTGATGATTTCGTAAGCAGCCTTGAAATCGCCTTCCTGAACCTTTGCGATGAACTCGGGGATGCGCACGTTAACGGGGCAGCCCTCGACACACTTGGGGTTCTTGCACTTCAGGCAGCGGCCAGCTTCTTCGATGGCCATTTCAGCGGTATAGCCCAGAGCGACTTCCTGGAAGTTGCGGGCACGGACCTTGGGATCCTGCTCGGGCATGGGGGTCTTAACCAGAGTCATGTTAGCCATTACAGTCTCCTCCTTACTTGATCAGAGCCTTGCCCATGGCATCCATGCGGCAGGCGTGGGTTTCGGTAACTTCGGCTTCGCGGCCGCGGTAGACGGAATTACGCTTCATCAGCTCGGCAAAGTCAACCTTGTGACCGTCGAACTCGGGGCCATCGACACAAGCGAACTTGGTCTCACCGCCGACGGTGACACGGCAGCCGCCGCACATGCCGGTGCCGTCAACCATGATGGGGTTCAGGGACACGGAGGTGTGGGTGCCGAAGGGCAGGGTGGTCAGGGAAACGAACTTCATCATGGGGATGGGTCCGATTGCCAGAACTTCGTCGAACTCTTCGCCAGCTTCCAGCATTTCCTTCAGGGGCTGGGTAACCAGGCCATGGCGGCCGTAGGAGCCGTCATCGGTCATCAGAATCAGGCGGTCAGCAACAGCCTTGAATTCCTCTTCCAGAATGACGATGTCCTTGCTGCGGAAGCCGATGATGACGGTGACTTCTGCGCCTGCTTCCTTGAAAGCAGCTGCGGAGGGCAGAGCGATTGCACAGCCGACGCCGCCGCCGACCACACAGACCTTCTTCTTGCCTTCCACGGGGGTGGGCTTGCCCAGGGGGCCGACGAAGTCGCGGATGTAGTCGCCTTCGTTCAGGTTGCCCAGAGCGATGGTGGAGAAACCGACCTTCTGGAAGATGATGGTAACGGTACCCTTCTCGCGGTCATAGCCGGCGATGGTCAGGGGAACGCGCTCACCCATCTCGTCGATGCGGAAAATGATGAACTGACCGGCCTTAGCCTTCTTGGCGATGAAGGGAGCTTCAATCTCCATCAGGGTAACGGCGGAGTTCAGTTCCTTTTTACGAACGATTTTATACATGTTCTGATCCGTCCTTTTCAGATTAATAGACATATTCGGGCAAAAATGCCCATCAAGTCCATTATAAACACGCTGGCTTAATTTGTCAAATAGATATCGATATATTTATGTTAAATATCATACAATGCGGCTGTGTAAATTTTAGTTCGTCGTTCTGTTGCACCGCACTACCAAGTATGTCATTCCGAGGAGGGGCGAAGCCCCGACGTGGGAATCTCCAGCACCGCAGTACGAAGAAATACCGACCGATTAACATCGAATATCCAGAATTTTCAATGTTAATCGGTTGTTTCCGTA
>JBGVFB010000003.1:0-5198 GCA_045120675.1 Faecousia sp. | reverse complement strand
TGCCTGCCGGTCTGTATCCAGAGGATAGGCATCGGTCGTGATCAGCTCCTGATAGGCCCGCTTACACCCCTCGTGATATTCCCGGAACAGCGCTACTTCTTCCGCTGTGCCATACTTTTCCGCCGCTTCTGCCATGATGCCCATGATATAGGCAGTATAGGCTGTGGACACTTCGGGATGAGGGGCGCAGAAGTCCGTCCACTGGAACACGCAGATATCCGCAGGCTCAGACCATTCACCGTAACTCTGTCCCGCGTTAACAAAGTATTTCTGATTCTCTTTGGACAGTTTGATGTTCTCTCCGAAAATGGGCATTCTCTTACCGCAGCGGCGGATCATAAACCGGGCATACTTTGTCATGCCGGGATAGTATTTTTCCATCAGGCTGTCATCCTGATAGAGTTTCTGGAACTTGGTGGGATACAGAATGCCGATGTCAGACCAGCCCACAGAGCCGTTCATGGGCCACATATAGAAGTCCGCGCCGCCGTCGGGGACGATGTGAGGCAAGCGGCCGTCTTTGCGCTGCCAGTCATAGATATCCCGCAGATACTTTTGGGAGAATGCGGCAAAACCAAAGAGGAAGCTTGCAGTTTCAAAGAATATCTGGGCATCGCCGGTCCAAGCGTGGCGCTCTCTTGTGGGACAGTCGGTGGGCACATCCAGATGATTGCCCTTGGCAGACCAGACGGTGGCATCCACCAGTCGGTTGATCAACGGGTGGGAGCAATCAAAGAAGCCCACCTGCTCCAGGTCGGAATATATCGCGATGGCTTCAAAGTCGACCGGATTGACTTCAAAGTCCGCTTCCACCAATACGTATTGGAATCCAAATACCGCAAAGGTAGTCTTGTATTCGTTCAGCCCCTCTTTGCAGGTGTACGCAACCTGCTGCAAGGGTGTGGTCTTCTTGCCCATGGTCAGCTGGAAATTCACCTGAGTAAACTCGCCGTCCTTATCCAGCATCTCACCAAAGCGGAGCTTGATCTTCTGCCCTGCCTTGGCAGTTACACGGAAGGATATATAGCCCGCAATATTCTGGCCGAAATCCAGCACAGTCTTACCGCTGGGGGTGATGATCTTCTTCGCCGTCAGATGTTCATGCTCCGTCACGGGAACATTGTTGGACGCAGAAGGAATCACTTTGCAGTGAGTAATCTTGGCTTTACCGCTATAAGATGGCTGCATATTGGCATCCACGGTTTCGCCATCCTTGTTATCCGCCAGACGGATAGGACCGTCATTGCTCCAATCCCAGCTGCTGTCTGTTGCAATTGTCTGCACGCTGCCGTCTTTATGGGTGATCTCCAACTGGGCAAGGAGCTTCGTCTGAGTACCGTATTGATTTTTCAGTCCCCAGGCGCCGCAAGAACCACGGTACCAACCGTCAGCGAGCTGCACAGTCAATTCATTATCGCCGGCTTTCAGCAACTCTGTCACATCGATGGTCTGGTACTGGATCCGTTTCCGGTAATCCGTCACGCCGGGAGCCAGAATGAAATCACCGCACCGCTGCCCGTTCAACTTGGCCTCATACACGCCGCAGGCGGTGATGTACAGTCTGGCTTTTGCAACATCCGCTGCTTCAAAGCGTTTGCGGAAGCAATCCACAGGATACCGGTTCAAAGGATTCACGGTGTAATTTCCGGTGATCCACTTGGCATTCCAGTCATCAGCATCCATCAGACCGAGCTCAAACCGGGATGAAGCAACTTCTCCGCCATTTCCCCGTTCATCCCAAAGCTTTACTGCCCAGGTAACCACATCCCGGCTGCGGAGGGGGTCTCCCTCATAGGGGATCCGGGTCATAGAAGCGGATTCCACTTTACCGCTGTCCCATATCGTTTCACCAGCCCGCTTGCAGATGATCTGATAGGAGGTCTGTTTTTCACCACCCTCACAGTTCCAGAAAAACCGGGGCTTTACAATATCAATGCCAATCGGCGCATTCAAGTATTCAACTTTCAGTCGCGTCGCTTTCATATCACTTCTCCCGCCGTGCAGCGATTTCTGCCTGCTTCTTACCGATGTCCTTTTCCACATTCAGGAACACCAGCAAAATTGCCAGCACGATGCCGGTGATGACTTCCAAACCCACAAAACTGAAGGTAATGACATTTTTGACCGCCTCACTCTGGGATGCAGCCACAGTCACGCCTTCAACCAGTTCCGGCTCCACATAGCCGGCACCACTGAGCAGGCCGTTGAAAATGCCGGTACAGATACCGACCATGGCAACGGCGATGATGTTATACACGGACATAGCAATGCCATCGCAGCGGTTACAGTTCTTCCACTCCATATGATCCAGTACGTCCGCAAACAGCGCCATGAACACATAGGCACAAGGAAGGCCGCCGATATTCTTGATAAACTGGCCAATGAGCATCATCACCATATTGGTGGGGAACAGCCAGCAAACAATGCCGCCGATGGCATAGAGGACAAAACCCACGGCGGTGACATTCCGCTTGCCGAATTTCTTCGCCAGAGGCCACACCGCAAAGATACCGATACCCATGGGGATGCCACCGATGACGGAAAGAAGAGTCTGGGTGATACCGTCATTGTAAGTACCCAGCACATAATTGCAAAAATAAGGCAGGCTGACATTCTTGATGGAAGAACCCAGGGTGTAAATCAGGAAATACACATAGATAATGACCATGTACCTGTCGCTGAAGATGGTCTTGATCTGATGAAGGAAGGAAACGCGCTCCTTCTGCTCCTCCTGTACTTCCAGCGTGACACGCTCTTTGGTAAAGAAGTATTCCAGCAGAGTCAAGGGCAGGGCGATAATGGACAGCAGACTCATGGTGGTGATCCACTTGGCCTTATCAACACCCAGCACGGGCATGATCACCATAGGGAACACCAGCGCAACCAGAATGCCGCTCATCATGATGGTGGCGATCTGATTGAACACGCTCAGATTTCCACGGTCCGTGGTGTTCCGGGTGGACAGAGGAACCATCAGGCCGTGGCTCATGTTGAAAATCGTGTAGGCAAAGGAATAGAAGAGATTATAGGATACCATGACCCAGATTGCCTGCACGGTGGGAGATGCCTGGGGTACGGTAAACAGCAAAATGCCGGAAACCGTAATCAGCGGAGCAGACAGCAGCAGCCAGGGGCGGGCCTTGCCTTCCTTGGTGCGGGTACGGTCAATGACCTGACCCATGACAATATTTGTGATGGCATCAATGATCTTGGAAACAATGGGGAAGATAACCAGGAACGCACCGCCCCAAAGGCCGCCCAGCTTCAGAACATCCGTATAGTAGACATTCAAATAAGTTGCAAGCACCGCATTGAGCAGCAGTGCACCGGCAGGACCCAGCAGATAACCCAACCATCTTTCCGCACCGTTGACCTGTTCTGTTTTGACGCAGGTTGCGAAGCGCTTTCCGTTAAAGAGTTCCTTTTTCATGTTGTTATCCCCTTTGCAGAGTTCTTTACTATTTTATTATACAACATCAATTTCATCAGGTCTTGTAATTATGTCTGTTTTATGCTATAATCTGCAAAAAATTACAGGAGTGCTAACATGAATACGGACTATGAATATCTGGCCCACTCCATTGCATCTCTGGCCGCACTCCCGGTTCGGCTGTATCGGGACGGCATTTTTCAGGGACTCTATCACCACACCAAATTCAAACCGGATCTTGCCATTCTGGAAGAACCGAATATCTTCCAAAATACAGATAGTGTCAGCTATTACATGGATAAAAACTTTCTATATTACGGCCTTTTTCGGGTGAAAAATGATGCGGCGGCACTTTTGATTGGACCGGTCTCTTTGATGCCGGTAAACACAGCTTCTGCCGCGAAGATTCTTCGGTCCATGGGCGAACCGGCAAGCCGTGCCAAAGAACTGGTGGATTACTTTTCATCCATCCCGTCCTATCCCCTGCGAACCTTTCTGCAGATCCTTTGCACCGTCAATTATTTCATCAACGAAGAAAAAATGGATGTGGGACAGCTGCTGCTGACAGAATATCTGCCAATGCTGGATTCTGCCGTTCTTCCTCAGCCCTCCGAAGCGGAAATACACAACACCATGGAGCTGGAGGAAAGGATGCTCTCCTGTGTGGAGCATGGCCGTACGGAAGATATTCTCAAAATGTTCAGTGCCCCTACTGCAGGGCGGGCCGGAGAAATGGCCTCCGATGCCCTGCGCCAGCAGAAGAATCTGATTATCTGCACCGCAACCTTGGTGACCCGCGCTGCCATCCGTGGAGGAATGAACCAGGAGCAGGCCTTCGCTTTAAGCGATATGTATATTCAAAAGGCAGAGCTGATGTCCGATGTGCTGAGCCTTACCCGACTGAACGCCCAGATGGTTCTGGATTTCACCAAACGGGTTGAAGCTGAAAAAGCAGGTATCCATAATTCTAAGCTGGTGCGGCAGACCAGAGATTACATTCTTTCCCACATTGGCATACCGATCACCACAGATATGCTGTCAAAAGAACTGGGCATGAACCGCACCTATCTGTGCAAGCTGTTCACAGAAGAAACCGGATTTACCATCAATCAGTATGTGACCCAGGTTAAAATGGAGGAAGCCAGACGGCTGATGGACATCACAAAGAAACCCATTGCTGAAATTGCAGAATACCTGGGCTATTCCACGCAAAGCTATTTCCAAAAAGTATTTAAGCATCGCTTTGGGATTACGCCCGGAGAATATCGCACCAATAAAAAGTACCGCTGTGAATAACCACAGCGGTGCTTTTTATAGTCGATATGTCTTATCTCTGGATTCTGCCGGATCCGTCACCGCCGGCCAGCTTCTCCACCTCGGCTACAGTGACCATGTTGTAGTCACCCTCGATGGAGTGCTTCAGAGCGGAAGCAGCAACAGCGAACTCAACTGCTGCCTGGGTATCCTTGCCGGACAGCACGGAGTAGATCAGGCCGCCGCCGAAGGAGTCGCCGCCGCCTACACGGTCAATGATGTGCAGGTCATACTTCTTGGAGAAGCAGTAGCTCTCACCGTCGTACAGCATGGCGCTCCAGCCGTTGTCAAAGGCAGAGTGGGACTCACGCAGGGTGATAGCCACCTTCTCGAAACCGAACTTGTCAGCCAGCTGCTTGGCAACGGACTTGTAGCCCTCGTGGTTCAGGCTGCCACCGTAGATGTCGGTAGCCTCGGCCTCAATGCCGAATACATCCTTTGCATCCTCTTCGTT
>JBGVFB010000002.1:0-2320 GCA_045120675.1 Faecousia sp. | reverse complement strand
GGTTCTGGAGCTGGGACTGACCAGAGGAAATATAGACGGTCATGAAGTCGATATCTATGACAAAGAGCGGTTGATCTGTGATTGCCTGCGGTATCGCAACAAGATGGACAAAGAGATTTTTAATAAGGCGATACGGCGTTACATTATGGACCCGGAGAAAAGCATTCCCAGGCTGATGTATTACGCCGAGCCGCTGCGGGTAAAAAGACAGGTAAAAGATTTGATAGGAGTGTGGCTGTGATGGCAGATATTGCTGCTTCCGTTCTTGCTAAATTGAAAAATAAAGCCAAGTCTTCCGGTATCAGCTACCAGCAGTGTCTGCAGCTTTTCTTCCAGGAAGAGTTTCTGCGACGGCTGGCAGGCTCCAAGTATGCCGAGAATTTTGTGTTGAAGGGTGGCCTGTTCATCTACACGCTGACCAACTTTGAAAGCCGGGCAACGGTGGATGTGGACTTTTTGATGCGAGGACTGAACAACGACCTTGCCCGGATGGACGAAATCATTGCGGAGATCCTGGCGGTGGACACCGGTAATGGCTTTGTAACCCTCAAGGCCGGCAAGACCGAACCGATTGCTGTACAGCGCAAGTATCACGGTGTCAGCACGCAGATCACCGGCTATATTAAGAATGTCCGTGTGCCGTTCAATGTGGATATTGGCGTGGGCGATGTGATCGTCCCCAATGCCCAGCGGCGGAATATTCAGACCCAACTAGACGGTTATGAAAAACCGGAGATCCTTACATATTCTCTGGAAAGTACCGTTGCAGAGAAGTTCGATGCCATCCTGCAGCGCTTTGAACTGACGGGCCGCATGAAGGATTTTTACGATATTTACTATCTGTCCCGCACCTTCGACTTTGACGGACTGAAACTGCAAACGGCCATTCAAGAAACGCTTCAAAATCGTGGTACTGCTTACGAAAAGGATAGCTTTGACCGTGTCTTGGCATTGGCGGATGACCCCGATATGCAAACCAAATGGCGGTATTTCCTCAAAACGCTTGGTAACCCCGAAATGCCCTTTGCGGAAGTTATTAACGGCATTCAGCAATTCCTTGCCCCTATCTGGGATGCCATTGTCGCTGAAAATGAACTCACCGCAAACTGGATCGCTTCGCAAACGACATGGAACTAAAAGGAGAAAAATAATGATTACCGGAACGATCAAAAATAAAGTAGATAAGATCTGGACTGACATTTGGGCAGGCGGTATTACCAACCCTCTGACCGTTATTGAGCAGCTGACATACCTTATGTTCATTCGCTCTTTGGACGAGAAGGAGCTGGAGACTGAAGGCTTTGAGAACATGACCGGAGAGAGCATGCCCAAGATTTTCCCCCAGAGCGAAGCGGGCCAGTCTATGCGCTGGAGTAAGTTTAAGAACAGCGATCCCCGGCACATTTATGATGTGATCTCCCAGCGGGTATTTCCTGCCATCAAGAATCTGAAAAACGGATGCCTGCCGGATTTTGACGCGCAAGGCAATATGATCGAGATCAGCGATGACACTGTAGAAAGCACCGAAAATGATACTGCCTTCGCCCGGTATATGGGCGATGCCATGTTCCTGATTCCCACGCCTCAGGTGCTGCAGAAGATCATCACTGGGCTGGAGGATCTTTATGAGCATGATATTTCCGACCGGGATATGCAGGGCGACCTGTACGAGTATATGCTGGGAAAGCTGGCAACCGCCGGACAAAACGGCCAGTTCCGCACCCCCAAGCATATTCGGGAAATGATGGTGCAGCTTCTGAATCCCACTCCCGGCGACACCATCTGTGACCCTGCCTGCGGTACGGCTGGCTTCCTGGTGTCTGCTGCTGAGTATATTCGGAAAGAATACGAAGACACCATGACTTCCGAGCAGTGGGAGCATTACGCAGGCCCCATGTTCACCGGCTTTGATACCGACCGGACCATGCTCCGTATCTCCGCCATGAACCTGATGCTCCATTCCATCGGCAATCCCAATATTGACTATAAGGACAGCGTGTCCAAGCAAAACGAGCTTTCCGAAAAGTTCACCATGATCTTGGCGAACCCGCCCTTTAAGGGGACGGTAGACGCGGAGAGTATCCACGATAATCTGAAATCCGTCACCAATACCAAGAAGACGGAGCTGCTGTTCCTCGCTCTGTTCCTACGGATGCTGAAAAAGGGCGGTCAGTGTGCTTGTATCGTCCCGGACGGTGTGCTGTTCGGTTCCAGCAAGGCCCACCAGTCCATCCGCAAGGAGATCGTGGAGAACCACCAGCTCCGGGCAGTGATTTCCATGCCCAGCGGCGTGTTCAAGCCCTATGCAGGCGTATCTACT
>JBGVFB010000001.1:0-3691 GCA_045120675.1 Faecousia sp. | reverse complement strand
GGGTTCACGATGGATTCGGTGCCCGATATGCGGAGGGAAAACACGGACAAAGGTGCAATTTGACACAGTTCTTGTAAATTTCCCACTGTTTTGTCCCAAATGTAAAATTGAAATACGCATTAACGTTGTACAATTCAAAATGAACGAAAGCAAATGAGCCAGATGTAGTAACACAGAGCCTGCTTCCCATGACGACAAGGGATGTAGGCTCTGTGTTTATTCTTTGATATCATCGGATATTCGGCCTCTCATCGTACCGAGAACAGCCTCACAGACTGCAAGTAAAGCGGCAGCTTCCTGCTCGCTGCAATTATCAATCAGAGTTCTGAACTGAAAATGCGAAGGGGATTCTTGAGTCATTGTGGGGCAAAGCGCTTCCCGTGGATCGATTTCCAGGAGTTCCAGCAATGGGCACAGTACATCCAGTGTGGTATTTGATTCGCACTTCTCGATGTTTGAAACCGTGCGTGCATCTGTACCTATTTTCTCAGCGACATACCTTTTTGTCAGCCTCTTTTTCGTCCGGGCTCGATTCACGGCTTTCGCTAAGGAACTACGATAATCCCACATTTCCCACTCACCTCGACCATATTTTACAATATAGGTCGTTCATTTTGAATACAACGATATGCTATCTGGATGGAATTATAATTCCACTTTTTAAGGAAGATGGCAAGAATGTTACAGCTATTTCATCGATACCAAACACACATTGATTTGCATTTCTCTGTAGATTACAAGGGTATCACGCACTAAAGCTGGAATTATATTTCCATCACTGCCGTAGCCCTCCAATCAGCCTGAATTTTCAAAATTCAGACTGATTGGAGGTACGGAACATGGATGGAAACCATCCAAACCGAAAGAAAGATAAACAGAACCCCTACACATTGTCCATTGAGAACGGCACATACTACATAGCCTTTGCCGATGGACAAGGGATTTATCATAAACAGGAGATCAACATGGAACTCTATGCTGCGTTTGACCGCTTTGAACTGGAGGATATTTCACATATGAACGTGGTCAGCCGCCATTTGACAGAAGCAGATATGGGCGACGAACCGTTAAGTCACAGAATTGCCGATCCATCCGAGCCTGTGGAGGATCATGTATACCGCAGAATCATGTATCAGGAACTGCACAAGGCGATTGCGCAGCTCCCAGCTACCCAGCGCAGGCGGCTCCTTCTGTATTATTTTGGAGGGTACACCTACGAACAGATTGCACAGATGGAAGGCTGCAAGTATCCGTCTATTATCAAGTCAGTTGCAGCTGCAGAGAACAATATCAAAAAGTTTTTTTCAAAGTAGGGTTACAATTTAGCCGATAAGTGAGCTAACAGGTGAAGGGGCTTTTTCCTTCACCTGTTTCTCTGTTTTGGGGAATGGGCCTGTACTTTGAAAACTGCATACCCATTCGTCAAACACATTCCCATTGCTATTGTGATGAGCATAAGCCGCTTTAGAAACTGCGCCGGGATGTGCCGGGGGAAAGAAACAGGACATCACTTATCTTTTTGGTCTGCTAGGCTTTCCTCCCCGGCACGGAGCGAGAAACAGTATTCTATGACTTCTGGGCAGCACCCAGAAGGGCGATGACAGGCAGTGGGGACAATGATACTCCCGTCCAGTCACAGCCACACGCAATGAGGGCGGTCACATGAGAACCATGCGAGGGCGCAAAAAAGGCCCGTGGAGCTGGTACGCTGCCAGCCGTTTGATGACTTCCCATCATAGCCGGGGTGTCGAGGACAAATAGGCTTCTTCAAATAACAAATCAGCTAGCACCAGAATACTGTGCGCTGGCTGATCGTACATAAGTAGATTACTGCCTATATTTGCGGCAAAACAGCAATCCTGCCGCATCTGCAAGGAACCAACCGATGGGAATGGAACACCAGATTGCCACCACGCCAAGGGGTGTATGGGGAGCCAGCGCATAGGACAGCGCGACCCGGGTTCCCAGAGAAATGATCGTCAGAATCAGAGAAATATGGGGTTTGCGAATGCCACGGAAATAGCCATACCAGAGGAACAGAACGCCGATGCCCACATACATGGCACCTTCAATCCGAAGGTATCTGGCTCCCTCGGCAATAATGGCAGTCTCGCTGGCATCTATAAAGATTCCCATCAGTTTTTCCGCAAAGATGAAAATGAAAATAGAAATTATCAAGCAAAATGCAGCGGATGCCAAAAAGGAAATGTGGGTTCCTTTTCGGATTCGTTCTGCTTTCTTCGCACCGTAATTCTGGGAGACGAACAGGGAATAGGCGTTGCCAAATTCCTGCGCCGGCATATAGGCTATTGTGTCGATCTTCACAGCGGCGGCAAAGGATGCCATGATGGTGGTGCCAAAGCTGTTGACCAGCCCCTGAATCATCAGGATGCCGAAGTTCATGACGGATTGCTGAATGCCGGTTGCCACATCATTGACGATGATTTCCCAGAGCCTGTGCGGATTCCATTTCACACTCGGCCTGTCCCTATGCAGAATCGGGAGCTTTGCAATGGAGTAAACAGCAATGCCGATACCCGCGGCGGCTTGCGCGATGACTGTTGCCCATGCCGCACCGCTGACGCCCATATGAAGTCCCACAACAAACCAGATGTCCAACACAATGTTCATCCCGGCAGAAACCGCTAAAAAGGATAGCGGCACGACGGAGTTTCCCATAGCCCGCAGCAGATAGGAAAAGAAATTGTAGAGGAACACGAAACCAATACCCACAAACACCACGGACACATAGTCCCGGGTCAACCCCATCAGTTCCGGCGGCGTTTGCAGCAGATTCAAAATGAACTGCATTCCGGGATAGATGGCAAGGTAAATCGCCCCGGACAC
The DNA here is from genome assembly GCA_045120675.1 of Faecousia sp. Classification (GTDB taxonomy): domain Bacteria; phylum Bacillota; class Clostridia; order Oscillospirales; family Oscillospiraceae; genus Faecousia. The sequence goes on along the minus strand of JBGVFB010000001.1, from coordinate 844 downwards.
AGCGAGAATGAACCAAAACGACAGGCGCACATCCTCACGCAGTCTGCTGTCTTCCCCCGCGCCGTAATCCGCAGAGAAGAATGCGCCGCTGCCCATGCAAAGCCCAATGATGATGGAGGTAATGAAGATCATCATGGTGTATGCAGAACCAACAGATGCCAACGCATCCGCTCCGATGCACTTTCCCACAATCAGTGTATCTACCAGATTGTATACCTGCTGCAGGAAATTTCCTGCGATCATCGGCAGGGAGAATCGGATCAGTCTTTTGAAGATTGACCCCTCTGTTAAATTGACTTCTTTCACGATTATTTCTTTCCTTATTACCAAATTCTTTCTGTTCATTCTACCGCAAAAGAAGAATCACCGCAAGAGGTTTTATGTGCGATACCATAGGCTCTGTTAGGATTACCACCGGCGATGCGAAGATCTGTTGTGGGGATATTACATAGGCAGAATGGTGCCTAAATACTTATAGGAGGTTTCATAAACACATGAAAAACACATATCTCAGAGGAGAACTGTACTACGCAGACCTGGGCACGGGGATTGGCTCCGAGCAGAACGGCTACCGCCCGGTGGTGATTATTCAGAACGATGTGGGAAACCGGCACAGTCCCACCACCATTGTGGCAGCGATTTCCACGCAGATTAAGACCAAGGCGAATCTGCCCACCCACTACCATCTGAAGCCGGGGAGCGGGCTTGTGCAGCCTTCCATGGTCATGCTGGAGCAAATCAGAACCGTGGACAAAACCCGGCTGGTTCAGTACATCGGAAAGCTGTCTGAGGGGGAACTCAAGGGACTCAATCATGCGCTGGCAATCAGCATTGGCCTGATTCC